>WGFU01000001.1 GCA_015492075.1 Gammaproteobacteria bacterium
GCGACTGTTTACTAAAAACATAGCACTCTGCAAACTCGTAAGAGGACGTATAGGGTGTGACGCCTGCCCGGTGCCGGAAGGTTAATTGATGGGGTTAGTCTTCGGACGAAGCTCTTGATCGAAGCCCCGGTAAACGGCGGCCGTAACTATAACGGTCCTAAGGTTAAGTAACGCTAGCCTTAGTAAAACCGAACCATATGCGGGAAACTCCTCCAAAACGGACTGGTACTCGTTGAACAACATGTTCTTCAGTAAAAATCCAGACGACATGGGGACAATCCGCAGGAAAGGCCTGACGGGTTTCGACACTATTTTCAGCCAGGCATCAATCTGCAGGCAGATTGATCATCTATCGAAGGCTGTCAAGAAGTCGAAATGCTGTATGCGTCAGGAATCCTCAGAGACTTAACGTTCGGGAGAGTCTGATGCACCTAGAAGCACAGTGGATAGTGGGGTTTGTTGATGGTGAAGGCTGTTTTCATGTGAGTATCAATCCTCACAGGGAAATGGCGACTGGATACCAGGTATTACCGGAATTCACCGTCGTACAACACAAGCAGGATGTCAAGGTACTCCATGCACTGAAAGACCATTTTGGATGTGGCGTGGTTCGAGTCAACCACGGCGACCGGATGGCCTATCGGGTAAGAAGTATCAATCATCTTCTTGAACGCATTATCCCGTTCTTCATGAAGCATCCTTTGAAATCGAAAAAGAATATCGACTTCAGGAAATTCCGTCGTATTCTTTTGATGATGGAAAAAGGCGAGCATCTGCAAGAGCAAGGTCTCGAAGAGATTCGGAACATTGCGTCGCAGATGAACCGCGGACGCTCAAGATAAAGTCCGACCTTTCTGGAAACAGTTAGGAATAATCGAGCGAAATTCCTTGTCGGGTAAGTTCCGACCTGCACGAATGGCGTAACGATGGCCACACTGTCTCCACCAGAGACTCAGCGAAATTGACCTCGCTGTGAAGATGCAGCGTACCCGCGGCAAGACGGAAAGACCCCGTGAACCTTTACTACAGCTTTGCACTGGACTCTGAGTATACTTGTGTAGGATAGGTGGGAGGCTTTGAAACCAGGACGCCAGTTCTGGTGGAGCCGTCCTTGAAATACCACCCTGGTGTACTTCGAGTTCTAACCCAGGTCCGTTATCCGGATCGGGGACAGTGTATGGTGGGTAGTTTGACTGGGGCGGTCTCCTCCTAAAGAGTAACGGAGGAGCACGAAGGTACCCTAAGGACGGTCGGAAATCGTCCGCTTAGTGCAAAGGCATAAGGGTGCTTAACTGCGAGACAGACACGTCGAGCAGGTGCGAAAGCAGGTCTTAGTGATCCGGTGGTTCTGTATGGAAGGGCCATCGCTCAACGGATAAAAGGTACTCCGGGGATAACAGGCTGATTCCTCCCAAGAGTTCATATCGACGGGGGAGTTTGGCACCTCGATGTCGGCTCATCACATCCTGGGGCTGTAGTCGGTCCCAAGGGTATGGCTGTTCGCCATTTAAAGTGGTACGCGAGCTGGGTTTAGAACGTCGTGAGACAGTTCGGTCCCTATCTGCCGTAGGCGTTGGAGATTTGAGAGGAGCTGCTCCTAGTACGAGAGGACCGGAGTGGACGTATCTCTGGTGTTCCGGTTGTCACGCCAGTGGCATTGCCGGGTAGCTAAATACGGACAGGATAACCGCTGAAAGCATCTAAGCGGGAAGCCCCCCTCAAGATTAGATCTCCCTGAGTCTTTAAGACTCCACAAGGTCCGTCGGAGACTACGACGTTGATAGGCTGGGTGTGGAAGTGCAGTAATGTATGAAGCTAACCAGTACTAATTGGCCGTGAGGCTTGACCATATAACACCAAAATAATTTTGGTAAACATAGGTTTTGCTGACATACCTGAATAAGTTGTTACTGCTTCTCAAATTGTGATTGGATGAGGAATCATCCAATCTAAAGTTTGCCTGGCGGCCATAGCGAGTGGGTACCACCTGATCCCATCCCGAACTCAGAAGTGAAATTGCTCAGCGCCGATGATAGTGTGGGGTTTCCCCATGTGAAAGTAGGACACTGCCAGGCTTTAAACACGAAGCCCCAACTCTTTCGAGTTGGGGCTTTTTTTTGTCCTAATAAAAGTATAATTTTAGTACATGGAGTGCGGACAAACGCAATCTATATAAAACTTTGCCCAGGACTGATAACAACTCACTCGCTGCATCGTCTGTAATGGCGGTTAGCCGCGGCAGCTCAAGGCGAGATCATGGCTGGCTTTGCCGATAAAGCTTACCAATTCCGGCATTAGCCGTGTCACGGCTCGATTGGCGGCGACAACGCCGCCGTAGGGCGTGTTTTCAGAGCTGGTTTCGCTGAAGGAAAGTGTGCGGCTGGCCACGATATTGCGGCTGTGCAGGTCAATAAGCTGCACCTGTAGTTGCAGCTGCACCACGCTTAGTTCATCTGTGAAGGTCTGCTGCAACTGTAGTAGCTCACTGTCCAAACGTAAATCTGCCGTGATTGCTGCCGGCGGCTCGACCACGGCGCGAAACAAATGACTGCCACCTAGCCTGTGAGCAATAATCGTGGTAAGCATATTAGCAGGCGTATCGGCCCATTGATGAAGGCTAAAATAATCCAGCTGATACTCTTTTTGCATATAGGCTATACGTGATGTAGTGAACCCTGGAGCCGCGCGCATACCGTTCACTACAAGCGTCAAGCATGCAGTATCTGCTGTTTGCTGTGCAGCAGCTTTCTCTGCTATTTGTATTAGATAGGTTTTGGCGGGGATATGTTTCCCCTGGCCGCCCAAAGATGCGCACCCGGCTAGTACGAGGTTTACGCTGATTAGCGTTATCAATAACATACTAGCTGATTGGGTTTTCTGCATCGTTGTCCCTTATAATTGCTTAAGTTATTCACCCGGTCCCGGCAGTGGTTGCGGTGCACCATACAACAGAATGCTGGGATTCGACTCCAATTGCTCAATCAAACGGCGCAGACTTGCGGCAGCCTGGCGTAGCTCATGTACCAACAGTTGGGCTTCTGGTAATGTATCGCGAGTAAATTGCTCCAAGCGCTGACCACCGCTGGTAATACTCTGATTTAAATTAGAGCCGAGCTCGGTAACGACGGTTCCTGCCTCTGCCATCTTTGCCCCCGCCTCCGCAAAATTGCTTCCTACTTCCGTTACCTTGAGGCTGGTTGCCGCCACTTCATTGGCCATGTCTGTCACAGTTATTGCGGCTTGATCAAGGTGTGCCACCAAGGCCGGCAAGCGTACGCTCGCTTGCTGCGTATTGCGCATCGCCACAGAAAAATCCCCCAGCGCCTGGGCAATAGTTTGCGACTCACTAGTGAGCATGTGGGTAAAGGACTGCAGGTTGGCCAGGGTTTGTCCAAGTTCGTGCCGGTTGGTTTGGTCTAATAGCGCGCTCAAACGACTGCTGGTCTCAGCCAGCGTTGCTAATAGACTAAACACCGTGGTGCTGAGTTGTTCCAGTCGTGAGGGTTTGCTCGGGATTTCAGGATACGCTTGGCCTTTTTTTGCGCGTAAGGGCGGCGATTGCTGGCTGCCACCGACCAGGCTGATGTAGGCCAGCCCGGTCAAACCCTGCATCTCTAGCGTGGCAAAGGTGTCTTCCTTGATCGGCGTGCCCCGTTCAATTTTCAGCAGTACACGCACACGTTCAGGGTTGTCGGGATCCAGTGCGAGTTCGCTCACCTTACCGACTTCCACACCGCGGTATTTGACCGCCCCGTCGCGACTGACACCGGAGACGGAGTCAGTCATATAGGCGACGTATAAATCATAGACTTGGCGTGGACCACCTGTGCTGATCCAGAGTATGCTGGCAATCAGCGCCACGCCCAATGCCAGGACAAAGAGGCCGACTGCAACATAACTTACCTTGGCATTCATACTATCCCCCGGGCTGCCCGGCCGCGCGGTCCCTGAAAGAATGAGATGATGCGCGAATCTTTGGACTGAACGATCTCTGCTACCGTTCCGGCAGCCAGTATACAGCTATCGCCCAGCAGTACTGCGCGGTCTGCCACGCGCCACAGGCTATCGATATCGTGGGTTACTATAACGATGGTAAGCCCTAGCGAGGCTTTCAATTGCAGCACCAGTTCATCCAGCGCATCGGCGGTTACCGGGTCGAGACCCGAAGTCGGTTCATCGAGGAACAACAGTTCGGGGTCGAGGGCGATGGCTCGGCTCAGTGCTGCGCGCTTGCGCATGCCACCACTCAGTTGGCTGGGAAACAAGGCGCCGGTGTCCGGCGACAGCCCTGTCAATCTGAGTTTCATCATGGCTATCTCATCGATCAGAGCATGGCTCAATTGGGTATGCTCGCGCAACGGCGCTGCGACGTTTTGCAATACAGTCAGGCCGCCGAATAGGGCGCCATACTGGAATAATACGCCGATGCGGCGACGCAAGGCCAACGCCGGCGCGTCGGCCAGCCCGGTGGCATCTTCGCCGAGTACCCGAACAGAACCGGATGTCGGTTTCTGCAACATCACCATTTCCCGTAACAAGGTGGATTTGCCACTGCCACTGCCACCGACAATGGCTAGAATTTCACCGCGACAAACGTTCAGGTTTATGCGGTCATGCACCAGCTTGTCACCAAAGCGGGTGGTCATCTCTTTGACTTCGACGACCAGCTTATTATTGCTTGTCCCGGCAAGCATAGTTAGAGTCCCAATTGACTGAACGCCACAGAGAACAGCGCATCAATAACGATGACCCAAAAGATAGATTGAACAACGCTGATAGTGGTTTGCCGGCCCACGCTTTCAGCGCTGCCAGCTACCTGAAAGCCTTGAAAACAACCGACCATGGCGATAATGATCGCAAACACAGGCGCCTTGCCGAGGCCGGTTAGATATGACTGCAAGCTTACCGCTTCCACCAGGCGGTCGAGAAAGGTAGGCATACTAAGCCCCAACATGACATTGGCCATTACCATGCCGCCGAATATTCCCATAATATCGGCGTAAACGGTCAACAACGGCAGTGCGATAACCAGCGCTATCAACTTCGGTATCACCAACCATTCGATGGGGGTGATGGCCATGGTGCGCAGGGCATCGATCTCATCCGTTACTTTCATGGTGCCAATCTGTGCGGTATAGGCCGAACCGGTGCGGCCGGCGACGATGATGGCCGCAATCAGTGGTGCCAGCTCCCGCAACATGGACAGGCCGACCAGGTCAGCAATGAAAATATTAGCGCCATACAAGCGTAATTGGTCGCCGCCCTGATAGGCGATCACCACACCGAGCAGGAAGGCGAGCATGCCAACGATAGGCAATGCCTTATAGCCAGCCTCGCCCAGTTCCCGCAACACCATCTGCCAGCGAACTCGCAGCGGCGAAAGTAACAAGGGGGCCGCTGTCGCAGCTGTTTCGCCAATGAAGGCGAGTAAGCCGATATTTTTGTTTAGTTCCTCGATACCAGAGCGGCCTATGCGTTCGATTGGCCCCGGCCTGACCGCTTTGGGCAATTGCCCTGGCACGCCGCCGCGGCGGCTAACGTACTCGTACAGTGTCTGCGCCTTTGGCGACAAACCCTTGATGAAAACCGACAGTCCTGTTTGTGTTAGCTGAAAAGCTGTGCGGTGCAGCAGCCAGGCGCCTGCGGTATCCAGCGCGCTGACATCGTGCATATCAATCTGAACAGTCCCTGTTCCGGGCCAGGACAGGTTTGATAGTGATTGCTCTACGGCGTGCAAATGAAATACCGTCCACTCGCCGCTACCGCGTAGCACGTCCGCTTCGAGAGAGACCTTGGCCAGAGTCTGTCGTCTATCCTTAGGTAAGGAGTGCAAGAAAACCCCGCATGTCATGTTTCAAAACCATTTTATACAATGGTGTGAGCAAAACACTGATTACTACAATAATCATCGAGACCAACGTTAAAGCATTGCAAATAATGTATGTCGCATGCCATGTTTCACCTTAACGCATAATGGCTTGTAACACGTGATTTTATGCGAATCAGGCTTGATTGGCACAGCCCTGTTCTGTTGACGGGGCGAGCTAGATGCGGGCCGTCTTTTTTAAGTCAAGGTCGGTCGTAATGGGCGTCGCTGTTGATGGGCTAATGCCTTGTTATTTTTGTTACAGGTTCTTTGCCGTAGAACAGTCTTGTGTTTGCTAGTGAATAAGCTGATTGATTTGCAAACGGGAAAGCCGCCGCTCTGGGTAAATTTTCGGTAATGGAAATCCGGGCTAAGAATGTGCGCTGGGCCCGATAGTATCGGCCGCCTCGCCAGGGTTAGAGGTGGCTTCACTCGGGCGAGAGTGAATAAACCATAGTAAGCCGATCATTATGCTGGAGAGGGCGATAAGGCTGATGCTTGAGTCTTTCACTATCAGCATGGATAGCGCGAAGCTGGCAAGAATAGAAACCGTTGCCACACGCTTTGCCCGGCGCGAAATAATACGGTGTTGTTGCCAATCGTGAATGCGTGGACCAAGATGCGGGTTGGCCAATAGCCTTTGGTAGGCTGCCGGCGATGATTTGGCAAAGGCCCAGGCGGCGATCAGAAGAAAACAGGTCGTTGGCATCAGGGGAAGAAAGATACCAATAATTCCCAGCATGGTCGCGAACGCGCCGATGGCAAGGTAGAATTTTCTCATGACAGTGTTCATACAATCACCTCTTGGCAATAATGCCAGGCCCGCATAATGCGGACCTGGACTTGTTGCCTTTTATTTCATAGCGTCACGAATACCCTGTCCATAAGCCGGGTCACACTTGTCGAAGTGCGGCAACATGCGTGCTTGCACTGCTTTGGATGCGCCGCCTAATGCGCCAGCAATGTTGCTCACCAGTTGTTGCTTTTGATCGTCACTCATAATGCGATATAAATCTCCCGCTTGACTGTAATCATCGGCATCAGCTCGGTGGTCGTGGCGATCGACAGTGCCGCTGATATTCAATGGTGGCTCGGCAACGGCCGCATCTTCGGCCGGCCCGCCTTTACTGTTGGGGCCATAGTTGGTGCTACTTAAAGCGCTATTGGTGACGCCTTGATCAAATGGACAACGTGTTCCTGCCATTGCACCAGCACGCTGATAATTGGCTGCTCCGCAGGCGCGCGGGTAGTTGACAGGAAGATCATTATAGTTAGCGCCAATACGGTAACGGTGGGCGTCCTGATAGGCAAACAAACGCGCCTGCAACATCTTGTCAGGCGATGCACCGATACCGGGGACAAGGTTGCTGGGTGCAAACGCCGACTGTTCGGTTTCAGCAAAATAGTTGTCGACATTTTTGTTGAGTTCTAATGTGCCAATATCAATCAAAGGGTAGTCAGAATGTGACCATACCTTGGTTAAATCAAAGGGATTGATTTTATAGCTGTCGGCATCGGCTTCCGGCATGATCTGGATTTTGACATTCCAACGAGGGAAGTTGCCGTCTGCAATCGCAGCAAAGAGATCACGTTGAGCATGATCGGGGTCAATCCCGCACATCTTGCGTGATTGTTCTTCTGTCATGCACTGAATGCCTTGCGCCGTTTTGAAGTGCCATTTGACCCAAAAGCGCTCGCCTTTGCTGTTCCACATGGAATAGGTATGTGAGCCATAGCCGTTCATATGGCGATAATTTAACGGTACCCCGCGATCCGAAAACAAGATGGTGACTTGATGCATGGCTTGCGGGTTCAGCGACCAAAAGTCCCATACGGCCTCGGCATCTTTACAGTTGGTTGCCGGATTACGTTTTTGAGTGTGAATAAAGTCTGGGAACTTGATTGGGTCGCGCAAGAAAAATACCGGGGTGTTGTTGCCGACGATATCGTGATTGCCTTGCTGGGTGTAAAACTTAATGGCAAAGCCTCGAGGGTCGCGTTCGGCATCGGCAGATCCGCTTTCTCCACCGACGGTGGAAAAACGCACAAAGACATCGCTTTGTTTGCCTGCACCGTTAAGGTAGTCTGCGATAGTGTAGTCAGACAGATCCTTGCTCAGGGTGAAGGTGCCATGGGCGCCAGACCCCTTGGCATGAACGACGCGCTCTGGGATCCGTTCACGGTTGAAATGGGCGAGTTTTTCGATCAGTTGCCAGTCTTGAATAACAATGGGGCCGCGTGCGCCGGCAGTGAGCGAATTTTGATCATCGCTGATGGGGGCGCCAGATGAGGTGGTTAATATGGTCTTACTCATGTCTATCTCCATTAGTTTTGTCAGTCTTGGATCCTATTAGAGCGTAAACCATGCTATTGGTAAAATTGATTGTCAATATCTAACTGTTAGCCTATAGCTATCTATAACTCTATAGCTATTTTCTATTTATCGGCTGATTTAAAGGGGGCTTTAGCCTGTCCAGGACAATGCGGCGGAATACCTAGGAACTGATATAGGTGCCCCAGATAGAGAAGCCAAAGGTGGCAAAGGCGATAGCGAATAACAGGCATGAGAGACCGGAAAGGACGGTTGGCATACTGCTGCCGTTGAGCCTGATTTGTTTTACTGCCATGATGACGCCGATCAGGCCGGCGATAGCAATGAACTCTGCGAACATTAAAATTAACAGTAAGAATTCAGGGATACCATTCTTTGTAACCGGCCCGTAGTAACTCAACAGAAGGACGATAACACCTAATACAGCGCAGGCAGCGGTAACAATATTGAGATTGCGAAGGCTATGCATAAGGGAGTAAAAAGGCCGGAGCTGAAAACGGCTATTATAGCGCAGTGCATGGTGTAACCAATAAAAAAGGGGGCTTTATGCCCCCTTTTAAACGCGCTTGTTTTGGTTTACCTGGCGGCTAGTGACAGACTGTTGTCATCGAGCGCGGTATGATCACAGGGGTTGCTTGCACAGGGGTTTTTACCGCAAGGGTTGTTTGAATCACCGCAGGGGTTGCAGGCATTTTTATGATCTTTGCCATGTTTCTTGGACTTTGATTTTTTGTGCTCGTCGTCGTGGCCACAGGGGTTGTGAGAGCCGGAAGCAAGTTGAATGGTATCGCTGCTGGTTACCTTTTGCATTACGAGCTCGTTACCGGCCAGAGCGCCACCGCTAATGAATATGGCGGACACAGCCAATGCTGTGATGAGACGTAATATTATTGATTTCATTTTATTTTCTCCATGCAGGGGGTTGTTAGAAACAAATTGGACTGGCAACCGGCCAGTATGCATACCTTAGCCTAATTGTTTTGCTCAATACAGGATAATTATTGGCTGGTAATGAGGTCGGGCCATTTTTGATTAGCCAAGTCAATATATCCAGGAATGTCCTTTTCCCATTTTTTCTGGATACGCTTGCTGAGATTGAGGTAAAGCTTGTCATCAACAATGGTCCAGGCATTGGGGTCAAACGACACGGTAGCGCCCTGGCTTACCCCGTATGCGCAGTAGCCTCCATATTGCGGCGCATATTTTTCCGGTTCATTTGCAAACAGGTCGCGGTGTTCAGTGCTGGCGAAACGCCAAGTGGCGCCGTTCCATTCATAGGTAATCGCTGGGTCGCCTTTGGTTGGCTGGCTATCGACAAAGTAGGCCACCATATCGTAGCCTTTAACGGCGATGCCTTTGCTGGTTTGATTGACCGGATCCGCAAGCTTGCCAGCAAGCGCAGAAGTGGACAAAAAAACAGGTGTGACAAGAAGGATAAGTAGCCAGCATGTGCTGCGTATAGATAATAGAGCATTCACAATTAATATACCTCGTTGCTGCCACTGGGTCAGCCGGATTTGAGTGGTTGATATGCACCCTCTAACTATGCGGTAACCATTAGTGCCATTCTTCACGATTCAATAAAAATATAATGATAAATATGGTTCTGTTGGAGCCGGAGTGACGAAGAGAGCTAGGCAATGTTCATGTTCTCAATGCTGGTAAGCACTCTGCCTCCCAAGGCTACGGCATACCTTAAGTAAAGCAAGATTTAAGGTAACGCGATAGCGCAGGTTTGGGCAAGGGTTTTTTTCCCCGGTGAGCTAGGATTGGATGCCGAATATGCATAAGATGAACACTCTATCGTGGGTCTGGTCTTTGTTGCAATTCGAGCAGCGCTGCTTGCATGACAAACAAGAATTCGGCGGGATCATCGGCGCTGATAAAATAGCGCGGCGCTGTGGTCTTTGGGTAGACATGGGGCATGCGTTTGCCATCCGGGGTCAGTACAAAGGTGCGAGGTACGTATTCCCATTCTTCTTCGGGGATATAGGCCCGGTTGATCTCGGCTTGCTCATCGCTGTTGACGCGGACCATAACGAATTTTCTGCTCAATTCCACCAGGCGTTGATCTTCGAAGAGCGGCCGGTAGGCATGGCAGCTTGAGCACCAATCGGCGTAAAAGATTAGCAGGATAGGTTTGCTTTGCGCCTTGGCCAGTGCCAGCCCATCGTTGTAACCATGCCACTCGATGTTGTCGTCATTCCAATAGATTTTGTGTGCGGCGACGGCGGCCTGCTGATGGGTTGCCGGTCGGCTGGCTTGATGCGTGGCAGACGCAGTCAACGCAGTGGCAGCGAAGTCGATGTTGATCGGGTAGGTGTGTTGAAACAGCGCAAAGTGTGATTGTCGAGTGTTGGCCAGGGCTTCACGTAACAAGTCGGCACTGCGGCCGGCGGCCATATTGGCCAGTCGCAGTTGATAAAAACGTTCATAAAAATGATCCGGCTCGACAACGATGGTCACCCGTAAGTGAGCCGGCTTGCCGCGCAATGCCTCGCGATAAAGAATGGTGAGGTGGTCATCGGGGGCGATACGGGTATCGTAGAGCTCCTGGGCCAGATCGGCCGTCGTTTCTCTGCCGATAACGGCTTCTTGCAAAGTGTCAGCGATCACATGGCCGTTGACGTCAAGCAGTTCCGC
>WGFU01000002.1 GCA_015492075.1 Gammaproteobacteria bacterium
GTATTATTATGTGCCATGGCTTGGTTATTCCTTTTTGTTCAATAAGTTGTAAGCATTCTCATTGTAACAATATGTGAATAACTCAAGCCTCCTTATATCAAGTTAATGGGACAACAGTGATATTCATTAACTATTATTAACGAGAAAGAAATAACTACTTTTCTTGTTCCAGCAAGCTTAGTAAATAACTACCGTAACCGCTGCACTCCAGCGATTCACCCAACTGCTCAAAATGCTTATCATCAATGTAATTCATGCGCCATGCAATTTCTTCAGGGCAGGATATCTTCAAACCTTGTCTCGCCTCGATGACTTCAACGTATTGACTCGCCGCCATCAAGGAGCTGTGCGTTCCTGTATCAAGCCAGGCAGCACCACGACCCAAAAGAGTCACATCAAGTTCACCTGCCTCAAGATAGGTTTGCGTAACATCCGTGATTTCCAGCTCACCCCGCTGTGAGGGCTTAACCTCTTTTGCAATAGAGACCACTTTGTTATCGTAAAAATACAAGCCGGTTACCGCAATATTTGATGGTGGCTTGGTTGGCTTTTCAATGATCCCATCTGGCTTGCCGTCAGCGGCAAACGACAATACACCATAATCACTGGGGTTACGCACTGAGTAGCCGAAAACCGTGGCACCGTTTTTTTTCTCAGCCGCCTTATGCAACAAGGCCGGCAGTTGACTAGCATAAAATATATTGTCGCCCAGAACGAGACAAACATTGTCATCGGCAATAAACTCTTCACCAATCAAAAATGCCTGGGCCAGCCCTTGCGGCCGTTCTTGCACTGCATAACTTAAATTAATCCCCCAATTTTCACCATTACCCAATAAGGACTCAAACTGGGGCAAGTCACGTGGTGAGGAAATAATTAAAATATCGCGAATACCGGCCAACATTAACACTGACAATGGATAATATATCATCGGTTTATCGTAAACCGGCAACAATTGCTTGCTGATCACCCGTGTCAGCGGGTAAAGCCGTGTGCCGTTGCCACCAGCAAGAACAATCCCTTTCATTGCCTAAGTCCTAAACGTTGGCTATCAAAACCTTTCTTGCTCCAAGACGCATGCCATTCAGGGTTTTCGAGATACCATTGCACCGTTGCTCTCAAACCGCTTTCAAACGTTTCCGACGGCGACCAATTTAATTCGGCCTTAATTTTACCGGCATCGATCGCGTAGCGTTTATCATGACCGGGGCGATCAGTCACAAATTCAATCAGTGATGCATGCGGATTGTATTCTGATTGCGGCAGCAACTCATCGAGCAAATCACATACCAAGCCAACCACCTGCATATTGCTGAATTCGTTGTGACCACCAACGTTATATTTTTCGCCCACTTTGCCCTTGGCCAAAATGCTACGCAAGGCATGAGCATGATCGTCGACAAATAACCAGTCTCGCACATTATCGCCCTTACCGTAGATAGGAATCGGCTGGCCATTGATAGCATTACTAATAATCGTCGGAATCAATTTTTCCGGATGCTGATAAGGACCGTAATTATTAGAACAATTGCTCAGCAATACTGGTAAACCATAGGTTTGATGCCAAGCTCGAACTAAGTGATCCGAAGCCGCCTTACTTGCCGAATATGGAGAATTCGGCTCATAGGATGTGGTTTCAGTAAACGCACCTATGTCTCCCAGTGAACCGTACACCTCATCGGTCGAAACGTGATGAAAACGAAATGCAGCTTTTTTGGCATCATCAAGAGTCTTCCAATAGGTTAATGCCTGCTCCAACAAAACATAGGTACCATGGATATTGGTATGGATAAAACTGCCAGGGCCATCGATAGAACGATCAACATGGGACTCTGCGGCGAGATGTACAATAGCATCGGGCCGGTAGTCCCTGAATACGCGCGATATCGCTTCACGATCGCAGATATCACACTGCTCAAAATGATAGCGCTCACTTTCCGCCACGCTAACCAGTGAAGCCAAATTGCCGGCATAGGTGAGTTTGTCGATATTAACAACCGTTGCCGAAGTCTCCAGGACGAGTTGGCGCACCAATGCTGAACCAATAAAGCCAGCACCGCCTGTGACGAATATTGTTTTTTTATCTGACCCGGCCATATCGCTCGTAATCATAGCAAATGAAGCGAGACTACAGGAAGTTGAGTAGCGATAGACGCTGAACCTGGACAAAGGCCTGTTGTGCCGCCTGTAATGACACCAGCTGCTGGTTGAAATTGCTAATAACCTCGGCGATATCGATATCTTCAATGCCGGCGAGACTGGTTTGAGCCTCAAGCTGAAAAATGCTGTTAATGTTGGCTTGGTCTTCCAGCGCATTGAGCCGCGAGCCAACGCTAGAACGAGTCTGTACAATATTATTCAAGGCTTGGTCTATATTAGCCAATGCGACATTAATACCGTTATTTAAATCAGCTTGAGAGCTGGGATCGGTCACCGTCGTATTCAATACATTGATTAAATCCTGAATCGTGGTAAAAACGTCCTGACCAGTACTTTGAGCAAAGGTAAATGTGTCTCCTGTCGCAGGTTGCCCCGTAACCACTGCTTGAATACCCAAAAACTCAATCGGCTGCCCGCTGGAATGAGTCCCTGTTGCAACAACATTGCTGCTACTATCGGTCACCTCATAGGTCGACGGTGAGGTAAACGTCGCCGTATAGGTATCGGGGACGTAACTGCTGATATTGGTGACGCTGCCACTATCGATCAGGCCGTTGCCGGTATTCGACGAGTTGGCACTGGTGGCAAAGGTGCCATTACCATTGGCTATATCAAAAAAAACCGCTTCTCCTGAATCACCGATAGCGACCCGCCTGGACGCACCAACTTGAACCTCTCTGACTCCCTGATCACCGATATAGCTAAAACCGCTTCCTGTTTGCACAAATGGCGGCGCATTCGTCCGATAGCCCCCGAATATATATTCATTGTTAGCATCGCGCGTATTGGCGGCACTGAGCAAACCTTCAAGTATGCCTTGCAATTCGGCACCCGCGCCAGCCCGAGTTTCATTGGTTTGAGTGGCGTTATTCGCCTGTATCGCCAACTCTCGCGCTCTTTGTAATAAATCACCCGCGCTAATCAGCGCTGACTCTTCTATTCTTAAACGGCTATTGGCCAAATTGCTGTTGTCATTATATTGTTGCAGTGTCGCAATACCTTCTCTTAAAGTCAGCGAACGTGTTGCCGCTGCCGGATCATCAGATGGCTTGACGACGCGACGTCCTGTTGCCAATTGTTGCTGGGTATCGGCTACTCGCTGTTGCTGAGTCAATATTTGACTCAAACCCTGCTGAATAAATTGACTCGTTGATATGCGCATAACTAACGAGAAACCGCGCCTAGCAAGACTTGAAACAAATCATCGGCAATACTGATGATCTGCGCCGATGCCTGAAAGGCTTGTTGAAACCTGAGCAGGTTGGTTGTCTCTTCATCCAGGTTGACGCCGGAAATGGCATCTCTAGTCGCCTGTGACTGCTGCAATAAAGTCTGCTGCGCCTCGCGATTGAGCTGCGACTCTCGCGTTCGTGTGCCGACCTCGGCCACCAGACTGCCATAGACATTACCGATGGTCGACGTACCACTATTCAGGCCAAGTTGCTGCTGGATACCTGCAAGCAATAAAGCATTCCTGTTATCACCCACACCACCTGTATTGGCGGTGATGGTAAACACATCCCCTGGCGCCGGCACCCCGCTCAATTCGACAGTAAAACCATTATAGGTGATTGCATTGCCAGAAGTATAAGCAACATTTGTCGGGTTGCCCGTGCCGGTACCGGTGACATTAAAGGTGGTCGGTGGATCATTAAATGTAATCGTAACGGGCTGTGTCAAATTCGTATTAAGCGGTGGTGGCCCATTAATCACTCCAGGACTGATCGTGGCGTTGCCGGTATTATTGGCCGATGCCTGCCCTATAATGGGTGCAGCAGCTGCGACTTGACGAACGTCCGTAATCTGCAAACGCAGGTCTCTGGGCGCAGCGGCCGTGGGTTTAATCAAAAAGGCGTCACCGCTGTTTATCGTGCCGGATGCCAAACTGATGGTCAGTCCATCAACCACAGCGTCGGTACCCGGAAAGGCACCAAGGCTGGTGACAGTATTGTCAGATAAGCGGGTAATGCTGTAAGCCCCGGCGTTATTACTCAGCAAATAATCGCTGTTTGTCAGCAAGTTCACATCCGTCACGGCCACATTAAGGACACCGCTACCAGCATTGTTGGTGTTTGCAAAAGCTAGCGCGGATACGGATGCAAGGTCATTAAAAAACAGTCCACCCGTACTACCGTTCAGGTCTTGACCAAGACGGTGTTGATCGTTGATCTGACTAGTAATCCCTATCGCCACTTGGCCCAGCCTATTACGCGCAGGTTCTAACACACCCTCCCTGAAATCAAATAAACCGCCGAGACGACCGCCTGCGATCTGAGCGGAGATCTGTGTGGTCGTACCATTTGAGACATAACCGATCTCAAGCCGACTCGAGTCAAAATCATTGCTCACCACCGATAACGACTGAACAAAAGAGCCAGATACCAACGACTGCCCGCTACCTATAAAGACGTTAAGGGCACCATTGGACTGTTCAACAATATTAACATTGGTATATTCAGACAATTGCAAAAGCAAGCGATCACGTTGGTCACGTAAATCATTGGCGACCACACCGCTACCACCAGATTCGGTATCTGCAATTCTGCCATTCAAGTCCGCAATCGAACGTGAAATAATATTGATATCGCTAACTGTCGCGCTGATATCGGTATTAACCGCTCTGTTTAATGATTCCAGCCTGCCTGAAATCGCGTCAAAGCGTGACACCAAAGACTCTGATTCAGACAACAGCACTTGTCGTGTCGCGGTTGAACTAGGATCATCAGCGACTTCCTGTAAGGCACCGAAAAACTCTGATATCGCAGGTGATAGACCCGCATTGGAATCGGCCAAAATACTGTCCAATTGCGATGCAAACTCATTAAGGGTCTCAAAATTCGAAAATGATGCGTTATTCACTCTCAATTGGTCGACAGCAAAATTATCGTAGACTCGGCTAACAGAATCAACCGATACCCCTGTGCCGAGGGCCAGTGCCCCGCTGATGTTAGGCGGGCGTTCGGTAAACCCAACACGCTGACGGCTATAACCTTCCGTATTAACGTTAGCGATATTATTACTGGCTGTAGCTAATGCCCGGCTGTTTGCCGACAGAGCACTGGTGCCAATGCCGAGTAGGTCCGCCACTATTTCAACCTTGCCTCAGCATTTGCCACCAATGACCTGAAAGTGTTGCCGGCCAAAATGCCTTTTATCTTATCTGCATAAGCCGGATCAGTCGCATAGCCCGCTTGTTGGATTTTTTCCGCATATTCATTGGCATTAGCACCATGGCTCAGCGCTTCTTGATAACGTGAATTATCTTTTAAAAAACTGATATAGTCTTTAACAGACGCTTCATAAGATTCATACGCACGAAAATCTTCATAACGAGGTCGCAAGCCTCCATCGACAAATTCAAACGTTCTCGCAGTGACGCGATCGCCCTGCCATTTTTCATCTGCCTTAATACCAAAAAGATTATGGCTGCTTTTTCCTTCACTATCATGAATAATCGATTGGCCCCAACCTGTTTCCAGAATTGCTTGGGCAAGTATCGCATCCCGCTTGATGCCCAGATTTTCCGCTGCGCTATTAACCGCCGGAACAAGGTCACTAATAAACTGGGTACGAGTTTGTGTTTGGTCTCCCAAACCAATAATCTCATCTTTCTCGGTGTCTGAAGACGGCGCAATATTCATCAGCTCAAGTCGCTGATCAAATATGTTATCAGAGAATGCGGATGTTTCCCCGCTCTTCCCCTGCTTACTCAGTTGTTGAACAATAATATCAGCGAGGCCAATACCGCCTTGTTTAGGCAGCTCAGTTGATAATTGCTGGTCCAGCATTTCCTGGTAAAAACCCGTTTGCTCGCTAGACATTAGCTCACTTTCTGATACCGATGAACGCATTGACTTCAACATCATGTGTAAAAACAATGATTCAAATTGCTGCGCCACATCACGCAGGGAGGCATCAGACTCAGGCTTGAGTTCGGTATCCTTTCGCAACAAAGAGAGACTATTAAAATCAGTGTAAATACTGTTTGCGCTGATTGTAGTCATGGCTAAATCACAATCAGCTCAGCGCGTAATGCACCAGCCTGTTTTAACGCTTCGAGAATAGCCACCAAATCACCTGGTGCAGCGCCCACCTCGTTTATCGCACGGACAATAGCCTCCAGCGAGCTACCCGGCTCAAAGAGAAAAGCACGGCTGCCACCTTGATCAACGGTAATTCCAGTATCCGCAATCACCTGTGTCTCGCCTTGTGATAAAGGCCCCGGTTGGCTGACACTGAAGTCTTCGGTAATGGTAACGGTGAGACTGCCATGGGTAACGGCGGCGGGAGTCACCCTAACGTGACTGCCAATGACTATCGTACCAGTGCGGGAATTAATAATAATTTTGGCTGCGGCTTCACCTGGCTCTACCGTCAGATTCTCAATCAAGGAAACAAATGACACTCGCTGACCTGCATCCTGCGGCGCGCGAATAAAAATCGAAGAAGCATCTACGGGCTGTGCCACATCGATGTTAAGCGACTCATTGACGATTTCTGACAAACGTTTTGCCGTCGTAAAATCAGGTGTATGTAAATTCAAAACGATGGCGTCGGCGGTACCAAACTGCGTCGGTGAAGGACGCTCTATGATCGCACCATTTGGTATACGACCGACACTGGGCACATTGATAGTAATACTCGAGCCATCGGCGCCCGAAACACCTAGGCCACCTACGATCAAACTACCTTGCGCAATCGCGTAAATCTCGCCATCAACACCACGTAACGGGGCGGCCAGTAAGCTGCCACCACGCAGGCTTTTAGCATTACCAATGGATGATGCAGTCACATCAATAGTTTGCCCCGGTTTGGCAAACGCAGGTAATTGCGCATGAAGAGAGACTGCCGCCACATTTTTCAGTTGCGGGTTTACATCCGGCGGAATGGTGACACCAAATTGGCGCAACATACTCAGTACACTTTGCACCGTAAATGGCGTTTGGCTAGTTTGATCTCCACTACCGTCAAGCCCAACAATCAAACCATAACCGACTAAAGGGTTATTGCGAACACCTGCGATTGTCGCCAGATCCTTGATACGTTCTGCGCTAACCGTTTGTACAAACATTACGCATAGTAATGATAAAATACCCAAACACAGGCTTTTATTAGATTTAGTATCACCTTGGTACAAACTACTTCGCATGACAAATATCCGTCGTTTTAGAATGGCCAGTACGGGCTATTGAAGAATCGTGCCAACCACCCCATCGAATTTGAATCTGCAATCACACCGCGACCACCATAGCTGAAGTGAGCATCCGCAATATGCGTTGACAACACGGTATTATCACCGCGAATGTCCTGAGGCCTCACCAACCCCGTAACGCGGACAAACTCATCACCCTGGTTGATGGTGATCAATTTCTGACCGCGCACACGTAAATTACCGTTAGACAATACTTCTTCAACCACCACAGAGACATTACCGTTAAGGCGATTACTTTGATTTGCACTACCTGACCCGGCGAATTCACTTTGACTGTCCGCAGTGGTTGCCAGCGTACGGTTGTTAACAATCAGACTTGCTGGCCGCCCCAGAACAGTCGGGTTAACAATATTAATAGAGGTGTCTTTATCTGCACTAAGATCAGCAGATTTACTAGCCGTGGTCTGTTCAACCAGGACAATTGTCAGTAGATCACCCACCCGATTGGCTTTTTTATCCCTAAAAAGCGTCATGGTGTAATTTGAACTAAAAATAGAGCCATTAACCGGCGGCGATGGCGCAGTTATCTCATAGTCAGGTGGTTCAAACTCCACTTTACGTAAATTGCTATTCGCGCATGCCCCTACGCCAAAAATCATCAACAGAAGAAGCCCTATACGTGTAACTTTTGCCATACAATTTTTATTTATGCACATATCAACGGACAAGCCAATCATTAGAGGTTATTGCTGGCGTATTGCAGCATTTGATCCACTGTTTCAATCGTTTTTGAGTTCAACTCATAGGCACGTTGCGCCTCGATCATACTGACGAGCTCTTCCACAACGTTGACATTTGAACTTTCAATTGCACCTTGAACCAGCGAACCCAATCCGTTTAATCCCGGTGTCCCGGCCTGGGGAGCACCGCTGGATGCGGACTCAAGAAACAAATTGTCACCGTTGGGCTGCAAACCCGATGGATTAACGAAATCTACTAACTGAATATTGCCTACTTGTGTCGGTGCTGCCTGACCTGAGAGCTGTGCCGATACAGTGCCATCAGAACCTATCGAAACGCTCAGAGCCGCGGCGGGGATAGTGATAGCAGGCTGTATGGTAAAACCCGATGAATTGACCAATTGCCCCTGCGCATCAATTTGCAGTGAACCGTCACGAGTATAGCCCAGAGTACCATCCGGCAATAAAGTCTGTAAAAAGCCTCGCCCTTGTATCGCGACGTTTAGCGGATCATCGGTAATCGTAATATTACCCTGCGTATGCAATTTTTCAGTGGCAACGACGCGTACACCAGTGCCGATGTTCAAACCCGATGGCAACAAGGTATCCTGTGAAGATGCCGCACCCACCTGGCGAACGTTTTGGTAAAGCAAGTCTTCAAACACCGGTCTGTCACGTTTAAAACCAGTGGTGCTTACGTTAGCAAGGTTATTGGAAATAATGGCAACACGTGTCTGCTGTGCATCCAATCCTGTTTTTGCTGCAAATAGTGCGGAATTCATGGGATTACCTCTACTGTCCTTTTACCGGCTAGCTGATACGCAACAACTGCGTCGTGGTAGAATCATTTTGCTGTGCAGTTTCCATAACTTTAATATGGAACTCAAATTCTCTCGCTAACGTAATAGTATTTAATAGTGTATCAACTGCATTGACATTACTTGATTCGAGGGCACCGGCAATCAACGATACATTCGCATCAGGTGGTGCAATATCGCCATTGGCAAGACGGAACAAACCATCCCTACCTTTAACTAATTCCTCTACCGGGGGATTAACCAACTTAACGCGATCCACTATCTGCAAAGCATTCGCGGCCTGGCCTATCGCTCTTACTGACACGGTGCCGTCTTTACCAATTTCCAGTTTCTCGAACGGTGGTATCGCAATTGGTCCACCATCACCTAACACAGGCAAGCCCCCACCTGTCGTCAATTGACCTAAGTTATCAACTCGCATATCTCCGGCGCGGGTATAGGCCTCTTCGCCATCCGCACCTTGAACAACAATCCAGCCATCGCCATTAATCGCAAAATCAAGTTCACGTCCCGTATAGTTTAGGCCTCCCGCCGAAAAATCTGATCCATCAGAACCTACTACAGAATTAACACGTGTCGGCAATCCAACACCTTCAACATTAGAACTTTGAAAAGAAGCCAGCTCGGCACGAAACCCAACTGTGCTCAAATTAGCAAGATTATTGGCATTAATCGCCTGCGCCAGCATGGTCTGCTTAGCACCGCTCATCGCAACGTAAAGACTATGATCCATAACGCGCTACTCCGGCCTTATCGGATGTTAATAATGGTTTGCGTCAAAGCATCTGCTGTCGTGATCACTTCGGCATTAGCCTGAAAATTACGCTGAGCTGATATGATACTAACCAGTTCTTCAGTGATATCTACATTAGACCCTTCAAGGGCACCGGATTGTAACAAGCCAACCCCCCCCACACCCGGCACGTTAGGCTGCGCCACACCCGAGTCAGAACTCTCTACCCAGGTATTGTTTCCTAACTGACGTAGGCCTTGGGGGTTGTCGAAATTGGTCAATTGTATCTGGCCCAGGGCGTTAGATTGTCCATTAGAAAAACGTGCCAACACAATCCCATCACTGCCTATGTCGATACCAGTCAGCTGGCCAGTAGGAAATCCATTTTGGCTTAGTGAATTGACTGAGAACGCCGCACCAAACTGTGATGTGTCTGCCCCAGTCCCCGTATAATCCAAAGTTAGATTAAGCGATGCAGTGCCGGCACCAACCGAGAAAGCATCGTAGGCCACTTGGCCATCAGTCGGTGTCGCCAAGGTGCCATTGGTATTAAATGTCAGCTCTCCGGTCGCCGGCGCAGTCGGTGTTAACTCAGTATTGTTGATAATAACGTGAGTATCCCAGGTGTTGGCAGCGGTTTTGACGTAGTACGTTGTAACAAGATGCGAAGAGCCCTGGGAATCGAAGACCGTTAGCGAGGTCGTCGAATTATAGGTGGATGGGTTAGTCGCGCTGAATGGTGTAACTGATGGAATGGTAGAAGAAGCATCTAAATTCAAGCCCAGCTCTATCAACGACGTCGGCGTCGGCGGCAGTGCTCCGGTATTGACTTGCAAACCACCAACGTTAGCGGTGATATTCCCAGTCGCGTCTGCCGTGCGTGCTTGTAATTGATCACCGCGACTATTGACGATAAAACCATTCGCATCAACTCTGAATGCACCATCACGCGAATACACGGTGCCACCCGTGCTGACATCAGACAGCTGAAAGAAGCCATTACCATTAATCGCCACGTCGAGGCCATTATCGGTAAAATCAATATTCCCCTGGGTGAATTGCTGCGTCACACTGGAAACACGCACACCTGCGCCAATAGCGTCAGATGATGAACTCACATTTGATGAAGCAAAAACGTCAGCAAACTCTGTGCGGGATAATTTAAAACCTGTGGTATTGGCATTAGCAACATTATTTCCAATAACTTGGAGCTGCGATGAAGCGGCATTGATACCGCTAAGGGCTGTTCTAAATGGCATACTATACTCTCCTGCTAAACCTAATTAACGAATTTCTTCAACGGAAGAAAAACTGACTGGACCGATCCCTGCCAGGTTAACTTCTAAGCCACCGCGTCCATTTTGCAGCGTAACGCTATCCACTCTTGCTGAAACCAACGTATTGAGCGCTTGTTCTGAACCTCCAATATTGGCCCTGGCAACAACGCGATATGCACCTGGTACAGCAGTCTCTCCATCGCTGTTCAAACCATTCCACGAAAAATCTACATTACCCGGTGCCTGCGGGCCGAGGTTTAATGAATGGACTAACTCGCCACCCTGGCTAAAAATATCCACCGTTACTGAATTTGCTGCCTCAGTGAGCGCAGCCCTTCCCTGTAAATTACCCGTATCACTCAAAGTGGCGGTATCGCCAAGAATAAGCACAGAGCGCCCAACCAGGGCCGATGCCTGCAAAGCTTGGTTAGAAGTCAACGAGTTAGAGAGATCGGAAAAAGAGTCATTAAGACCACTAATGCCGTCTGCGATACTGAACTGTGTAATCTGACTTAAAAATTCGTTGCCTTCCAATGGCGAGGTCGGGTCCTGATTTTCTAATTGAGCCAACATTATTCGCAAAAAGTCATCCTGACCCAGCTCTGCGGTTTCCTGCGTTCTTGGCTGGGTCGCAATGCCAAGGCTTTGCAGTCTGCTAATATCCAAGTCGTTCACTGTTTAACTCCTGCTGCTATTGCCCGATCGTCAAGGTACGTTGCAATAGCTGTTTGGTGGTATTTAGCACTTCGACATTCTGTTGATAAGAACGCGATGCAGAAATCATATTGGTCATTTCTTCGATGGCATTAACGTTAGGCAGGGTGATATACCCCTCTTCATTAGCCAAAGGGTGCTCTGGGGCAAACTGCGTTCTTAATGGTGCCTGACTCTCGACAATGCCAGTTACCCGCACACCCGCCGTTGCCTCATTACCAAGCTCCCCGATCATGCTTGCGAATACCGGGTGACGGGCGCGGTAGGTGTCTTCCGGGCTTTCGGCCACGGTATTACTGTTGGCAAGGTTACTGGCCGTGGTATTCAAACGTACTGTTTGTGCGTTCATGGCAGAACCGACAACATCAAAAACACCAAATAATGCCATAGTTATTCTCCTGTAATCGCTTTGCGCAAGCCCGAGAAACGACCGCTGAGAAATTGCAGGCTGGCTTGATACTGCGTCGCATTGCGAGCAAACTCTGTTTGCTCGACCTCAGCCTCAACGGTGTTCCCATCTACTGTAGGCTGTGTCGGCACCCGGTACTTGATTTCAAAATCAGGGGCTGAGGAACCGGCACCAATGCTAATATGAGCGGCATGCGTCGTTCTAAGCTGCTTCGCTGTACTTTCGGCAGACACACCATTAAGAACCGTACGAAAATCTATATCTTTTGCTTTGTAGCCTGGGGTGTCGGCATTGACCAGGTTGGCAGCCAGAATTTCCAGACGTTTGCTACGCAGTGATAGCGCATCCGCATGAATCCCCAAGGCATTTTCAAAACTGATCTTCATCTCATCAAACTCTTTCCGCCCCTGAAGGGTACGCTATGATTCATTTGACGAGTTTAGTGCAACCTCTGTGCCAGGCATGCTTTAGCGCGAACAATCCTGTATTTTGCGGTGCTTTTTTTGAACTGTGTTGACGATGAGGCAATACGATGCCGCTAGAGCGGCAAGCAAAACCTACTTGAGTTGATAAACCATGCCGCCGTGACCACGAACGGTTTCAAAATATCGCACAAAGCCACCAAGCGATTCGGAAGCCCCCAAAAAAAGGTAGCCCTTAGGGTTCATATTAGCGATCATTCGCTCAATGATATTATTCCGTAGTTGAGACGAGAAATAAATCAACACATTACGACAAAAAATAACATCCTGTTTTCCCAAAACACTGTAATCCTGCTGCAGGTCCAGCAATTGAAATGCAATGCGCGTTTTGATTTCGGGTATCACTTGAAAGCCATTTTGCCCGGCCGTAAAGAAGCGTTTAGATTGCCTCGCATCCAGACCCCGAGCAATGGCAGCGTCATCATAAATACCTTTGCGTGCTTGGTTGAGAACTGTTGTACTGATATCGGTTGAAACAATCTTCGGATTGAGGAAGCACTGAGGATGAGTATCGAGAAATTCAGCAATAGCCATACTAATAGAGTAAGGCTCTTGCCCCGACGAGCAAGCCGCCGACCAAATGCTGACACGCCGCCGCCCCGCCTCCAGCATACCCGGCAATATATGGTGCTTGAGAAGTTTAAACGGGAACTGGTCACGAAACCATGAGGTTTCATTGGTAGTCATTGCGTCTACGACACGCGTCGCCAGGGATGTTTTTTTGCCGCTAACAATCAATGCAATCAGTTCAGAAAATGATCGTAAGGAGTATTCATCAAGCAAAGGAAGAAGACGATTAGTTAGCAAATACTGCTTATTTGAGCCAAGTACTATGCCACACAACCGCTCCAGATAATCGCAAAATGTACGGTAATCACACTCACTGAGCGCTGGAGTGTCGATCGTTCTTGCGCGCTGTTTGTCGCCACCGTCAGCGCTAACCTTTGCTAGCATTTTTCCATACTTTCAGAAAATAACCATTCAAACACTTTACTTTCGCAGATCACTATTTGACATCTTCATTGTAGCCAGCAAAGTGGGATAATCACCCTTTGATACAACGGCATCGGCTTTGATCTCACCAGCCATACGTTCGCTAAGTAGATTGCCAAGAGTTGAATGCAGACACAAAATAATATTATCCATCCGGTGGTCTTTTCGTACTTCTCTTACCAGAGTCAGGCCGTCCATTATAGGCATTTCAACATCGGCAATGATCACCGATAAGCGCTCCAACATTCCTTCACCGGAACGCCCCCATTGCTTGATGATTGCTAATGCCTCTTGCCCATTCTCGGCCAATGTATAGACAACGCCAACATAGTCAAGAAATCGCGCTAAATGATCACGGGCAATTTTAGAATCTTCCACCACTAAGACCTGCGTACCTTTGAGTTCATTTTTCTGCACCCAATCGCACTCATCGTACTGACTAGGTGGTGGTGGCTCTATAATGTCCAGCACATGCTCAACATCAATCACCTGGACAACTTGCTCTGCGCCAGTATGAGCAATTGCACTGATGCTACATGACTTCTCCAAGGCTTTTGGTGGTGAATTAACCTGCGCCCAGGGAATACTGACTATTTGCCTGATATTCTGCACCAAAAACCCATACGACCGGCTGTTTGATTCGCACACAATTACTGACGAATTACTCATCGGTGTTCTGTCACGACAACCGATTGCCTTGGATAAATCAACAACAGGTATATTTATACCGCGTACATAAGCAATACCAGTAACATAGGGGCCTGCACTCGGGAGCTGGGACAAATGAGGGCACGGTAAAGCCTCGCTTACCCGGAAGACATTTATACCAAACAAACTGTCGCCGTTTAAATCAAAGAGCAGCAAATCAAGTCTGCTCTCTCCGCAATTATTAAGCGCTTGCCCCGTGGCATTCACCATCCCCTCTCCCAGCTTTACTATTGTTCCTACGCCATTTATCGGCAGTCATCGCTCAAGCTTGATTTCCTTCTACACGGCACGTTAATTGCTTTAATCTTGTTCATCTATTTATCTAGTCAATGCACAATGAAAACTATGATTAAAGTACTCTGCTCACGTCTTTTGACGCTACTGACAGCATTAGCCATACCATTGGCCACCCACTCAGCTGAACCATTACAGAGCCATGAATCCATAGAAAAGGCTATTTATCAGCACATCAGTCAACATATCGGTGATAACACCACCAATGTCGAAATCACACTCAATCCAATCGACAATCGACTGCGCTTGCGACAATGTAATAAACCATTAGAAACAACGGTACGCGGGGTGGGTGAATTGCGGGGACGAATTGCCGTCGCCGTGAAATGCAGTAGCCCTAAACCCTGGAAATTTTATCTTGGTGCTACAGTACGACTATTTGATAATATCGTGGTCGCCAAACGAGGTATCCCGCGCGGTGCCATGCTATCGGGCGATGACATCCACTTGCAATACACCGAGCTCACGCAACTACGGCAGGATTACTACCAACGCATCGATGATGTCATCGGCATGGTCACCAAACGCACCCTCTCCAAGGGCAAACCGATAGGGCCCCACGCTATTAGCAGTAAACGACTTGTTACTCGTGGCGATAAGGTGACTATACGAGCCGTGCTTGCTGGCATTGAAGTACGCATGCACGGTGAGGCACTCTCTGATGGTGCCAATGGAGAACGTATATCTGTGAAAAATATCAGTTCAAACCGTATAATTAGCGCAATAGTGACGTCACCGGGGATTGTCTCAGTGGTGCTATAATAGTTAAAGTTTAACTTCGCGCAGCCGCTATAATGGCTGAAGAATCATTAGTTATACGGGAGCCAGACATTGACGATTGAAATTACCAGGAATAGTATTGCTCAGCTAGGTGATACCAGGAGCACAGTTGCGCCGAAAAATGTGGGCACTGACACAGCCAAAACTAGCTCAAGCCCGGTTCAATCTTCTCTCCAGGATGTTGTTAGCATCACTGACAGTGCCGTTAAACTCAGGAAAATTGAGGAACAATTAGTAACTGTACCCATAGTTAACGATCAAAGAGTTTCTGAGTTACGCAGTGCGCTAAACAGCGGCAGTTTTGAAATCGACGTAGAACGCGTTGCTGACAAAATCATCAGTTATGAATTGAATACAGAGTAATCCAAATAAAATACGTGGAAAGCTATGCACAGAGAATTACTTGATCAGCTCAATGCAGAAACAACACTAGCCAAGACTATGGCTAAGGCTCTCGACGATGAACGCGATGCATTGGCCAATTCCGATATTGGGCAAATAGACCATATCAGTCAAACGAAACGCTCTTTGCTCGAAAAATTGGAAACACATGCTCGTGCGCGGCTGCAACTTGTCACAAGTATGGGCTATCGACGCGAATCAGGAACAGTGCGCCAATTTTTGGCTCAAAAAGACCCTTCTCAGGCTTTGCTACAAAATTGGGATCGTCTGAACCGACAACTGCAGTTATGTAGTGATAAAAACCAAGTCAACGGGCGCATAATAAGCTTAAGTCAGAGAAAAACTGAAATGGCGCTAAACGTATTACGCGGCCAGTTACCAAAAAATAACAGTGCATATAATCGCCTTGGTAAAATGACGCATCATCAATGCGGGTCATCCATTAGCAGTGCCTAGCATAACCCGGAAAACGTCACTCTGCTTAAGATTATAGCGATTGATTTAATGAGTAGTCCTCAATAAGGAGGATCGATATGGACAATAACTCACCGAGCTCCACAAAGGATATCGTGGACCAGGAAAAAATCCTTCAATTACTTGAAATAACCAATCGTCAGGTCGCCACTCTGCGCCTACGTATCGACAGCTCTACGACCACCTACTTCAGCTCAATCATTGACATTGATCCTAAAGAAAAAACTATGTCGCTCGAACTATTGCGACCTGACAGTGGTAACGCTTTGCTTCATAATTCAGAACAGGCGGATATTGAAGTATTTTTAAATAATTCAAAGTTAAACTGGAGTTCTCGGGTTCTCAAGGATGACTATACATGCATACCCGATTTTTTCCAGGTTAGTATACCTAACCATATCTGCCACACACAACAACGGCTAGCCTACAGAGTAATACCACAAGACAATATCGAAGTCATCTTGTCGCACCCCGAGCTAGGCGCCATTCATGGTGAAATGGTCAACCTGTCAGTGGATGGTGTCGCTGCTAAAGTCTCAGAACATGACATAGAAAAAATCAGCCCCGGCACATACTATCAAGACTGTCTTATGCATCTCCCAGAGCATGATGTATTATGTGCCATTGAAGTAAGACACCGAAATGATGGCACAGGAATGTTCGGCGCACGTTTTTGCAGTCTTTCAAGATTACAGCAACACACTGTCGCGCAGTTTGTCGCCAAAACAGACCGTGTATATCAACGTAATAGCCATCAGGAGTAAGTCTCTCAGTTCATTCTTTTCACTGTACTAGCTCCGGCTTAGTCTTTTCCCACATAAATATTCTGTGAATACTCCACCGGCTAACAGCCGGTGGCTTCGGATTACGGCTGAAAGCCGGTCATTTCGCCTGAAGGCGATTACAGTACACTGAAATCATCCTCCGGGTCTTCCGGCTTCTGGTTCTTGATGTATTCCTTCCAAACCTCATCCGTCA
>WGFU01000003.1 GCA_015492075.1 Gammaproteobacteria bacterium
CGCTAATGTCGACGCCGTCTCTCTCGAAATGGACTTGCCTGTTGCTTGTGGTATCACTCGCATGCCGCAGCGCAATCTGATATGTGCCCGCCACCGGTACATCCACGTCATACGCTAACCATTCCCCTGCACTGACAAAACCAATATTGAGGGTGTTGCCTGTGGTATCGCTGGTGGCTTCCATGTCAACGTCATCATTGCGGCCATTATCGCCACCGCCCTGGCGTCCAGCCGTAGTATCGTGATAACCCACCCCTTCGCCACCCAGCTTGTAATCCTCCGCTTCAATGAAAAGTGTCACCGCCAGCGCGTTGGCCGATAACAACATGCTGCCTAGGGCCAGCACGCAGCCAGTAAACAAAGTCAACAGGCGAGACAAACGGGTCATGTCAGGTCCTTTTCAGAAAAATGGACGAATGAAAATAGAGAGGAATTAAAACGAAACAGTTTGACAAAAAACGGGAAACAAGACGCGATAGCGGTGCTGTCATAAAACACAGCAAGCGCAGTGCTGATGATGGAAAGTGGCTCCCTTATCATTCGATCAGTCACATATTTAGATTTATTATTATTTGTGAACTGTACACACCCTTAACATCAATGAAAAGTGTTGGATTTTTTTACACATTCATAACATAACTGAATTAGAAATATACAATGTATAATAAAAAATAAATAATTTATTATTGATGACAATGGCTTAGCGAAGCATGTCGAACTTTCGCTTGATCGATCTACTCTGATAAAATAGCCGTTTGTAGGATATAACCTACAAATATTGCCAACAATTACCTGCAATATTAGTCATGCCTATATAGGGGGATATCCACAGACAAATGTCTATTCACACTCAATGCGACACACGTCTTGCAGCTGCGACCTTCTGGTCGCGCAGAGGTAATACGCTATGATTTGTGGCGCCCTGAACATTAAGCCATCGATATCACTTATAATCGCCTTATGAACACACACGCCAATGTCGATCCACAAGAACTGAGTAAATTTGATGCCATGGCCTCACGCTGGTGGGATCCTGAAGGGCTATGCAAACCCTTGCACCAATTGAACCCTGTCAGGCTACGATTTATTGAAGATCGTGTGGCACTGGCCGGTAAACGCGTGCTCGATGTCGGCTGTGGTGGTGGCTTGTTGGCTGAGGCCATGGCCAGTCGCGGTGCTAAGGTAACGGGTATTGATATGGCATCAGCGCCTATCTCGATAGCGAAACTGCATTTACTGGAAAGCGGGCTTGAGGTCGATTATCAGCAAACCTCGGCCGAGGCCTTTGCCCAGCAACATGCACATGAATTTGATGTCATCACCTGCATGGAACTGCTGGAACATGTGCCCGACCCGAGTTCGCTTATTCGGGCCTGTGCATCCATGTTGAAACCTGATGGGGAGCTGTTTTTCTCTACCCTGAACCGTAATGCGCGTGCCTTTATCAAGGCAATTATTGGTGCGGAGCACCTGTTAAAGATGCTGCCCAAAGGTACTCACCGTTATGATCGCTTTATCCGCCCCTCTGAATTGGCGCGCTGGTGCCGTGAAGCAGGCATCGAGATCAAAACGCTAAAAGGGTTAGCTTATCACCCGCTTACTGAGCAATTCACTCTCTCTGATGATCTTAGTGTTAACTACCTGGCACATGCGCAATGGCCTGATCATTCATGACGCAAAAACAAAGCGTGCACGGTTACGATGCGGTATTGCTTGACCTCGATGGCACATTGGCCGATACCGCGCCCGACCTGGCCAATGCACTGAACCAAACGCTGCACTATTATGGCAAAGAACAGCTGCCTTTTGACACCATTCGCCCTCATGTCTCTCACGGTGGGCTGGCCTTGATCAAACTGGGTTTCGGTTTTGACGAACGGCACGCGGACTACGCCGAGACGCGGGAATATTTATTAAATTATTACCGGCAACATATTGCTCAACATACGCGCCTGTTTGCCGGCATGGGCGAGCTGCTGGCCACACTTGAGAGCCAAGGCACTCCCTGGGGTATTGTAACCAATAAACCGGCCCGTTTGACCGTACCGTTGTTAAAAGCATTGGCGCTGGATCAACGCGCGGCTTGCGCGGTAAGTGGCGACACGGTATCGAACAGCAAGCCCCATCCCGCGCCTTTATTGCATGCCTGCAAAATCATAGGAGTGAACGCTGGGCGCTGTCTTTATGTCGGTGATGCCGAACGCGATATTGAGGCCGGCCGCAATGCCGGTATGACCACCCTGGCCGCCTCTTTTGGTTATATCGGCGAAAACGACAACATTGATCGCTGGGGAGCCGATGGCGTCGTCAACTCGGCTAAGGAGATAGCGGCTTGGCTCAAGCATTAAATAGCTCAACAAGCGAGTTTGCTCATGCCGTATCTGAACTGGCATCAAGCAGTCCGATATTTTTTATCGTTAGCTGCCTTATCCTAACAATATTGGTGTTAGGCTTAGGCTGGGTGATTGGTTATTTGCGTGCACAACGCCATGTCAGCAAACTGCGTGAGGAACTGGTCTCTATCACGACGCGGTTGGAGGTGGAGCGGCAATCCATGACGCGCCAACTTGAAGCAGCAGATGCCGCACAAGACCAACTTGCCAATAGCTTCGCCGCATTGTCACGCGACGCCTTAAAAAATAATAACGATGCCTTTTTGAAACTGGCCAGCGAAAATCTCAAGCAATACCAGACTAAAGCAGAACATGCTTTGTCACAAAAAGAAGCCGCAGTCGCCAATCTGGTGAAACCTATTAAAGAGGCGCTGGATAAAACCAGCAGACAGTTACATGAAGTCGAGCTGGAACGTAAACAAGCCTACGGCGCCCTCGACAAGCACCTGGAGAATATGATGCTGTCGCAGCGTGACCTGCAACAGGAAACACGGCGTTTGGTGCAGGCCTTGCGCCGGCCCGAAGTCCGTGGCCAATGGGGTGAAACCACGCTGAAACGTTTGGTTGAGCTCGCCGGTATGTCCGAGCACTGTGATTTTGAGCTGCAGGTCTCTGGCAATGCCGATAGCGATAATGGTGACAATGCCATGCGGCCTGACATGATCGTGCGCTTGCCCGACGCACGCAATATTATTGTTGACGCGAAAACCCCTTTGGACAGTTACCTCAGCGCGATAGAAAGTGCCAACGATGAAGAGCGGCAACAACATCTGGTGAGGCATGCGCGCAAGGTCAAGCAGCGTGTGCGTGAATTGGCAAGCAAGGCCTATTGGGCGCAGTTTGAAAACACGCCGGACTTTGTCGTCTTGTTCATTCCCGGCGATCAGTTTTTGGATGCGGCACTGGAAGTCGATTACGACTTACTCGAATATGCGATTCAGCAAAAGGTTCTGCTGGCCACTTCCACCAGCCTCATTGCTTTGTTGCGTGCGGTCTCCTATGGCTGGCGTCAGCAAGTATTGGCGCAAAACGCGGACAAGATTCGTGAAGTGGGCGATGAGCTTTACAAACGGATGGCGACCTACAGCGATCACCTGGCCAAGCTCGGCCGCTCGTTAAAGAGCAGCGTTGACAGTTATAACAAGGCCGTCGGCTCGTTTGACCGCCAGCTATTACCCGGTGCACGCAAGTTCACCGAGATGGGTGTGATCGAAAAGAAACCGATGGCTGACCTGGAAGGAATAGAGGTCTACGTGAAAACACCCAATAACAGCGAGTCCGGGCAAGAACCAGAGTAAAACCTTATTGATTCTCCAGATACCATTGGTAGGTCTCGGTAATACCTTCTTTTAGACCGATTTGCGCTGACCAACCTGTATTATGAATACGACTGGCATCGACCAGCTTGCGCGGCGCACCATCAGGTTTTGAGCTATCGTAAATAATCCCGCCCTCGTAACCCACGATCTCTTTGACCAAGGCGGCAAGATCAGCAATGCTGATATCCTGGCCCACCCCGATATTGACCCACTCATCTGTATTCTCGTAGTGTTCCAGCAAATGCATACAGGCGGCAGCACAGTCATCGACATGTAAAAACTCACGTCTAGGTTTACCTGAGCCCCAAACGGTCACCGTAGGAGCCTTATTCTTTTTTGCCTCATGGAATTTACGCATCAAGGCCGGCAACACATGCGAATTATTGAGATCGAAATTATCCCCAGGCCCGTAAAGATTGGTCGGCATGGCCGAAATAAAGCGCGCGCCATATTGTTTTGCATAGGCCTGACAGAGCTTTACGCCAGCGATTTTGGCAATGGCATACCATTCATTGGTCGGCTCCAGTGGACCGGTCAACAGATACTCTTCTTTTAACGGCTGTGGCGCCAATTTCGGATAAATACAAGTACTGCCAAGAAAGAGCAATTTTTCGACGCCTGACTCATAGGCACCATGAATCAGGTTAGCCTCGATCATCAAATTATCATAAAGAAACTCGGCGGGATAAGTATCGTTAGCGTGAATACCGCCAACCTTGGCCGCCGCCACGATCACATAGGCGGGTTTATGCTGCTGGTAAAATGCCTTGACCGCGTCGGGTTTGCGCAAATCCACCTCAGCGCTGGTGGCGCTGACAATATGGCTGAAGCCTTCGGCCTCAAGTCTGCGAACCAAGGCCGAACCGACCAGGCCACGGTGGCCTGCCACATAAACTACGGCGTCACGGGATAAGGATATCATATTGCGTTTTTATTCGAAGTGACTGAAGGTTTTGTGACCTTCGCGCTTGCAAAGTTCGTCTTTTTCGGCATCACGCAGATCTTCACGCACCATTTCACTGACCATATCCTCCAGACTGCACTCGGGCTCCCAGCCAAGCTTTCGCTTTGCCTTGCTGGGATCACCGAGCAAGGTCTCCACCTCAGCGGGACGGAAATAACGCGGGTCAACCTCGATCAGGACATCGCCATTGGCTTTGTTGCGGCCTTTTTCGTCAACACCCTCACCTTCCCAGTCGAGCTGAATACCGATTTCGGCAAAGGCAGCATCAACAAATTGGCGCACCGACCATTGCTTGCCAGTGGCAATCACAAAGTCCTCTGCCTCGTCTTGCTGTAGCATCAACCATTGCGCTTTAACATAGTCGCGCGCGTGGCCCCAGTCACGCAGCGAATCGAGGTTACCTAAATACAGTTTGCCCTGCAGGCCGAGCTTGATGCGTGCAGCCGCGCGCGTAATTTTACGGGTAACAAAGGTCTCACCGCGCAACGGCGACTCGTGATTGAACAGAATGCCGTTGCAGGCATACATGCCATAGGATTCACGATAGTTCACCACAATCCAGTAACCATAGACTTTCGCCGCACCATAGGGGCTACGTGGATAAAATGGTGTCGTCTCTTTTTGTGGGATTTCCTGTACCTTGCCAAACATTTCACTGGTCGAGGCCTGATAGAAGCGGGTTTTCTTTTCCAGACCCAGTATACGCATTGCTTCAAGTATACGTAGCGTGCCCAGCGCATCAGAGTTCGCCGTATATTCCGGCGTCTCAAACGACACCGCGACATGACTTTGCGCCGCCAAATTATAGATCTCGTCCGGCTGCACTTCCTGCACAATACGAATCAAGTTGGTTGCATCGGTGAGATCACCATAGTGCAAAACAAATTTACGTCCGGTTTCATGCGGATCCTTATAGAGATGATCAATACGATCGGTATTAAACGATGATGCGCGCCGCTTGATGCCGTGGACTTCATAACCTTTGCTGAGCAAAAACTCGGCCAGATAGGCGCCATCCTGTCCGGTGACACCGGTAATTAACGCAACCTTGCCTGCACCCGGTAATTGATTCACTGTTGTTTCCTCTTCATATTGCTGTAAACCTGCCACATCCAGGCAACCAAAAACCCTGCGATAGCGCCTATTCCGTCCGCCATCACATCACTGATACTTGAATTGCGGTTGGGAATCGTCGCCTGATACAGCTCGTCACAGACACCCAACAAAACCACCACCATCACAATCACTACCAACCTGCTCCAGCTAAAATGCCGGTAAATGGCCTTAGCCAGTAAAAACGCCAACACACCATAGGCAAGAACATGCTGAATTTTATCCAGTCCGGTAAATGCTTGTGGCTGCCCACTACCCGGCAGCGACGCTGACCAGAATATAATGACGGCCCACACTAAAAAGCCAATCATAAAATGTCTACGACTTAATGTTAACGCTCGCACTCTATATCGTCACCGCAAGAAAAATCTTTGTATTGTCGAGTATTTACGAAAAATCGCGCTGATGCCAGGCCCACGCGCTTGCAATCATCGTCGATAATGACTCGTATTGTGGTTGCCAACCCAACTCGCGCCGCGCCTTGGCCGAATCAGCGACCAGCACGGCTGGGTCACCCCTTCGCCGGGCTGCCTCCACCACTTTTATTTCCTTGGCGGTCACCATGCGCGCCTGCTCTACCACCTGGCGCACCGAGAAACCGGCGCTATTGCCAAGGTTATAGGTAATACTCTCGGCCCCATTTAACAGTTTCATCATGGCCTGATAATGCGCCTGTGCCAAATCGTTAACGTGAATATAATCTCTAATGCAGGTGCCATCCTCGGTCTCGTAATCATGACCAAAGACACTAATATGCTCACGCAAGCCGGCAGCGACCTGTAATACCAATGGGATCAAATGTGTCTCAGGCTGGTGCCGCTCGCCAATGGTCGCCGAGTCATCTGCGCCACAGGCATTAAAATAACGCAGACAAATTGACTTGAGGCCAAAGCCGGTATCACAATCTCGCAACATACGCTCGACAGCAAGCTTTGTCGCGCCATAGGGGTTGCTTGGGTTGGTACTTGTATTCTCGGTAATAGGCAGCTCATCAGGCTCGCCATATACTGCCGCTGTCGATGAAAAAATAAAATGCTTTATATCATGACGCTGCATCGCTGACAGCAAACTGGCCGTGCGTGATATATTGTTGGTGTAGTACTTCAATGGGTCGGCCACCGACTCGGCGACCAGCGATGAGGCCGCAAAGTGCATGACCACATCAATATCGCGTCTCTCAAAGACGCTATTCAACAGCGCTTCATCGCCCAGATCGCCCTCGATAAATTCACCCGCCGTTATCAGGTCGCGGTGCCCGGTACTGAGATTATCCAGCACCGTGATCACGGCTCCCATTTTATCCAGGTATTTCACCATATGTGAACCGATGTAGCCGGCACCGCCCACCACCAGCACCTTTGGTAAATCACTCAAGCAACGATCCCCTATCATTTTCACCGACAAACCAGTGGCGACCCGGCGACGCCATTTTTAAACTCGGCCCGGCTGGGTTATTCTTTAGCTTAGCCCATGCACAGACCGCTTTAAATGCCGGATTCATTAAAGATTGCGCAAGCCTACGCCTTTTGTCAGCAGATGGCACGCGAGCATTATGAAAACTTTCCTGTCGCCTCGCGCCTGTTACCCAAGGGCTTGCGTAAACCGGTCAGCGTTATCTACGCCTTTGCCCGTACCGCAGACGATTTCGCCGACGAAGGCAGCGCCTCGCCGCAGACGCGTCTGGCGCAGCTCAATGATTACGAGCAGTGTCTGCTCAACGCAGCCGCCGCACAACCGAATGACGACCCGGTGTTTATTGCGCTTGCCGATATCATTAAAAACGACCCGTCACTCGTACAACCGCTGCAGGATTTGCTCACCGCCTTTCGCTCTGACGTCACCACCAAGCGTTACCAGACAGCAGAACAGTTGCTTCAATACTGCCGCTATTCAGCCAATCCGGTGGGCCGTCTGATACTGCAATTAAGCGGCAATGCCAGCCGTCAAAATATTCGTTATTCCGATGCCATTTGCAGTGCCTTGCAGCTGATCAATTTTTTGCAGGACATCCATATTGATTATCAGGACAAACAACGCCTTTATATTCCGCTGGATGAACTGCACGATTTTTCAGTCAATGAGTCAGACATCGCACAAGGCCAAAATTCACGCCAACTGACACAGCTGATTCACCACCAAATCGACAGAGCCCATGGTATGCTGCTGGCAGGGAAACCCCTGGGCCGTGCTCTCCCCGGCCGTCTGGGCCTCGAAATCAGGCTGACTCTGTGCGGCGGTTTGCAAGTGATCAAGGCACTGCGCCAACGCAGCGATGTCTTCGGCCAGCCGCGCTTGCGCCCGCATGACTGGCTGCACATAGCAAGCCGTGCCGTCTTCACGTAAGCTAGCGCCTGATTCCACTCACGATGTAAGCCCAATCACTTTATGGATCCCGATAAATACTGCCAGGAAAAGGCCGCCGCCAGCGGTTCGAGTTTCTATTACAGTTTTTTGTTTCTTGACCCCAGACAAAAACAGGCGATGATCTCACTCTATGCTTTTTGCCGTGAAGTCGATGACATTGTTGACGAATGCAGCGAAAAAAGTATCGCCCGCACCAAGTTACAATGGTGGCGCGAAGAGATATCACGGCTTTTCAAGCAACAGCCGCGTCATCCCATTAGCCAAGCGCTGCTGAACTCGTTGCAGCATTTCGATCTCGCTGAAGAATATTTCCAGGAAATTATCGATGGTATGGAAATGGATCTCGATTACGAGGCCTATCCCAGCTTTAAAGAACTGGGGCTGTACTGCCATCGTGTCGCGGGCGTCGTTGGTCTGCTGTCGGCCGAGATATTTGGCTATCAAGACCGCAAGACGCTGGATTACGCGCGCGACCTCGGCTTTGCCTTTCAGCTGACCAATATACTGCGTGATGTACGCGAGGATGCCGATCGCGGCAGGCTCTATATCCCGCTTGACGAGATCGCACAGCATGGCGTTTGCGTTGACGATATCTTTGCCTACAAATACTCGGACAATATGCGTGCTTTATTCGCCGCGCAGGCAAAACGTGCCACCGATTATTATGACAAGGCCCACCGCGCCCTGCCCGATGAAGACCGTTACACGCAACGCTGCGGCCTGATCATGTCCGCCATCTATGAAACCACTTTGCGTGAAGTCGAAAATGATGGCTTTCGTGTGCTCAGCCACCGCACTTCTCTGACGCCATTGAGAAAACTCTGGATAGCCTGGAAGACTGCACGTAAAGAGTACAAAACGGAGAAAAAAAGGCAACGCCTTTTAAGAAGTAAGCGATGAGTTCTGCCGCGCCTGTTGTCATAGTCGGGGGAGGCTGGGCCGGACTCAGTGCGGCCATTGAATTAAGCCATAATAAAATACCGGTGACACTGATCGAAGGCAACTGGCGCCTGGGTGGTCGTGGCCGCACGATCAGGCTGGATAATATGGAAATTGATAACGGCCAGCATTTGTTAATCGGTGCCTACAATGAAACACTGCGGCTACTCGAATTGATGGGGCACAAGGAATCTGACTTGTTTGATCGTCAGCCAACACTTTTGCATAGCCGTGCTCACAGGCTCTCCGGCTTTCGCTTGGCGCTGCCGCATATTGCCGCGCCGCTGAATTTCCTGTTCGGCCTGCTTGGCGCCAGAGGCTTTGGCATCAGGCAAAAAGCCGCCATAATGCAACTGTGTCTGACCATGAATCAATGCGATTTTGCGATTGACCCGGATCAAAACTTGTCGACATGGTTACAGCAAAATGGCCAAACCGAAAAAATCATCCAGCAATTGTGGCAACCGCTGTGCCTTGCCATGTTGAATACACCGGTTGATATTGCCTCGAGCGAGGTGTTCCTCAGGGTCTTAAGAGATAGTTTTACGTTAAAACGGGATTATTCTGATTTTCTCTTTGCGCGACACAATATCGGCCTGTTATTTCCTCAACCCGCCCGCCAGTATCTGGAAAAAAATGACGCCACATTGATAACCAGCGAGCGCGTACAGTGCGTCGAACAAACAGCAAACTCACTCTTTACCGTGCGCACAAAACGCCGCTCCATTAATGGTATGCACATTGTGCTGGCTGTACCACCTGCACAATGCCTTGCTTTAACAACAAATTTTCCGGCACTAACGCCTTTGCATCAACAACTCAGGCGTTTCAAGACGTCTCCCATCACCACGATTTATCTGCGTTATCCAACACACGTTAGTCTCGGCCAGCACATGTTAGGAATCAGTGGCGGTCAGCTGCAATGGTTGATAGATCGCGGCACCAGTGAACAAGCCGGCATTATGGCCGGCATCATCAGCGGGCCGGGCCCACATATGCGATCAAGTAAAGAACTGCTGGCAAAAACAGCCAGTGCAGAAGTGGCCAACCTGTTTCCGCATTGGCCCAAACCACTGCAAGTGTCGGTAGTACGTGAAAAACAGGCAACCTTTCTCTGCGAGTCAGGAATTAATCATTTTCGCCCAGACAATGAAACCGCCTTCAATAATCTATGGCTTGCCGGTGATTACACTAATACCGGATACCCGGCCACGCTGGAAGGAGCTGTGCGCAGCGGTGTGGCCTGCGCCAGAAAAATATTGCAAGCAATTCACTGTCACGACCACTGAACCGCCCGCTACCATTCTTTAAGACTCAACCCGAATGGTCATGGCTTCTTCGATCGAGGTGCGCTTCATGCGCGCCAACTTGATCACGTTTTCACCTAGGCGATGCATACCTTGCTTGAGAGCCATATCGGCAATCTCCTTGTAGGGTCGACTTTCACTGATCAAGGCAGCGATGTCAGGCGTCACCACCATCAACTCACAGACTGTGGTACGGCCCTTAAAACCAGTGTAACCGCAAGCGGAACAACCCTGACCACGATAAAATTTTTCACCCTCAGACAAATTCAGCAAACGCCGAATGGCTGGCTCGACACATTCTTCGGCAAGGCATTTAGGGCAATTGACGCGAATCAGACGCTGCGCCATAACACCGAGCAAGGTAGATCCCAAAAGATAAGGTTCAACACCCATGTCAAGCAGGCGCGTTGCCGCACTCGGCGCATCGTTGGTATGCAGGGTGCTGAACACCAAATGCCCGGTTAATGACGCCTTGGTCGATATTGCCGCAGTTTCAGCATCACGTATTTCACCAACCATGATGACATCGGGGTCATGGCGCAAAAAATGGCGCAATACGGTTGAAAAGGTGTTGCCCTTGACATTGGCAACCTGCACTTGCTCGATACCATCGATGTCGTATTCGACCGGGTCTTCAACCGTGAGAATATGCGGGTTACGTTGTTTCACCTCATTTAGCAAGGCATACATCGTGGTTGACTTGCCTGAGCCGGTCGGACCGGTCACCAGAAACAAGCCATGCGGCCGGTGCAGCATCGACCTCACGGCCGTCAGCTCGCTCGCATGCAGCCCGAGCTTAACCAGAGGCTTAAGACCCACATCCTTGTCGAGGATACGAATCACCACGCTTTCGCCACGCACCGTGGGGATAATGGAAATACGCAAATCGATCACCTTTTGACCGCGCACCAGACGCGCATGGCCATCTTGCGATAAGCGACGCTCGGCAATATTCATCTGACCGATGATTTTAATGCGGCTCACCAATGCCGCCAGCAAAGACTTGTGCAAGGCTCGTGAAAATTGCATCTTGCCATCAATACGGTAATACACATTGACCCGGTCTCGTTCCGGCCGGATATTGATATCCGAAGCCCCGCGCGTTACTGCCTGCAAAACAATGGCATTGAGCAAACGCACAATCGGTTTTTTCTTGGCCTGTTGCTCAATGACATGTACAGCCTCATTGGCGGCCTCATCCTCAACCGGGTCTAGAGCCATATCTTCAATGGCTTCGACCTCTTCGTGCTCGCTATAAAACTTGCTTAAGGCCAGCGCCATGTCTTCGGGCGATACCATAACGGCCTCAACACGCTGATTGGTATTGAAACGCAATGCATCGATACCCTGCTGATCGAGCGGGTTCTCCATTGCCACGATCAACTTGCCCTCAACCAGGCCGAGCGGAAAAATGTTGTACTGCATGGCGAGATCAGTCGGCACGTTAAGCCGGGTTTCCGGCGGCACCTCATAACCTTCGAGTTTGACCAGGGGAATATTGAGCTTATGTGCCAGGGCGGCATTAATCTGGGCCGGAGTCGCCATCCCCATCTCGACCAAAATGCGGCCAATGTGCTTGCCGTGTTCCTTGACCTGTTGTGCCAGGGCCACTTCCAGCTGCACTTTGGAAATATGCCCCGAATTGACCAATACCTCACCGAGATAAGCGGTCTGACCAGATGGTTTATTGCCGATAACCTGCGCCAGGTCATCAACATTTTTCACCACGTGTTCCGTCACCATCAGCATTCAGGAGTCTCTAAATTATATATATACGTTGTTACTATACGCACAATAATTGAACGTGTTATTGATCAAGATCTGCTACCACGCGCAAAATAGCAAAACAAACATGAAGCCAGCGTCAATTTATTGGCGAAATATGCCGAAAATTATACGTGAAACCATATAGTTAGCGATATACCTAACAATAATATACGTAAATAAATATGGCATGAGTTTCGCATAATACTTTGTGTGATATTTTTGGAGCCAAGGAACCATGTCATTACAGCAGCCAATAGGCCATGCACCCGAGGGGCACGCAGCCATGCGCCAGCTTAGCGTTGACCAAGCGCCGTTTGATCGGCATGACGGCCCGGCTGGAAAGACCGAGGATAAATCACTCGCTGCGCTATTTCGTATTGCCGGTGCCTTACAGACCAGTCTCGATATCCATCTTATTATACAAGCATTTTATGGCGGCTTGACAGACTTATTTGGTGCCTGTGCACTGGAATATAGCCACCATGAGCGCAATTTAACGCTCGCACATGGAATTCTCAGGCGTCATCGTTGCAATTATCAACTGACCTTGCATGGCAAGGCGCTGGGAGAAATGACTATATCGCGCCGTAAACGTTTTGCAAAAGCAGAGATTTTATTGCTCGAAAACTTGTTGTGTACCTTGGTCAACCCGCTCAATAACTCCCTGCTGTACCAAGAAGCGCTGGCCGCAGCGCTACGCGACCCGCTCACTAATCTCAATAATCGGCGCGCGATGAAAACAACCTTGGCGCGTGAAATTGAATTGGCCAAACGCAATCGCTCCCACCTATCCCTAATTGCTCTAGATATCGACCATTTCAAGAAAATTAACGATAATTACGGACATTTAACGGGAGATAAAGTTATTGTAGAGATCGCACACGCATTGCAAAGTGCCGTACGTAGCTGCGACATTGTCTTTCGCTACGGTGGCGAAGAGTTTATTGTCATTTTAAACAGCACTGATAGCCATGGCGCCCATTTGCTCGCGGAACGCGTACGCAAGACCATCGCGTCCAATCCTGTCCCCTATGATGATGGGGAAATTAATATCAGCGCCAGCCTTGGTGTCGCCAGCTTTGAGCACTTTGACACAGGTAAAAGCTTGTTTGCAAAGGCCGATACCGCACTGTACGAAGCCAAACGTAAAGGCCGTAACCGTACTGAAATTTATCAAGGCCAGGCTGGCGTTCTGGAAAGTGGCGCGGGCGCGGAATTGTGTGAGACAAAAACCATTGCCGAAGCATCCTCGTAATTTGAGAAACAGTCGTCACATTCCGACTCAAAACCGTTGGAGAGCGACCGCTATTACCCATTATGATGAATAAAAAACAGGCAAGGTCTCTCATGGCACTTAGAAAGTCACTGACTCACACGGTTATTATTAGCGTTTTATCGCTCATCATGAGCAGCAACACAGTATTCGCTGACAGCGGAATCTATCGTCAAAAGGCCACCCTGGAAGTACCGAGTAGCGGTATGACTATGGAGCAGGTCAGTGTAGAATACGGCCAAGCTCGACATACCCTGCCTGCTGTCGGTGACCCTCCTATCATCCGCTGGGACTATGACGGCTTCACTGTTTACTTCGAATACCAACGCGTTATTCATAGCGTCATTACCAGCTAACCATATACCGTTTACCGCGCTGCTGACGTAAACTAGCGCGGCAATGAGCAAAGATAGCGCGATACGTTTATTACCCGAGTGGGCCGAACAAAGTGCGATGCTGCTCTGCTGGCCGAACGCCAAAATATGGCGTCAGCACTATCAGGCAGTGCAGTCCGTCCACAAAGCAATCATCCGCACCCTCACCTGCCACCAGGACGTTATCCTGTGCCATCACGACAAGGAAAACTATCAGTCTGCCAGGCGAATACTGGCATCAAACGTACCCGGTCTCTCTCGCCTGCGGCATTATCTCGTTGCCAACAATGACTGCTGGGTCCGCGACTACGGTCCTTTAAGCGTTGCCGACAATCATGCGCTTCATCTCGTCGACTACCGCTTCAATGGCTGGGGCAATAAATTTGAACACGACCTTGATGATAAGGTTTGCCAACGGCTGAACAGCGTGCATGCCTTTGGCCCTTCAAAACTGCGGCAGCGCGATATGGTTCTTGAAGGCGGCAGTATCGACAGTGACGGCAAGCATACCCTGCTGACCACATGTGCCTGCCTGCTTAACCCAAACCGCAATCCCAAATTCAAACAGGCCGACATAGAAAACGAACTCGCGGCCACTCTCGGTGCAAGGCGTATATTGTGGCTGGAAAACGGTTTTATCGCCGGTGATGATACCGACGGCCATATCGATATGCTGGCACGTTTTTGCGATGCAAATACCATTGCCTACAGCAGCTGCTCTGACCAGGACGATGAACATCACACCGCCCTCTACGCCATGGAAGCCGAGCTGAGAGCCTTTCGCAACGACAATGGCCAACCTTACAAACTGGTCGCGCTGCCCATCCCAAAAGCCATCTTCGATGACAACGGGCAGCGCTTGCCTGCCAGCTACTGCAATTTTCTTATCGCCAACAAACAGGTCTTGCTGCCGGTATATGATGACCCGATGGATGACTTTGCCGCACGCGCATTACAAGACTGCTTCCCGGATCGGGACATTATCGGTATTAATTGCCGCGCCTTGATTCATCAGGGTGGCAGTTTGCACTGCGCCACCATGCAAATCGCGCGGCAACCGGGTTAACCGGTGACATACCCAGTGCTATAATGGGCAGCCATCAATTCCGTGTGGTTCTATGGCAACCATTAAAATAGCCGTCGCCCAGCATTCATGCTGCGGCAATAAAAATGAAAATATTGCCCGCTATGTCGCTCTTGTTGCAGAAGCAGCTAACAAAGGCGCACAAATTATCGCCTTGCAAGAGCTGCATAATTCGCATTATTTTTGTCAGACTGAAAACGAGGAACACTTCGATCTCGCAGCACCGATCCCCGGGCCCGACAGTGACTTGTTAAATCAATTAGCGCAACAACACAATATTATTATTGTCGGCTCATTATTTGAAGCACGCGGCCACGGCATCTATCACAACACCGCCGTAATCTATGCGCCGAGCGTGGGACTTTGCGGCCGCTATCGTAAAATGCATATTCCGGATGACCCCGGCTATTACGAAAAATACTATTTCACGCCCGGCGACCTTGGCTTTACGCCCATTAATAGCCCACTTGGAAAACTGGGCGTACTTATCTGCTGGGATCAATGGTTCCCAGAGGCGGCAAGACTGATGGCACTGGCAGGGGCAGAAATACTGATCTACCCTAGCGCCATCGGCTGGACACCCGGTGACATCGACGACATCAAGCAGCAACAGCTCGATGCCTGGATCACAGTGCTGCGCGCCAACGCTATCAGCAACGGGGTGTATGTGCTGGCGCCAAATCGTAGCGGCTTTGAGCCTGACCCATCAGACCAAACTGCAGGGATCGAGTTTTGGGGTAACAGCCTTATTATCGGGCCACAAGGTGAAATCATCAGCCAGGCTGGCACCAACCAAAAAACCTTGTTAATCGCGGATATTGACACTCGCCACAACGAAACAATTCGCCGCCAATGGCCCTATTTGCGCGACCGCCGTATCGATGCCTATGCTGCACTGAGCGCACGCTACCGCGATTAATCTCAACACCCTTTTGGCCTTTGTGCCACAATATTGATAGCAGACAACGAGATGATATAGACCCATGATAGTTATTCTCGAACCAAACCTTAGCAAGAATGACGCGCGCCACAAGGCTATTGTCGCTCATCTTAATAGCTACCCTAACATTCAGCTACGCAGCCATGAAGTTAAAGGGCAGCAGCAATCACTCACTGAAATTTATTTGATCGGCGACACTAAACCATTGCCGCTCGATATCATTGCCGCACTTCCGGGTGTAGAGCGCGTTATCCGCATTTCCGCCGAGTATCGCGTATTGGGTCGCCATTGCGATGATCTGCGCAGCGCCAATTTTGAATACAATGGCGTCACTTTCGGTCAGGACACGCTGAATATATTTGCCGGACTGTGTGCCGTCGATACACCAGAACATGTCGAAGCCATGATGCGTGCGCTTCAAGAAAATGGTCAGACCTGCACCCGCATGGGTGCCTATAAACCACGCACCAGCCCTTATGCCTTTCAAGGGCACGGCGCGAGTTGCTTGCCCTATGTCTTTGAGCTAGCCGGTAAGTACGGAATTAAAGTAGTCGCCATGGAAGTTACTCATGAGTCGCATGTGGATGAGATTCATCAGGCCTTACACCAAACCGGCAATCCAACTGGAGTTATTCTGCAAATCGGCACCCGTAACACGCAAAACTTTGAGTTGCTAAAAAGTGTGGGGCGGCAAAATGATTATCCGGTATTACTCAAACGCGGTTTCGGTATTTCCCTGGAAGAATCATTAAACGCAGCCGAATATCTGGCTAGCGAGGGCAATAGCCGTATTGTTTTCTGTCTGCGCGGCATGAAGACACACCTTGGTGACCCACATCGTAATTTTGTCGACTTCGCCCATGTCCCCGTAGTCAAACGTTTAACGCGCATGCCTGTTTGTATCGATTGTTCGCATTCCGTGGGCACACGCATCGCCGGCGCCGATAATATTCTCGATATATTCCATGTTACCGCGCAAGGTATTATTGCTGGTGCCAATATGGTACTGGTCGATTTCCACCCTGCCCCGGAGAAGGCACTGGTCGATGGGCCTCAGGCATTACGGCTTAATGAGCTTGCGTATTTTCTTGAGGATATACGTATTGCCCGCCAAGCCTATCTCGATCGGCACGCGTTAAATCAACAATTCCAGGACAGCCAAGGCTAGCGAGCCGCTGGTGGATAACGAAACCAAAAATCGCTGGTTTCAAACTTATCCTGCGCTGACCGACATCCAAGATGATGCCTGGATAAACACGTTAGGCGCAATGAAGCGCCATCAGTATGCTGCCCACGATGTTATTTTTCGCGACAACGATACGTGTCACTGGTATTTCTTTTTACTTAAAGGCTCAATACGGGTACAGAAGAATTCCAGTACTGGTCATAGTATTGTGCTCTACCACCTGCGACCTGGAGATGTATGCGAACTCACCACCCTATCTTTGCTGGCGAATAAACACTACGCTGGAGAAGCCGTCGCCGAAACTGATGTCGAGCTCATTTATCTCAGCGCACCACATTTTTCAAAGCTTCTTTCTCAATCGAGTGGCTTCCAACAATTTGTTTTTTCTTCGTTGGAGAAAGGAGTTAGTGAATTAATACATCTTATTGAGACAATCGCCTTTCATCATATTGATCGCCGATTAGCCTGTTACTTGCTCAGCGCCTGCGATAAGAAAAACTGTGTTCACGCTACACATCAAGACATATCAACAGAACTCGGTACTGCCAGAGAAGTTGTTAGCCGGGTCTTGAAATCATTTGAGCATCACCAAACTGTCCGCCTTCATCGTGGCTGGATTGAGTTACTTGATCGACTTCAATTAAAAAAAATCGCCAGCGAAGATGGTATGTGATTAAGTCACTGAAGTCCTTTCTCATTTGCGTTTAAGTTATAAGCGGAAGGCATCTATAGAGTAAGCGGGAGGGTAGAACCATGAAACGTACATTAGCAAGACTTAGTGAAGTCCATAATCTCGGCCTCGTCGACCGGGTAGTTCGTATATTACTCGGTGTAGCGCTCATAGCTGGCGCTATCACCAGCATTTTGAATAGCAGCGTAGTCACTTGGCAAGTGTATGTCGCACTATTCGCAATCTACCCGTTAATGACGGGTATGCTTGGCTGGGATCCCTTGTATGCTGTTGGCCATGCAAAGACCTGTGATCTGTCGGATCGTAACCGTTGTGGAACCTTCCCATATCAGATCGATGCCATATTGGGGCGTAACCCAATCTCTGACGAGGGCTACGAATACGACCACAGCCTGACTGCCAGTCATCATGAGGACAGTAAGCGGTCATCTGCATAGAGATCTCCTTGTAAGTCCAAGCTGCGCGCCCCTGACCTCCTTTCGCTAGAGGTCAGGGGCGACGCCACTAATATCAATTCCGACATACCGTGCTTGCCCTCGTTAGAGGGTAAGAGTCATGGTAGTATTAGTATAATACATCTTATAATAAGCAGAGACGCTCTCATTGCCTGAATAGCTCGTCGCAGCGTTCTCTCAAATTGTTTTATGCGCAGCAAAACAGACATCGACAAGGCACTACATGCCGCGGCCAATCACTGCCAGCATCAAGGCAAACGGCTAACCCAACAGCGACGACAAATCCTATCTGTCATTCTATCGCTTGACACACCGACTACGGCCTATCAGCTGTTGGACATGCTAAAAAAGAATCATCTGCCCAACGCGCAACCTCCTACTATTTATCGCGCCCTGGAATTTTTTCTTGATGCCGGGCTTATTCACCGTATCGAAGCCAATAACAGCTATATCGCCTGTGATCACATACAGTGTTCTCACGCACACCAACCGACGCAATTTTTATTATGTGATGTCTGCGGTTCAGTCGCAGAAACCACCTTAAAGCCCGAACAGCTTAAGGCGATGAAAGAGAGTGCTCTACAATACGGATTTTCTCTTAATGACCGCAGCCTGGAGCTACACGGCGTATGTCAACAGTGCCGGGCTATCACCAAGAAGCAAAGAGGGAAACTAAAACTAATTCATTTATAAAACCAATTCTTTTCTTATCCATTCAAACATTGGCTCATAACGCTCACTCAACAAGCCTTTAAGCGCTAGCAAGGAATCTTCGAGCTGCGTCGAATCAGCAATATTTAAATTAATATGGCCGAGCTTACGCCCGGGTAACACTTTTTTATCGTACCAATACACTGTTGCATTAGGCACTGATAACCAACGTGGTTCCCATTCCAGACCCAGAATATTGATCATCACCGATACCTTATTCGCGCTGGGCTGCGATACTGGCATACCCATCACCGCACGAACGTGTAATTCAAACTGGCTTACCGTCGCACCGCCCATTGTCCAATGACCGCTGTTATGTACCCGTGGCGCCACTTCATTGATCATAAGCTGATCACCTACACGAAAACATTCCATGGTCAATACACCGGTATAATCAAGCTCGTTCATAAGCTTGGCCAACATCGCCTCGGCTTGAGACTGGTATTTTTGCAGTCGCTCCAATGGTGCAATCGAGGCCAGAAGAATGCCGTCTTGATGCAAATTAAGACTAAGGGGATAAAAAACAAGCTTGCCAGAGGCGCTGCGCGCGCCAACCAGCGAAATCTCTTCATCAAAGGCAATGGCCTGCTCGGCAATCGCCTGCCCGCGCCAACCCTCGGCAACGGTGTCATGATTTGATTCGCGCAACCATTGCTGGCCCTTGCCATCATAGCCACCCGAGCGACGCTTAAGCAGCACGTGTCCACCTAAGGCGGCAAACACATCGCTCACGCTGGTGTGCTGACTTAATACGACCCATGGCGCGGTCGCCAGTTGCAGTTTATCAAAGAGCTGCTTTTCACTCAGCCGATCTGCAATTTCAGTAAATGCCCTGCGACTTCTAAAGTTTGGGTGTTGAAATAGCCGTCTAGTCACGACGTTATCAGGCCAATGTTCACGCTCCGCCGTTACCACATCGTGTTCTTCTAAAGAAGGGAGCTTACTGCAATCGCTAACCTCTACAGCAACCAGTATAACCTCAACATCCAATAATTCGGCAGCATGCTTGAGCATGGCCCCAAGCTGGCCATTGCCCAGCACCCACAACTTACTCATAGAAAATCTCTGGGATCCGCCTGTTCCAGCACCTGTTCAGTCTGGCTAATGCGAAATGCTTCTAAACGCTTAGCAAGATTGGCATCGCCATTGGCCAATATCTGGCAGGCCAACAATCCAGCGTTATATGCGCCGCTCACGCCAATCGCCAAAGTACCGACTGCGACACCTTTAGGCATTTGCACAATCGACAACAGACTGTCCATACCACTTAAGGCCTTACTTTGTACCGGCACACCCAACACCGGTAATCGCGTCTTGGACGCCACCATGCCCGGCAAATGCGCAGCGCCACCGGCCCCGGCAATAATAATCTCAAAACCGGCATCCACGGCAGCCGCTGAAAACTCCATTAAGTGGTCCGGAGTACGGTGGGCAGAAACCACCTCTACATGGTAGGCCACCGCCAGCTGGTCTAGCGCCTCGGCAGTGGCCTGCATGGTTGGCCAGTCACTCTTTGACCCCATAATGATCGCAACTTTTGCATGCATAATTAACTCCGTAGCGTCTAGGCTACTGACAACCAAGATAAACTTTGCGGCTGAAAAACTGATTATTTTACCCTAAAGAAAGACCATTTTTAGGAAAAAATGGCTAAATCCGGCAGATTCTTTTAATGACAAGGTATACGGCCCGTTAACATTTGCCGCGTCCTCTTCATGCAATCCATCCTCTGTCCGCTATCAATCGTTCACTCCGGCCGTATTTGGTGGCCGCATTTTACGTACAATAGCCACACATAAACCCGACCAAAAATGATTCTATGAACGACTTATTTGACGCCAGTCACCGTACCAACACACAACACCTTAGCGGGACTATCAATAGCGTTGGCTTTAGCTCGGAAAAAACTGGTTGGAGCTGCCTCTTTATTAAAGACAGTAAAAACCTGACACACAAAGTCGTCGGTATCGGCCATGGCATTCATCCCGGCCAATCGGTTAAATGTGAGGGTGTATGGGAAACCCACCCAAAATACGGTCGCCAATTTACTGCATCTGCCATTATCCCTGCACCACCAAACTCTAGCGAAGCATTGGCACGCTACCTCGGCAGCGGCGCTATCGATGGCATCAACAAATCTTCTGCTGACAAGTTGATCGATACATTTGGTGACCAACTGCCATATATTCTCGAAAACGAACCAGAGCGACTTGAAAATGTAAGCGGAATTGGCTCGGTGCGCCGCAAGAAAATCGCAGCAAGCTGGGCAAAGCAAAAAGACGTGCGTGATATTATGATTTTTCTGCAATCCCATGGTCTGGGGCCGCGACGCGCCGCACAAATCCAGCGACGCTATGGCAATAAAGCCGCTGCCATTATTTACGACAACCCCTATCGTCTTGCACAGGATTTTAGAGGGATCGGCTTTCAGTTGGCTGATGCAACAGCGCGTAGCTTAGGTATAGAAGTCGATGACCCCAAACGCATCATTGCCGGTCTGCACCACGTCTTACAAACACAAAATGCTTGGGGAAATTGTGCCTCACACGAAGCACAGCTTATTAAAGATGCGGTAAATCTCTTGCGACTTAAGCCGGATTTAGTGGAGACCGGATTGCAGCAAGCCTTGCAAAGCAAGCAACTACAACTGGACACCATTAATCAAAAAAAGCTTATTTATCTGCCTGCCTTGCGCGATGCGGAAACCGAAGTTGCTGAAAAGCTCGTGCGCTTGGCCAATGGAAAACTACCGTGGAAGCCTTTTGATATAGAAAGATCTCTACAAAAGGTTGAAGAAAAGCTAGGGGTAGAACTATCCACATCGCAGCGACGCGCTGCCCTCGATATGGCGACCCATAAAGTCTGTGTGTTAACTGGTGGACCCGGTAGCGGTAAAACCACGCTCGCCAAAACTGTCCTCGCCCTACTTTCAAAACATGTCGGAGACATCATCTTATGTGCACCAACTGGGCGGGCAGCACGCCGACTTTCTGAAGCCACCGGACGTAACGCCACCACTATTCATCGGCTGTTAAAAGGCTCTCCGGGAATGGGCTTTACTCATGATGAGACTAACCCGCTAGAGGCAGGTCTTGTTAAGTGCGATGAGATGTCGATGGTAGATATCGAACTCGCCAATGCCCTGCTCAAATCCATACCCGATGATGCCGTCGTTATCTTCGTCGGCGATAGTGACCAACTGCCGAGTGTTGGTCCCGGTAAAGTACTCGTGGATATCATCAACTCTGGCGTTATCCCCGTGGTGCGGCTGTCAGAGATCCATCGGCAAGCACAACACAGCAGTATTATCGTTAACGCCCACCGCGTGAATAATTCTTTAATGCCCGTGTCAAATAATAGTGACAATGAAGATTTTCACTTCATTATTGAAAACAATGCCAGCCGAATTCCGCTGCGTTTGCAACAACTCGTCTGTGAACAACTGCCGCAACGCTATGGCCTCAATCCGCTAAGCGATATACAAGTCTTGTCGCCCATGCGCAAAGGGGCATTGGGAGTCAATGAACTCAACAAACGATTGCAAAACCAACTCAATCCCACTGCCGGTGACTATGTAAAGTTAGGTGATACACACCTTGCAGTCGGTGATCGCGTGGTGCAGATATCAAACAATTACGAAAAACTTGTTTTTAATGGCGATAATGGAATCGTCATCGCAATCGACAAGAAAAAGAAAACACTCGTCGCAGTAATGGAAGGCAATGAAGTCGAATACAGTTTTAACGAAATCAACGAACTGATGCTGTCTTACGCACTCACCATCCACAAATCACAAGGCAGTGAATACAAAGCCGTCGTTATCCCCATCACCAAGGAGCATTATATACTGCTCAGCAAACGATTAATCTACACAGCGATAACACGTGGCAAACAATTAGTGACATTGATCGGCCAGGAAGATGCCTTAAAAACAGCGATCAACAACATGCGTAACGATCACCGCGTTACCGCTCTTAAATATCGCTTACAGCAAGCAAAAAATAAGATAAGCAACACGTCATAGCATATGATAACCGTTGCGATACGTAAGCAGTATGAGCAATTTGGATTATTGCGCTTACGGCAAGCTTTCACGTCAAGTGGCGTCGATCTAAAGTGGAATGCTGCTCCTAGCTCTAGTCATTCGGAGAGGCCAACGGTGGATGGCCGTACTTTTTACGTAGCCAGTTTACTGCCGGCAGCACATGCGGGCGACGAATGAGCCAACGTTCAAGGGTGTACTTTCCAGGATAGTTCATTATCATCAGCCCTACCAACAAGGTAATCACCCCTTGGCCAGGGGTGACCAGCATTATCAAGCCGAGCAGAACGAGAATCGCTCCGAGCAAATTCTTTATACTCGTTAGCAGCCATGCAAGCAGCGGGCGTCTCGTCTTGGCTAGCAGACGATGACGGCGACGGTAGTCGAAATAGTCGGTTGGAATGCGTGTAACAAAGATCGGCACCAGCACCAAACCTACGACAAAAGTCACTATAGAAGTCGCCACTACCCATTTGGCATTGTCGGTAAGAAACTCGATTAACGAAGACAACACTCATTTTATCCTTATAATAACCAACTCACAAAATCAATCCCGTGCGAACCAGTCGAAAAATTAATGTTCAATAATATGTTTTTCACAGAGCAGTCGTTTTTTGATACCTTCGCGACGAAAGCAGAAAGCCCCGACAGTGTCCCACGAAGCTCTCATGTCATAACTGTCCGCCCCGCACAGTCCGGTTTCAACACATTTCAGATAAACGCCACATCTTAAAAACATCTTTGCGGCCACCAACAGGATTCCCCATAACGACCTGAGCGTTGCCATTGTAGCACTGAAAACATGAGCCAAAACCATGCCCATTTTTGTTCCAACTCGCCGATCACGACGCCAATCAACAGCTCATATTTCGTGATCTTATAAAATTATTGACATAGATCAACCCAGCACTGGCAAACCAGGTGCAAGCTTTTCCATGCTCGGCTGATAATATGCGTTCTACTAAACCGCTTATTTGCTTGCAATAACATTGTTAGTCCGCCTCAATTGATTCTATGGCCAGCAGTGTAAAGGCATCAGCTTTGCATCCAACTGTAGTACTTTTGGTCAACAGTTTCTGCCCTACTGACATATGGTGTGCAATTAATGGATCTGTCAAATGTGACATTATGACTGCGGGTTATTTTACCAATGATATCAATTGGCAACGCGCCATGAGCAATCATGCCATCGCGCGCTAGCGCTACTGTTATTTCAATACGCATATCATGCATGGGCAACACAAACTAATGGCCATAGGTAGGGCGACCTAATGGAAAAAACAGCACCAACATTGGTTGAAAACTGGCAAGGGCCTAGGCTGGATGCGATTTACGACGACATGGTTTCACTTCGACGTGCTATTCACAAACATCCTGAACTGGCTTTTGAGGAAACCAACACTGCCAAAATTATCACCAATGAACTACAACGCTTGAATATTCCCTTTGAGTACGATGGCAAGGGTAATGCGGTCGTAGGGCGTTTATCAGGCACTGAACGATCAGCACCTACAATAGCGTTACGTGCCGACATGGATGCCTTATCCGGCATGGAAAATACCGACCTTCCCTTTGCCTCTACTATCGAAGGAAAAATGCACGCCTGTGGCCATGATGCGCACGTGGCAATGTTGTTAGGTGCTGCTGCTTTATTGCGTGACACCCCCCCAAAAATCAATATATTGTTCGTGTTCCAACCGGCGGAAGAAAAAGGAGGCGGAGCCAGGGTTGTGATCAAGTCAGGTGTGCTTAAAGGCGTCAATGCCATCTTCGGTGCTCATGTTACCCATCACTATAAGGTGGGGGAAATTATGGTGGCGCATGGCGTCATCACCGCGCAATCGGATCGCTTTAGGATACATGTCAAAGGAAAAGGCGGGCATGGAGCGAGACCGCATGAGGCTACTGACGCGGTGGTAATCAGTGGGTTACTGATAATGGCAATGCAAACATTGGTGTCACGAGAAATTAATCCTGTACACCCATCAGTAGTAACGATAGGAACAATACAGGCAGGCAGTGCGCCTAATGTCATTGCCGAAGAGGCGCAGCTTGAGGGGTCTATCCGCACTACCTTGCCGGAAGTTCGCAAACAACTGCATGATGGTTTACAACGCATGGCCAAAGCCCTCGCCGATCTGCATAATGCCGATATCAATGTGGATATCAGTGAAGGTTACCCCCCCGTTGTCAACACTCACCAAGAAGCGCTTATCGCGCGCCGAGCAGCTTGCCAGGTCGTTGGTGAAAAGGGATTAATGATGATGGATCATCCCAGTATGGGCTCGGAAGATTTTTCCTACTATCTGCGTGAAATCCCCGGCTGCTACGTACGTGTTGGAGCACGTTCTGAGGAGCAAACATATATTCCCCTGCATAGTTCTGAATTTGATATAGATGAGGGCGTGTTAAAAGTAGGCGCTGCTTTTTTTGATGCAGTGGCGCGCCAGGCTGCACACTATTACAGGCAGTAATGGATGACTATTGATTTCATATCTTCTGATCCTCACTCGATTGGAATAGAGGTAGAATATCAATTGCTTGATGCAAAAAGCCTGGAACTGGTTGATGGCATTATTCCTTTAATAGAGTTCTACCCTGATAGCCTATGCATCAAACCGGAATTTGTCCAAAATACAGTAGAAGTTGCATCAAAAGTGTGTCACAGCCTCACTGAACTCGAGGAAAATATGCGATCACTGGTATTGGGACTAAGAACAAGGTGTCAAAAACTTGGTATGACGATCTGTGGTGCCGGCACGCATCCTTTTGATAAAAAATTAGCCACCATTACACCCCTCCCACGATACCGCCGAATGGAAAAGGCGGAAAATTATTACAGCCACAGGCAAATCACATTTTCTACCCATGTTCATATCGGCATGATATCAGGTGATGAGGCTGTTAAATTGATGCATCAACTAAAGCCTTACTTGCCTGTATTGATTGCACTCTCTGCCAGTTCACCATTCTGGCGCGGCCAAGATACGGGCTATGCTTCCTACAGATTGCGGATATTGGCGGCATCACGCAGCTACGGTATTCCACCATCATTTACCAGTTGGGATGAATTTTGTGTTTTTTTTGAAACCACTCAACGTAGTGCTGTATTCAATACGATCAATGACATTCATTGGGACATCCGCCCGCGCCCACATTTGGGTACACTGGAAGTGCGTGTTATGGATTCACAGCCAACAATTTCCGAGGCGATTAATATAGCCAGCTTTATCAGAGCGCTGGTAGCATATTTTCGAGACGCGCCTGATGATATGTCTGCCCCTTTATTATCCGAACACTTGCATTGGTGGATACAAAAAGACAACCACTACCAGGCATCACATCGTGGGCTTGGGGCCAACTATAGCAAGGATGAGTTAGGGGGAACCATCTTAATCAGCGACTTGTTACAAAACATTATACCGCTGATTTTACCTGAGGCGATCAAGCTAAAACAGGAACACTACCTTATGCGACTTAAACAAACCGTTGAACACGGCGTCAGCTATATGCGACAACGAGGCGCCTATCATCAAGTGCAGTCATACCGGCAAGTCGTGAGCGAACTCGTCAGCGAACTGGAGCGAGATATCAATGATACTCCCATCGCGGGCAGAAAAATGCGCCAATCAGACAACGGCCCCCTCCCGCTAGAGTAATCTATCAGTCATATTGGGGTTACCACCACCTTAATGCGCAAAAAACCCGGTGCAGCGCTCTTGTCACCTTAAATGTCTACTTCTAGTGAGGCGAGTGCCTTACTGAATTTTCCAGCTGCCGTCATTCTGGCGGCAAGCTGTTCCTATCACTTCTTCCTCTCGCGCACCGATGACCGCATCAATGCTAAATTCGCGGCACGGCCCCGTCGTCGTCTCATAGGTGCGAGTCGGTACCACGGTATATTCGTAGCCAGTATCAGGATTTCGCCAGCTTGATGGCATACCGGTACGAACGGTTTCCAAGGCATGAGCGGTTTTCAGCCGATCGGTGTCGTCCATTGACCGACCCACAGCACCACCGACAGAAGCACCAATCAAGGTGCCAATAATAATGGCAGCAGTTCTGCCATCGCCACCTCCCACTCTTGAACCGAGCACCCCACCCAGTACACCACCAATAATCATTCCCTGTTGTTCCTTTGAAGGTGGACTCTCACAGCCTGACAATGCCAGAGCAGCCGCCAGAACTGCTAAAGCGATGCGTTTGCCAACCATAATCACTACCTCCATAAAGCTCCTGATCTAGCCAGGCCTCTATGGTGTCGCACTTTCGCGCAATGGGCTAGCAGCGGATTTGATTAAAATCAAAGAATCGCCATTTCGCCGAATCAAACCGTCTCAATGAGCTAACGTAATAATATAGTGTCAAAAATATCGCGGCGGTATTGGTGTGGCAGCAATATGTGGGAAGCCACAGCCCGTGCATTGCGCTTTACCCTATGCTCTATGTCATTCCCGCGCAAACAGGAACCTACAGCTGATTGATTTTACTGGGTCTCCTCTGTACGAAAATGACGAATAATGAGTAAAACCGTGCTTCTTTTAGGCAGCCTAATCTACAATAAGATTACCGTTAGCCAGCAGATTATCAATAATCTGCTGATCGCTTAAGGTGCCACCAACGGTCAGATCCACGCCACTGAGGGTGATATTCTGGCTGACAGTACCGATACCGCTACCGTCAGTGTCAACTGTCACCAGTGTGCCACCGCTACCATCTTGTTGAAAGTGCAGATAATCGCTTAGTACACCATTCTCTTCACCTTGCAGCAAATCGGCAAGGTTCAGTTTGTCACCGCCACTGCCCACAGTAAAATCCGTAATCGTGTCATTGGCCGCCGTGCTAGCACTACCCTGGTCACCGTTGCGCCAAACAAAAGTATCCTCTTCGCTACCACCGGTTAGGTTATCATCACCTCGCCCACCGTAGAGAAAATCAATACCCGAGCCGCCGATCAGGGTGTCATCCCCATCCAATCCAAACAACTGATCATCACCTGCAAGTCCATCTAGCGTATCGTTGCTAGCACTGTCGCCCACCAATCTGTCGTTGCCTGCCGTGGCTGCATCCTGACCATCCAGCGTACCATCACCATTGCTATCAGTAGCAACAAAATCAGCAATACCATCACTATTAATATCTACCGGAGTGAGACCCGCCGGCCCATAAGCATCATCCAACCCGTCATTGTTGGCATCCACTCCACTTGGCGCTATGTAACTGCCAATAGCCTGTGCCTCGATATTATCCAATATGCCGTCGTTGTCACTGTCGGTATCAAGGCTGTTTATAATTCCGTCGCCGTCGGCGTCGTTACTGATACCTGTACCAGAAATATCAAAGCGATAATCGACTCCGACAAATCCATTGAAACTGCCAACGGCAGCGGTTGTTGAGCCATTCACCGTAATGCCGGGAACTCCTCCACCAATATCTATCACCTGAACACTAAGATTGACAGGAGAGCTAACCGGACTAAATCCCAAATCCTGCGAACCCGTATTGACCGGCCCTGTTGTGACACCACCATTAAAGGTCAAAGTAAAGGTCTCAGTCGCGCTATTTAAATCCCCTTGTGCCAGCAGATTAGAAATGTTTACCGTATCACCAATGGATACACCAAAAGCGGATAAGTTGATATTCTGGGAGCTACTGCCACCACTTTCCGGAATGTTTGCATCAGCCGCAGTAGCGGTAAATGGCGGATAGGCGAGAACCCCATCTTCGACAGTATCGAGAATACCGTCATTATCATCATCGAGATCATCCGCATCCCTAATGCCATCGCCATCACTATCCGGATCAATAAATTCAGCCACACCATTACTGTCAGCATCGACTGGCGCCAACCCGGCTGTTCCGTAGGCATCATCCAGCCCGTCGTTATTAGCATCAATTCCGCTTGGCGCTACATAACTACCGATGGCCTGCGCTTCGACATTATCCAGTACACCATCATTATCACTGTCGGTATCGAGACTGTTTATAATTCCGTCGCCATCGGCATCGTTGCTTAACAAGGTTCCCGTACCGGCGATATCAAAGAAATAGTCAACACCGTTAACGTCGATATTATCTACCGTTGCACTAGTGGTTCCGACCACGGTGAAACCCGGCACACCGCCCCCAATATCCACTACCGTGATCGTGGCTGAAACAGGTGTCGTGACAGCGCGAAATATCGCATCTTCAGCGCCACTACCTGTATCTATCTGAAGGTTTCCCGTTGTAAATTCACCACCATTAAAGTTAAGCGCAAAAAACTCACCGGGCCCGTCACCTATATTAATGTCCCCTCGTCCAATCACATTAGTAATTGTAACTGTAGAGCCTATGACCACACCGTACGATGACAAATCGACCACCTGAGTCGCACTGCCACCATTCGGTGGAATATTGGATTGCGCTGTAGTGGTGCTGAACGGTTCGGTAACAGAAACGGTAAAAGCGTCTTCGACAGTATCGAGAATCCCGTCATTATCATCATCGAGATCATCCACGTTGATAATGCCGTCATTATCTGAATCCAAACCGCGAACCACCGTCAGCGTGACCGTACCGCTCGTTTGATCGCCATCATTATCCGTCAAAACAAAACCAATAACTTCTTGTATAGACGTATTTAAAGCCAGGCTTTGATCCGCTACGTAACTATACTCACCAGTAGTAAAATCAAACCTCAAATTACCTGAGTTGCTCGTCATCACGTCCAGCATCGGCCCCGTGATAACCGCTCCACCATTATTTGGGGTGATAGTATCTGCAACAGAATCATAGCGATATGTCACACCGTCGAGCGTAATCGACAAGGTTGTACCGCCATCGGCGCCAAAGGTATTGTCTATAGCACCAAACAGATTGCCATTCGCTGTCGAATCAATAGTTGACAATAAGGTTGACGCCAGCGTGCTGGCGTCGGTGACAATAATGCCATCGCGCTCAGCATTATTAATACCGTTGTACGCTAACGGATCGAGAAAACCTTGCTCAGCCGCAGTTAAATCACCACCGAAACCGACCGCGAAGGCGTCAATTTTATTGGCCACCAGGAAATCCGTATATGCGGTAATTTCAGCTCCGGTCAAACCGTTTGAGCTTTCACTACCACCTGCGGTTTGCGGCACACCATCAGAAATAAAATACGACACATTCATCACAGTCGGATCGCTGTCATCCAGTGCCCCCTGCGATAAAAACGATGTCTGGAATTCTGCTACAGCGATATCGTAGTTAGTCCCGCCACCAGGATTGAAAATAGCATCCCTAGAGCCTGCACTACCGTCACCTATAAGAGCCAGAGCCTCATCCGCTGTTACCCAGGTCGTCAGCGAACCCGATGAAGTGCTAAACGTTGTTATCTGAATTCGAACCTCACCAAGATTGGTATAAGTCTGGATAACATCGCGCACACCCTCAAGTGCCAATTGAAGTCGTTCCACATTAACGGTTCCACCATTACCATCATCAACAGAAACAGAATTACCCATGCTGCCTGACACATCGATGATAAAACTCAAATTTGTATTTGACGGTGGCACCACCAAAGATAAATCCAGGTCACCACTCATAGGGCTATCATCTTCAACCGTAATATTAATCACGTTGTCAGCGGATGCTGCGCCATCGCTGACACGAATACCTATATCAAAATTTAGAAGATTTTCACCATCATCTGCCGCCCCTGGTACATTTGGATGATCTAACGGGCCAAGCAATGTCACCTGATAACCGCCATTGTTACCAATATCCAGACGGATAACATCGCTACCACCAGCGGAACCTATAAGAGTCTGATCATTATTGCTCAACGCGAACGTTATAGGCTGACCACCAGAGGTAAGACCAGTAGGCACTGATCCGGTAATAAATGTTGCCGTCAATGAACTACTGTCAACGTCCGCAGCACTGTATGTGCCTGTAAATACAGTGCTATTAGTAGCATCGGCTGGATTCCCGATTGTGTCTGCTATACCAGCAGCCAAACCTTCCTCTGACACAATGGCGGAATCTACAGAAGATATGGTCGGCGCATCGTTTTGCGCATTGATCGTTAAGTTCACCGTCGCCGTATCACTACCACCGTTGCCATCGCTCACCGTGTAGCTGAAACTGTCCGCGCCGTTATAGTCCGCCGTCGGCGTGTAGGTAAAGGTGCCGTCGCCGTTATCGATCAC
>WGFU01000004.1 GCA_015492075.1 Gammaproteobacteria bacterium
ATAACTATTATTGTGCGCACAAAAATTCGGGAAAGATCTAAATAAGCATCAGAGATTGAGGTAATGCCTTAAGCGGACATAGCGCCATGTTATAATACAAAGCCGCTTTTCAGATTTTCAGATCTGACCTGCCGGCACAAAAAAGATAAGCACTCGCAACGAAGCATTTTTTCCGGGAGGGATGCCATTTTTTCGGAAGTAGTGATACAAGCCTGCTGGAGACGCTCTGATTTAATGTTATTCCCGCCTGCGCAGGAATAAAAAATAATGAATAGTCATAGGCTCTCTAGTTTTTTTTGATTGCTTCTTGGGTATCCAGCGCCCACTCAAAGGCGTCATGAAAGATTTGCTTTTCCGGCAAGCCTGCCGCCAGAAAACTGCTGCGTGCTGAGCTAACCATAATAGGTGGCCCTGCTGCATAGACGTCGTATTGCGCGATGTCGGTAATATCTTGTAACACAGCCTCGTGTACATAGCCGCTGCGACCTTGCCAATCGTCGTCTGGCTCAGATAGAACGGGAATATACCTTAAGTGTTCTTGCTCCGCCCATTGTTCCACCGTTTTCTGAAAATACAAATCGCGTTGTGATCGCACGCCCCAATAAAGGATGATTTCGCGTCTGTCACCCGCTTGTTGCGCCGCTTCGATGATGGCCTTGATCGGCGCAAGGCCGGTGCCGCCTGCCACTAACAGCATGGGCCGTGTTGAATCCTGGCGCAGATAAAAGGCGCCCATGGGGCCTTCTATGCGCAGAATGGTTTTTTGTTCGAGGTGATGAAAAACAAAATCGGAAAAACGTCCGCCTTCGACATTACGTATATGCAATTCGATCATGCCGTCGTCACGCGGTGCACCGGCAATGGAATAGGTGCGATGGCGACCGTCGCTCAGGATGATGTCAATGTACTGGCCAGCGATATAGTTGAGTTGCTTGCCGGCTGGTAATTTAAGAAACAAACGCATGACGTCGTGACCGAGATGATCAATCTGATCGACACGGCTGGGCAAGCGCTGAATGTCAGGATTATTCAGGTCTATCTCCAACACCAAATCAGAACATGCGCGTGCCTGGCAAAACAAGGCCATCCCTGCTGCTCGCTCTTTGTCCGATAAGGCTTGTGGGCTGTAGTGGTCGTGTTTTATTTCGCCGCTCACGACTCTGCCTTTACAGGTGCCACAGGTTCCGTCACGACAACTGTAAGGGAGATGAATACCTTGTCGATGAGCGGCATCGACAATCGACTCGGCTTCATCAACATCAAAGGTTTTTTCGCTGGGTTTCAGCGCAACTTTATAGGACATTAAAAAACGTGCTCGGAATAGTATGTTAGCGTGAACAGCAACGGGCGTTACTGCAGGTCGATGGCTATACCCGGCGCCATGGCTGAGCGTGTCGCCGGTATCGGTCGATTGCTACTATCGTGGTAGGTAAAAACCAGGGATTTTTTGATTCGATCCGTACGATTACGACCGGCCGCGTGGAAGACATTGCAGTCGAAAAACAAGACATCACCGGGATTTAAGGCGACAGTCACTTGTGTATCCAGCAAGGCCTGGTTGGCTTTGATATCGGTGCGCAAAAACAAGGCGCTGTCTAAACGACCACGATCGAGGCTGAGTTTATGCGAACCCGGCAGCACGGCCATGCAGCCGTTGGCTTCGCGCTCTTCACCGATGGCGAGCCAGGCATTCACCAGCTCAGGTTTATCGAAAGACCAATAGCGAATGTCCTGATGCCAGGATGTCGCGCTACTGTAACCCGGGTGTTTGGTCATAATGCAATTATGGTGATTTTGCGAAAGCACTAATTGCCTGGAACTCAACAGTTTCGCCACACGTTTTGTAATCGCGGGGGAACGTGCCCAGTCACGAAATACCTTATCGCGGGTATAGGCATTTAACAAACGTCGTGGTGTTGCGCCGCCCGGTGCATCGCGGTTAAGCGGCGCGCCAGGATATTGCACGTCGGCCTCAAACTCGACTGGCGCGGTTAACGGTGATAGGGCTTCGTCAACATAGGCTGACATGGCCACCAAGGTTTCATCATCAGCCACATTTCGCACAATAAGGTAGCCGTCACGCTGAAACTGCGCCAGCTCGATATCGCTTAACAAGCCGCGGCTCTTCGTTGTCGGTAACGGATTTATCATGTTTTTATTCTAGCATAGCTGACTCTGTACGCAGCTGTCTTGCCGCAGCCACCATATTAAGCAATCCTGCCTTAACTTCCGTCCAGCCACGTGTTTTAAGGCCGCAATCGGGGTTGACCCAGAGTCGTTGCGCGGGAATACAGCTCGCAGCGCGTTTCAATAGCGTCACCATTTGTTCCACTGTTGGCACATTCGGTGAGTGGATATCGTAGACACCCGGGCCAATCTCATTAGGATACTGGAAGTCAGTAAAGGCATTAAGCAATTCCATATCTGAACGTGAGGTCTCAATGGTAATCACGTCAGCATCGAGCCTGGCGATGGCATCGATAATGTCGTTAAACTCGGCATAACACATATGCGTGTGAATCTGTGTTTCATTTTTGACACCGGCCGACGACAAACGAAAGGCATCCACCGCCCATTGCAAATACGCATGCCACTCTCTGCGCTTAAGCGGCAGACCTTCACGAAATGCGGGCTCGTCAATCTGAATCACTTGAATACCGGCTCGCTCCAAGGCCAATACCTCATCACGCAAGGCCAAGGCAATCTGTTGGCAGGTTTCAGAACGTGGCTGATCGTCACGGACGAAGGACCACTGCAACATCGTCACCGGTCCGGTTAACATCCCTTTCATCGGTTTATTCGTTAATGAACGCGCATAACATGCCCATTCTACCGTCATATCACTCTGACGTTTGACATCACCATAAATTATAGGCGGCTTGACGCAACGCGAACCATAAGACTGCACCCAACCATTTTCGGTAAACGCAAAACCATCCAGCTGTTCACCAAAATATTCCACCATATCATTACGCTCAGGCTCACCATGCACCAATACGTCTAAACCAAGCTCTTCTTGCTGAGCCACGATTTCAGCAATCTCTTTACGTATATGCGTTTCATAATCTTGTTGACTCATCTCACCTTGTTTATACGCGCGTCGTACACGACGAATCTCAATGGTCTGTGGGAATGAACCAATCGTTGTCGTTGGATAATCGGGAAGCGCCAACTGCTCTCGTTGTTTTGCTGCGCGTTGCGCATAATCGCTGCGACGATTGAACATCTCGACATCGATATTCTGTTGACGATTGATCACGTCATCACGATGGATGCGAGGTGAGCCAACACGCGAACGCACCACCGTGCGCGCCTCTTTCAATGCCTGTAAAGGTTTGGTCATAGCTTCTTGTTCAGGACTGAATACCTGTTTCAGTACGTTCAGCTCATCAAGCTTTTGGCAGGCGAAGGCCAGCCACGATTTTAATTCTGTATCGAGCTGTTGTTCTTTATCCAGATCGACCGGAACATGCAATAAAGAACATGATGGTGCCAACCATAAGCGATCTTTTAAACGCTTCTTAATCGGGTTTAAAGTCGCGATCATTCTATCCAGATCACTGCGCCAAATATTACGGCCATCGATCAGGCCAACAGATAACACCTTATAAACGGGAAGATGATCAACAATACTGGTGAGCTGATCGCGCCCGCGCACCGCATCAACGTGCAAGCCGGCGACAGGTAAATTGCAGGCAAGATGGAGATTATTGCCGAGTGAACCAAAATACGTGGTCAGCAGAACATTCAGGCCTTTTACCTGTAAATGATGGTAGCTCGATTCGATGGCACGCCGCCACGCTACCGGCAAGTCCAACACCAGAACGGGCTCATCGATTTGCAACCATTCGACGCCCAGTGTTTTGAGTCTATTCAATATCTCACCGTACACTGGCAGCAATCTATCGAGCAATTGCAAACGATCAAATTCATTATCTTTACTCTTGCCTAACCATAAATAGCTTACTGGACCCAGCACCACCGGTTTTACTTTATAGCCTAGCGCCTGCGCCTCTGCCACTTCTTCAAATAATTTTTCGCAGGCAAGATTAAATGACTGCTCTTGCGAGAACTCCGGCACGATATAGTGATAATTACTGTCAAACCATTTGGTCATCTCGCAGGCCGTCGTCGGCCGCCCGGATGGTGCACGCCCACGTGCCATGCGAAAACAGGTATCGAGATTTATCGACTCTCCGTCGTTGCGAAAACGCGGCGGTACCGCACCCAACATCATCGAGGTATCGAGCACATGGTCGTACCAGGAAAAATCACCGACCGGCACAAAATCCAAACCAGACTGCGCTTGCTGCTGCCAATGTCGTGCTCGCAGTTCTCGGCCGCGCCGCCCAAGCTCATCACCGTCGATCACACCCTTCCAATAAGCCTCCACGGCACGTTTAAGCTCACGGTTAACGCCGATGCGAGGGAATCCAAGGTTGTGACTGAGTGTCATGACTGCGCTCCATTATTCTTTGTTGTAGTTGGCACGCCAGTATGGATTCGGTATATTATTGAATCAATCTCATTATTTTATTAATTAATATGAATATTATTCATGTTTATTGAATTACGCCAGCTTCGCAGTCTTAAGGCCATCTATGAGCTGGGCAATCTAACGCGTGCCGCCCAGCATCTGCACGTCACACAATCTGCCTTGTCGCATCAGGTTCGAGCCATCGAGCGCTATTTCGGTGTCAGCTTATTTTCCCGCAAACAAAAACAATTGCAGCTAACCGCCGCCGGTGAACGACTATTTACCTTGGCACAACGCATTGTGCCGCAGGTTGAAGAGACTGAATTAGCGCTCAAACGTATGGCAGAAGGCACTACTGCGCGTTTGAATATTGCCATTGAATGTCACAGCTGCTTTGACTGGCTACTGCCCTTACTCGATGACTATCGTGAGCGTTGGCCCAATATCGAAGTCGATGTGCGACTTGGTATCGCACTCGACCCCTGGCCAGCATTAGCTAGTGGTGACATCGACGCTGTCATTACCTCGGATTGTACAAACCAAACCGACATCGTATTCGAACCGCTGTTTGATTATGAAGCCTTGCTCGCCGTTGCCCGCGACCATCCACTAACCAGTAAACAATATATCGAGCCGCATGACCTCGGTGTACATACCTTGATCACTTACGCCATTCCGCGCCAGCGACTCGATATTTTTTCGCATTTCTTATCACCCGCTGGTGTCGAACCGGCCGCCGAACGAGCCGTCGAATTAACGGCCTTAATGTTGCAGCTGGTGGCGAGTGGTAGAGGTGTTGCAGCACTGCCAAACTGGGTGCTTGCCGACTCCCTTGCCAAGAAAACTATTGCCGCCAGACCGCTTGGGCGCAAAGGCATGCATGGCACCCTATATGCCGCAGTACGTAACGATCAACGCAACCTCGCCTACATCAATGAGTTTATTGTCATGGCGCGCCAATGTATGACAGCCTCCTGAAAATAGCCCTTGCCAAACTCCAGATAAGCGACTATCTTGTTACCAAGCTTTTTAAAAACACAACATATAGTGTTTTTGAGTAGGGAATCCGGTGTTATTCCGGAACTGTCGCGCAACGGTGTTGGGGCTTACATATCCCCTAAGTCCGATACCTACAAAGCCCACTCCCACTAAACGGAGTTTTTCCATGGCTCGCGTCAAGGCCACAGGATCGGGGCATTGCTCTCTCGTCTTGCCCACCCCTGCCTGATGTATGCCGTGCTTGCGCACCAACAAGAATCAGGGGGAAGAATGTCATTACAAACCGTCTCAGCTAGCGCGGTAAACCCAGCACTAGCAGCCATAGACTCTAGCGCCAACGCGCTGAAACCCAGCTTCAATCTCGGCCCAAACAATAATGAGATCAGTTATCGCGTTATCCGCCGCGATGGCACCATCACCGATTTCGATAGCCAAAAGATTGCGCTAGCACTGACCAAGGCCTTTGCAGCAACCGAAGGTGGTACTGAATCAAGTCGGATTCACCAGCGGGTAGAACAACTCACCACCAGCGTCAGTCTGGCCGTAACACGTCATCTGAGTCGTGGTGACAGTGTGCATATCGAAACTATTCAAGATCAGGTCGAATTGGCCTTGATGCGTGCAGCGGAATACAAAGTCGCACGCGCCTACGTCCTCTATCGCGAGCAACGCGCGCAAGCACGCTCCAGCGAAAAAAGTAACGAGGATAGTAGCAACACCACAAGCGGCACTGTTCAAGTCAAAGATAACAATGGAACCACAATAAGCCTGTCGCATGAACAAATAAGATTAACCCTAAGCCATGCCTGCCAAGGCCTTGACGGCGTTGACCAGGAAGCCTTGCTCGACGAGACACTGCGCAATCTTTACGACGGCATTTCAATGACAGAGCTTGGCCATGCGCTTATCATGGCCAGCCGTGCGCATATCGAGAAAGATCCTGATTACAGTTACGCTGCCGCACGCCTTTTGTTGAATCAACTCAGGCATGAGGCCCATGATTTTATCGGTCTCGATGAAAATACCGGTGATAACGCCTATCAGGAATATTTCGCACGGTTTATAAAACGCGGTACCGAGCTTGAACTACTCGATAAAGAATTATTGAATTACGATTTGCCACGACTGGCTGCTGCGCTACAAGCCGACAACGATCTTAAATTCACTTATCTCGGTCTGCAAACACTCTATGATCGTTATTTTATTCACCATCAAGAGACGCGTTTTGAATTGCCACAAGCCTTTTTCATGCGCGTTGCCATGGGCCTCGCTATCAACGAAATCGAACGCGAAGAACGCGCCATTGAGTTTTACAAGCTCCTGTCTGCCTTTGACTTTATGAGTTCAACGCCGACCTTGTTTAACTCTGGCACATTGCGACCACAATTAAGTTCTTGCTATTTAACCACGGTACCCGATGAGTTATCCGGCATCTTTGACTCACTGCGTGACAATGCCTTGCTCTCTAAATTCGCTGGTGGTCTGGGTAATGATTGGACACGTGTTCGTGCCATGGGCGCCTACATCAAAGGCACCAACGGCAAGTCACAAGGCGTTGTGCCGTTTCTAAAAATTGTTAACGACACGGCTGTTGCGGTAAATCAGGGTGGCAAACGTAAGGGCGCCGTATGCAGCTATCTTGAAAGTTGGCATATCGACATCGAAGAATTTCTTGAGCTGCGCAAAAATACCGGTGATGACCGACGCCGCGCGCATGATATGAATACGGCCAACTGGATTCCAGACTTGTTCATGAAACGCGTGATTGAAGAAGGTCAATGGACATTATTTTCGCCCGATGAGACTGAAGATCTGCACGATCTTTATGGCAGCGAATTCGAGACTCGTTACTGCGAATACGAAGCCTTGGCAGAACAAGGAAAGATTGCACTCTACAAGCAAATCAATGCCGTCGACCTATGGCGCAAAATGCTCACCATGCTATTTGAAACCGGCCACCCCTGGCTGACATTCAAAGACCCATGCAATTTGCGTTCGCCACAACAACATTGCGGCATCGTGCATTCATCCAATCTTTGTACTGAAATCACGTTAAACACCTCGGATCAAGAGACCGCTGTTTGCAATCTCGGTAGCGTAAACCTCGCGCGACACCTTGATGAAAGCGGCGAACTCGATATGGAAAAACTGGAGCGTACGATTACGACTGCCATGCGCATGCTCGATAATGTTATCGACTATAATTACTACAGCATTCCACAAGCACGTACATCGAATCTACGTCATCGTCCAGTTGGGCTTGGCATCATGGGTTTTCAAGACAGTCTTTATCAAAAACGCATACGCTATGCGTCGAATGATGCCGTTGAGTTTGCTGATCGCAGCATGGAAGCCATTAGTTACTTTACAATCAAGGCTTCGGCACAACTTGCGCGTGAACGCGGCAAATATCCAAGCTATCACGGTTCGCTATGGAGTCAGGGTATCTTGCCTATCGACTCCATCAATGCACTGACACAATCACGCGGCCGTTATTTAGAACAAGACACCTCAACAACACTTGATTGGGACAGTCTGCGCCAGCAAGTCGTCGACAGTGGTATGCGCAATAGTAACTGCCTTGCCATCGCACCAACCGCCACCATCGCCAACATCTGTGGCGTCAGCGCTTCGATCGAACCCACTTATCAAAACCTGTTTGTGAAATCCAATCTCTCTGGCGAGTTCACTATCATCAATCCTAGCTTGGTCAATGACCTAAAAGAACGTGGTCTTTGGGATGCACTGATGATTAGCGATCTCAAATACTACGATGGCAGTTTGGCTCAAATCGATCGTGTGCCGGACGATCTTAAGCAACTCTATGCCACAGCTTTTGAAACCGACCCACGTTGGTTGATCGAAGCCGCATCACGACGGCAGAAATGGCTTGATCAATCGCAGTCACTCAATCTCTATATGGCCAATGCCAATGGTAAAAAACTCGACAACCTTTATAAGCTGGCGTGGATGCGTGGATTAAAAACGACCTACTATCTGCGCTGCCTTGCTGCCACCCACGTCGAGAAATCAACTGCCGATGATCACCGTGCCAGCACTCTCAACGCGGTCGAAAAATTAGACTCTATTTTAGACCCTATCAAGGCCTGTGCCATTAATGACCCTGAATGCGAAGCCTGCCAATAAATTTGGCGGCAACGCTTTTCTCACTCATTCATTACTTAAAAGGAGCCCGCAATGCTAGATTGGGATAAACCTATTGCCGACTTTAACGATGCTGCTAACAATGCAGCCCTTGATGGCAGCCATGACATTCAGAACATAGAACCGACAAAAGAGCTTGGCGGTTTAAACAATATCGAAATGGGTGCCTCACGCATTTGTGTTGATGACAAACGCATTATCAATTGTCGCGCCGATCTTAATCAACTTGTTCCATTCAAATACGATTGGGCTTGGCAAAAATATCTTGATGCCTGCGCCAATCATTGGATGCCACAGGAGATTAATATGACGGCAGATATCGCGCTGTGGAAGGCCACCAATGGCCTGAGCAAGGATGAGCGCACCATCATCAAGCGTAATCTCGGGTTTTTCTCTACCGCCGATTCATTGGTTGCCAATAATCTGGTCCTGGCCGTATACAAACACATCACTAATCCCGAATGCCGCCAGTATTTATTACGCCAGGCATTTGAAGAGGCCTTGCATACCCACGCCTACCAATACTGTATTGAATCGCTCGGTCTTGATGAAGGAGAAATATTCAATATGTATCGTGAAGTGCCTGCTGTTGCGCGTAAAGCAGAGTGGGCATTACCGTTTACACAAGCTTTGGCCGACCCGGACTTTCATACTGGAACCATTGAGACAGATAAAGAGCTGCTCAAAGAACTCATCGCATTCTATGTCATTTTTGAAGGTATCTTCTTCTATGTTGGCTTTGTTCAAATACTGTCGATGGGCCGCCGTAACAAAATGATCGGTGTCGCCGAGCAGTTTCAATACATCTTACGTGATGAGTCCATGCACATGAATTTTGGTATCGATATTATTAATCAAATTAAATTGGAAAACCCGCATCTATGGGATGAATCATTGATCGAAGAAATACAGACCATGATCTGTGATGCCGTCACCTTAGAAAGTAATTATGCACACGATACAATGCCTAACGGCGTATTAGGCATGAACGCCTCCATGTTTGCCGAGTATTTACACTTTATCGCTAACCGTCGTTGCGCTCAAATCGGTCTCGAAGCACTCTATCCTGGAGCTAGCAATCCCTTCCCGTGGATGTCTGAAATGCTCGACCTCAAAAAAGAAAAGAACTTCTTTGAAACACGTGTTACAGAATATCAAACCGGTGGCGCCCTAAGCTGGAACTAGGCGCTGTGACTAAACTAAAGGGCCCCTCTATGTGTGCTGACGAGCTCTGCGTGCCCTAAACTCATAGCGAAGGTAATAAACCGCGTAATGACCAGAGCACACTGACAATAACGATAGGCATTAATAGATTCAGAACAATCCCGGTACGCACCATGGTTTGTATAGGGATACGTTCAGAAGCGAATACAATGGCATTAGGCGGTGTCGCCACCGGCAGCATAAAAGCACAGGAGGCAGCAAAAGTAGCAGTTAACATCAGCACGATCATGTCGTAATTTGCACCCAGCGCTAATGCTGCCAAAATCGGCAACATCACCTGTGTGATCGCCGTGTTACTCGTCATTTCGGTGAGAAACACCATGAGTACCGCAACAGCCAGCAATACCCAGATAAATGAAAAACCGGAAAAGAAATGCAGGCTTTCACCTATCCAGGAAGACAGCCCTGATTTTTGTACACCCGTCGCCAAGGCGAAACCACCACCTAATAAAATTAATACCCCCCACGGTAAACGTGAGAAGGCATCCTGACCAAGAATCGCGTTACCGTCTTTCGCTTTGATGACAAATAACAGAAACGCCGCGATCACCGCCACCGTGCCATCGTCAATACCTTGGTAAGGTAATAAAGACGACCAACCAGGAATAACAAAACTATCTAACACAATACCTTTGCGTGTGATCCAGGCTAGCGCTGCCAAACCTAACACCCAGGCAACCACTTTTTCTTCTCGGCACATTGCACCCAAGGCGACATAATCTTCTTGTACCCGGAGTTCCACAAGCGATGGCCAGCTTAGCTTGCGCAGCTTCAACCTGGCGACAACTAGCAATAGCGCCAGACCCGCTAATGCCAACGGCACGCCTACCAACATCCATTGCAGAAAAGTCGGTCGTAGCGCGGCATTTTGCTCGGCAATCAGTTCAAGAAAAACTAAGTTCGGCACGGTGCCAACAGGCGTCGACATACCGCCCAAATTCGCCGCATAGGCAATCAGCAATAATAAGGTTGCGGCGAATGAAGTCACAGCGGCTTTGTTGATATGCAAACGGTCTATACGCGACAGGACCGCCAGCGCAATGGTCAGCATCAGCATCGTTGTCGCCGTATTGGATATCCACATGGATAAAAACGCCGTGGCAGCAATAAAACCCGTGATCAACTGCATAGGCGTCGCATGCCAACGGGACAAAATAATGAGCGCGATACGTTTATGTAGACCACTACGTTCCATCGCCTGCGCAATCAAAAAGCCGCCTATAAACAAAAACATAATGCTGGTCATGTAGCGCGGTGCGATCTCTTTCGCACCGGCAATACCCGTCAGCGGAAATGCAATCAAGGGAATCAGTGCCGTAACGGCCAATGGCACACACTCCGCAATCCACCACAACACCATCCAAATACCGATGCCTAACATAAATGGTGCTTGTGGATGATCATCAATCTCAACCACTAAAGGAACGACAATGGCACAGAGGGGACCAAGTAATAGCGCAATCTTTTTCATATAGAATGAGTCCGAATAGCTTTCTTTAAACCACTGTACCGTATAATAAGCGAATGATGAAACGACGAGAATTTATCAAAGCAAGCTCAGCCACTGCTGTTGCCGGTATCATTGCGGCCCGCGCTGATACGAGTGTCTCTGGGAACGGTGTTTCGCTATGAATGTTATTTTTAAATCTATATAACTGACGATCTGCGTTAGCCTTTACTTGACTCCGTGTAACCATGTATAAGGAAATTTTTAGCGCAATAGCCATTGCCTTAACATTTATCGCGTTTTTTCCTTATATACGTTCTATCCTTCAGAACAAAACAAAGCCCCACGTATTTTCCTGGATAATCTGGGGAACAACTACATTCATTGTCTTCTTCGCACAACTTAAAGGCAATGCAGGTGTCGGCGCCTGGCCAATCGGATTTTCAGCTATCATCACTCTTTATATTGCTGCATTAGCCTATTTAAAAAAATCAGACGACAGCATCACCAAAATGGACTGGGTGTTCTTGTCTTTGGCAATGACCTCTTTACCCATTTGGTATATGACTTCTGACCCATTATGGGCGGTAGTGATATTGACAACCGTGGACATCCTTGGGTTTGGGCCGACATTCCGAAAAGCATACGCCTCACCCTATGAGGAAAACTTGGTATTTTTTACCATTTTTATTGTGCGCAACGTCATAGTGATGATGGCGTTGGAACACTATTCTCTGACGACAGTATTGTTTCCCGCCGCGATTGCAGCAGCATGTCTATTATTAATACTGGTGATAGCGTTTCGGCGACGAACACTATAGATAGAGTATTTAGAGTAGTCCCGCGCATATTTACAAACTATCCGTTAAACGGTAACAGTTTCACTCTAAGTCCTTTGTGATTATGCTTTATTATTGTTTGGTTGCATTTACTTCCAAACCCTTCTATATCCATATAGAACCCCCTAACGAGCGGCTAATATTTTATTACCGTTTTTCGGGCAGGTCAGCGGCCGCTATCAGCCGTCCGCTGCATTTGTTTGTTGGAGTGTTCCTAGCTCCATATGGATGGTTCGATTCCAAACTCTTTCTTTATAAGATGGGCGTAAGATGACGCATCAGCCATATATCCTCAGATAGTCGATGTAAATCAGTGACATCATCTGGATCTACAATTGGGTCAGAGAAGGCATGAGCCACTGCACATCGCCCAGATCTATATAGGTAATCTGCGGGATCGCCCTCTTTCCCTGTTATTTCTCGTATTCTTTTTTACACATTCGTCATCAGTCAAGTTCAGCAAAGAAGTTCGAAGGCCCTCTACAAGCTCATTTCTCCCATTCTTCTTTTTATCATTCCAAAAAATATTCAGTATTTTGAAGTAACTTAGAAACTGAAATGGGATACTGTCTAAGCTTCTTGCTTCTCGGTGGAGAGCGATAGCTAATTTCGCTTTCCTATCGGTAATCTCGTATACCTCGTCTGGGAAAACATCGGACGGGCTATATCCGTATGGAATCCCATATTTTGGGACTGGTACAAAATTTGGATTTCCGCTCCATCCATAATGGTTAATTGCCGGTTCATCTTCTTTCCATGCAAGAGCACTCAACATTGCTAATGCCTTTCAGCTCAATGTGAATGGAAGCCGAATTCGATTTTGTCAACGGCATTAGTACAAAGATATGATTGCCATACTTCACTTCCTTCTTGTCCTTGGGCCATATTGCCTGAGTTGTTACACCACAGTTAAGCCAGGACATCTTCTTCACTCCAACAGTTTGTTCATACGCATGCCTATATATAATCATTATGTCTATATATAGGCAGAAGTGTACAGATATAGCCATTTATTCCTATATGTGGACATTATTATATTCATGCTCATAACAACTCAGTATCCTCATGCGAATACGCAGGACTGCAAGAACAAATAAAGCGCAGGTCTTTATCACCTAGCCCTGTGATTTGATGCGGGGTATTTGGGCTGATACAAACGGTATCGCCAACGGTCACCTTGAATTTTTCACCACCCAAGACCATCTCACCCTCACCGGCAAGGATATGATAGAACTCTTCGCTCTTTTGGTGTTTGTGTAATAAAGTAGTTGTGCCTGCTGGGACAATGGCTTCTGCCAGGCTGTGGTGTTGCGCTGCATGATGTTGCGGGTGCATCAGCTCACGGATAGTCGAACCGTCCTTTGTAAGAAAGGTCACCATATCCTTGTAGGCCGTTTTTTCTGTCATAGCTTATCGATCAAACACCGCTATGGCGGGCGCGTGATCGGAGGGGCGTTCGAGCTTGCGTGGCTCGATGTCGATAGAGGCTTCCACGCATTTTTCGGCCAAGGCGGCGCTGGCCAAGACGTGATCGATGCGCAGCCCGCGTTTGCGGCGAAAGGCCATTTGGCGGTAGTCCCACCAACTGTAAGATCGGTCTTCTTGTTCAAACATACGAAAGGTATCGACCAAGCCAAGGCGTATTAGGTTTTCGAAAGCCGCACGTTCAGGTTTGGAACACAGCACTTCTTCACCCCAGCCTTCTGGGTCATAGCAATCGCGATCTTCGGGCGCAATATTGTAATCACCCAGTACGACTAGTTCTTTGTGTTCTGCTAGTTGTGACTCAACATAGGCGGTGACTTTTTCTAGCCAGTTGAGTTTATAGTGATACTTTTCAGACTCAACACTTTGGCCGTTAGGCACGTAGAGATCGATAACGCGCACACCATCAATAGTAGCCGCCAAAATACGCCGTTGCGGATCGTCAAGGCCGGGCACGTCGGTGACAATATCCTCAGCTTGTGACTTGCTGATAATAGCAACGCCGTTATAGGTCTTTTGCCCTGAGAACACGACGTGATAACCGGCCTCCTGAATTGCTTCTGCAGGAAAATCAGCATCGGTCATTTTGGTTTCTTGCAAGGCTAAGATGTCAGCTTGTGCTGACTCTAACCAATCCAACACGTGCGGTAGGCGTACACGTAGTGAGTTTACATTCCAACTGACTATTTTCATCACTACGCTGCCAAACCGCTGTGACGCAATAAAGCATCAATGCTAGGTTTACGGCCACGGAATTCGACAAACAATTCCATCGGATCGCGCGAACCGCCTTGCTCTAAAATGGATGCCATAAATTGTTTGCCGGTAACACGATCAAAAATACCATTCTCTTCAAATTTAGAGAAGGCATCGCTGGATAAGACCTCTGCCCATTTGTAGCTGTAGTAACCCGCGGCATAACCGCCCGCAAAAATGTGTGAAAACCCGTTAGCGAAACGATTAAAGCTCGGCGTTGGTACAACGGCCACCTGTGAGCGCACTTCATTAAGAATGCCTTCAATATCAATGCTGGTTTCCAGGCCGTATTCACGGTGAATACGAAAATCGAATAAGGCGAACTCTAACTGTCTGACCATTTGCATGCCGGAGAGAAAGTTCTTGCTGGCATAGAGTTTTTGATAAAGCGCGTCAGGAATAGGCCCACCGGTTTTATAGTGGCCGGAAATAATATTCAAGGCTTCGCGCTGCCAACACCAGTTTTCCATAAACTGGCTTGGCAGTTCAACGGCATCCCAGGCGACGCCACGAATTCCTGCAACGCCTGAGTATTCAACCTTGGTCAACATATGATGCAGTCCATGACCAAACTCGTGGAACAAGGTAATGACTTCATTATGCGTTAACAGTGACGGATCATCACCAATCGGTGGCGTGAAATTACAGGTTAGGTAGGCAACCGGCGTATCAACGCCACCGGCATGACTCATGCGGGTAACACATTCATCCATCCAGGCACCACCGCGTTTATGCGCGCGGGCAAAGAGGTCGAGATAAAACTCGCCACGAAGATCACCATGCTCATCACGAATCCGGAAGAAACGCACGTCTGGATGCCAGGTGGCCACGCCTTCTGTTTCTTCAATATGCAAACCGTATAAGCGTTCAACCACGGCGAACATACCGCTAAGCACTTTCGATACAGGGAAATAGGGTTTTAATTCTTCTTGCGAAATGGAATAACGGTCTTCACGCAGCTTTTCGCTGTAGTACATAATATCCCAGGCGGCGAAGTCATTAATGTCGTCACGCTGCTTGGCAAACTCTGTTAACTCGCTAAACTCTTTTTCTGCAACGGGCTGCGAACGTTGCGCAAGATCTTGTAAGAAACTGACGACTTCATCTGGCGTCTCCGCCATTTTAGTTGCCAAGGAATAATCAGCGAAGGTATCGAAACCTAAAAGCTGAGCCTGCTCATGGCGTAAAGCCAATAGCTCGGTCATGATATCGGCATTATCCCAATGGCCTGCATGAGGGCCCAGCTCTGAGGCACGCGTGGTATAGGCCTCATAAACCTCACGTCGTAGCGCACGATCATCGGCATAGGTCATTACGGCGAAATAAGACGGCATCTCTAAACTTAACTGCCAGCCTTCTGTACCGGCCTGTTCAGCCGCTTGCTTGGCTAATGCTAAGGCGCTATCAGGCAAGCCTTGTAGATCTTCTGCTCGGGTAATAATTTTTTTCCAGGCACCGGTAGCATCTAACACATTTTCTTCAAACTTTGAGGTCAGACGCGATAGTTCTTGCTTGATCTCTTTGAAACGTTCTTTCTTTTCAGCTTTCAGCGCGACACCGGAGAGGCGAAAATCACGCAGGGCATTGTCGATCATTTTACGCGCGGCGCTATCGAGCTGTTGATACTCGTCACTGTCAGCGACAAGCTTGTAGGCCTGATAGAGTTTTTTGTTTTGACCCAACTCGGTAGAAAATTCACTGATCTTGGATAGACAGTTGTTATAGGCTTTGCGCAAGGCATCGCTATTCACTACGGCATTGGCATGGCTGACCGGTGACCACACGCGGCTTAAGCGCTCGGACATGGCATCCATCACCAGCACAAAATTGTCGAAGGTCGGTGTGATACCGCTGTCGAGCAAGTTGTCGATCTGCTGACGCTGCTCGGCAAGTAACTGATCTATGGCGGGCTCGATATGCTCAGGTTTAATTTCGCCAAAGCGAGGAAGATGCTGCTCTGTAAGTAATGGGTTGTTCATTACGACCTATTGTGGTGAATTTATGTGTATTAAATTAGGGAGCCTCTGATCAATTCGTAGTTAAGCTTGTGAAGGTTAAAATTATCCAGCTTGTCGTTGCTAATTTTGCAAATAGAACCACTATTTACTGCAATTCGCGCCTCAATCTGAATAATTTTACCGCTGCACAATTCTTACCCAGAATTAATCAGAGGCTCCTTAAAATAGTATCTTAGTTTGATTTGAGGCTAAAATTATTACATTCAATCGTTTAAATAGGAAATAAATTGGCAACTGAATACGATTTGATCGTCATTGGCGCTGGTAGCGGTGGTATTGCCGCTGCTAATCGTGCTGCGTCATACGGTGCGCGTGTTGCGCTGATTGAAAATGGCAGACTCGGTGGCACCTGCGTTAATCGCGGCTGCGTTCCCAAGAAAATCATGTGGTATGCCGCTGCTTATGCTGAGGCCTTCGACGAAGCTGAAGACTATGGCTTCTCTCACAGTGGGCTCACATTTGACTGGAACACGCTGGTCACGCGACGTGATGCCTATGTTCGGCGCCTCAACGATATCTACGCGAGCAATCTCAATCAAAACAAGATCGACCTTATCCGTGGCACCGGGCATTTTATGCAGGCGCATACCGTGGCAGTCGACGATACTCATTACTCGGCTGAACATATTCTTATCGCCACCGGCGCCTACCCCAGCGTGCCGGATATCGAGGGCGCTGAACTGGGTATCACTTCCGATGGCTTTTTTGAACTCGGCCAACCACCGCAACAGGTTGCGGTGGTTGGCGCGGGTTATATTGCCGTTGAGCTGGCGGGCATGCTGCGGGGTCTGGGCAGTGCAGTGCAATTGCTGCTAAGACGTCATGCGCCCCTGCGCAATTTTGATGACACCATCACTGCCGCCCTAGTTACAGCAATGCAAGATCGCGGCATTGCTCTGCTAACGCAGGCCACGCCCAAGCGCTTAAGTCAAAATGGAGATTCATTAAGCCTGGAGCTGGAAGATGGACGCCAGCTGACCAAGCTGGATACGGTGATCTGGGCAATAGGTCGCCTTCCCGCAACAAAACATCTCGATTTAGACAAGGCGGGGATTCAAGTCAACTCAGGTGGCTTTATCGAAACAAATGAATTCCAAGAAACCGAAATTAAAGGTGTTTATGCCGTCGGTGATGTCACTGGTCGCGCAGCCCTGACACCGGTAGCGATTGCCGCAGGACGTCGCTTGGCCGACCGTTTGTTTAATCAGCAAACAGAGGCAAAACTTGATTACAACACCATACCCACTGTCGTCTTTAGCCATCCACCAATTGGCACGGTTGGCTTTACCGAAACGCAGGCACGTAAGCAATACGGTGACGATATAAAGCTCTACACATCACGCTTTACCCCTTTACGTAATGGCATTACCGATCACAAGCCAAAATGTACGATGAAACTCATTGTCACTGGCGATAATGAAAAAGTGGTTGGCTGCCATGTGATTGGCGAAGGTGCCGACGAGTTATTACAAGGTTTTGCCGTAGCAATAAAAATGGGCGCGACGAAAGCAGACTTTGATAATACCGTTGCCATTCACCCCACCTCAGCCGAAGAACTAGTGACATTACGCTAATGGGATTGTTCCATAGATTTACTCTAATAATACCGTAGAAATATTCAATTTTTAATCTCTGACGAGCATCCCAATAATAGAACCGTAACCATTTTTTTATTTAATTATTGGAGAGAAGAGTATGAAAAATATTGTATTGATTGCTGCAATGATAGGCGCCAGCTCGTCGGCGTTCGCAGAAATAAGTAGTTTTGGTAATTTGCATGGCTATGCAACGCCATTTCAACAAAACGAAACGATCGTTCACAAAGGCCAATATGCCGATGCTGGTCAGTTTGGTCGCATCAGCGGCTATGACAACGCCATTAATAAGGCATATGAAGTAAGCAAAGGCGTCTACGCCAATGCCGGTCAATTCGGTCGCCTTAGCGGTTACGACCAGCCTGCTATCAGCAACGCTGACACAGCGATTGCTAGTCGTTAATCAGCCAGTCGAGCAAATGAAGGCGGTGAGGAAACTTGCCGCCTTTTTTATTGCTCGCTATGGTTCGACGCTAGCAAGACGCAAACGTATTACAACACTTGCTATAATCAGTTTGTGAATATTCGTCCTTACAAAAACTGTGTTCCTGAAATCTCGGCCGGCGCTTATATTGACGAATCGGCTTGCGTAATCGGCGATGTCACCATCGGAGAGCACAGCTCTGTCTGGCCAATGGCCGTTGTCCGTGGCGATGTCAATGATATTACGATTGGTGCGCGCACTAATATTCAAGATGGCGCAATATTGCACGTCACTTGCGACAGTGAATTTGCGCCAGGCGGCAAGCCGCTGATTATTGGCGATGACGTAACGGTTGGACATGGCGCGATATTACATGCCTGCACTATCGAACATTTTTGTTTGATTGGCATGAACGCTACAGTACTCGACGGTGCTGCGGTGAAATCAAACACCATGGTGGCTGCGGGTAGCGTGGTGGCTCCCGGCAAGGTTCTTGAAAGCGGTTATTTATATGTTGGCTCACCCGCCAAGCAAACCAGGCCTTTAAAAGAATCAGAATTGGCATATCTAACATTTTCAGCCCAACACTACGTCAAGCTGAAAAACGATTATTTAAAGGGCCTGTGAGTCAGTCTATTACATCGATGACGACAAGCTAAAAAGCCAAAAACTCTGTCCGCATTAAATCGCGCTTTGGTCAGCAACTGGCGCTGCCTAGCAGGCTGTTAGCGCCCTTCATCCACACTCACTAGGCAGGGCTGCGTCCATGCAAGAGGTTCATTAGCGCTGCCGGTGTTAACCTTAACTTTCTCAATCTCGCCAACTCCTATAGCCAGTGAGCACACTACGCTTTTCTTACATAGCAATGGCCCACCAAAAAGGGTCGAGGACAAAATGATGCAGTCCCTTTTTCGTCATCGACCGCTAAACCAACAACGGTGCAATCACCAGGCTAACTATAGCCATAACGTTGATCAGGATATTCATGGAAGGTCCAGAGGTATCTTTAAACGGGTCGCCCACGGTATCACCCACGATAACTGCTTTGTGCACATCGGAACCCTTACCACCCAGGTTGCCTTTCTCGACGTATTTTTTAGCATTGTCCCAAGCACCGCCTGCATTTGCCATCATCAAGGCCATGGCGACACAGCCCAGCAAGGCACCGCCTAGCATTCCACCCAAGGCTTCTGCACCCAAACCAAAGCCCATTACGACAGGGGCACCGACGGCAAGTGCGCCGGGCAACACCATTTTACGTAACGCTGCGCGGGTTGCGATATCAACACAACGTGCGGTATCAGGTTCCGCCGCGCCTTCAAGCAAACCCGGTATTTCCTTAAACTGGCGTCGGATTTCCTTGATCATGTCAAACGCCGCATCACCGACGGCGGTCATGGTCAGAGACGCCACTAACAAGGGAAAGATAATCCCGACAAACATGCCAATTAGCACCAGGGAATCATTCAGATTCAATTGAAAATCAGGGTTATTGGCCGATACAGTTTCGACGTAGGCTGCAATAATCGCCAGCGCTGCAAGCGCTGCCGCACCAATGGCAAAACCTTTGCCGATGGCTGCCGTAGTATTCCCTAACTCATCCAGCGAGTCGGTAATCTTGCGCGTGCCCTCACCGAGTCCTGCCATTTCCGCAATACCGCCGGCATTGTCGGCGACAGGCCCATAGGCATCGATAGCCATGGTAATACCAACGGTTGCCAACATACCGACTGCGGCAAGGCCGACACCATAGAGTCCAACCATTTCGCTCGCGGTATAGATGATGGCGCACAGAGTCAGTATAGGGATGGCGACAGATTGCATGCCGATGGCAAGCCCGGAAATCATCACCGTTGCTGGCCCTGTTTCACCTGACTTGGCAATTGCCCGTACAGGACTACCGCCTGTGTAGTACTCGGTAACAAGACCGATGATGATGCCACCAACCGCGCCTGCGAGTACGGCATACCAAATTTCAAAAGCTACGCCCATGTAGTTGACCAGCCAGGCGGCAGCAGCGATAAATATAACCGTACCACCAATAGTGCCTACACGTAGCGCAACTTCTGGCGAGCGTGCGGCAAACATTTTCACCAAAAGAATACCGGCGATCGAGCACAACAGACCCAGCGATGACAGTGCCAAAGGCATAAACATCAACACCTCTTGCTCGCCCAATCGACTCTGGGTTTCTAATGACAAAGTCGAGGCTATAGCAATAGAAGCAATCATGGCGCCACTGTAAGATTCAAAGATATCCGAACCCATGCCCGCGACATCACCAACATTATCACCAACATTATCTGCAATGACGCCTGGGTTACGTGGGTCATCTTCGGGAATGCCAACTTCAATCTTACCCACCAGGTCTGCACCGACATCAGCGCTTTTGGTAAAAATTCCACCACCAACACGTGAAAACAACGCAACACTAGAGGCGCCCATACCAAAGCCATGAATCACATAGGCAGTCTCCGGATCACCACCGTAGGCGAGATACAGTACTCCCAGCCCCATTAGCCCCACCGAAGCCACGGTCAAGCCCATAATCGAGCCACCAAAAAAGGCAACGGTAAGCGCCTCCGCTGCGCCCTTGGTGTGCGCGGCCGTGGTAGTGCGTGAATTGGCCTGGGTCGCGGTATACATGCCGATATAGCCAGCCACAGACGAGGCCAATGCGCCAACCAGGAAAGCTATACCAGTAGGCAGACCAAGATCGGAAAAGAAAATAGCAAAAAAGACGACAAGGACAAATAGCGCCAAGACTGAATATTCACGGCGCATAAACACCATGGCACCAAGATGAATCGCATCTGCGATTTTGGTGACTTTATCCTCTCCTGCGGGATAGCTCAGGACAAATCGATAGACAAAAAAAGCCACTACCAATCCTAATGCCCCGAGTATCGGCGGCATATATGCTGCGTTACTCATGACTACCTCCCCTGTATATATATTTTTTGTTGTCGTATGTGGATCGACGCCGACATACCGTCCCGATTCTAGGCGCTTCCGCGGCATTTTACAAAAAGCGAAAAAACAGGTGTAAATGCCTATGCATCAATAAGTTAGAGCGCTATAATGGGCGGATTTTTTGTCATCTTTATTTGCTAGAGGAAACCCCAGCATGAATCTGGATCGAGTATCACCAGGCAAAGACCTGCCTAACGACATTAACGTCATTATTGAAATCCCATCACACAGCGACCCTGTCAAGTATGAAGTCGACAAGGAAACCGGTGCGATGTTTGTTGACCGCTTTATGACCGCCGCCATGCACTACCCGTGCAACTATGGCTACATCCCACACACCCTGTCTGATGACGGCGACCCTGCTGACGTACTAGTGGTTACCCCCATCCCGCTGATCAGCGGTTCGGTTATCCGCTGCCGCCCAGTTGGCGTATTGAACATGGATGATGAAGCCGGCGGCGATGCCAAGCTAATCGCGGTCCCGCATGATAAGCTTTGTATCGGCTATCGTAGCGTACTCGAAGCCACTGATTTGCCTGAATTGCTACTGGCACAGATCGCTCACTTTTTTGAGCACTACAAAGACCTCGAACCCAACAAATGGGTGAAAATAAAAGGCTGGGGCGATGCCGCTGAAGCACGCGCCGAAATCAGCGCTTCGATTGAACGTTACAATAACGCCGATAAAAAACCTGCATTTTAACTGGCAGACTCACAACGACACTTAAATGGAAATTATATTTAGCAAAATGCATGGCCTGGGCAATGACTTCGTCGTTATCGACGGTGTTACCCATACCGTCTTGCTCAATGAGGCGCAACGCCGCCTCATTGCCGATCGCCATTTAGGTGTTGGTTGTGATCAAATTTTGTTACTGGAAAATAATGTCGACGACAGCCATGACTTTGTCTACCGCATCTTTAACGCCGATGGCGGTGAAGCAGAGCAATGCGGTAACGGTGCGCGCTGCGTCACTCGTTTTGCACACGACAAAGGACTCACCAGCAAAAATCCACTGATATTAAAAACATCGACTGGCAGCCTTGTCTGCGAGACGATGGCTAATAATGATATACGTGTCAATATGGGCCAACCGCGGTTCGCTGCAACGTCACTACCTTTTGATCAATCTCTTGCCGAAGAGATCGACGATGAATTTTCTCACTATCAAATTACCGTTAGTGATATTCCTGTCGATTTTTCAATTGTCTCCATAGGCAACCCTCATGCCGTTATTCATGTCAACGATATTGATAGCGCGCTGGTTGTTGAGCACGGCAAGTTATTAGGTTCACATGCTGCCTTTGCCAATGGCGTCAATGTGGGCTTTATGCAGATCGTCGCGCCCGACCATATCAAGTTGCGAGTGTTTGAGCGTGGGGCTGGCGAAACGCTGGCCTGCGGCTCTGGCGCGTGTGCGGCGATGGCAGTCGCACGGCGCAGCGGCTTGCTCGAAAGCCGGGTTATGGTTGATTTGGCTGGCGGCCAGCTACTAATAGAATGGTCAGGCAGCGACAGCCAACCACTGTTTATGTCCGGTCCTGCCGAAACAGTATTTAATGGTAAGATGTCACTGTGAGCAAAAGCAAAAAAAATCCTGCAACCACTAACAATAACGCTGCTACCGTTATCGAATACTTGCTTGCCCATCCCAAGTTTTTTAATGAACACTCTCATGTGCTGGCCCAAATCGACCTGGCACATGATAGTGGCACCGCAAGCTCGCTGATAGAGCGCCAGGTCTCTGTATTACGCATGCAAAACCACAAGTCGCGCGCGGAGCTGCACGAAGTGACTGAAAATGCACGGCTCAATGAACAACTCAGTGACAAAATACACCAGCTTTGTCTACGCCTGATCGCTGCTGACAATTTATCAGCCAGCCTGACGCAAACCATTTCCTGTCTAAATACTGAGTTTGGCATCAACCGAGTCAAACTATGCTTGTGGCAGAACCAAATTGACTCAACGCTAATTGATTTACCCTGCTCCGTTACTATTACCAGCAGCGACGATGCCGCATTTGCAGAGCACCTTGACCGCCTTGAGCACGGCGAAGTGGTTTGCGGCCAACTCAGCCGCAAGCAAATAGACCACTTTTTTGGCCAGCATAATGACCTTGCCTCAGCCGCCTTATTGCCTTTGCATAGCGAAAAAGCCTTTGGCGTTATTGGCCTTGGCTGCGTGAGTGAAGATCGTTTTCGCCGTGACTTAGGCACGGTATTTCTGACCCGTCTCGCTGAACTTGTCAGCCACAAACTCTGGCTCGACCTTAACGCGTACTAATGCCCGCAACCCCGGTATTACAGGACGCAATTGCACAGTTTCTTGTCCATTTGAAGAGCGAGCGCCAACTCTCGCCTTTAACTGTCAAACATTACCAACGCGACCTACAACAATTGCTGGACTATTGCCGGCAATCTGAAATATCACGCTGGCGAGATGCCGACAGTCATCATATTCGCAGCCTGGTCAGTCAGCAGCATCGTCGTGGCGCGGGCGCACGCAGCCTGCAACGGTTGTTGTCTGCCTGTCGCACTTTTTTTAATTATTTGATTCGAGAGCGTGACCTTAGCAATAATCCTGCTATCGCTGTCAAAGCACCCAAGACACCACATAGGTTGCCAAAAACATTAAACACGGAAGAAATGTCGCAACTATTAAATACACCCGCCGACAAGCACATTGCACTGCGTGATTTTGCCATGATGGAGCTGATGTATTCTTCAGGCTTACGCCTGACCGAACTGGTGATGCTAAATATAGATTCGTTAAACGTCGCTGCGCAAGAAGTGTTGGTAATAGGAAAAGGCAGAAAAGAACGTATCGTGCCGGTCGGACGCCACGCTATTAGCGCCGTACAAAGCTGGCTCGCCGTGCGCAATAACTGGTGTAAGGCCGATACCGATTCCGCCCTCTTCATCAGCCAGCGCGGCAAACGCCTCGGCGCTCGTAGCGTGCAAGCACGCATGGCCTACTGGGGCAAGCAGCAGGGCCTGGCCGCTCGACTCAACCCGCATAAGCTGCGGCACTCCTTTGCCACTCACGTGCTGGAATCAAGCGGTGATATTCGCGCCGTACAGGAAATGCTGGGGCACGCCAATTTATCCACCACCCAAATTTACACCCATCTTGACTTTCAACACCTGGCCAAAGTCTATGATGCCGCGCATCCCCGCGCCCGCCGCAAAGACGGACAACCTTAGCCAAGACCTTGAAAAAACATGATAAGACGCCACTATCTCAAACTGCCCCTATCATCGGCCCAGCACACTTTTCAGGAGACGCAACATGGACCAATTTAGAGGAACTACCATCCTCTCCGTACGCCGTCACGGCAAAGTCGTCATCGGTGGCGACGGCCAGGTCTCAGTCGGTAACACGGTGATGAAGGGTAATGCACGTAAGGTAAGGCGGCTTTATCACGACAAAGTACTGGCCGGTTTTGCTGGCGGCACCGCCGATGCATTTACTCTGTTTGAACGCTTCGAAGGCAAGCTGGAAAAACACTCTGGCAATTTAACCCGTAGCGCTGTCGAACTGGCCAAAGACTGGCGCACCGATCGCATGCTACGCCGACTCGAGGCCTTGCTCTGCGTCGCCGATAAAGACGCCTCACTGATCATCTCTGGTAACGGCGATGTCATCGAGCCTGAGCACAACCTAATGGCCATTGGCTCTGGCGGCTCTTTTGCCCAGGCCGCTGCGCGCGCGCTGATCGAAAACACTGAGCTTGCAGCACGTGATATCGTCGAAAAAAGTTTATCCATCGCTGGCGATATCTGTATTTACACCAATCATAATCTAACCATCGAAGCACTCGATATCAACGTTTAAGGAACCACCATGTCCACCATGACACCGCGCGAAATCGTCGAAACCCTCGACCGCCACATTATCGGCCAATCTGAAGCAAAACGCGCGGTGGCCGTTGCTCTGCGCAATCGTTGGCGGCGCGCCCAGCTAGGTGAAGAGCTGCGCAATGAAATCACGCCAAAAAATATCTTGATGATCGGCCCTACCGGGGTCGGTAAAACCGAAATTGCACGGCGCCTGGCCAAGCTTGCCGAAGCGCCATTTGTTAAAATCGAAGCGACCAAATTTACCGAAGTAGGCTATGTTGGCCGCGATGTAGATTCGATCATACGTGACCTTGTCGATATCTCCATAAAAATGGGTCGCGAGAAAGAAACCAAAAAAGTCCGCCAACGCGCCATGGATGCTGCTGAGGAAAAAATTCTCGATATCTTGCTACCGCCGGCTCGCGGTATGTCGGAAACCGACACCAAAAGCCATAGCTCCACACGGCAAAAATTCCGAAAAAAATTGCGCGAAGGCGATCTCGATGAGCAAGAAATTGATATCGAGGTCAGCGCCGGAAAAATCGGCGTGGAAATCATGACACCACCCGGCATGGAAGACATGACCAACCAGTTGCAGAGCCTGTTCGAAAACATGAATACGGGCCAGACCAAAACGCGCAAGGTCACCATTAAGCAAGCCATGAAACTACTCACAGATGAAGAAGCTGGCAAGCTAATTAATGAAGAGGAGATCAAAGAGCAAGCGCTGCGAAATGTTGAACAAAACGGCATCGTCTTTCTTGATGAAATCGATAAAATCGCACAACGCGAAGGTGCTAACGGCGGTGATGTCTCACGCCAAGGCGTGCAGCGCGACTTGCTGCCATTGGTGGAAGGCTCAACCGTGACAACCAAATCGGGCATGGTCAAGACCGATCACATCCTCTTCATTGCTTCAGGTGCCTTCCATCTGTCAAAGCCCTCGGATCTTATTCCTGAGCTACAGGGCCGCTTTCCAATTCGTGTTGAATTAAGTGCACTAAGCGTCGATGATTTCTTCAAGATCCTGACCGAACCCAGCGCCTCGTTGACACAACAATATGTGGCTTTACTGGGCACAGAGGGTGTCACAATCGATTTTAAAGAAGACGGTATTCGCCGCATCGCCGAGATTGCATGGCAGGTCAACGAGCGTATTGAAAATATTGGCGCCCGCCGGTTACACACAGTAATTGAACGCCTGTTGGAAAATGTTTCCTTTGATGCACCGGACCGGCCGGGCACGAGCATTGCTATCGATGCCGCCTATGTCGACGATAATTTGTCAGAACTGGTCGCCGATGAAGACCTGACCCGTTATATACTATAATTTTCGCAGCGTTGAGAACTTTATGTTCGCCCTTGTCCCGACAGCTATCAAGCTTCACCAGCAATCGCGCATGCTTGAGGTCCATTTCGACGACAGCATGTTTGAGCTACCTTGCGAATACCTGCGCGTTTATTCACCCTCCGCCGAGGTAAGAGGCCATGGGCCAGGGCAAGAGGTTCTGCAAATTGGTAAGGAGCAGGTCAACATCAAGGCGATAGAACCTGTCGGCAATTACGCAGTCAAATTGGTTTTCGATGACGGACACGACAGCGGACTCTATACCTGGGAGCTGCTCTACGATTTAGGCACACGCCAAGACGAACTGTGGCAGGATTATCTGAATCGCCTGCAAAAAGCCGGATACCAGAGAAAATCATGAGCGACAACACCACCCACTTCGGTTACCAGCAAATCCCGCTCAACGAAAAGGTAAAAAAAGTCGGCGCCGTCTTTGATTCAGTCGCCAGCAAATACGACATCATGAACGACGTTATGTCGCTGGGCGTACATCGATTATGGAAATGGTTTGCGCTGGAAGTCTGCGCCATACACGACGGCGAACGAGTGCTGGATATCGCCAGCGGTACCGGTGACCTCGCCGCCAAGCACGCGCAACGCGCCGGCGACAGCGGTCTTGTCATTGCCAGTGACATCAATAGCAGCATGCTGAGTGTTGGCCGTGACCGCCTGATTGACCGCGGCATTGTCGGTAATGTTCACTATGTTCAGGCCGACGCCGAACAACTGCCCTTTCCCGATAATTATTTTGACTGTATTACCATTGCCTTCGGCCTGCGTAACGTTACCAATAAAGACACTGCCCTCGCCTCTATGCGACGCGTATTAAAACCCGGTGGTCGCTTGCTGGTATTAGAATTTTCAAAGCCGTATTCCTTTCTCAAAGGCATCTACGACACCTATTCGTTTAAGTTATTACCCTTGTTCGGCAAGATCATCGCAAAAGATGAAGACAGTTATCGCTATCTCGCTGAATCCATCCGCATGCACCCGGATCAGGAAACCCTGAAATCCATGGCGTTAAATGCCGGCTTCGATCAGTGCGACTATATCAACCTGTCTGGCGGCATCGTCGCCATACACCGTGCATACAAGTTTTAACGCTCGATGAACAACTATGCGGATTTACCCGGCGGACTTGCCATTGCGTTAGAAACAGCCATTAACCGTTGTATTGCGCTAGACCCAGAAAGCCGTGACCAACTGGCTAATATCGGTGGCAAAATCATCGCCATTGAACTCGACAAACTCAATAGACGGCTGGTCATGCATATCGATGAACACCGCGTACGCCTGTTAACGCATTTCGAAGGCAAGGCCGACGCCACCATTCGCGGCACACCGACCGCTCTTGCCCTGATGGGACGCAACAAAGAGCATAGCGCGGCCAGTAGCGGCGTCAGTTTCAGCGGTGACCCAGACCTTGGCCAAGGCTTTCAGCAAATCATTGATCATTTTGAAATTGACTGGGAAGCTGAACTCGCCAAACTTACTGGCGACGTGGTCGCACACCAAATCGGCAAAACCACAGGCCATTTTTTTTCTTGGCTAAAGCAGGCCGCTTCCTCATTAGAACAGACTGCTGCCGATTATGTTCGTCACGAAACCCGCGCTGCTGTTGGTCGTGACGAGCTAGGGCAGTTTCTCGGCGAGGTTGACGCGTTACGTGACGATGTTGCTCGCATCGAGCAACGCGTTAACCGGTTTAAGAAACAACTGCTTGACAAAACAGCAAGCTGCGATCAAACCTAACAAAAGTTCAGAATAAATAATGATAAAAGCCAGTCAGTTTTTTCGTCTTATCAGCATCAATTATGTATTAATGAAGCATGGGCTGGATGAAATCATTCTGGCCACCCACCTGTTTCGCCCCATACGCTTTTTAGTCTACCTGTCACCCAGGCACTGGCTTAAGCGCAATAAAGACTCCCGCGGCAAGCGCATTCGCCTCGTACTTGAAGAGCTAGGCCCTATTTTTGTCAAGTTTGGCCAGATCGTTTCAACACGCCGCGATCTGCTAGCACCCGACATTGCCGAGGAGCTCGCCAAGCTGCAAGATCAGGTGCCACCCTTTGCCAGCGATATTGCACGCGCCATTATCGAAAAAGAACTGGGCGCACCTATCGACGACATCTACGACAATTTCAATGAAACACCGTTAGCCTCTGCCTCCATTGCCCAGGTTCACGCGGCCCATCTTAAAGACGGCAGCGACGTCATTGTTAAAGTCGTACGGCCGGATATCGAAAAGCGCATCAAATGCGATATTGAATTACTTTACACCCTGGCACATCTTGCCCAGCGTTACTGGAAAGATGGCAAACGCCTGCGTCCTGTCGAAGTAGTAGAACATTACGAAAAAACCATCATGGGTGAACTCAACCTTAGCTACGAAGCCGCCAATGCCACGCAACTCCGACGCAACTTCGCTGATACCGAGCTGCTCTACGTTCCCGAAGTATATTGGGATTATACCCGCCGCAATGTCATGACCATGGAGCGCATCTACGGTATTCAAATCAGTGATATCCAGGGGCTTAAAAATGCCGGTGTCGATTTTAAACAACTAGCAGAACAAGGCGTGGAAATATTTTTTACCCAGGTTTTTCGCGACAGCTTTTTCCATGCCGACATGCATCCCGGCAATGTCTTTGTCCGACCCGATGGCCGTTATATGGCCGTAGATTTCGGCATCATGGGGACCCTAACCAACCAAGACAAACACTATCTCGCGTCAAATTTTTTGGCCTTTTTTAATCGTGACTATCGCCGTGTTGCCGAATTACATGTCGAGTCAGAGTGGGTGCCTGCCGACACCCCTATTGAAGAATTCGAAGGTGCGATCCGCACCGTCTGTGAACCTATTTTCGAAAAACCGATTAAAGACATTTCATTTGGTCGCTTGCTCATTAGCCTGTTTCAGACCGCGCGCCGTTTTGACATGGAAGTACAACCACAACTGGTATTGCTGCAAAAAACCTTGTTAAACATCGAAGGCCTGGGACGTGAACTCTATGACGAGCTCGATTTATGGAAAACAGCCAAACCTTTCCTAGAGCGCTGGATGAGCGAGCAAATCGGTCCGCGTGCCTTTGTTAGCGCACTCAAGAAAAATGCACCGTGGTGGATTAAAAACCTGCCTGAATTACCCCGCACCTTACAAACCGCACTGGAAAGCAGTAAACACCAGGCAAAGTACGCAAAACAACAAGCGGCCGAACTTGCACAACTCAAACGCGACATTCAGCGTGGCCAGAAACGCGCCTTCATCGCTATCAGCGCCAGCGCCTGCCTCATCGCCGCCGCTGTTATCTACGGCCTAGACGGCTACCAAGCCTACATGATCGGTGAAGCACCCCTACTCACCTGGCTGCTAGCGATATTTGCTTTTTACCTGTTTATACGACACTGGCCGAGCAATAATGACGACTAAACCATGAACATATGCCTAGACATAGGCACAAGCCATGTACTATAAACAATTGCATATAGACATTATTTCTATATGCGACCATGCCATATAACAAATTATTGTAAGTCAAAAGAATTTTCGAGCATTAGAATCATAGATTAGCAGCGTGAGTAGCTTCATTAGCGGAAGGAAAAGAGCTAGATCGGTTTGCGCTACAAATACGATTACATGCGCTTATTTTACCAAGGCTTGAAATAAGGTGGTTTGGTATTTGGTTCTTTCCTGCTGCCCATTGGCTAGCTATGAGCCAAAAAATGGAATGAATACTTGAGTTAGTTAGACCGATTGGTAGCGCTATAGCAAAATATATTTTCAATATATTCATAGCTTGGTTAATATTTAGGGAATGGCTTATAACAATGTGAATTCAGCGAATTTCACTGCACGTCATCCACACTACAAACACCCCATCGGGTTTGTGGTTCACGATCTTTTGTTCAGCCTTGATGTTTGTTTAAAACCACGGCGAGAGCGAGGACTGTTTGAGGGGCTAAAAGCCATCAGTTCCGTAGCGCTAAAGGATTCCTTTAGTCGTTAGTCATGCCTGTGTTTAAACGAATATCGAGGAAACCGCCGGGACGGCGGCTGATGGATGGGAGTAGAGTTTTGGTTATTTTTGGCCCCAAATGTAACGCCCCCAGCAAGCGAAAAGACTGTCGAACCTAGGACTCATATAGCTTCTCGAACCTAGCTTGACTAAAACCATCCATACGTTCCTTACCGATTATGATAATCGGCACACCGGCGCCTTTTAGACGTTTGTAATCCATACGACCTTTGCGCGAGTTCTCGATATCGTAGTCGGTATAACGGATGCCTTTTGCGTCAAAATAAGCTCTGGCTTTTCTGCAAAAGCCGCACCATGTTGTACTGTACATAACAACCTTTTTCGAATTGTTATTTTTCTGTTCGACTGCGGTCGTCGCAGACCGCTTTGTTGCAGCGGATTGCAATGCGCGGCCAATATCTACCTTGAGCTCCATCATCTCGACTTTAGCGTCAGGAGGTGGCACATCGGAATAGAAATGACGACCAGTAGGGTCTGTCCATTTATAAAGTTCCGCGCTGGCACTCCCCGCAAAAAGAAATGAGGTTATTATCAAAAGCGTAATTAGGCCACGACCCTCTAACATTTTTCATACCCATAGCGCTAGCTTCCATTGCATTACGTAGCGGCAACACTAACTAAGGGCTTAACTCTATTTTTTAAATTGTGAGCTTCATCATGGTTTATGCGAAGCAATCGTGTCCGGTATCACTTGTTTACGCGTAACTTCCTTTTGTGGGCCTAGCATCACTGCCAGCCAATGAGTATCCTCATGGCTTTCAAGCGCGATTTTTAGCGTCATCGTCAGTGGTACTGATAACAACATACCAACCGGGCCCAAAACCCACCCCCAGAACAACAATGAGAGAAACACCACCAGGGTGGAAAGGCCGAGGTGACGACCCATAAAGCGTGGCTCAATCGCATTACCCATCACGAGATTAACAGCAACGTAACCGGCTGCTGTGAGCAGCGCTGTCTGACTGCCAATCTGAATCAGCGCCAACAATACTGCTGGTACGGCAGCGATAATAGAACCAATGTTCGGTACATAATTCAGCGCAAACGCCAACACTCCCCATAACAAGGGATAGTCGACACCGAGTATCGCCAACCATATTGCTATCAAGATACCGGTTGCAATGCTGACCAGGGTTTTTATCAGCATGTATCGTCTCAGCGTGTCACTGAAACGTGAAAAATGCGGTAGTGATTTATCCGGGTCTTCCAGTATGCTGTGTAGCTTGGCGCGAAAGCCGGATGCTTCAAACAAAATGAAAACAACGGTGAGTAAAATTAAAAACAAATTACTCAGCACACTGCCAACGCCACTTAAGGTGGTACCCACTAGTTGCATTGCTTTGGCGGGATCGAAATAACTGTATAGTGCCTCACCTGATACTGCGATACCAATACCTTGCAGCCAATCAAGCACTAATCCTGTTTTGGCGCGCAAACGCAATTCATAGTCCGACAAATTACCGAGAAAATCGTCCAATGAGTTGCTGATAAGTATACCAAGGCCAAAAGCTAAAGCGACGATTACGCCAATAATCAAAGTGACCGCAAGCAAGCTTGGCACGTGCATGCGCTGCAACCAAAATAGAAACGGGGTGGTAATCACCGCAATAAAAATAGACAGCAAGAAAGGCACAAGCACGGATTCGGCGGCGCGCATACCTGCGATAATGATAACGAAGGCTGCACCAACAAAAAGCACTTTTAATGGTGTCGATAGATTCGCCATGCTTCCCTTCCCTTTCCTTTTTTATTAGCGAATCATACGCGAAGTTTTCTTCGCTATCGATATTAGCGATGCATGCTAAGACGCCAGACCGCGTGCGAAGCCAGGCTTAGTCGAATTGATAAGACAGCCCTAATGAGAAGACGGGAAGATAACCATAGTCATCAAGCGTATTATTGAACAAGGTGTCCAGACCGGCACCAGAAAATAAATTAATGTCTGAATCATCCTGAAAAACAAGACCTAAATCCACCAATAAACCTAAGCGACCGTTTTTGGTCAGCGCGTTACCCCAGCCGATCCCGAGGTAGGGTGTCGTTCCTTCAAAATCAACCACACCGCTGAGGCCGACAGGCTCTTTATCAGCGAACGCATTGACGCCAGTAAACCCAGCATCAAAGCCAGTGTCCTGACGTTCACCAACCGCGCCATGTAACAAACCACCACTCAAACGAAAACCACCACTAAACGGGTGCCAATCGAGCAATGCTGACCAGGAGTTAAGGCCAAAACCCTGGCTATGGGCGCTATCTTGTTCACCAATATTGCTAATGTCTACATCGAAGGCATTAATGCCAAGGCGACCGTTGATGGTGCGGCTGAATGCGGTGGTAAAGCCGCTACCCAGACCGGCATCGACGGCGCGAACAGAAGGGCCAAACTCTGCCGCATGAAGCAATAGCGGGTTTGAAGCCAGCACCAACATGACAAATATTCGCTGCATTTTTTTACTAATTTGTGTTGTCATGCCACCACCTCCGGTTGATTTTAGCAACTTGAACGCAACATTTCATCCCTTGGCATTCATTCACTACAGTAGTAGGGTCATGACGGTGCCGCTAAGACGATGTCGGCCGCAATGGCCACATCAGTACATGCAAGCTTTGTGCTAGAAGTTGGCGTTTGTACAAATGTAACGCCAATAGCTTAGCGTTGGCGGTCTAACGTTTGAGTTGGGCTTCGACCTCGTTGCGCTTATCGGCACCGACCAAGTGCGCAATCAGCCTTAAGGCGAAATCCATAGCCGTCCCTGGCCCACGCGAGGTGACAACCTTACCATCGGTGACAACGTTGGCTTCACTTAGTACGAAGTTTTGCTGCGGCAAGGCCTCCAGCACACCAGGATACGCCGTGCAGGCGCGACCGTTCAAGACACCCGCCGCAGCCAACACTTTGGGCGCAGCACAGATAGCGGCCATAAAGCGTTGGCTATCGGCCATTTTTTTGAGCAGCTCGTGAATACGATCATCGGCATTCAAGGCATCGCTGCCCGCAGCACCACCGGGCAAGACCACCATGTCATACTCCTGCCGCAAAGCTTCATCCAAGGAGCAATCCGCTAGTATCATCAGACCACGACTGGCACGAATGGGGCCATCCTTTAAACCCGCGGCGACGACCTCGATACCGGCACGGCGTAAAAGATCGATAATTGTTACCGCTTCCAGCTCTTCAACGCCTTGAGCTAGTGGCACCAGCACTTTAACCATCGTTAGCAAGTGCTCTTATTCGAGCTTATCACGCTGAAAAAAACGTACCGGTTTACGCAGCCCCAGCATACCGGACTGTAATATAAATTCTTCATAGGCATCACGTTTGGCCATGCGCACTGGCTCAGACAGGGGTTCGGCTTGTCTCGGCAACGGCAGCTTGATCGGCTTGGGTCTTAGTAACTCGGAAACCGGTACCAATTCAACGCCGAGCTTGGCCAGGGTCGGTAAACGGCGCTCCAGCACGGCGATGGTCTCACGATTAGGATGGCCTATAGCAATCGCCTTGCCGCGCCGCTGAGCGACGTCGATCAAGGCATCAAACTGGCGCTCAATCTTGGCTTCATCGAGCTCGTTATCGAGAAAAATATCGCGTGACAAACTGGGAATACCGTTGTCACGCGCACGATATAAAGCCACGCTGTTTACCGATGTCCGGCTATCGACAAAATACAGGCTGGTTTGATGGGTAATGATGTCCATTAACCAACGCATGCGCTCAGAATCTGCGGTCAATAAACTACCCATATGATTGTTGATACCAACGGCTTCCGGCAAAGCGGCAATATGCGACTCGACCATGCTCTTGAACATGTCATGACTCATATCCGTAGTCAAACCACCAGCATCGAGCTGGCCATAGCCCACTGATTCCATCGGCAGATGAATCATGACTTCTTTATTAAGGCGTTTGGCCAGAGCGGCAATGCGATGGGTATGGGTGGCGCGAGGAAGTACAGAATTGGTAATGGCGCCTGGCAGCGCCAATACTCGTAGGTCTTGCTCAAGGCGCAAGCCCAGGTCGTCAATAATAATGGCAACCTGAGCCAGCGGCGTCTCCCCGACAACTGGCGACGCCGCTTCTTGCGCGATAACTGGCACAGTAGCTGACAGCAATAACAGTACGGCTACCAGCGACAATGACGCGCGCGCGACGTAGCGCCTGCCAGTTAGCCTAGTAGTAGCGCAGCTAGCTACGTGATTGCAAGATATGCAGTCCCTTAAGCAGATTAAGTGCCTCGTAAAGCTGGTAATCATTTTTTACAAGTGACTCCCCTGGCTGGCTCGCGTTTTTATCGTCATTTTTTGGCTTGTCATTCTGAGCGTCCGATTCGCCATTGCCATTAGGATTCTGCAAATGGCCCGAGAGATGGGATTCTTTTATACGCTCAACATTAGGTTCAATAGCAGCCACCGTCACATTTTGCAGCGTGATATCAGGTGTAATGCCTTCGGCCTGAATAGAACGGCCAGACGGCGTAAAATAACGTGCCGTCGTAATTTTAAGCGCAGCGCCATTACTCATAGGCAGTATTGTCTGCACCGAGCCTTTACCAAAGGTCTGCGTACCCATGATAATGGCACGCTTGTGATCCTGCAAAGCACCAGCAACAATTTCCGCTGCCGAAGCCGAGCCGCCGTTCACCAATACCACTATAGGCTTGCCATTAGCCAGATCGGTCGGCGTTGCGTTAAAACGCAGTTCCGCCTCTTTACGCCTACCCTCAGTATAAACAATCAAACCCTTTTTGATAAACGCATCCGAAACCGACACCGCGGCATTCAACACGCCCCCAGGATTGTTTCGCATATCGAGTACAAGACCGTTGAGCCCTGACCCATTTTCTTTTTTTAGTGCGCTGATCGCCTTGATCAGGTCTTCGCCTGTATGAGACTGAAACTGGGTAATACGAATATAACCAAAACCAGGATCGAGCAAGCGGCTCTTAACACTTTGCACGGTAATAATCGCGCGCGTGACGACTATTTCTAACGGCCCGACCTGACCTTCACGTACGATGGTGAGGCTTAAATCGGTACCCGGCTTGCCGCGCATAATCTTAACGGCATCATTCAAGGACATGCCTTTAACGGGAGTCTCGTCGAGACGAATGATCAGGTCGCCGGCCTTGACACCAGCACGTGCCGCCGGGGTATCGTCGATCGGTGTCACGACTTTGACAAAACCGTCTTCCATGCTGACTTCGATGCCAAGGCCACCAAATTCTCCGGAGGTGCCCACTCGAAGCTCGGTGAACGCTTCGCTATCGAGATACGCTGAATGCGGATCAAGCCCACTGAGCATGCCTTTCACCGCGTCTTCTAATAGCTGCGTATCGGAGACCACCTCAACATATTCTTCTTTGATCTTACCAAAGACCTCGGTGAACGCGCGCAACTCTCCAAGCGGTAACGGGGTGGTATCGGAACTTTCACTCTTAGCGGCAACGCTGTAGCCGAACGCAAGCAAAACGGCCAGTAAAGTGCCCGTCATTAAAAAGAGCATCGTCTGTGCTCTGGAATTCATACGCGTCATCCCGATTTATCCTTCACTTGTTTACAGCAAGCCGTAGTCATCTACTATACTAGATAGCGGCACTTGAACAGTTTACCAAAATCGGCCTCATACCGGGCGCTCAGCGTCTTGAAAGCATCCACTGAGACGGATTGAGTGGTTTGCCATTATGGCGCACCTCAAAATACAGCGCGCTGTCACCACCGCCACCGCTATTACCAACGCTGGCAACGACGTCACCAGCACTGACCCAGTCACCGACCTCTTGATATAGACTCTGATTACGTCCGTAAAGTGTCATATAACCATCACCATGATCGACAATAATGAGCAAACCGAAGCCACGTAACCAATCAGCAAAGGCAACACGCCCGGGTGATACTGCGCGTACCTCGGCCCCGGCATCCGCTGCAATCTCCACACCCTGCCATTTCTGATTGCTTACTCCACGTCGACTACCAAAACGGGTTTTTAGTTCACCTTTGACCGGCCAGGTCAAACCACCCTTGCGCTTTGCAAAGGGTTCGCCACCCTCGATCTCCGGCGGAATATCGGCCAGGCTGAGCACGATCTCACTCAATAAGCGCTGCAATGCCTTTTCGTCCTCGCTAAGGCGTAGCAACTCTTTTTCCTTGCCGCCGATCTCCTGCGCCAGCGCCAGCGCCAGTTGCTTACGCTGCGCTCGCTCCATGTCCAGTGCCTGGTGCGCCCGTTCTATTTCATTGACAGTTTGCACCAACTCCTGTTTACGCTGGGCAAGGCGTCGCTCTATCCCTGCCAGGTCTTGCAGACGCTGGTCAAGCCGCTCAATGCGCTCGCTACGAGCGCGATTAAGGTAATCGTAATAAGCCAATGTACGGCCTATCTCTGACGGATTACCATCAGCCAACAAAAGTTTGAGATGGCCTTGGCGACTCATGGTATAGCTTGCCAGCAACTGATCGGCTAGCGCCGACTTGTCAGCGCGCAGTAGTTGCTGGTGGCTATGACGGTCGCGCCGCAGTGTGATTAACTCGGCCTCGATTTCTTGCTGGCGCCGCAATGTCTTGCGCAGGTCAATGTTGAGCCGGCCCAGGTGACGCTCGCTGTCAGCCAACCTTTTAAGAAGCTCATGATGCTCACCACGGTCTGATTTCAGCGATTTTTGCAGAGTAGCAATTTTCTCACGCAAATCAGCCAACTGCTTGGCCTTATCAGCCAGCGCCGGTGACAAACACAGTAAGCCCGACAAACAGCAAGCTAATAACAGGAAAATGCGGATGCGCCGACCACAACACATTGCCAAACGAACCTTCACATGAGCACGCTGAAACCCGGCTACGGTTGCACACTAAGCAGGCTGGCGCCCGTCATCTCTGCCGGCTTGTCGAGACCCAGCAGTTCGAGCATGGTCGGCGTGACATCACACAGCGCGCCACTATCGGCGATTTGCGCATGACGCCCGACATAAATTAATGGCACAAGGTTGCTGGTATGCGCCGTATGCGGCTGACCCGTTGCGAGATCAAACATTTGCTCTGCATTACCATGGTCGGCAGTAATCAGCCACTCCCCATCCGCTTTATCCATGGCCTCCTCAACACGGCCCAAACAAGCATCAAGCGCTTCAATCGCTGCGATCGCTGCATCGAGTTTGCCGGTATGACCGACCATATCAGGATTGGCATAATTACAGATAATGACGTCGTACTCGCCCGATTCGATGGCGGCAACCAAACGATCGGTTAGCTCACCCGCACTCATCTCGGGTTGCATATCGTAGGTTTTCACCTTGGGCGATTGAATCAGTACACGATCTTCGCCAGGATAGCAGGCTTCGACACCACCATTAAAAAAGAAGGTGACGTGGGCATATTTTTCAGTCTCCGCTATGCGCAGTTGTTTGAGGCCTAGCTTTGAGATGTATTCACCAAAGACGTTACTATAGCGCTCCGGCGGAAAGGCGACGGGTACATAGTAAAAATCCTTGTTGTACTCAGCCAAGCTGCAAAATGACCCAAGCTTAGGCCTTGCTTCGCGCACAAAACCGTCAAAATCTTCGGCAATAAACGCGCGCGTCAGCTGTCTGGCACGGTCAGAGCGAAAGTTCATAAACACGATGACGTCATCATCTTTGATAAAATCTGGCTCAGCGTCGTCTTCGACGATAACTGTTGGCTGCACAAATTCATCGGTTTCACCACGAGCATAGGCCATTTCGAGCGCCGTCGCCGCATCGTCAGCCCGGTATTCGGCCTTGCCCAGGGTCAGTAGATCATAGGCCGCTTGCACGCGATCCCAGCGATAATCCCTATCCATCGCATAAAAGCGCCCGACCAAGGTGGCGATACGACCGCCGCCAACCTCTGCCATAACCGCCTCCATTGCCTTGATGGAATCGGCAGCGCTTTTGGGTGCCGTATCGCGGCCATCAAGAAAGCCATGGACGAACACCCGCTTGGCACCACGCGTAACCGCCAATTTAACCATGGCCTGGATATGTGACTCGTGACTGTGGACACCGCCAGGCGACAACAAACCAAAGATATGAACAGCACTGCCTTTGGCTATCGCCGTATCAACCGCGTCGGTTAAGGTCTGATTACTGAAAAACAGGCCACTTTCGATTGAGCGTTGAATGCGAGTAAATTCCTGGTAGACAACTCTACCGGCACCGAGATTAAGGTGACCCACCTCTGAATTACCCATCTGACCACTAGGCAGACCAACGCTAGGGCCCGATGCGCTGATAAAGGTATGCGGGTAGTCATTAAACAACTTGTCCCAAACCGGTATCCTGGCATTGGCAATGGCATTGCCCTGGGTTTCTTCACTATAGCCCCAGCCATCAAGTATGGTCAGGAGAATCGGTCGTTTTTGTGCTGTCATCTATTTTGGTCGTGTTTGTTAGCCACTGCACGCGAAAACCGCGGCACGAGCAGGATGTATAAGGCTTGCTGGTAACCCTGGCGCAATGTCAGTATGATGCCGAGCGCACAGGGGCAGCAATTATACGATAGTTTTAATGGCTTGCCTGACATTTTCACAGAAATAGCTTGGGATTAATTGCCGCAAATGGGTCAGTTCGCTGAATTTATTATTAACCACTGGATATTAAGCTCGCTTTTTGTCCTGATTCTCATATTGCTGACGATGGATAGCATGCGCGGCAAACTGCTTGGCTTTGGCGAAACCAAACCCGATGAAGCAGTGCGTTTGATGAACCACGATGACGCTGTGGTACTCGATGTGCGTGAAGATAGCGAGTATGCCGAAGGCCATATTATTAACGCACTGCACATTCCACTGCCCTTACTGGAAAACCGCATCACCGAACTTCAAAAATATAAAGATAAGCCGCTATTAGTCTATTGCCGTACTGGAAACCGATCGGCACAAGCCGCTTCGACCTTGATGAAACAGGGTTTTAGCAGTGTTAAAAAATTGAGCGGCGGCATGATTGGCTGGAAAAGTGCAAACCTGCCAGTCAGCAAATCGCCAGCCAGCAAATCATAGCAACCTCATACTCAGGAACTCCTATGTCGAATAAAGAAACAAACCCTGGCACCGACGCCGACAAGCAACAGCGTTTTCACATTCAAAAAATTTACGTCAAAGATCTGTCTTTTGAAACACCGAATTCACCACAGATTTTCTCCGAAAAATGGAAGCCAGAAGTCAATTTAGAGATTCGCAACACGGCTAAAATTCTTGCTGATGATGTCCATGAAGTGATCTTATCGCTGACCGCGACGGTTAAGATTGAAGACAAAGTTGCATACCTAATCGAAGTGCAGCAGGCTGGCATTTTCAACATCAGCGGTTTTGAAAAGGTTAACCTCGCTGCTATGGTCGGCAGCTATTGTCCCAATATTCTTTTCCCCTACGCACGTGAATGTGTTTCGGACATCGTCTCCAAAGGCGGCTTCCCTCAGCTGGTTCTTGCTCCGGTCAACTTTGACAGTCTTTATAATCAACACTTACAAAGCATGCAAAACAGTGACTCAGGGCAACCAGAGACCTCGCATTAACAGTGAATAATGAGCACGCCTCATCCCGTTAGCGTTATCGGTGCTGGCTCGTGGGGTACAGCGCTGGCGCAGCAATTAGCAAGGCGCCAGCACCCCGTCAGGCTATGGGGACGCAACCACGACCAACTCGCCGAAATCAATCGCACACGATGTAATCAACGCTATCTCCCGGGCATCGATTTGTCAGAGAGCGTCAGCGCTTGTCCCTCACTCGAGAAGACGCTGCAAGACAGCGCATTGGTATTGGTGGTCGTACCAAGCAGCGCCTTTCGCGAAACAATCATAAAAATACGGGCATTGTGCGCTGATGATATTCTACTGGCCTGGGCCTGCAAAGGACTGGAACCAGGCAGTGGCAAACGCCCGCACCAAATCTTGCTCGAAGAGTGGCCTAACATCCAACATTACGGCGTTGTCTCTGGCCCCACTTTTGCCCTCGAGCTGGCCAAGGGGCTGCCGACAGCAGTAACCGTTGCCGCCAATAGCAAACAGGCCAGCAATCGTATTGCCCGCTTTTTGCACGGTAATCGTCTGCGTTGTTACACCTCTTGCGATATCGTTGGCGTTGAATTAGGCGGTGCGATAAAAAATGCCCTCGCCATTGCTGCCGGCATCGCCGACGGCCTGGCACTGGGCGCCAACACACAAGCCGCCCTGATCACGCGCGGACTCAACGAAATGGTCAAGCTGGGCGTCGCACTCGGCGGGCAGACCAACACCTTTTACGGACTGGCGGGATTGGGCGATTTAATCCTCACCTGCACCGATGATCTGTCACGCAATCGTCGGCTTGGTCTCGCGCTAGGCCGCGGCCATTCATTGGAAACAGCGCTCAGTGAAATTAACCAAGTCGTCGAAGGAGTGAACACAGCGCGCGAGTTACACCAACTTATGCAAACGCATAAGGTCGACATGCCTATTTGCCGTAATGTCTACCGCGTGCTTTATGCCGGGCTGCCGCCCACGGATGCCGTCTATGATTTACTCGAGCGCGAGCTCAAGGCAGAGGGCGATTGATTTCCCAGGCCATCATCCTGGCCGCAGGCCATGGCAAACGTATGCAGCCATTAACGCATAACACCCCCAAGCCACTGCTAACGGTCGGCGGTAAAGCACTCATTGAGTATCATATCGAGCGGCTGTGTGCGGCCGGCATTCATCGTATCGTCATTAACACTGGACGCCTGGGACAGCAGTTTGAAGACAAACTCGGTAACGGCGAGCGCTATGGAGTGAACCTGCTTTACTCCCATGAAGGCAACGAGCCGCTGGAAACAGGTGGCGGCATCGTCAACGCCTTGCCGTTATTTCAAAATAACTATTTTATCGCTATTAATGGCGATATCTGGACCGACTATAATTTCGCAAAACTGCATCAACACACAAGGCAAACCTGTCATCTCGTTCTGGTCGACAACCCAGCACATAATCTGCAGGGTGATTTTGCCTTTAGTCGCGGCGAACTCAGTAATACCGGCGCAAAACGCTATACTTTTAGCGGTATGGCTGTATATGATCGTGCGCTATTCAATGACGCCACCGCTACGGCCTTTTCACTTGCACCGCTGCTGCGACAAGCCATAGATAAGCAACAAGCTAGTGCCGAACTTTACATGGGAAAGTGGTTTGACATCGGCACACCGCAGCGACTAGCAGAGCTCGACCAAACACTAACGGGCAGCACCTCTTAGTATGCTCTGACTGCTATTGTACTGCCTCTTAAAAAAATGACGATGCCTGCGCCCGTTACGGGCATAAAAAGCATGCCCACCAGTGTCAAGCCATGTATCTTACATATCGGTAAGCGCTGGCCTCTGACCAATACGCAGCATACAGCATAGCTTGATACGCCCCCAACACCGGGCCTCTCAATTCGTAAACACTATGCCGCCCGGCGCTCGATGGCCACATTTGTCTGTGCTGTTCGTCTATCAAGAATAACAGTTAGTGCGTTTTCTTCGGCAAAACGCTGAATATAGGCAAACGCGAAGGGATCACGAATTTCGAGATCAGGAGCGACAATTAACGATGCCCTGCCATCGACAAAACAAGGCCGCGCATCGAGCGCATACTTAAGACGGTGGTCATATTCAAAACTCGCTCGACGCAAAACAATCTGCCGCACCCATTCATCACGGTTAACGCTTGCTTGATTCTGAATCACAAAATCATGTTTGTCGACATCGACGCTTTCCCTTGTTTGCATGAAAACACCCCTCAGCCTGGCAACAATATTGCCCGGGAGAAATTTGCCCAGGCATACCCATGGCTATCGGTAGCATCAGAAAATAACTTTAATGTTACCTACGACAAGAACAGAAATCATTTCTAAAACCGTGCTGGAAGCATTCGCCCTTCGAGGCAGGGGTGCTCGAAAAAAGTGTTAAAGATGTTTGTTGAACTGAGATAGACGCCGCTTTCGTTTATTAGCTCACCATCGCCCGCTTAATATACGGATTCAAAGGCGTACCAACTAAATGTTTTCTAGCGCCTCCAGTCGCCTTGCGCGCAGCGCCGCCGCCATAGCAGCTCCCTTTATTCCTTGCTCAACCAGGTCGTCAACGGCGATGGTCGAGATCGCCGCAATCGCTTTCAATAGCAACTCTGCTGGCACATAATCTGATGCCTGCTGTTGCACCCCGAGGGCGCGTTGCTGCAATTGCCAGTGACAAGACGCCAAACGTAATAGCGGTTTGATACGCTGCGGCCGGCGCAAGACATCCATCGACTCAAGTAACTGTAAGCGCTGCTCTGAATTCATTGCACCAAAGCGATGTATGCTTCTAATATGGCGGCAGGCCAGCTCGGCCAACTGATAATAAGACTTGGCAATGCGTAGCCGTTCTACCATGCCTTTAAGCTGGCCCGGTTCCAAGTTCATCGCCAGCGCGGCAAAACGTATCTGCGCTGACGGCTCTATCTTGGCAACAGCCGCCAACAACTCGCTTGCACTCGGCCGACCTTGATGCCAAATTGCTGCCAACTCAGGAAACACCTGGACCAGGGCACCGCAGTCATCGAGCACCGAAAAATAGGCCTGCGGTTCAGCCTCAGCCAGCGCCCGCTCAGTTTCATTCCAGACACGTTCCGCCGTCAAACACCTCAATTCATTAGCGCTGACCATGTTTCGCATCAAGGCCAAGGTCTCAGGCGCCAAGCGAAATCCCAGCGGGAAAAACCGTGCAGCAAAGCGGGCCACTCTCAGCACCCGCAACGGGTCTTCGATAAAGGCATCGGTGACATGACGCAAGTACTTTTGCTTAAGATCCCGCTGGCCATGATAAGGATCGATAAGCTTGCCCTGATCGTCTTGCGCGATGGCATTAATGGTGAGATCGCGCCGGGCCAGATCCTGTTCCAGACTCACATCAGGGTCAGCATGTACGGTAAAACCGGTGTGGCCTGGTGCGGTCTTACGCTCTGTGCGGGCGAGCGCGTATTCCTGCTTGGTTTCTGGATGAAGAAAAACGGGGAAGTCACGGCCTACTTGCTGGAAACCGCGATCGAGCATTTCTTGTGGCGTCGCACCAACCACGACCCAGTCAATATCGCTGACCGCTAAGCCTAATAGTTGATCACGAACCGCACCGCCGACACGAAAAATGTTCACGCCGCGTACAGCCTATTCGTGACGTGCCACCTCACGTAAACGATCAAAGTACTCACCATCGCTGCCAGGCGCCAGATAAGTGGGAACAATCGCTTCGACACTGCGCGGCTTAATACCAAATAGCGCGGGAAAAGCGCCGTCACAGACACTGTCTACTTTCATCGATGCCAGGTTGTCTCGTGTCAGCGGCTTACCGGGTATCCACTCCATAATGCGCGCCAGAAACTCTGACATGCCATCGTTCAAACCGATGATTTTGCGCCGATGGCCACTCACCTTGGCCGTGTATTCAACCAGCTCTCGCAGGCTATAGTCTTTCGGCCCACATAAATTGTAACGCTGGCCATAGCTGGCCTTCTCGTCAATCGACGCCACCATGGCCGATACCACGTCATCGATAAATACCGGGGCAAAACGCGTATTGGGCGCGACTAACAGAAAGAATCCCGGACTCCAACGCAATAAGGTGGCGAAGCGATTAAAAAATGAATCATCACGGCCAAAAATGACGGACGGACGAAAACTGGTAACGGCGACATCATGCAAGGCATGGGCATAGTTTTCAGCCTCACCTTTACTACGCAGATAAGCACTGACACCACGCGCCTCGTCAGCATTTAAGGCACTCATGTGCAATAAGCGGCGCACACCGGCACTGCGACAAGCATTAGCAACCTTGCGCGCCAAGGCGACATGGACACTGGCAAAGCTCTGCTTGCCCGACTCATTGAGCAAACCAATCAGGTTGACGACCGTATCCATACCACTAAGGTATTCGGCCAGATTTTCTTCATCACAGACATTGGCGGCGACCACATTGACGCGGGGCAATACCAACAAATGGCGCTGGCGCTGAGGATGGCGCGATAACACGGTGACCTCAAAGCCCTCGTCGGCCAAACGATTCACCAGGTGTGTACCGACAAAGCCGGAGCCGCCTAGCACACAGACATGACGCTGTTTTTTCACGAATACCCCTTTAATTCTAATCTTAGATTGTGGCATACAGCGCGCTTGACGCAAAGCTATCCATACTCAAATCAACGACACTGAATAGAAAAGAACTGGCAGACTACACTAGGGCTATACCGAATCTCAATATATGTCCTACAATCGCTTTAAATACAGATGCCGCTGCGACGGTCTTGGAGAGAATATTATGGGCTACCTGTCAACCAATCCTGCTACTGGAAAGGTCACTCAACGCTTCGATCTGTGGGACAACGACCAGCTTGAAAATGCGCTAGCTTGCGCAACAGTAGCTGGCAGGGCCTGGTCTGCCACCCACTTTGACGAGCGCGCCCGACTAATGAAAGCGCTGGCAGCTCAACTGCGCGCAGATAAAGAACGCTTGGCACGCTGCATTACTTTTGAGATGGGCAAGCTGATTGGCGAGGCCCGCACTGAGATCGAGAAATGCGCCGCAGTCTGCGAATACTACGCTGAACACGGCGCTGGCTTTCTCGCCGACGAACTCATCGCTTCCGACGCCAGTCGCAGCTTTGTCGCGTATCAACCGCTGGGTGCGGTACTCGCCGTCATGCCATGGAATTTCCCGTTTTGGCAGGTCATGCGCTTCGCCGCGCCCGCACTGATGGCAGGCAACGTGGGCTTACTCAAACACGCCTCGAACGTACCGCAATGTGCTCTCGCCATTGAACAGCTGTTCGACGATGCCGGCTTTCCGGCTAACGTCTTTCAAACCTTGTTGATTCCCGTATCCCAGGTCGCTGATGTCATTGCTGATGAGCGCGTTCACGCGGTCACGCTAACGGGCTCGACACCGGCCGGCCAAAAGGTCGCCAGCTGCGCCGGTCAAAACATTAAAAAGAGCGTGCTGGAACTGGGTGGCTCTGACCCCTTTATCGTCCTCGATGACGCTGATATCGACTGGGCCGTGGAAAATGCGGTGAAATCACGCTACCTCAATGCCGGCCAGAGCTGTATTGCCGCAAAACGCTTTATCGTCACGCCGGGTATTGGCGATCAGTTTGTCGCCAAATTCAAGGCCGCCGTTGAGCAGCTCACGCCCGGCGACCCGATGTCAGAGCAAAGCACATTGGCGCCGATGGCGCGAGTCGATCTGCGCGATGCGCTGCACCAGCAAGTGATCGACAGTATTTCCGCTGGCGCTAGCGCCGTGGTCGGTTGCGCGCCGATCGCTGGCGCTGGCGCCTTTTATGAGGCCTCGATACTCGATCACGTCACGCCTGCCTGCCGCGCCTATGCCGAAGAACTGTTCGGCCCGGTAGCTATCATCATTCGTGCTAAAGACGAAGACGATGCGATCAACATTGCCAATGCCTCCGAATTTGGCCTCGGCGGCAGCGTTTGGACACAAAATTCTGGGCACGGTGCACAACTTGCGCGCCGCATCGAGGCCGGCGCCGTTTTCGTCAACGGCATGGTCAAAAGCGATCCGCGCCTACCCTTTGGTGGCATCAAACAATCAGGCTATGGCCGCGAATTGGCGCAACACGGTATCCGTGAATTCGTTAATGCCAAAACAATCTGGATACGCTAGCGCGCCGGGTGACATCAAGCTGAGTACTCTTCACCTCATCAGCTACCTGGCGATCGGTATGATCGCTGGCATCAGCGCCGGATTGTTCGGCATAGGCGGCGGCATTATTGTTGTGCCGGGTCTAGTCCTGGTCTTTACCGCATTGCAATTTGGCAACGAGTACCTGACTCATATAGCCGTTGGCACCTCATTGGCCACCATCATTGTCACTGGCAGCGCTGCGGCCTGGATGCATCATCAACATGGTGCTGTAAACTGGCTCCTGGTCAAGGGCTTATTGCCTGGTGTAATCGTTGGTGCCGTGATGGGTGCGGTACTGGCTGACAACCTGTCTAGTGACAGGCTGCGGCAATTATTTGGTCTGCTGCAAATCCTTTTAGCAATTAAATTGCTGTTTGACCTATCACCTGATAGAGGCGGCACTTCGCCCCGGCTTGGCGAGATGCCCGTAGCAGGGGTCATCATTGGCGCAATTGCCTCCTGCCTTGGGATCGGTGGCGGTACGCTCACGGGACCCTATCTCGTTTTTCGCGGTCAAGCCGTACACCATGCAGTAGCAACGGCGTCAGCCGTGGGGGTGCCCATCGCACTGACCGGAGCGATCAGTTTTATTGTCACCGGACTCGACAGCGCCGAGACGCTACCGGCCATGAGCAGTGGCTATATCTATTGGCCTGCTTTCGCAGCGATCAGCGCAGCAACATTGGTGTTTGCACCGATTGGTGCGCGCCTGGCGCACCGGCTAAACCCCGCGATCTTGCAAAAAACCTTCGCATTATTGTTGATGATGGTCGGCATCAAAATGCTCCTCACTTGAGGCGCCTAATTAGTCCGCCTGCTAAACGGGGCTACAAGCACATAGTCCTGCAACCAAAAGCCAGTTAGAATGACCGCCACAACCATTTATTGTTTTTTCCCTACAAGGAGCTTTAGCCAAAATGTCGAAACTCGTTAGCCCTCATGGCGCAGATCAACTCAAAACGCTTTTGTTGGAAGGCGCCGAACGCGATGCCGAATTGACGCGTGCCGCCAGCCTGCCGCAGGTGCTGATCAGCTCGCGCGAGGTGGGTGACTTGATCATGCTCGGTATCGGTGGCTTTACTCCGCTGGAAGGCTTTATGGGTCACGACGACTGGCAAGGGGTCTGTAACCACTACAGCCTGGCCAACGGCTTGTTTTGGCCCATACCGATTACTCTCTCAACCGACCAGGCCAGCGCCGACAGCATTAACTGCGGCGACGAAATCGCCCTCGTCGACAGCGAAAACCAGTCCATCATGGCCACTATGAAGGTCACTGAGAAATACCGTATCGACAAAACACATGAGTGTCAGACCGTATATAAGACTACGGACACCAACCACCCTGGCGTCAAAATGGTCATGGAGCAAGGTGAAGTCAATCTCGCCGGGCCGGTCAAGGTCTTGTCACAAGGCGATTTTCCAACAGCCTTTAGTGACTATATGACCCCGACAGAAACCCGAGCCTTGTTCAAAGACAAAGGCTGGAGCAGTGTCGTGGCCTTCCAGACACGCAACCCGATGCATCGCTCGCACGAGTATTTAGTAAAAGTCGCCATCGAAACCTGCGATGGCGTCATGATTCACTCACTGCTCGGCAAGCTCAAGCCCGGTGATATCCCTGCCGATGTCCGTTCCAATGCCATTGGCACATTAATAGAGAATTACTTCGTCGATGACACGGTGGTGCAGTCGGGTTATCCGCTCGACATGCGCTATGCCGGCCCACGTGAAGCCTTGTTACACGCGCTGTTTCGCCAAAACTATGGTTGTTCACATTTGATTGTCGGCCGCGATCATGCCGGTGTCGGTGATTATTACGGTCCATTTGATGCGCACCACATCTTTGACGAAATCCCTGAAGACGCATTGCAAACGCAGGCGCTGAAACTGGACTGGACCTTCTGGTGTTATAAATGCGGCGGCATGGCATCGATGCGCACCTGCCCTCATAGCGGCGCAGACCGCCTGCTTTTATCTGGTAGCAAATTACGCAAGATGTTATCCGAAGGAGATACTGTACCCGCAGAGTTTAGTCGCCCCGAGGTACTAAAAATTCTGCGCGAATATTACCGCAGCATTAAAGAAGAAGACAAAGTCGAAGTAAAACTCAGTGGTCACTCAGCACGCTGATCTGTTTAGTTAGAGCTGGAAACAAAAAAGGCGTCCCCCGCATTCATCATCGGGGACACCTTTTTTATTGGGCCTGACCGACAAAGGGCCTTATGAACTCTAGCCCTTATTATTGCCCGCGCCTGTCGCCATGCTCACCGCAGTAAAGAGCAAGGCAACCGCGATGCCGACAAAGACAAATTTCAAGGCAAACATGTCATCGGTCTCTTTATAGAGATACTCATCTTTCATCAGCTTGGATGCGTCTTCAGCAGACACCTGCTTCACCGCGCCACTGCTGGTAACCAGTACATTCGCGTCAGCACTCGCAACACTCATAAAACTGCCCGCTGCCAATAGCATAACAAGCAATAAAGGTAACATTTTTACAATTTTCATTCGCTTTACCTCAACTCCCTAATCAGATGTGCCCACGCACACTCAGCCATGTCGCCTAGTGGCGAAAACGATCTAGAATACTCTTGTCCGGGCGAGAAAGGGAGCTTTAAACAAATATTTTTATATCCCCAGCAACCATTTTGGCTGACAGAATTTTGACCTCGGCCAACTACTATATCTTGTACACAACTTATACACAGATTACCCCTTTTCAAGTCATTGATTTTGTTGTAATTTTTATAACTCATTGATTTTATTGAATTAATTTATTTTCTCTCAGCTGTTGACGCCACTATAGGACGAGCGTAGTCTTGGCAGCTCACCACAACATGTTGTGGTTTCTCTATTCTTCTGTAGTATAAAAATAACCTTAAAACCATAAGGGGAGCACTTGTGAGCGAGCGAGCACAACTCAAAGTTGTAGACAATACGAATAAGGATATCCCGATGCAGGACGCTTCGTTGGACATTTGGGATAAAAAATACCGCCTTAAGACGCGTACCGGTGAAAATCTTGATGCCAATATAGACGGTACCTACCAACGTGTCGCACGCGCCCTGGCCAATGTCGAAATCAGCGATGAAAAACGCGCTGAATGGTATGAAAACTTTGTTTGGGCCTTACGTCATGGCGCCATTCCGGCTGGCCGCATTATGTCCAACGCCGGCGCGCTGGCCCACAAACCTGCCACCTCCACGATCAACTGCACCGTCTCCGGCACCATTGAAGATTCCATGAACGGCATCCTCGGCATGGTGCATGAAGCAGGCCTGACCCTGAAAGCCGGCTGCGGTATTGGTTACGAGTTTTCCACCTTGCGACCCAAAGGGGCTTATGTCACCGGCGCCGGCGCCTACACCTCTGGGCCACTTTCTTTTATGGATATCTACGACAAGATGTGTTTTACCGTCTCCTCTGCTGGCGGCAGACGGGGTGCCCAAATGGGGACTTTTGATGTTGGGCACCCCGATGTGCTGGATTTTATCCGCGCCAAACGCGAAGATGGTCGCCTGCGCCAGTTCAATTTGTCCTTATTGATTACCGATGATTTTATGCAAGCCGTCATCGATGACAAAGACTGGCAACTGGCCTTCCCGCTCACCCGTGAAGAGGTGCAGGCAGACGCTATCGACCTCGATGACAACAATAATATTGTCTGGCGCGAATGGCCAGGACACGGCAGCTATGCCTGTAATGCAGCCGGGCTGGTCGCCTGCAAAATCTATAAAACACTTCCCGCTCGTCGCCTGTGGGATGCCATCATGGCATCAACCTATGATTTTGCCGAACCTGGCTTTGTGCTGATCGACAACGTCAACGAACTGAACAACAACTGGTTTTGTGAAAACATTCGCGCCACCAACCCTTGTGGCGAACAACCGCTTCCGCCCTACGGCTCGTGTTTGCTTGGCTCGATCAATCTGACCAAGTTTGTTCGCAAGCCGTTTACCGAAGAGGCCTATTTCGACTGGGACGAATATAAAGCCGTGGTCGCTATCTTCACGCGCATGCTCGACAACGTTGTTGAAATCAATGGCCTGCCGCTGGAAAAGCAACGCCACGAGATTACCAGTAAACGTCGCCACGGCATGGGCTATCTCGGCCTTGGTTCCACCATGACCATGCTACGTATGAAGTACGGTGCTGATGACTCATTGCAGTTTGCCGAACGCATTACGCGAGAACTCGCCCTCACGGGCTGGGAAGCCGCCCTGGAACTCGCGCGCGAAAAAGGCCCGGCTCCCATCTTGCAAAAAGACTTTGTTGTTAACGAAACCATGTTACGTAAACGCCCTGAGATGGCAAAAGACGGCTGGCAAGTCGGCGATGTCATTAAAGGCAAAGTACTGCACGCCAAATACAGCCACTATATGCAACGTATTGCCGAAGTGGCTCCCGAATTGGTAGAACAGCTGGCAGAAGTGGGTGCCCGCTTTACCCACCATAGTTCAATAGCACCTACCGGGACGATTTCCTTGTCACTGGCTAACAATGCCAGCAACGGCATTGAGCCCAGCTTTGCCCACCATTATTCACGCAACATCATTCGCGAAGGCAAAAAGAGCAAAGAAAAAGTCGACGTCTATTCTTATGAATTATTGGCCTACCGCGAATTGGTTAACCAAAAAGCGATGCCGGATTCTGACAAGGAAGATGAAAAGCTGCCTGACTATTTCATCGCCGCCGACGACATCAAGCCCAAGCAACATGTCGACGTCCAGGCCGCTGCCCAGTACTGGATCGATTCATCCATATCCAAGACGGCGAACGTGCCCACCGATTTCCCTTATGATGATTTTAAAAACATCTACTTATACGCCTATGAAAGGGGCCTTAAAGGTTGCACCACCTTCCGCTTCAACCCTGAAGCCTTCCAGGGTGTTTTAGTCAAAGAGCAGGATCTTGAAAACACCCTTTATACCTTCAAATTAGAAGACGGTAGTGAAGTCAGCGTTAAAGGTAATGAAGAGATCGACTACGACGGCGAAATACACTCCGCCGCCAATCTCTATGACGCCCTTAAAGAAGGTTACTACGGCAAATTCTAGCTTCGAGTACTCAGGAACAAAATCATGACGACAAAAATAGACAAGAAAATTATCGGCTACAGCGTCGCCGATAAATCAGAAGACAAACCCACTGCCAACCTTGACACGACGGCGCCAGCCTTACAGACCGCAGCGAACACCAGCGCGCCTATTGCAGCAGAAGAAATATCTACCTCTAATGTCATTCACATGCATGAAAAGGTTGAGCGGCCCGATGTGTTGATTGGCTCTACCTACAAAATCAAAACCCCGCTGTCCGATCACGCCCTTTATGTGACCGTCAATGACATTATTCTCAACCAGGGTACAGAGCATGAACTGCGACGCCCCTTTGAGATATTCATTAATTCAAAAAACATGGATCACTTTCAATGGATCGTTGCCCTCACTCGCATTATGTCCGCCGTATTCCGCAAAGGAGGCGATGTCACATTTTTGGTCGAGGAACTGCACTCGGTGTTTGATCCACGTGGCGGCTACTTTAAGAAAGGCGGCAAGTTCGTTCCCTCACTGGTTGCCGAACTCGGTAATGTTATCGAAGAACATTTAATCAGCATCGGCATGCTTAAAAGCAAAGAACTCGATGAACACCAACAAAAGCATGTCGAAGAAAAGCGTGAGCAATACAATGCCATGCACAAAAAGGTGGATGGCAACATAGAATCCGGCGACTTCCCGGAAGGCGCGCAGCTCTGTATGAAATGCCATACACAGGCCATGATCATCATGGACGGCTGCCTGACCTGTTTAAACTGTGGTGAGTCGAAGTGTGGGTAGCAATATCAAAGGAACTGGCTAATGGAAGATATCGGCATTCGAAATTATTATGAACGCTATGTCATGGATGAAATTAATCATACACTACGTTCTAGCGGAAGAATTACAGAAAAACATATGGCACTCGATATCGCTTGCCTTGCACTCAATCAATTGCCGCCGAAATATGTCCGCCACGATATCGACGCAACTTTTTATATGTCACCAGAAGATCGGGGTGATATTGAAAGTAAAGTCGCAGCAGCAGTCGCTGGTGCTTATCAGAAAGTCATTGCCAACCCCGGCAGAGCCTAGCGGGCACAAAAGCATGCTACCAAGAATGATAGGCTAGGTCTCCATTTGCACACGCAATAAAACTGAGGTGTAGATTGTTGTGACAAACAATTAAAGATAACTATTCTTATTTGTCACCGACCCCTTTATTTGGCGCTTTATTTGGCGGAACTCACTCATTTTATTCGCTCAAACAGTTCTCGCTCACTTCGCGTATATCGATTTCTATCTTAGCTGCTAAGAAGGTCGCCACTTGATAAAAATTTAGGAGGCATGAAAATGAAAGACCCACCCAAACACGCAATAAAAATTTCGGACAAACACAACCTCATTACCGGTTGCAATATAAAAGGCTACCAGCAAGCTATAAATTTTACCAAGGAAACGGAATGTAATCATGTTGAAGATACAAATATCTATCGGTCAGCTGATGAAAATCATACAAAATGGCATCAGAAACCAACAGTGAAAATTTTCACACAAATAGCGTTACTGTTGATCGTAGCTGGTATTGTCTACTGGCTTGGTTGGAACTAATATGCGCAAACAATGGCTACATCGAGAAAAGAGGCCAGAGTACTTGATTCCCAGCTCGCGTAGGGCGCAATAACTGTAAGGCATTGCGCCGTATCAAATATTCAAAATAACGCATAGAGTGTTTGGGTCAGTAATTAGAAGTAATTAGGGTCAGATACAAATTTTTGTCCTCCCGCTCACCTGTAAATCTCCCCTAAAATAGGGCCATGAATAACTAACGCGTAAGATACAAGATCCCTTTAATGATCCGGGCACTGGCCCCTCATAAATAAGGCGCCGGGCCAAGGCAACCACGCCTGACCCGGCGCACTTTTCTTTAGCGACTCCCCTTCACATTAAAGACATTGGCTGCAAGCCGGGAGATTCTGGTGTTACGAATGATCACGTCTGAAAGACAGGTTCTTGATATCTCCCGCCTCACTTTTGCCGGCAATGCCGGATCGTTCTCGTACCAGAAGCGGTCGCCGTCGCGCAAACGCTCGAACTGACGCTTGAGTACGGTACCAATAAAAGGCCCGACGTTAGCGCCGCGCACGTGGTCTTCAGCAAGGCCACCTACCCAGGGGTCGATGCTGTTGACATCGCCGTAGACGCTTTCCAGCCGCTTGGCGACGCTGGCATTCTTGGTGATATCCTTGAACGTATAGACGGGCGGTAAACCGTAGCCCTGGCGGCTGGTATTATAATCCGGCAAACCATGGTCACGGCCGCGCTGGATATTGAGCGAAGCCAGGTCGTGCAATATGCCGTTTTCCGGCGGCGCAAACAGCAGGTTACGCACGGCATCGACGACCTGCACGTCGATCTCTTGCATGCGATTGCCTGCGGCACCCACCAAAAAGTCATCAATACCTATACGGACGACCTGGGCAGGCTTGAAAAACGCATCCGCCAGCGGGATCGTCTTCTGTGACTTTCCTCTCGGGCCCAGGTGCAGAATCTCGGACAACATGGTGTGACCCACGCGGTAGCAAGCAGTAGAAAAGGTATTGTCAATCGAGGCTTCTACCATGGTGTTATAACCGTGATATGGCGCAATGGATATAGCGGTTTTGCGTCCGAGCAAAGTAGGTAAGAACTCATTGAAGGTAATCGCCTGGTGCAGGCCACCGACAATCTTGCGTGCCATTTGATAGATTGTCTCGTCACTGACCTCTTTTAAATTATATTTTTTCGGATTTTTTTTGATTTCTCTACATAGCCGGTTGTGTTCACGCACAAACAAGGTATGCATACAGATCAGCACTGAGTTTTCATTGGCGCGGATATCACCACCTGCGAAAAACTCGTCTGCCGGCGTATCGCCAAAAGTGGCGTTTGGCAGCCCCATGGTATTAAACGGCAGCAGATCACCTTTCGGCTTCTTCGTGGTTCTCAACTTGCCGTCCTCTAAAGTACGCAGCACATGGGCGCGGCATTCGTCGGAGCCATAGACGTTACTGCCATCTATATAAGTGGAAATCTGGTTGATCTGTTGGCGTGGGTTATTGACTCCAGTACCAGTTGTCGGATCAAAGATGGAGCGGATAAACGGCACGCAGCCGCCCTTGGGTAGGCTCGGATCACCTTTGGCGACTGGAATATTCTCAACTTCACCGGTGACGCCCTCAGTCAGATCTATCTCGTGATCGAGATACTGACCCCACGCCCAGACCATGTCTGACAGGCCATTAGCGCTTGGCGTGTCCTTTATCTGATCAATAATCGTATTGCTGACGAGTCGCGGATTTGGATTTTTTCTACCACGTCTTGCCAGAGTCGAGATGCCATCACCGTAAGCAGGCAATACGCCGCGGCGCAATTGTGTGCCGGCCTGACCCCAGTCAGGAAAGTTCAGATTGTTATTACTGCCATCAAATGTGCGGTTTTCAGAATCACTCATACTCATATCCTTATGTAAATAAGTTAAAAGGCCGTTTCTCGCCGAAACGAAATTCACTTATCGGTATGTTGGAGCCATTCTTAAATATTTTTCCTGTAGATTAAAGAATGGGTTAATAACGAAGCGACGACCCGCATGGCGACCACCCAGACGCTTAAGAAAAATTTGTGGATGTTCTACCAAAAACAATAAAACAGCCCTGCTCTTCAAGAGTCGATCGCCTCAATCATATTTTCGTGCTTTTGTATCATGCTATCATTTTCCTTCGTTACCGCTTCATCTTTAACTGCAACTGTCGCTTCCAGGACTCAAATGCCTATATCCTATGTAGCAAAACCCAGCATGATAATTTGGTTTACCACCATCCAACAATGCGACCATCATAGAACGCTCCAAGCCTGGCTATTTTTGTTCGTAATTAGGATCAGTAGCCCTGCCTAAAAGACCCGCCTTTATCGGCGTAATCACCTAGCTCTACCCCGCTCAATAGAACTCCACCCCGTGTCACACAAACCCAATACGACTTATAGTAAACCGGCTCTGCCTCACCCAAGCTAAACAAGCATTAATACCTGTGATACCGGCTTTAACTTCACTTTCTTGCAAACGTAAGGATTCACCGAATCTCCAGTGTGACGAGCAACAACGCCTTGCTGCAATGAGTCGTCACATAACATACCTGGCTTACTCTCGCTATGGACGGCGGCAATACCATCAAAGCCTTCACTAAATTCGACAACATCGGCATTCAACATATTCGCGCGCAACTGAAGTAGTTTTGTTCTACGGAATGAGCCGTTATGTAAATCGACCAGTATACTTTTACGCCAATATTGATCCATATCGAATCTCGCTTACGCAAGCCTGGAGAACTCGGTCTTCAATCACGTTTATTGGCACCGAGCCTGAGTCAAAAATGTCACTTCCAGATCAACAACGGCAATACTCGCCAGAAAACGTCGTCCTAGTAATGCTGGATAAATAAACTCAGAACGAGTAGCGAGCATAAATCGGACCCAACACTCACCATCCCGCTTGAGCAATTCTAGATTATCCGCCATGGATGGATGAGATTTTGGTACCGCTATTAAGCTTAGCTTTAAGGAACCTCTGCATAAGTCTCAAAATTTGAGACAATCTCATAGAGCCACAAATAGAGCATGTCGCAATGAAACAGAGCAGCTTTTCAGACCTGGAATATCAGACTAAGAAGAAAACGACGCGAAAGGAAAAGTTCTTGTCCGAGATGG
>WGFU01000005.1 GCA_015492075.1 Gammaproteobacteria bacterium
GTAGCGATACTTCGTTACCCACACGATATGCTACTTGCAGTCCCATATCGTGTCGCCACCGTGCTTGTCGTTCTGCATGGCTTTAAGCTTATCACCCCATCCCGGCCGCCTAAAGGCCTGGGATTTACGGATCCCCTATCGGGGACTTTAACTGTCGGCTTTGAAAAAGATCGAAAAAAAACGGAAGACATGGAAGCGGTTATTCCTTAGTCTGCGCTTGCTGGCGTAAAGGCTCACTGCTTCCCGCACCCCGATAAAAGATGCTCCGTGGCGAAAACCAGCCAATTCTTGGCGATCTGAACACTGGTCTGTCATTTGACGTAACTCAAATCCTTTTTAATACAGCTCGATGACTTACTATGATGCGTATTGTGGTTTTTGGGCCAACTAACAAAGAATGCTCTATTGTCCATCAGTTACTTGCACTAAGCACAGTCCTTGTGCGTCTTTTCAACTGCAACGATACTGCCACAGGGGAATTCTAGCCTGTAGCCTACGGTCATGCCGTGATTTTTAGCTTCTGTACCCGTCCTAAAGTCGGGCTAGCAAGCGGCATGCTTCCACCCAACACGAAGTGTTATTTCACCCCTGGTAGAGTAGAAATATACTATCGGGAGAACTGGCGACTATAAACCTATCATTGAAATATTGAACGAATACGGTGAATGATGAGAAACCGCGCCGCTGACAGTGGCCCAACAATTTTCTGAATAGGCGTTCCCACAGTAAGTAATCTTAGCACTACTAATGATAGAAAAATCGGAACGCGGCCGTTTCTCACCACTAAGATGATAAAGACAGTGTGCCTTTGCCGAGATATTATCAACAATTCCCCGCAAGCTTACTCCGCTAGGCCAGTTGCACCATCACCATCGTCACAAACCGCGGTCACCAAGATACAGTGTGGACAGAACGCCCGGAATGGTACCAGTTTGCAAGGGCCTCGAATTTATCCCCGGATGATAAATTTACGCGATTACGGTGTCATGATGAGCCACCGCTTAACCCCCGTCATTACAGTCTTTGCTTGCACTCACATTGCAACAGTTTATTGAAGTTTAGCCTTTTAGCGTCATTAATAAATAACTAAGTGCTTATCAGTGACCAACGGATTAACAGTCTCAGCGAACAGATTCAGAAAATACTTTCTTAAAATATCAACTAAAGTAGATTATCAAGGTGCCGATATTCCATATGCGTGGTGGATTTATGTTTACGATTTATATCTCGAAATTATCACATACATCCGCCTAGATAATCCAGGAAGTGCGATGAAACACATTTCATCGTCAACATGTTTACACATGTATAGACAGGGAAACCAGCATGGGACGTCTTCACAAGGTCAGACCGTTTTTAGCGCCAGTTATTTTAAGTCTTTTTTTACTCCCTTTCCTATTTTTATATGAACATAACGTTAGTTATATTATATTCTCCTTGATTATCGCTATATGGGTGGTCAGCTCAATAATTTTTTACAATAAAGGTGGTTTACCTGGAGAGCGTAGCAACACTGACAATGAATGCCACGATAGTTATAACGGCGAGGAAAATATTGACCATCTATACTTCCAATTAATCATGTCCATACATACTGAACTATCCTGTATTAAAAATGATGTCCAACGATTACGCACGGTTGTTTCAGAATCTATAAATGGACTAGGTGATAGCTTCACCGGACTCAACAGCGAAGCAGAGCACCAAAAAGAAATCATGATTAACCTTATGTCACAGATGTCGGGCTCAACCAACGAAGCCAATGATGACGCAACCATAGGCAAGTTCGTCAATGAAGCAGAAGATACTATGTATTACTTTGTTGACATTATTATTGGCACCAGCAAAGAAAGCATGCGACTCGTCTATAAGCTAGGGGATATGTACGATCAGTTTAGCAAAGTCGTCAGCCTGCTGAGCGATATAAAATCAATCGCAGCCCAAACTAATTTACTGGCGCTTAATGCCAGTATCGAAGCCGCGCGCGCCGGCGAATATGGTCGCGGATTTGCCGTGGTGGCTGAGGAAGTACGTGCACTTTCTCTACGTTCTGACCAATTTAGCGGTGAGATTAACGCTGTGGTTAAAGAGGCAATGTCAGGAATACAAGGTGCTAGAGAAGTATGTAACGACATTGCCTCTAAAGACATGAAAACCATGCTCGACGCAAAGAACAAAGCCTCTGCAACCATGCAAGGAATCAGTCTTCTCCATGACAACACATCAAAAAGAATAGCCGAGATCAGTGATGTTATAAAAAGAATTGATGAAAAAGTCGGCCTAGCGGTCACTTCACTGCAGTTTGAGGATATTGTGACGCAACTGGGCGGGCATATCGATAAACGCTTAGATATCATTTCTGAGTCGCTCCACAATATCGATGAGGCACATAATCTTGCTGTAGATGACAATGAAGAATCAGGTCAGCCTCAGAATATATCAGAGAAGATAAAGAATTGTGTCAACGATGCTATAAGTCAGTTAGAGAAAATTGACCATAATCCGGTTGCGCAAGAAAATATGGCCGTCGGCGAAGTTGACTTATTTTAGTTACGACATTGCGTAAGTAATCAGATCTTACTTATTAGTTGAAACTGTGAATGATTAAAAATGGAGCTATCATGAACTCAAACGCAAAAAACAACCAACCCATCTCAAGCCAAATACAGTCCCGCAAGGATGAGCACGGTATGTACATCCGTATCATAGGGCGCTTCGACTTTAATCTCCACTCTGATTTCCGGGAAATCATCGATGTAGTTAAAACATCTTCCAGCAACAAATGTACTATAGATCTTAGCGCTGTCGAGGATGTCGACAGTTCTGCATTAGGGATGTTGCTGTTGCTCAGAGACGCATCAGGTGGAGAGAAATCGGATGTCTCTATTATTAATTGTAAACCGGAAATCAAGTCCATTCTCAACATGGCGAATTTTGAGAAAGTGTTCCATATATCTTAGGCAGTTTTTTTGCTCTAAGGATAGGCGTTTATGTTAATACTAGTTGTCGATGATAATCGGACCAATCGAGACTTGCTAAAGGCATTCCTGGCCCGGGAAGATCACGAAGTGATTACCGCAGCCAATGGTGTTGAGGCCGTCGCCAAGTTTACGAAATTCCAGCCTGATCTGATTCTCATGGATGTTGTAATGCCTGAAATGGATGGCCTTGTTACAACACAAATGATCAAGTCAAAATGTGGTGATCGCTTTGTGCCCATTATATTTCTTACCTCCATACAGGGTAACGACATTATCACCCAATGTGTTGAGGCCGGGGGTGATGATTTTCTACCAAAAACCTATAATTGCAATGCTGTGCTTGCAAAGATTAAGGCAATGGATCGAATCCGTACCTTGCATAAGAAAATACGTGGCCAACAGGCGGAATTAAGAAAAACGCAAAAAAAAGATCAGCACGAACTTCAGCTTGCTGAACACGTATTTTCTACCATATTAAACAAGGGAGACCTCGATTCGCCGATCATTAATCATCATGTATCACCCGTGTCTTTGTTCAGTGGCGATTTACTTCTTTGCGCACCCACGCCTGCCGGAGGCTTCCATGCGATGCTGGGCGATTTCACCGGGCATGGACTGTCTGCCGCGATAGGTGCGATTCCCGCGTCAGATATCTTTTATTCAATGACTGAAAAAGGATTTTCTATCGGAGATATCGTAACTGAGCTTAATGCTCGGCTCTATGGAATGCTTCCTTTAGGCATGTTTTGCGCCGCTTGCTTTGTTGAGATTGACAATGAACGCAGCACCATGAATATTTGGAACGGTGGTATGCCGGATGTATTAATTATCGACGTCGATGGTGAAATTAGACAGAGAGTCACTTCAAGTAATATGGCGCTCAGTGTATTACCACCGGATCAGTTTATTCGCAGCACGGAGAGAATAAAAATAAACCACGGCGACAAGATATATATGTTCTCCGATGGCCTCACTGAGGCACGAGATACAAATGGCGTCAAATTTGGTATGGATCGTTTCTTCGGCGTACTCAAAGAAACGTCAACGAATAAACTCTTGTTCAAGAATATTCTGCAGGCAGTAAGTGATTTCTCTAAGGGAGCGGAACAAAGTGATGATATTTCCCTAGTCGAAATTAGCCCCTCGGAGGAAGACTCATGGCAAGCCGACCGCTCAGTTAATCGAAAAAACTTAATGGCGCCATCAACATGGAGTGTTTCATTGACACTAAAGGCGGATGCTCTGAGGACAGTTAATCCGGTTCCGACGCTGCTAAACCTCATTATGGCTGTGCAGGCACCAGAAGGTCACCGAGAACATATTTTTACTATACTTAGCGAATTATTTTCCAATTCACTTGATCACGGCCTGCTGGCACTGGATTCCAGCATTAAGTCCAGCGCTGCTGGCTTTATGAAGTATTATGGCTTTCGTGAAAAAAGATTGGCAAATCTGGCAGAAGGCGAAATAGATATATCGCTCAAACATCAACCAGACAAAGATAAAAATGGCGGTCGACTAACATTGATCGTCAAGGATACCGGTCCAGGATTCGATTTTTCAACACAGCTTAACAAGGACAATTCGTTAGATGACAAGGCCTTCAGTGGCCGGGGAATTGCGTTGATAAATTCCTTATGTGACTCGCTGTGCTATAAGAAAAACGGTGCACAGGTGAGGGCAATCTATCATTGGAGCCGTTAGAATTATCAATCGCTCAGGTCGCTTATCTATAGACATCCCGACATGATCTGGCACTTCGAATTCATCAAGGCGTGCGGGCCAAACCAGGGGCTACAAATAGGATTACCGCCACGAATGATCTTCTCTTGAGAAAATACGGCTTGCTCACCCAGCCAGACAACAAGCTACGTATCTTCCGGCTGAAAGCTGATGAGATACTCGCCATACAAATAAATTTCAGCAACGGCAAGCTGAGCCGAAATAACGGTCCCAATCAAGCCGCCCTCTTCCGTTTGAATCCATGTAAAGCCGGGGGCCATTGTTGTCCGAGCAGTATCTTTTTCTGCTTATGATTGACCACCTGAACGATGGCGACGACGCTGTTTTTGTTTACGGATTTTATCTATCGCTTGCTGCTGTGGCGACTCGGCACCCTTAAGCAATAATTCGATACGATCACAAAGCTCGCGACGCGCAAAGAAACGATTGGCACTTTGCGAACGTGAACGCTGGCATTTTATTTCGATACTACTGGGTATATGCAAAAGATAGACGCAAGATGCGGTTTTATTGATTTTTTGGCCGCCCTTGCCAGAGCCTTTAATAAAGCGCTCCTTGATCTGGTCTTCGGTGATTTCCAATGCAGCCATACGCCGAGCAAGCGCATTAAGTTTGGCTACACTGATAGTGCTCATTGCCACTGTTTAGCATTGCCTTGGTACAGTATGATTAGCCGATCAAGCGGTCATGTTCAATACTTGTTCACTTCATCTTCCATCTCATCGATACTTAAATGGCGCACATCCTTGCCCTTGACGACATAGACAACATGTTCGCAGATATTTGCAGCATGATCACCAATACGCTCCAATGAGCGGGTCACCCACATCAGCTCGACCGAACGGCGGACTTTTTTCGGGCTGTCTTCCATATCGTTGATCAATGACCGCAATAATTCGCCATAGCTATCATCAATGCTTTCATCTTGGCGCGCTACTTCAACTGCGGTTTCCGCATCCATACGCGCAAAGGCATCCAGGGCTTGATTCAACATACCCTGCACACGCTGCACCAATACTCTCAGTTGGTGGTAGTAAGGGCGTGATTCTTTTACTTTGGATTCATCGGATTTACGCGCAATCATTTTGGCTTCATCGCCAATGCGCTCCAGATCGGAAATTGCTTTACCGACAGCGATCACCAGCCTGAGATCACGTGCAGTGGGTTGACGTCGTGCCAGGATCTGGCTACAGAATTCGTCTATTTCCACTTCAAGTTGATTAATTTTTTCGTCTCGCGGCACCAGTTTTTCAGGTGACTCATTGCTGTCAAGCAGGGGAACAACCGCCATTTGCAGCAATTCCTCAACCATGCCTCCCATTACCAGTACACGATTACGAATATTCTCCAGTTCATTATCGAACTGATGCGATATATGCCGACCAAGCCTATAACTATCCACTGTAATAACTCCTAATCATCGTATTGTCCATTCTCCACTCTATCGCTGGTTTCATGCGACTAGCCAAAACGCCCGGTAATATAATCTTCGGTCAATGGATGGACAGGATTAGTAAAAATGGTTGCGGTTTCGCCGACTTCGATTAAATCACCCATGTGAAAATAGGCCGTCCGCTGCGAGACACGCGCCGCCTGCTGCATGGAATGCGTCACAATGGCAATACTGTATTGCTGGCGCAACTCATCAATCAAGTCCTCAATTTTTGCCGTGGCGATGGGATCCAGCGCCGAACAAGGCTCGTCCATCAAAATAACTTCGGGGCTCACCGCGATGGTACGCGCGATACATAAACGCTGTTGTTGACCACCGGACAAACCGGTACCAGGTTTTTCAAGACGATCCTTCACCTCGCTCCACAAGCCGGCTTTTTGCAAAGAAGTTTCAACAATCTCGTTAAGATCAGCCTTGTTTTGGGCCAGACCATGAATACGTGGCCCCCAGGCAACATTCTCATAAATAGACTTGGGAAAGGGATTGGGTTTCTGAAAAACCATACCTACTTGTGAGCGCAGCGGTACAACATCGATTTTTTTGTCATAAATATCCTGGCCATCAAGCTCTATTTCACCCGTAACACGGCAACTCTCAATGGTATCGTTCATGCGGTTTAAACAACGCAAGAAAGTCGACTTGCCGCAACCCGATGGCCCAATCATGGCCACCACTTCGTTACGGCCTATGTCGAGATTAACGGCATGAATCGCGCGTTTATCACCATAATAGACGTCAACATTACGACAGGTAATACGAGGATCAGCAACAGTGTAATCGCCTACCGTTTCGTGGTGTTCACGAGAGATCCTCATAGGGCCTGTCGACGCCGCAGCGGAAGCTGTTACGCCACTTTCTCTTGCCAAAGAATTGTCAGGTGTCATATCGTTCATCAACATGGTTAAAACCTCACCAACGATCGTTAGCCTTACCAACGACGCTCCAGTTTTTTACGTACAGCAACTGCCATGGCATTCATTGCGATAAGAAATGCTAACAACACCATGATGGCACCCGAAGTCTTTTCGACAAAGGCCCGCTCTGGACTATCTGCCCATAAAAATATCTGCACAGGCAATACCGTAGATGGATCAACTATACTGGTTGGCACATCGACAATAAAAGCCACCATTCCTATCATTAATAAGGGTGCAGTTTCACCTAAGGCCTGTGCCATGCCTATTATAGTCCCTGTCAGCATTCCGGGTAGTGCCAAGGGCAAAACATGATGACGAATCATTTGCACTTTGGATGCGCCGATACCCAATGCAGCCTGACGTATGGCATTAGGCACGGTCTTTAATGCTGCACGACTGGAAATAATAATCGTCGGCAGCGTCATTAACGTCAGTACCAGCCCCCCCACCAACGGTGCCGAACGAGGAAATTGAAACCAGTTGATAAACAAGGCCAGACCCAGTAGGCCAAAGACAATTGAAGGCACTGCGGCCAAATTATTGATATTGACCTCGATGATGTCTGTCCACTTGTTCTTGGGCGCAAACTCTTCCAGGTAAATTGCTGTCGCGACAGCAATGGGAAAAGCTAGCGTTAAAGTGACTAACAGGGTTAAAAAGGAACCTGATAAGGCGGCCAAAATACCGGCCAATTCCGCATCGCGTGAATCACCATGAGTAAAGAAATTAAAATTAAAACGCGTTTCAATCAGCTCTTTCGCTTCCAGCGTTTCCACCCAGGATATCTGTTGGTCTGAAAGGCGACGCTCACTTTCCGGCAGCTTGCGATCAATATAGCCCTTCAATAGCATATCGATTTCATCATCAGCTGGCACCCAGACCCGGGCTTGCGTGCCGATCAAGTCAGGGTTGTTTTTGACCATGTCGGCCAGCTGGTAGGAAGCACCGCTGCTAACCAGTTTGTACAACTTGCGCTTGGCTTTGCGCTTTGTAACATCGGGAAACTGTTGGCGCAAAGCGGCTTTTACTAATGCCGCATAGTCGGCAGACGCCAGACTCTTTTTATCACGGCGATCACCAAGCCCCAAAACTTGGGCATCAAAGCTAATATCCAGGGCGACAAAAGCCTGCACGAAGGCAGTATGGCCTTTATAAATAATATTGCCAAACATAAATATTAAAAACAGCATGGCAGCAGCAATAGCTAACTTGCCATAAATCTGAAAGCGTTTTTCCGCAGCATTACGGCGACGCATACTGGCATTCACGATATCGATAGTGCGCAAGCGTTGCGATATGGCTTTACGAGTCATGTTCTATACCAAGATCTCTTCACGATATTTACGCACAACGTAGAGCGCAATAACATTTAAAATCAGTGTCGTTACAAACAATAACAAACCCAGCGCAAATGCGGCCAAGGTCTTAGCACTATCGAACTCTTGATCACCTGTCAGTAAGGTTACAATTTGCACAGTTACGGTCGTCACCGCCTCCAACGGATTCAATGTTAGGTTAGCGGCAAGGCCGGCCGCCATCACCACAATCATGGTTTCGCCAATTGCGCGCGAAACTCCCAACAAAATGCCGCCAATCACACCCGGCAACGCCGCCGGGAAAACCACCTTGCGCACGGTCTCAGATTTAGTCGCCCCGAGGGCATAAGCACCATCACGCATCGACTGCGGCACAGCGTTAATCACGTCATCAGACAAAGATGAAATAAAGGGAATAATCATAATCCCCATGACCAAACCTGCCGCCAACGCGCTTTCTGACGCTACATCAAGACCGATAGCAGAGCCAAATCCTCGTATCAGCGGAGCAACGGTCAGCGCGGCAAAAAAGCCATAAACTACTGTCGGAATACCGGCCAGAATCTCAAGCAAGGGCTTAACCATTGAACGCACTTTTAGGCTGGCGTACTCGGACAAATAAATCGCCGACATCAAGCCAACCGGAATGGCGACCACCATGGCGATAAAAGAAATCAGCAGTGTCCCCGCGAACAAGGGTATCGCCCCAAAGCTACCCGATGAGCCCACTTGGTCTGCGCGTAATGCCGTTTGCGGACTCCACTCGGTACCAAACATAAAATCCGAGAACGGAACTTGACCAAAAAAACGCACTGATTCAAACAATACCGACAAAACAATACCAAGAGTGGTCAAAATAGCTATGCTGGAGCAGGCAATCAAAAAACCGATAACGGCTTTCTCCACCCAATTGCGGGTTCGAGCTTCTCGCTTGACAGAGCGCCAGGCAATAAACAGCCCGGCCAGGGACAGGGCTATCGTAGTCCGGCTCAACCAGGCAGCGCTCTCGCTCTGCAGCGCGGCATAGTAATTCGCAGCCTGTTGTAATTGTGGACTGATACCGTCAGCAGTAATGCCGTTATCAACCAAATTCTTAATTTGACTGACAAACAGATTGACATCACCCTGGGCCTTGCTGCTGATCTCATCAGGCAAGGCGTTCAATACCATGTTGGTTATCACAGTATTTTCAAGAATTTGCCAAAGAGAAAACACTAGAAAAGCGGGAATGAAAGCGGCCAAGGCAACAAAAAAACCGTGATAGAGTGGCAAGGAATGCAGCTGCTTAGCTTTGCCGCTAACGACCGCTAGGGAGCGGCGAAATCCCATCTGGTAGGCAATAAATGCCATCACGATAAGCACCAGAAGGAGTGTTGTCGGCTGCATATTGTCCCCGTGAAAAATCAGTCAAACTGGGTACCCGGTTTGAGCACCTAGTTTAACGTAAATTTGCTGCATTTTATTGTTTTGTTTTTATTGAATTTTCTCTGGCAAGGTGTTCATCTCGGAGATATCTGCCTGAAACTTTCGACGCTCCTCTTCAGACATCGGGATCAGACCACGATCTGATAAATAGCCCTCTTCACCTGTTGCCTTGTTGCTCATAAATTCGGCAGCAAATTCCTGCAAACCCGGAATTACGCCGATATGCGCTTTTTTGACATAAAAGTAGAGCGAACGAGAGATAGGGTACTCACCGTCAGCGATCGAATCAAACTCCGGCTCCACCCCTTCAACCTTCGCCCCCCGCACCTTATCAGAGTTCTGATCAAGAAAACTGAAACCAAAGATACCAAATGCATTTGGGTTGGCTTCCAGTTTTTGTACAATCAGGTTGTCATTTTCACCGGCTTCAACATAGACACCATCTTCACGGATGCTATGACAAATCGATTTATACCGGCTCTTATCGGTTTTTTCCATTGACTTGATCCAGTCAAATTGCTTGCAACCGCCCTCCATCGCCAATTCGACAAAGGCATCTCGCGTACCAGATGTCGGTGGTGGACCAAGCACTTCAATCTTGCTCTCAGACAAGCTGCTGTTCACTTGTTTCCAGGTCGTATAAGGATTTTCCACCAAGCTCTGTGCGCCAGCAGGATCGGGCACCTCTTTTGCTAAGGCCAAAAATAAATCCTTAAGAGTAACTGAGCTCACCTCTGCTTTCTTTGAATTAGCAAAAGCAATACCATCATAACCGACTTTTACTTCAATGATATCCTTGGCGCCGTTGGCTGCGCACTGATCAACTTCAGATTGCTTGATACGACGTGAAGAGTTGGTAATGTCTGGATACTCGAGGCCAACCCCCTGACAGAATAATTTAAATCCTCCACCAGAACCGGTAGATTCGACTTTAGGAGTCTTATAGTCGGTATTTTTGCCGAAGGTTTCCGCTACAACGGTTGAAAAAGGGTATACCGTTGATGAACCTACGATTTCGATATAATCACGAGAAGCAGCATTAGCAATCATGCTTGGCGGTGAAATAGTAGCTGCCACGGCTAAAACTAAAGAAAGTTTGTTCATTAAAAATCACCTATCATTAAAGTATGGTTAAGTTTGTCACCCATATTGATCACAATTAATATTGTTATTCATAATACTACATTTATGTGTGACAGCTCCCTGACACAAGAGAACATGTTCGCTTTTTAAGGCCACATTGCTTACTTGATAGCCAGGAAAAATTCTGAACAAGTAAAACAAACACAATATCGAGAATAACGCTGCCACGTTCCTAGGGTTATACAGAATCTAGTAAAGATACTGCGCCTGAATAAAAAAAGTATTATTGTCGTTGCCAACAACACCATCCACATTCTCTTCCATGCGATAGGTGCCTTGAAACTTTATATCATGTCTTTTAACAAAGTAAGTTGCACCAATTTGTGTTTGAGTAAACTCCTTTGCATAGGGATCTGCATCCTGTCCTGCATAAGATAAAGCTACCTGAAATTTTTCCGGCACCAGCATGTAACCCACTTCAACTGCATAAACATCAAGGTCAGCATCGCCGTTCGCCGCAAAAATAGTGGGACCACTGATTTTTCCTAGATCGGCGGTAACTGCTTCAGCATTGAATTTATTGTACTGCGCCTCTATCGACCAACCATAGCCACGGTAGGCACTGCTTAGCTCTAAACCTGTAATGTTCTCGATGTCTGGGGCGTCGGGATCAAGTCCGCGTTGATCGCCGTCATTATCCCAATTATAGGCGGCTAGGGCAAAACCCAGTTTAGACTCGCGACTGAAGTTATCATGTGATTCCTTGAAATAACCCATTGGAAAGTACTGCACACGCCCTCCTACTAACAGACCTTCGCTATTTAGCGCGTCTGATGAGACCTCGGAGTCAAAGTCAATCTGGTTATTCGCAGGGTCAATCTCGGCGAATGCGACACCTATATCCCAGATAAATTTGCTTGTATCCTTACGCTCACCGTACCACCCTACGCCTGTCTGGCGCCCTGGCACACCGGAATCATTGTTCCCTACCAGGGTACGTTCCACTTGATGAGAATTGTTAGACGACGTGTTGTCAGAGCGACTAAACTGGACTACGCGTGTATGCCCCCAACGTAACTTGCGACCATTGTCAAAGTTGTATTGAATATAACCATCAACCAATTCACCATTGCTTTCACCATTGTTAGTATCAAGCGAACTCCCCTCACCGAAGTCCCACTCTATCTGCGCGTCCCAGTTCTTGGCAATACTGGCATCAATCTCAACGCGTAGGCGGCGAAACCCAATATCATCAGTAGTCATACCGTTATCGGGGTCTCTTAAAACATATTGCAAATGGGCGCGGCCACCGATATCAACCCTTCTTTCGCCGTCCGAATAAATGGTTTGCTTAGAGTAAGCCGGCATGTTTACCACGCTTGCCACAGCAGCAATAATTGGCAACAAACAAAGCTTTTTTTTCATCATCATTCCCTCATCGAGTGACATGAGCACACTGTGTAATATTAGTAGCCAAGTGGCTGAGAAGAGATCCATATAACGATCATCAATCACACCCTCAAAGCCAGACCTGCCCACCGAATCGCTATGGTGTTAATGTGATCGCTTCTTATTTTCCTGATAGAAAACTCAGTGACGAAAACAAGAATCCGCTTGAACGTTGTTACTCGTCCCTCACCACTCAGCGAAACCGTATTCAAGGTTCCAGCCTGTGTAAGAATACGTGCTGGTTATGACAGAAATATGACAGCCAGAAAATTAGCGGGAGCGGAATAACTCTTTGATTTTTAAATAATAAAAAACAGGCGGCTGGGGAATGAGTAGAAATGCCCTACTGCTTTTCGCAATAATAATATTCATTCCGCGTAACCGGTTAAACAGCGGCGTGACGTTAACCAGTTAGCTGCCGTACACGTGTGCCTGGAAAACAACAGGTAAAACGGCTGCCCACGCCCAGTTCACTTTCAATATCAAGCTCTCCGCCATGACTCACCATGACATGCCGCACAATGGACAAACCCAGACCGGTGCCACCCGAATCACGCGAACGACTGACGTCCACGCGATAGAACCGCTCACTCAAGCGCGACAGATGCTGCTCGGCAATACCGGGACCGTTATCTTCCACCAAAAAGCACGCTTGGTCACCATGAATCCCCCAACTGACCGTGATCTTACCTTTGGCGGGCGTATAATGGATGGCATTAAACACTAAATTCGACATGGCGCTCAGCACTGCCTTTTTATCTGCCAGTAAAGCCAAGTTTTGATCAATCCGCAGCACAAACTCGTGCTTATTATCGCTGGAAAGCGCATATGCCTCCTGCATCAAACCTTTGATTAACGCCGGTATATCAACCAACGTTTCATTCAAACGGGCATCCTCGCGTTCAAGACTGGCCAGCTCAAGTAAATCATTGACCAAACGATCCATACGCGCGACCTGGCGCGCGACCTGCTTCAATGGCCTCTGTAAATCTTCGGGAAGGTTTTCGTCATCTTCTACTATCTCCATATATCCGCGCATTACGGTGAGTGGTGTACGCAGCTCATGCGATGCATTGATCACGAAGTCGCTACGTATTTTTTGCAGCCTGTGCAGCAGGCTGGCATCGCGCACAATCAGCAATTGCTGCGTATCACCAAAGGGCAAGACGCGCATTTCCTGGTGGCTGGCAGAACTCATTGGCGAATGGACTTCGATGGTGCGCGTGTGATCGGCCGATAATATGTAATCAGTAAAGACCGGTTGCCGCACGAGATTATCGATTCTCTGGTCGATATCCGCCGGATACTTTAAACCCAGATATTCGCGCGCCGCATTATTAAACCAGGAGATCTTTCTCTGTTCATTCAGCAATACCAGACCATCAGGAATATTGGCCATAGAGTCACGAAAGCTGGAAACCATGCCGGCAAGACGGCGGCGGCGCTTGAGATTGCGACGCTGACGCTGATAAACCTGTTCGCCAATATACTCGGCGATGCCACCAACATTAGGTGGCGCACCCACAGCGCCTTTGCTCAGCCAACGTACTATGCGTTTGAGGTGATAGAGCAACTGACCAAGATAAACGAGGCTAGACAGCAACAAGCCCCACAAGGCGTGACCAAATACAGCACCCACTATCAAGCCGCCAATCAACCATAGGCCAAGCCGCAGCAACTCGTTACCCCACCCTTCGCTCACGCCTTTTCCAAGCTAGCGCCGGTCAACCCTAAAAAACGATAGCCGACACCATGCACGGTCTCAATTGACGTATGTAATCCCATGGGCTGTAAAACCTTGCGAACACGACGAATATGCACATCGACGGTTCGCTCTTCAACATAGGCATCGCGTCCCCATACTTGGTCAAGCAATTGCTCACGCGAAAAAACGCGATTACTATGGGTGAGAAAAAAGTGTAATAAACGAAACTCGGTCGGACCGATTTTGAGTTCGTTACCCTCAAAGATCAAGCGATGCGCCTGCGGATCCAGCAGCAAACCCTTCCACTCGATCGGTTCGGCATTGCGGTGCGGCAATGTTCTGCGTAGTAACGCCTTGATACGTGCCAGCAATTCCTTCGGTGAAAACGGCTTGGTCATATAATCGTCGGCGGCCGACTCCAGCGCGCTGACCTTATCGCGCTCATCGCTGCGCGCCGTCAACATGATAATGGGGATCTCTTTGCTATAGTGGTTCTGGCGTAAACGCTTGGCGTACTGGTAGCCGCTTTCGTCCGGCAGCATCCAGTCAAGCAAAATCAGGTCAGGTAGGGCCTGTTTAAGCAATTGGTCACCGACGGCAGTACTCGCCGCCATATCGCATTGATAACCGGCTTTACGGAGATGAAAACACACCATTTCAGCGATCGCCGACTCGTCTTCAATCAACAAGATTCGCGTAGACATCGTTACCTACCTCTGTCGGCACGGCAGCACCGCAGACACCACAGTAGCGGGATTATGTTACAAAATGAAGAAGAGTTTAAAAAATTGTGACATAACACCAAGCGTATATCCCGACTAGACTTCACGAGTATGACAAAATTGCACATCAGGATAGCGCTCTATCGCCAGATTGAGATTGACCATGGTCGGCGCGATATAGGTCAACTGCCCGGCACCGTCAAGAGCCAAATAGTCATAGGCACGACGCTGAAATTCTTCCATCTTCTTGGCATCATCACAATGTACCCAGCGCGCTGTCGCCACATTCACTGGCTCGAAGCTGCATTCAACGTTGTATTCGTTTTTAAGCCGGTAGGCAACCACTTCAAACTGCAGAATACCGACGGCACCCAGTATTAAATCATTGTTCGAGAAGGGTCGGAACAACTGGCTTGCGCCCTCTTCAGCAAGTTGCTGCAAGCCCTTGAGCAGGGCTTTCATGCGCAAGGGGTCGCGCAGACGCGCGCGTCGAAACAGCTCCGGTGCAAAATTAGGAATACCGGTGTATTTAAGTATCTCCCCTTCACTGAAGGTATCGCCGATCTGTATGGTGCCATGGTTAGGCAAACCGACGATATCGCCCGGATAGGCCTCTTCCCCCTGGGCGCGATCACCGGCCATAAATGTCATGACATTCGAGATCTGTGTTTCACGCCCCAATCTTGCGTTATAGACCTTTTTGCCTTTCTTGAAATGACCTGAACATACGCGCATAAATGCGACACGATCTCGGTGAGCCGGATCCATATTGGCCTGAATCTTAAAAACAAAGCCAGAAAACCTGGGCTCATGAGGGTCGGCGCTGCGGGTCTCGGTAGCTCGCGGCAACGGTGGTGGCGCATATTTCACAAAAGCGTCCAACAATTCCTTGATGCCGAAAGTACTCAATGCGGAACCAAAAAATACCGGGCTAAGCTTGCCTTTACGATATTCGTCTAGATCAAACTCGTGGCTGGCGCCACGCACCAGCTCGATCTCTTCACGCATGTCATCGGCGTCATCAGGAAACAACGTATCCAACTCAGGATTATTAATATCCTTGATAAGGATAGCCTCGTCCAGCTTGGCACCCGGATCAGGCTTGTATATGGTGATCACATCGTCATAAAGGTGATAAATACCTTTGAAGCGTTTGCCCATACCCAGTGGCCAGGTCACTGGCGCGCACTTGATCTTGAGAATATCCTCGACCTCATCAAGCAGGTCAATCGGCTCCTTACCCTCACGATCAAGCTTGTTGATAAAGGTAAATATCGGCGTATCGCGCAGGCGACAGACATCCATTAGTTTGATGGTACGCTCTTCGACACCCTTGGCGACGTCGATCACCATTAACGCCGAGTCAACCGCCGTTAGTGTGCGATAGGTATCTTCTGAAAAATCAGCATGTCCTGGCGTATCGAGCAGATTAATCACGGCGTCGTTATAGTAAAACTGCATCACCGACGAAGTCACCGAGATACCACGCTCTTTCTCCAGCGCCATCCAGTCAGACGTAGCATGGCGTACTGCTTTACGTGCTTTAACCGTACCTGCGAGCTGAATCGCACCACCGAATAACAAGAGCTTCTCGGTTAATGTCGTTTTACCCGCATCGGGGTGAGAAATAATGGCAAAGGTGCGTCGCCGCGCAATCTCGTCGTTGAGGCTCATAGTTTTCTTACTTTAAAAAATGTCGGGCATTGCGGAAGATACGCAGCCACGGGCTATCTTCCTGCCACTGCGCCGGATGCCAGGAAAACTGGCTGCTACGGAAGACACGCTCGGGATGCGGCATCATAATGGTAAAGCGGCCATCGGCTGTAGTCAGGCTAGTGATACCTAAGGGTGAACCATTTGGGTTAGCAGGGTAGGCAGTCGTCGGTTCGCCTCGATTATCGACATAGCGCAACGACACTAACTGTTTTTGTATAGCCTGATAAGCATGATCGGGATCATCCCACTCCACACGACCTTCACCATGAGACACGACTACAGGCATTTTCGAGCCCGCCATACCATCAAGCAATACCGATGGAGATTGGGTGACTTCAACCATGACCAGACGCGCTTCGAACTGCTCTGAATCATTACGCTCAAAGCTCGGCCAATGTTGCGCGCCAGGAATCAAGTCTGAGAGATGCGACATCATCTGACAACCGTTACATACACCCAAAGCGAAGTTATCATCTCGATGGAAAAACGACTCAAAAACTTCACGCGCTCTGGCATTGTAAAGTATGGAACTGGCCCAACCGCGACCGGCGCCCAAGACATCACCATAGGAAAAACCGCCGCATGCGGCGAGACCTTTAAATTCATCTAGCGTTACGCGACCTGCAATAATATCACTCATGTGCACGTCAACGGCGGCGAAGCCGGCACGATCAAAGGCGGCAGCCATTTCGATTTGGCCATTAACCCCTTGCTCACGCAATATCGCTACGCGCGGCCGGGCGCCACCAATATAAGGTGCACTAATATCTTCGTTGATATCAAAACTGAGTGTGGCACTAAGACCCGGCAACGAAGTATCGAGCAAGCTGTCATATGCTGCCTGGGCGCTAGCCGGGTTGTCACGCAGCGCTTGCATCCGCCATGATGTTTCTGACCATGCTCTTTGTAATTCGACGCGGGGTTTATCAAACACTATTGTTTCCGAGTGTCGAATCAAACAGCGATCGCTGTCATTGACCGAGCCGAGCACATGACTGCAAGCCCCTAGGCCAAATTGATCCAACGTTTTCAAAACGGTTCCAAGCTCCGCCACCCGCACTTGCACTACTGTGCCAAGCTCTTCGTTAAACAGCGCGCCCGTCACGTCATCGCCAAGAGCAGCTAGGTCAACATCTATACCCAGGTGGCTTGCAAACGACATTTCCAATAAGGTCGTTAACAGCCCGCCATCAGAGCGATCGTGGTAGGCCAGCAACAAGTCTTGTGCATTAAGCGACTGAATGGCGTTAAACAAAGCTTTAAGATCGCCGACGTCATCGAGATCCGGCGCTTCATTACCGGTATCCCCATATACCTGTGCCAATGCAGAGCCACCGAGACGGTGTTTGCCCCGGCCCAGATCAATCAAGACCAAACAGCTGTCACCAACATCGCGTTGCAACTCGGGTGTAAGCACTTTACGGCAATCACTGACCGTCGCGAAGGCGCTGACGATTAAAGACAGCGGCGAACTCATCACGCGCTCTTTATCACCATGGCGCCATACCGTCTTCATTGACAAAGAATCTTTGCCAACAGGGATGGCAATACCCAAAGCCGGGCAAATTTCCATGCCAATGGTTTTTACGGTATCAAATAAGGCCGCATCTTCCTTGCTATCACCACAAGCCGCCATCCAATTGGCTGACAATTTTATATCGCCAAGTTGAGCAATCGGTGCAGCGATGATATTGGTAATGGACTCGGCCAAGGCCATACGGCCTGATGCCGGACCATCGATCGCTGCAATCGGTGAGCGTTCACCCATCGCCATCGCTTCACCCTTATAATCGTTAAAACCAGCAGCACTGACCGCGCAATCGGCAACGGGTACCTGCCACGGGCCAACCATTTGATCGCGCGCAACCAGACCGCCGACACTGCGATCGCCTATGGTGATGAGAAAGGTCTTGTCCGCCACGGCCGGTAGCCGCAACACACGATTGACCATCTCGCCAATAGTAACGTCCGGCACCACGAAAGGTTTCGGCTTCTCATGAGAACGAATACCTTGACGCTGCATTTTCGGCACATTACCAAACAACAAACTACTCGGAATATCGACCACAAACTTGTCCGAGCCGCTATCATAGAGCTTGAGTTCCTGACGCTCGGTCACGTTACCGATCACCGCATAAGGACAACGTTCGCGTTTGCACAAACGCTCAAACAGCGCGAGGTCATCATCAGCGACCGCTAGCACATAACGCTCTTGTGATTCGTTACTCCACAACTGCATAGGCGACAGGCTATCATCGGCACGTAATATTTTATCGAGTTTAAGGTTGGCGCCACGATCACAGTCATTGACAATTTCTGGCACAGCATTCGATATGCCACCGGCACCAACATCGTGTATCGAGGCAATCGGATTGGCATCGCCTTTTGCCCAACAGGAATCGATCACTTCCTGACAACGGCGTTGCATTTCGGGATTGCCGCGCTGCACCGAGGCAAAATCCAGGGCTTCGCTGCTGGCACCACTGTCCATCGACGATGCCGCACCACCGCCAAGACCGATCAACATCGCCGGCCCACCCAAAATAATAATATGAACATCTTCGCCTAACTGTTTTTTGGCAATATGCTCGGCACGGATATTACCGTGACCGCCGGCCATCATGATGGGTTTATGATAGCCACGTAGCACTTCGCCTGATTCAAACACCACTGTCTGTTCATAGGTTCTGAAATAGCCGCACAGGTTTGGCCGACCAAATTCATTACCGAATGCTGCTGCACCGATCGGTGCTTCGAGCATAATGTCCAACGCACTGGCGATGCGTTCGGGGCGACCATAATCCACTTCCCACGGTCTTTGTGCATCAGGGATATTCAGGTTGGACACGGTAAAACCGACCAAACCAGCTTTTGAGCGTGAACCGCGACCTGTCGCGCCTTCATCACGGATCTCACCACCGGTTCCGGTCGCCGCACCTGGAAACGGTGAGATAGCGGTAGGATGATTATGGGTTTCAACCTTTATCAAAAGGTGGGAGGCCTCATCGTGATAGCGGTATTCGCCACTGTCACCATCGACAAAAAAACGTTGCGTGTCATGCCCTGCTACGACAGCAGAATTATCCTTATACGCGGACAATAACCCTGTCGGGCTACATTTGGCAGTGTTGCGGATCATGCCAAACAAGGAATCAGTCTGCGCCTCACCATCGACCGTCCAACTGGCGTTGAATATCTTATGGCGACAGTGTTCCGAATTGGCCTGCGAAAACATCATAAGCTCTGCATCGGTAGGATTGCGTTTGAGATCAGAAAACGCACCCACAAGGTATTCCACTTCTTGCTCACTCAGCGCAAGACCAAGTTCGATATTGGCTTCTTTTAAAGCCTGTTTTCCCTTGGCAAGGATATCGATATATTGCAAGGACGCTGCTTGCCCGGAAGTAAATACAGCAGATAAGGCATCAACATCGGCAAAAACTGACTCAGTCATGCAATCATGCAAGAGCAGGTGCAGCGTATCAACATCCTTCTGCGTCAAGCTCTGAGACGAGCTAATAATATAAAGACGCCCGTGCTCAACACGTCTGACATTATCCAGGCCGCTGTTACGAAGAATATCTGTCGCCTTACTCGACCACGGAGAAATCGTACCGGGTCGCGGCACAACATAGCTTAGTATCTGGTTCGGCGCAGCAACAAATTTGCTCTCGTCGACCTTGAGTATGCTGTATAGCAATGCTGTTCGCTCGGATGACAAAGCGCCGTCAGCCTGCAACAAATAAAACTCAAAAGCCTCTACGTCTACTATTAACGCCAGGCGTGCTTGTAATTCAGATAGCAAGCGTTCACGTCGAAAGTCGGAAAGCGCATGCAGACCTTGCAAGTAGAGTGGAGCAGACATCAGTATTGTTCGCTGTTAATTCAAAGAATTTTTATAGTGTAATGCCGAGACGCTTGGCCACTTCCTCGTAGGCCTCGACAACACCACCAAGCCCTTGACGAAAACGGTCTTTATCAAGCTTTTCACGCGTCACAGCATCCCATAAACGACAACCATCGGGTGAAAACTCGTCTCCTAGAACCACACGCCCTTGATAGCGCCCAAATTCCAGCTTGTAATCGACCAATAACAATCCTGCGTCCCTAAATAGCTGGGTTAGAATTTCATTACATTTCAATGTTACCGCTCTCATCGCTGCGATTTCTTCCGCATTCGCCCAAGCAAAAGAAAGGATGTGAGAATCATTGATCATCGGGTCATGCAGGGCGTCATTTTTAAGGAAAAACTCAAAGACAGGAGGCGAGATTTCCAGCCCTTCTTCGACACCCAAACGACGGCACAAACTGCCCGCAGCAAAGTTACGCACAACACATTCTACCGGGATCATCTCCATAGACCGAACGATTGAATCATGATCCGATTCCAGGCTGACAAAATGGGTCTCGACCCCTGCCGCCAGCAACACTTGCATGATGTGTGCGTTAAATTTATTGTTCACCTCACCCTTGCGTTCAAGCTGTTCCACCTTTTCACCATCGAAGGCAGAGGTGTCGTTGCGAAACCGCATCAACAACAAATCGGAGTCATCGGTACGATAAAGCGTTTTCGCTTTACCGGAGTACAGTTCATCTAAAACAGTAAGAGGCATGTCAACACACAAGGTAAATGATAGGTTTATTCCGGCACTATTAGTGCAGCATCACGATCAGGCTCTGACAAACCTTTAGGTAATCGCAACGGAATATCAACCGTGCTTTTCTCGTATTCTGCACCGCTGCCTTTGAGCAAACCACACGATATCATTGGTAGCACCAAACTGCCCACAATAAGAACTCGAGACAAATAACGATTTATAGATTCCATAAAAACTCCACACCAGCCTGCTTAAGCGCATCCTCTACCACACCGTGAAACCTTTTATCCAGCGGTGTCATCGGCAAGCGAATTCCTGCTGGGATCTTGTCCATTCGATGCAATGCCCATTTGACCGGGATCGGGTTCGACTCAACAAACAGGTTTTTGTGCAACACCCTCAAGCGTTGATCAATTTTCTCCACTTCGACCGCATTGCCTGTCAGCGCCGCTTTGCACATCTGCGCCATCGCTTGCGGGGCAACATTACTGGTTACCGAAATGACCCCATTGCCACCCTGCAGCATAAAGGCAGCACCGGTCTCATCATCGCCACTGTAAATCCCGAAATCGTCACCCGTTAGCAGCCGTATCTGATCGAGGCGCGATAAATCACCTGTCGCTTCTTTTACGCCGACAATATTGTCGATCTTAGCCAAGCGCGCGATCGTCTCTGGCAACATATCGCAAGCAGTACGACTCGGCACATTATATAAAATTTGTGGAATCGCGACGCTTTCAGCAATGCGCTTATGGTGTTGATATAAGCCCTCTTGAGTCGGCTTATTATAGTAAGGGGTCACCAATAAGCAGGCGTCA
>WGFU01000006.1 GCA_015492075.1 Gammaproteobacteria bacterium
AAGAACCTTCCTTTCAATTGAATGACAAGCAAAACAGCCACTTGCTTTCGCTAATGCTTCATCAGCACTGGCCGAGCCAACACCAACCATTAACGTCGCAGCTGCCGCTGCGCTAACAATCCAACGTGCTTTCATACCGATCTCCTCTGTTGATTGCAACGTGCCCTTAGGGGGGCAATGTTTTTTTTGTAAATACCTAAGATTGCGCGGACTACGGTTGTCGCAAAGGATGCGACGCCCCCTAACACGGTATGTAATCGTACAAATCCCAGCGTAACACTAAGCCAAAAAGCTTAAGCGCGCCTTTATGCCATGCGCACCATAAGGTGTCAAGCCCGCATAAGCCTTGGCGTAAGAAGGCTTGTCAACGTAAGCAGAAAATGTCTGAACAAAAAAGGCGGGGGAACTGCTGATTTTATCCTTACATGTTACATAGGCAGTGTTGACAGCGCCGCACAAGAGCCGTCGTGATGATCCTTGGTTTTCACTACCCCCCGTTTCGATTTTTATGAAGGCAGCTGGATGTTTCCTAACTTTGGTCCGTGCACAAGGCCGGGCTTGGCGCATGCGGGCCTGGGCGAAACGAGCGCAGACTTATGCTATCCTAGCGCCTGCCAAGCAGGGCAAGGGTCGCAGTCTCAAGGTTCTGGCATTGGCGCCGATGAAAGGATCAGCTATGGAAAGATTTCCTGACAATGGTCGGACACGGATTGACGAAGTCCTTGGAATTAGTGAAAACGCACAGTTATACTGGTAGTGCGGTGACAGCTTTATACCGTCTCGCTTTCGAACCGCATCCCCCCGTTATTATCGAGACGAGTTCCACAGTTCCTGGTTTGCAGAATAGGAGATAACGAGTGAGTGGTAATATTGTTCACGTATCTGATGCGTCATTTGACGAAGAAGTGCTGAATTCGGGCACGCCAGCGTTGGTCGATTTTTGGGCCGATTGGTGTGGTCCTTGTAAAATGATTGCGCCGATCCTGGAAGAAATCGCTAACGAGTACGGTGACAAGGTAAAGATTGCCAAGTTTAATATCGATGAGAACCCGGCAACCCCTCCGCGCTATGGTATTCGCGGTATTCCAACCTTGATGTTGTTCAAAGATGGCAATGTCGAAGCCACCAAAGTGGGTGCTTTGTCAAAATCACAATTGTCTGCTTTTCTGGATAGTCATCTTTAAAATTAATAATATATGAGAAAGGTCTAGACCTTTCTCATTATTCGTGATAGTTTCGGCTAAAAGGTAAATGTAACAAACTGCCGATTCCAGGCACCCTTCCCAAGTTTTCAACCAGACACACTATGTGTCCTCTTTTCTAAACAAACCAATCAAGCGAATACAGCCTATGTCTGCTACTGTCGAAAAAATCCAAGCCAAAAATAACGCTAACGCGCAAAAAGATAATCCTCCGAAAGAAGGTAAGTCGCGCAATCCGCGTAATCAACGCAACCCGCGTAATAATCACAACAACGACAGCCGCAAAAATCATAGCCATGAAGATGTGCCAGATTCAGAAAACACGATGAATCTTACTGAGCTCAAGCAAAAGACGCCGACCGAGTTGATTGAAATCGCGCAATCGCTGGGTATTGATGATAAGGCAAGGTCACGTAAACAAGACATTATTTTCGCTATTCTTAAGGCCGCCGCCAGAAAGGGTGAGAACATCTATGGCGACGGCGTGCTGGAAATTTTGCAAGATGGCTTTGGTTTCTTGCGTTCGGCTAAAGGCTCTTATCTCGCCGGCCCCGATGATATTTATGTTTCGCCGAGCCAGATTCGACGTTTTAATCTGCGCACGGGTGATACCGTCTCCGGTAAGATTCGCCCGCCTAAAGACGGCGAACGTTATTTTGCCATGCTCAAGGTGAATGAAATCAACTTTGAGTCGCCAGAAAGTGCTAAGAACAAAATTTTATTTGAAAACCTGACCCCGCTGTTTGCCAATGAAAGGCTGACACTAGAATTGGGCAACGGCAGCACCGAAGATATTACCTCGCGCGTTATTGAGCTGGTTTCACCGATAGGTAAAGGCCAGCGTGGCTTGATTGTGTCACCGCCTAAAGCGGGTAAGACCATGATATTGCAAAATATTGCGCATTCCATTGCCACGCAAAATCCGGAATGCTACCTCATCGTTTTGTTGATCGATGAGCGGCCAGAAGAAGTTACGGAGATGGAGCGTTCGGTACGCGGTGAAGTGGTCTCCAGTACCTTCGATGAGCCGGCGACGCGTCATGTGCAAGTGGCAGAGATGGTAATGGAAAAGGCCAAACGATTGGTTGAGCACAAACGTGATGTGGTGATCCTACTCGACTCGATTACCCGCCTGGCACGCGCCTACAATACCGTTGTGCCATCCTCAGGCAAGGTCTTGACCGGGGGCGTCGATGCCAATGCTTTGCATCGGCCTAAGCGCTTCTTTGGTAGCGCCCGTAATATTGAAGAAGGCGGTAGCTTGACGATTCTTGCAACGGCCTTGATTGAGACCGGTTCACGTATGGATGATGTGATTTACGAAGAGTTTAAAGGCACCGGTAATATGGAGCTGCATCTTGATCGCCGTATTGCCGAGAAACGTATTTATCCGGCGATTAACCTTAATCGTTCTGGTACCCGTCGTGAAGAGTATCTGACCCAGCCGGATGAACTGCAAAAGATGTGGATACTACGTAAGCTTTTGCATCCCATGGACGAGTTGGCTGCGATTGAATTTTTGCTTGATCGGCTCAAGGGTACCAAGACCAATGCCGAATTTTTTGAGTCGATGAAGCGCTAAAGCCTACAAATACCGTATTTGTGGCAGCTTCTTACAGCTTCAGGTCAGGCCCTGCTTGCTGAAACAACGACTTTTACGTACCATAGCCTGCCCTTTTGAGCCGTGCCTGCCTGTTGCTGGTGGCGGCGAAACACCCAAGGAACTACCATGAAGGCTGATATTCACCCTAAATACGAACAGATCACCGTTACCTGCAGCTGCGGTAACAACTTCCAGACCCGCTCAACATTAGGCGAGGATCTGAGTGTTGAGATTTGTTCACAGTGCCATCCATTTTATACTGGCAAGCAGAAGATTATCGACACGGCAGGCCGTGTTGACCGCTTTAACCAGAAATACGGTAAAAAATAAGCGCTGTTTACGTTCGCCCCATTCCATCGGGGCGCATGTTGAGCGCCAATTTAACGCAAGTTCAGATGCCATCGTCTACACTAAGTAGGCAGACGATTTGTTGCTGGAGTGGCGTTATGGTAAAGGCTCACGCTTTATCCCGTTTTTTTCTATTGATTTGGCTGCTACTATCGAGCAGCCTCATGTCTGCCTGCGCCGTCAACCCGGCTACGGGCGAACGCGATTTCGTGCTGATGAGCGAAGATTCCGAGATCAAGCTGGGTCGCGAGTCGCATCAGCAAATCATCGACCAGTTCGGCCTTTATGATGACCCCGCCTTACAAGCCTATGTTCAAAACGTCGGTGAGCAGCTGGCCTTAAGCAGTCACCGTTCTGACCTGGTTTATCGTTTTACTGTACTTGATAGCGATCAGGTTAACGCCTTTGCTTTGCCTGGCGGCTATATTTATATCACGCGCGGCATCATGGCCTATCTTAATTCCGAAGCGGAATTGGCGGCGGTGCTGGGCCATGAAATTGGCCATGTCACCGCGCGCCATAGTGTACGCCAGATCAGTCAGCAGCAGGCCACCGGTTTTGGCTTCCTGATTGGTTCTATTTTTGTGCCCGAGCTACGTAGTGCCGGGGCGCAGGATCTATTTAATCTACTCGGCACCGCGTGGATTCGAGGCTATGGCCGAGAACACGAGCTCGAGGCAGATAGCTTGGGTGCTGAATATCTGGCTCGCAGTGGCTATGAGCCAGCGGCGATGATGGAGGTGATCGGTGTCTTGAAAGACCAGGAAACCTTCGATAAAGAGTTGGCTAAAATAGAAGGCCGTGAACCACGAGCCTATCACGGGCTATTCGCCACGCATCCCAAGAATGACACTCGTTTGCAAGAGGTTGTCGGCAAGGCCAATGCGCTGGCGCGTGATGGTGCCAGCCGTGTCAATCGCAATGAATATTTAAGCAAGATCGAAGGCATGACCTTTGGCGATAGCGAAGCTCAGGGTATTCGTCGCGGTTCCAACTTTTATCATGCCGGTTTGGGTTTTGCCATCGAATTTCCTAAGGGCTGGAAGGTCGACAACCAGCCAAAATCGATTATATCCCGGGCGCCACAGGGTGCGGCGGTGATACAAGTCGGTGTCGAAGATATCAATAAGCGTATCGCTGCCAGTGACTTTATTAGAACCCGGCTCAAGGTGAGCTCCTTGCAACAGGGTCGTGACCTGAGCAGTCATGGCCTTGACGGTTACACTGGGATTACGCGGGGTAAAACACCCTTTGGCCAGCGTGATATCCGCATCAGTGTGGTGTATCTGGACGATAAGGCTTATACATTTTTTGCCACGACCAAGGAAGCGGGAGCCATCAATACCTATGACAAGGCATTCTTAGCCACAGTGAACAGTTTTCACCGGCTCACAGACGATGAACGCCCACTAGCCAAGGCCTTGTCCATAAGCGTGATTGAGGCCAAGGAAGGTGATACCTATGCGGGACTTGCCAAGCAAACACGAATCCCTAATTATGCAGAGTCTCAACTGAGACTGATGAACGACCAATATCCGCAGGGCGAACCAAGACCCCATCAGCGCATAAAAATAGTAAAATAACCGACTTGGCGCGCGGCGCCCTAAAAATAGCAATAGCGAAATCAGAATGAGCGATGAATTAAAGCAGGCAGCGCTGGAATACCATGCCTTACCCAAACCGGGCAAGATAGCCATAGCGATCAGCAAGCCTTGTGACACGCAATACCAGCTCGGTCTAGCCTATACGCCGGGCGTCGCCGAGCCGGTGCGAGCGATCGCAAAAGAGCCTCATGAGGCTTATCGCTATACTAATAAGGGTAATCTGGTGGCCGTTATCAGCGATGGTAGCGCAGTGCTGGGCCTGGGCAATACCGGTGCCTTGGCCAGCAAGCCGGTGATGGAAGGCAAGGCCGTTCTGTTCAAGAAGTTCGCCGACATTGACGTCTTCGATATCGAGGTGGACGCACAGTCGCCAGAGCATTTCGTTGATGTGGTTGCCAGCATTGCGCC
>WGFU01000007.1 GCA_015492075.1 Gammaproteobacteria bacterium
CCCCATCCGCAAACATTACCCAAAGGCTGGCAACGGCCGTCCACCGATGGCGCTTGAATCGATGCTTCGTATTGACTTCATGCAACAGTGGTATCAACTCAGTGATCCGGCAATGGAAGATAGCCTGTACGACATAGAAGCCATGCGTCGTTTTGCCCAAGTCACATTAGAGTGTATCCCCGATGAAAGCACAATCCTGCGCTTTCGCCACTTTCTTGAGGGGCATGAGTTAACGAAAAAATTGTTCCAAGTGACAGAGCAATATATGTCAGAACAAGGCCTGATTCTCAGCGAAGGCACCATTGTCGATGCCAGCATTATCTCGGCACCGAGCTCAACGAAAAACAAAGATCATCAGCGTGATCCAGAGATGAAGTCAACGAAGAAAGGCAATCAATGGTACTTTGGCATGAAGGCGCACATTGGTAGCGATACTCAAGGTCGTGTGCACAGTATCGTCGTCACGGATGCCTCGGTTCATGACTCTGTTGTGGTCGATGAGCTCATTCATGGTAAAGAAGTGGCGCTATACGGTGATAAAGCCTATGTTTCTGAAGCGCGCAAGGAAATGGCTGAAACACAGGGTGTGACGTGGCGTATCAATCGCAAAGCGAAGCGAGGGAAAAAGCGCAATTGTGCGGATCGCTCATTTAATCGCAAAAGCAATCGAACCCGAGCACGCGTGGAGCATGCCTTTGGGGTAGTGAAGCATTTATGGGGGTATCGCAAAGTGCGCTACAAAGGGCTAGCGAAAAATGCGGCTCAGGTGTTTACGCTGTTTGCGTTGTCGAATTTGTATATGGCGAGGAAGGAACTGGCTATTTCATAGGCGGATTGCGCCTGAAATCTGCCAAATGGGCAGAAAACGTTGAGCAGTCAGAGCAGAATTGCTTGTTTTTAGCTGTTTTCTCAAAATTTAGGGCTTGTTCAGAGGTTTCTTAAGCATGTCAGGTCGCGCCTTCACAGGCGCGTGGATTGAAACACCTATAGCAGGCCCGGTTACGAAAGATTGTCCGTTGTCGCGCCTTCACAGGCGCGTGGATTGAAACAATTCGAATCGGCCTTGCTGGATCTGCAAAAGGTGTCGCGCCTTCACAGGCGCGTGGATTGAAACTGCGCGTACTCTATACAACTTTCTCCGGCATCAAGGTCGCGCCTTCACAGGCGCGTGGATTGAAACAGGGCGCCCGTGTACCTGTCTAATATTTCTATGTGTCGCGCCTTCACAGGCGCGTGGATTGAAACTATGGCGGCGCATCGCCCTGTCTGTTTGATGCGCGTCGCGCCTTCACTGGAGGCCTAAAAAATATAAAAGATCGATAATGCATGCCTGCAGTATGCATATTCACTACCCTAGCCAACCAATTTAAAACGCTTGGAAAAGGCACTGGTCTTGCGTTTCACAGTTCGCTACCGCTCGGGAGTTTTTAGAAAAAGAAGTGACTGATTGTTTGCTGGAAACTGCCGGCAAGTACCTTCAATAGCTCAGGCAATATCACAGGAATTTTTACCATCCCCCTACGTAGCGGGGATAAGTCTACTCAAATTATGTCGTGAAGTGCTTGTTTTTTTACGAAAAACCCCCATACTTATACACAAGTACGCGCTAGTACAAACAACCATATCGGGGGCGACTTGGCTTCGACGTGGGTTGCGAAACCGGCGGTGCATGCCGAGGGTGCAGATTTCCTCGTAAATCCATTCTGCTAGCAAGTAATTGCAAACGACGAAAACTACGCTCTAGCTGCTTAATCCAGCTAGACCTCTGACTGTGTCGTGCTTGTGCGCGCAGAGAGCTTGCTCATTTCAGAGGTCATTAAACACAAGCTCGCAATGATGGATGTTCAGGCCTGATTTGTTAAAACCTTTAACTGAAATCGCTGTCGATCTTCCCTGCCTCTCGGGTAGTCGCCAGTTAAACTAATCGAGTAGGATAAGCATGTAGAGCCAATGGCAGAGGACTTGCGGACGCGGGTTCAATTCCCGCCGCCTCCACCAATACCACTTCCAAAGCCGTCCCAGGACGGCTTTTTTATTGCGCACATTAGTGCAAACAGCATTTTTTATATTTCTTGCCACTGCCGCATGGGCAAGGGTCGTTACGCCCTGCTCGCGGTTTACTTCGGCGCACTGGCTGCGAAGAAGCTGCATTTTCTCCGCGCATTGCCAACCAATATGCATGGATATCGCGCACATTGAGTGTAATAGCGCGTTGGATTGCTGTGACTTCAGTATGGCTATAATCATGGCCACGCCAGTCCGTCGCGCTGGTAAAGGCCAAAATCGGCGAAAGCAAAACTACCATTTCCTGTCCGGCCGCATCCCACTGGTTTGATGCCAACGCGATGCCACGGCGGTAACCCTCGCACCATTCATCAACAATGGTATAGGTCTTCCCCTCTATTTCACGCTCCAGGAAAATTGGCTCAAACTCTTTGGGATGTTCCATTAACGTTGACGCAATGCTATTCATATGGCGCATCATCAGTGAAAGGATTTTCTCGAACTCTTTTTCGTTCTCCCACACCGGTTCGTAATCACCCCAAACGGCCGGCAACCATTGCGAAGGTGGTATCACGACGGGGCCACTGACAATAGCGGTAAACAATCCGTCCAGCTCCGTGACATCCAGCACTCCCTCATCCCTACCATCAGTATCGGCATCCTCTTCGACGCGATCCAGCAGGAAGTGATCGAGCCTTTCCATTTCTGCTTCAGTTAATGTAGAAAAAATGTCACTCATGATTCACGCTCATTGTATGAAGTATTGACTGACACTGCTTTTCATATCTTGCATATTGCGCTCGGCTTAAAACTAAACTTGGTGTTATAACGGTTAGAAAAAGGCGACATATCTGGTGATATGTTATTGTGAGACCACTCTTACAGCTAAAGAATAACGTAGTCAAGCTAATAGGTCGAGATACAATTGGCGGTACGCTGACAGGGTTACTGAGAGGCGACGGCTGATCAACTGATATACAAGGGAGCATGTGGTTATTGGCTAAATAGCAGGAGAGGCCGACGCTGGGCATCACAGCGTATATTGTACACCCCGGTGGTGATCGGCATCAATTGCAGCAATTACAATCTGACATGACAGATAACCGGAAAAAGTGAAGATGAGCAGTGTAGTCAGCAGTGAAAATTTATATCTAGCCCCACTACAGTGGTAATTTTCACTGACCACCATTCGAAAGCGAAAGGCCTTTCTTCATCGATTCATCCATGTGAGTCTTGCCTGCATGAAGACGCGCTAAATTCAGTTATTTAACACAGTTCAGAAATGTTTCCGCTGGCTGTGGTTTGCTGAAATAATAGCCTTGCCCACCGTCGCATCCGAGGTCGGTCAGCAAATCCAGGGTCTCTCGATTTTCGATTCCCTCTGCCACGATGCTAAGGCCAAGGTTATGCGCCAGGTCTATGGTCGAATGGACGATAGCGGCATCGTTCTCGTCGCTCGCCATATCTAGCACAAAGGATTTGTCGATTTTGAGTGTGTGCAGGGGCAATTTTTTCAAATAGGCCAGCGAGGAATAACCCGTGCCGAAATCATCGATGGCAATACGACATCCCATGTCGCTGATCCGCTTGAGCATGGCGGTAATATGAGTAATATCCGACATAAGCACATTTTCAGTGATTTCTATTTCCAGCAAATCTGCACGCTTGTCTAAACCTTGCAGAACGCGATCTATCGTATCCATCAGGCCGGTAGTTTGAAATGAGCGCACCGATACATTAACTGCCACGCGCAGTGTATGGCCGGCTTGACGCCATGCCTGGCAGTGATCGATAGCGGTTTCGATAACCCAATCGGTAATAGGCCGTATCAGTCCGGTGCGTTCGGCCAGGGAAATGAACTGGTCGGGCGGTATTAGTCCGTGTTTTGGATGGTTCCAGCGTAGTAGCGCTTCAGCACCGACGACAGTATTAGATCGCAAATCTATCTTGGGCTGATAGTGCAAAACCAGCTCGTTGCGTTCCAGGGCACGGCGCAGATCTCCGGACAGTTGCAGACGTTGCTGCGCATCGGGATTAAGTTCCGCGTGGTAGAATTTAAAGCGCGCCTCTTTATTCTTGATATCGTACATGGCGACATCGGCACGGCTCATCAGCGTCGCCACGTCTTCACCATGCTGTGGGTAAATGGCAATGCCAATGCTGGCGCCGAGATAGAGTTCATTGTCGTCGTAGTTGAACGGGCTGACAAACGCTTGTAGAAACTTCTTGGCTAATCTCTCCGCGGTACGATGGCCGTCGCCAATATGGGGAAGTAAAATACCGAACTCATCACCACCGAGGCGGGCTAGGGTATCGGTTTGTCGGAGCATGGCCTGCAAACGGTGGGCAACCTGTATTAATACGTTATCGCCAGCGGGATGTCCCAGCGTATCGTTGATTTCCTTAAAACGATCCAAATCCATCAACATCACTACTATTTGCTGGTCATTACCTCGCCCTACCGAGGCAATTGCTTGGCTCAAGCGGTCATGAAACAGGGTGCGGTTGGTAAGGCCAGTGAGGCTGTCGGTGGTAGCCAGAGTATTCAAAGACTCGAGTGTGGCTTTGGCCTCGGTAGTATCTTCCATCAGGCCATCAATACGCACGACTTCGCCAGCCTTGTTCCTGTACGGGTAAAAGTGGCGACGAAACCAGCCTTGCTTGCCATTGGGTAGGTTTACCCGGCTTTCTACTTCCACTGCCTGTCCTTGTAAGGCGTTCTGCCAGGCGAGTTCTACCTTCTCTCTGTCTTCCGGAACCGTCCAGCCCATGCAGGGAATCGGCATGTCGATATCCATTTCGCAAATCAGGCGGGACGATGGGCTGACGTACAATGGCTGGTTGCGGCTAATATCCATTGACCAAAGCAGCTGAGGGATGTTGGCCAGCAGGCTGGTAATTTGTTCCTGCAGGTCAGAGACCTTTTCTTTTTCTTCCAGCAATGCCAACAAGCCGGAATCCCAGTACGCTTCCAGCATCAATCCCATATCGCGGAAGAGCAGCTTGGTAATGGTATCTTCCAGGCTGGCGCGATCACTGTCCTTAATCTCCATCCCATTACGAACACAGGCCTGCAAATGTTTGATATAAAGTCGATATGCGCCCATGATCCATACTGGCTCGATCCCATAGCGATGATGAATTTCGCCGATATGGGCAATACAGCGAGCAGAGGCGTCGTCGATACTGCCTGAAAGAAGCCCAAACAAATGCTGAGTTTGTTTTTTGACCAGATGATCAATCACCCCCCCTTGTGCCTGGTATCGTTTCAACACCCTGGCTGTCACTGGCGAGGCCATCAAGTAGTCATAAAATACTTTTGCAAAGGTTTCGCTGTCGCGTGCAAGCGCTTCATGGTAGCGCTTTAGAAGTTTTTGATCGGCAGAGTGCAAGCCTAAAAAGTCGTTAAACTCTTGGTTGATGCTGGCGAGGTTGTGCTTGCGTGCTTCATGCTTGGACGTATTTAAAGCGTCATTTTGACTTGTCTCAGGCATTAACATTTCACCTCTCGAATAAGAGGAAACGGTAGCAATGCCTCGCAATTTAATTTTTTTTTGTTAGTAAAAATTGCTCATATTCCCCAAAAGCATTTTTATTTTCGTCATCGACCGGTCGTTTGTCACGCAAGGCCTAACAGGGCTGCCCGGGTTGGATTATTCCCCACCATTACCCATCCTGTGTACGCCCAGAGTGTGCTAGCGTGTCATGCATAATAGTCAGCCACCCTTAACCCCACGAACTGTCGGTGAATTCTACCACAGCAGCGCCCTTGCCACCTCCTTGCCAAGAAACCAGGCCAACTGTGCAATCTGCCGCGAGTGAGTGTCATCCATGTCGACTGGCGCCGCTGGCACTGCAAAATAGAATTATTTGATTGGCCACGCGACATTGGCCTTGTAATTTTAAACCTTACACTGTCTTTGTATCTATCTAGTAGATATAAAGTCGAGTCAAGGGTGTCTTTTTGCTGAAAACAACCCCTGTCGTGTTCACCATGGCATCGGCCTCGCATTCATAAGCCGCAGGCCGCCACGCGCAATCCGATACAGCACCCAAAGACCGACAATCCAAACAATAGCAATGGCCACGGGGATACCGATAAAGGTAAACGCCATCAGTAATGCTAACAGCGCCCATAATAGTGCAAACCAGAAGGTTCGGATCTGCCAACGAAAATGAGATTCCAGATAACTGCCGCGTGTATCACCACGTTTCACATAGTTAATAATAACGGCGATGATCGAAGGCCAGCCCGTCAGGAAGGCGCTGACTATCAATGCCGGGCTTAATAAACCGCTGACCGCACTAAATGCATGCAGAGCGTAGATCAGGTAGGTCACCGCCACCAGGCTATTCATCGCAGGTGGTGCTGTTTGTTGTATAGGCATTTGCACGCTAATAAGTCCTGCTCCTGCGGCGGTTCTTCATTGCATGTTGCATCGTCGCCAAGATTGTCGCGTTTATTTCAGATATTAGACCATAAATGTTCAAATTTTTGCTCTTCATTGCTTATTATGCTGATAACTGAAGAAACGGCGATGTCGCCTCGCCGCCGCAAGCATAATACGCTACTATTTTAATGTACTATCGGCTAACTCACTTTAATTTGGTAAAGCTATGCAATATCTGCACACAATGGTTCGGGTATCAAACCTTGAAGAGTCATTGAACTTCTATATCAACGCGCTGGGCCTGATTGAGGTCAGACGCAAAGAATCCGAGCGTGGGCGTTTTACTTTGGTGTATTTAGCTGCGCCAGCAGATATTGAACGCGCACACCGTGATCAGGCGCCGCTTATCGAATTAACATATAACTGGGACCTGGAAGACTATACAGGAGGTAGAAACTTCGGCCATTTAGCCTTTCGTGTCGATAATATTTATACCGTGTGTGCACGCTTTCAAAGTGCGGGAGTGGTGATTAACCGGCCACCGCGAGATGGCTATATGGCCTTTGTTCGCTCTCCCGACGGCATATCGATCGAACTCTTGCAAAAAGGCACAGCACTGGCACCACAAGAACCCTGGTCAAGCATGGAAAATAACGGCAGCTGGTAGGCCGCTAAACAGGATGTAGCTCGATACCGATCAGGCCGTCTTTCGGCGCATGAATTTTTGCCCGGAACGTTTTAAATTCGCGCACGACTTCAGTTCCCAACTCTTTAAGCTCCGCCGGCAGATAAGGTCCTTTCCATTCTGGCCATTGACGCTTGAACCAGCTTGCTACGTTATCGGATAAATCTCGTATGACGCCGTCGTTATCGGCAACGACCTTACCGACATTACGACTATCAACATGTTCTCTGTCAATAAAATGGTAGAACAGGCAATATTTATACGATTCGACCATGTGTAACAACAATGTTTCTTTGGTACGACGCTCTTGCTCGGTAAATGCTTCACCGTTAGCAGCACGATACAGCGCTACGTAGGAGTACAAATCTGCTTGTTGTCTACGTTTGACGGTACCAAGCGCGTGCTCCATGTCGTACTTGGAGAAATATTCTTTATAGATTCTAAGATCGCGGAAATCACCTCCGCGCGCCACCATTTCTCGGGTCAGTGTGATGCCGGATTCACCCATCATGCGTTCTAGTAAACCAGGGTATTCTTCATATTCCTCGCGTAAGCGATATAGTCCTGGAGGCTGATTGAAACTAACAACATCATCTGCGATGAGCTGTTTGTCTTTGATGTGGCCACTGACCCAAACGGCCGAGTCAAATGGCAGCACCTCTTGTATTTTCTCAAAAGCCCAATGCTTGAAGTCGTGGACAGAAACAGCCGTAGACCCACGGTGGATATCCAGGATTAACTCGGATACAACTTGATCCATCAGTCCATTTCCCTTATGCAGTTGCCATGTAATTAGATTTACAGTGGAACAAATACCTTCATCCATTCTCCCTGAAGTAATATAAGTCCATTTGGTAATAGGTAATCCTACCACCATACACAATTAATAACTATGATAGTTTGCACACAATTTAATAACACGACAAATTTAGTTTGTGGGCAAATTAAATCGACCCACAGCAACCTGCATTGACCACGCTCTCGCTCTAAACGTCGCCAGTTGGGTTTATTTTTCGTGCCAGAGCAAGTCCGTCAGCAATCGGCACAAGGCTAATATCAACACGCGAATCGGTCAGCAGTTTGTCGTTAAAGCGACGAATAGCAACAGTGTCTTCATCCTGTTTATCAGGGTCTATCACTGAGCCACCCCATAACACATTGTCGACCGCAATCAAACCACCCGCCCGCAGCAAGACCAGGCTTTTCTCGTAATAAGTCTGATAGTTAGTTTTGTCGGCATCAATAAAAACGAAATCATACCTTGCCTCACCGCCAGCAGCGATCAGGGCATCCAGGGTGTTCACCGCTGGCGCTAGACGAAGATCTATTTTATGGTCGACGCCGGCTTGGCGCCAATAACGGCGCGCCATCGATGTCCATTCTTCACTCACATCACATGCCACTATTTTTGCGTCGCTTGAACTGGCCAATGCCATGACAAGGCTGCTGTAGCCGGTAAACGTGCCTATCTCAATGATATGTTTTGCGCCTATCAATTTAACCAGTAGCGCCATAAATTGGCCCTGCTCAGGTGAAATCTGCATCATCGCCATGGGCTCTTGGGCAGTTTCTTCACGTAGTAACCTGAGCACTTCAGCTTCGCGCAAGGACACCGACAACATATAGTGGTACAGTTCATCATTAAGGTTAAGTGTTTGTTTCGACATGAGTGCGAGATACCGTTTTTCACATTTTACATTGTAAAGATAGCACGAGTCATAAGGTGATAATCCGTTCGTTCATCGCATTGCAATTGTCGAAGATGAGTTGCTATCAACTCGCCGAGCTGGCTGACCCTTATCAGGCACAGGACAAACACCATGAAATTAGTTGGCCTGATGTTGAAAATTACCATATAACGCTCGCCTTTCTCGGCAACCAGACCACTGATGACCTGCAGCGCTTAGGCGAGCAACTCGGTTTCGCCCTGCAACTGGATTCCGAGTTCAGCGTAATGGCAGTGGAACTCAGCTATTTCCCCTATCATTCGCGGCCGAATGTGCTGGCTGTAATGCTAAAACTCAACGCACTACTGGAACATTTAAAAAATAACGTCGATCAAGTACTGCGGCGCTGCGATATCGCTTATGACAAACACAAATTCGTTCCCCACGTTACGCTTGGTCGAGTACGTGGCCGCAAACCACCTCGCTTGACCATACCGCCACGCTATATCGACCTTGAGCTGACATGCACAGACTTGACTTTATTTCGCAGCGAGTTACGAAATGATGGTGCTATTTACAGGCCACTATACAATATTAGTAGTGATCCAGCATCAACAGAGAATAATAACGGATTAAGCGATTTAGATGATAGGTGGGACTAAAGCGCCGACCATTATCGGTATTCTTGGCCGGGCCAGCAGGCCATCAAAAAATCCATGCCATGGAAATCTGGCAGCAGTTATTAATCATGACCCACTCAGGGTTCTGAGTGTGAACCCAGATGACCATCTGATATCGTTATACCAATGACACTGCACAATGTGTATGAAATATATGCTAGCGTCCATCACCATCATTATTCGATTTTTTTCACCGGAGCAATCTTTTCAATACCCTCGCATAGCGGCACACGCCAGAGAAATGTCATTAATGTGATAGCAATGACAATCAACAGAAGTCGCAAATAGGTATCGGCAACCAAGAAACCGATAGAGAGGCTAAAGGTGAAAGCAATTGAGCCTAACGCCATATAGCGCACCGGCCGGCGAATGCATCGTTTTGACTCCCAGTCTCGGATCACAGAGCCACAAAATCGATTGCTCAATAGCATGTTATAAAAACGGCTCGATGATTTGGCAAAACAAGCAGCCGCCAATAAAATAAACGGGGTTGTCGGTAATACCGGTAACACGATACCAATCAGACCCAGAAGTAATGCAGCAAAACCGCAAACAATCAATATAACTCGTTGCGCTCGGGGAAAAACCAAATGCGAAATCAATTTATTCGGCATGAAAAATTGAGCCAGCTAATTAAGAGAACTCCGATCTTATCGCTTTTTTTACCTCAAGCATATGCTGGTTAGCATAGGGCTACGACAAAAATACAAGTGCTCTGCTATAGCAGATAATGCCTACAGACATAACACCAGGGGCAGAGTATTTACCCGAGATCTTTACATGAAAGTCTTTTCTCTCAAGATGGCGTTCAAAACCAACCCAAAATACTCATTTACTGCCTCTAAACTATAGAAAAGCCATTAAGCTTTAACAGCAGCAGCGAAATCAACGCGTTGGATAACCGAGAAAATAGACCTGTTCTTCGATCGCGTTGAGTCCACGCGTCTTAAATTGGGGATTCTCGGCGATGATGTTTTCGCTGCTTAAAGGCGTAATCGGCACTACTTCAGAAAAATGATAGCGCACTTCGTACGCTGGAACCGAAAACGGTGGACCATCCATCTTGTCCTGGTCATAATCAAAACAAATGAGTAAAACGCGCAGAGGCGCGGGAACTAGATAGCTGAGATGTTTGCAGTATTCACTTCTCATCTGCTTAGGTAAGGCCACCAGGGCCGCTCTGTCGTAGACCGCATCAACATGCTCAAATAATTCGGGAATTAAATCGAAAAAATCACCGCGGTAGATCGTAATATTGTCACAACACCATCGTTCAAGATGATCAAATATCTTAATATCGGGCGTCATCTGATTTTCGGCGAAGAAGGCATTGACCGCTTTTTCAGACAACTCTACCCCAATTACGTCAACACCCTGGCGTGCCAGCCATAACATATCCTGCGACTTTCCGCATAGAGGCACGAAAACACAGCCACCCGGCTGCACACCAAGCACACTATAATGCTCTATCAGCTTGGGATTAACCCCATCAAGGTGAAAACCGATCTCGTTGTTGGCCCAGCGTTGCCGCCAAAATTCTGCATCCATAACCTGAAAATACCTTAAGCAATGGGGCGCGCGCCTTTAAACCGGCACGCCCACCTTGACGATAGAATAAAGAAATGAAATTTTAACTCCCTGTGATCAATCACAAAAAAATCATGCTAGTCTTCACGCTTACCATGATCAGTGTTTTATAGTCTCTTATGTTCAATCGTATCATTCTTCTATTTACTTTAATTCTGCCCTTTCATGCCAGCTTCGCACAACCAACTATTAATATTGCGGGCTCCAGTACGATTTTGCCGCTGATGGCTGATGCCGCTAATGCATACCAGGCCATCGCACCGACAATCAAGATTACCGTTTCCGGCGGCGGCTCGGGTACTGGTATCAACGCTGTTATTAACGGCATCGTTGATATCGGCATGAGCTCTCGCCAACCCACGGCAACAGAAAAAGCAAAACTCTCGGAAAACTTCGACATTATCGATATCGCTCGCGACGCCGTCGCCATTACCGTTTCAAAAGCGGTGATCGAATCTGGCGTCCACAGCCTTAGCCTTGAGCAAGTCGCTGATATTTACCGTGGAAAAATCAACAACTGGAAGCAAGTCGGTGGCTTTGATAAAAAAATACTGGTCATTGACAAAGAACCCTCACGTGGCACACGACACGTCTTCGCCAAAACCATACTTGGCGATGCTAAAGCGCGGGCGCCCGGCGCCAACATCATTTCAGGCTCTAATAATGAAGAACGCTCTATTATTAGCCGCAGCAAGCAAGCCATAGGCATGCTATCGCATGCGTGGTTAAATGACAGGGCTCGGGGTATTGCACTAACGTTAGACAATGGCAAAACGGTCAGCGCAAGCCCAGCGGATGTACTAAGTGGCAGCTACCCGATTCAACGCAGTCTGTCGATTATCGTGGCAAAAAAAAGGAGCAAGACCCTACAAGCATTTATTGAATTTCTACAATCGCCAGCCTTGGCACCATTAATTAAAAAGAACGGCTATCTTCCACTGGTTTAACGATGTGGCTACGTAGCTGGATACGCTTTTCCGTCATTGCCAGCCTGGCACTGGTCTTATTATTTGTTGGCTTTTTGCTCAGCGCCTCCGCACCTTTCTTTTTTAACTACGGCTTATCGCCAATTATTGCCCGCGAATGGTATCCCTATGAAAATCTGTATGGTTTGCTGCCGGCATTAATCGGCAGCGCATGGGTCATCGTTATTGCTCTGTCTTTAGCCCTGCCCTGTGGCCTGGCAACTGCCATTGTATCCGTCGAGATCTTGCCACAGCGTTATCACGGCTTGATCAATGTCTGCATCGATATACTCGCCGGCATTCCATCCGTCGTCTATGGCCTGCTCGGTATTGCGCTTTTACTGCCCTGGCTGGAAAATAATCTTGACTTGCTCAGCGGCCACAGCCTGTTGGCAGCAGGCCTTCTCCTGTCAGTAATGATATTGCCCACCATCACCCGCTTAAGCCAAGATGCTTTGCGTGATGTCGACACCAGCTATCGCGAGGCAGCCCGCAGTCTCGGGCTTGACTGGTCGCAACGGCTCTTTTCTGTGTTGCTGCCACAGGCCTGGCCTGGCATTCGTTCGGCCTCATTACTCGCAACCGGTCGTGGGCTCGGCGAAACCATTGCTGTGATGCTGGTCGTCGGCTCTATTGATCGCATACCGCAGCCTTGGTATAACCTGCTGGCACCAGCGCAGACCATTACTTCGCGCATTGGTCGCGAGATGGGTGAAGCCAGTGTCGGCAGCAGCCAATGGTCAGCCTTGATGGCCTGCGCATTGGTTTTAACGCTAAGCGTATTACTCTTGAGCCTTCTGGCGCAGCGCCCCGCAAGGACTTAATACGTGGCTAATCGTTGCACACAAGTGCTATTGATTCTGTTGGCGCTACCTGCGCTGGCGGTACCGCTGGCATGTCTTATCTATCTGCTAATGCGCGGCCTGCCAGGTTTCGACAGTAGTTTATTCAGCCTGAATTTTAGCTCAGCAGGCTTTGACGATAAACACAGTGTCATACCCCAAATTATGGGCTCTCTAGCGCTCAGCGTTCTATCTTGCCTGTTAGCGCTGCCTTTGGCCATTGGCCTGTCACTGTATAACCGGCTCTATGCTGGGCCGCGCAGCAAACTGTTTATGCAACACCTCTTAACCAGTTTTCAAAGCATTCCGCCACTGGTATATGGCCTCTTTGGCTTGCTTATCTTTGTCCATTTTCTCGGCTGGGGACTATCACTGGCGGCTGGCACGATTGTGCTGGCCATGATTATTTTGCCGGTCTTAACACTCAATACCATCCATGCCATAGAGCGCGTACCGCAAGACTATACTGATGCCGCCCGCGCCCTGGGCATGTCGGCCAGTCAAATCATCTGGCACGTATGGCGCCCACGCGCATGGCGCAGCTTATTGACCGGCTTGTTTCTCGCCGTGGCACGTACTCTGTCAGAAACAGCGCCAATATTATTTACCGCCACCGTATTTTCGGGAGCAAGCTGGCCGGACTCACTGCTCTCCCCCGTAACCAGCTTGCAAACCCATATCTTTTATCTGGCCCAGGAGGCCGTTGACGAAAATACCGTTGCCCGTGCCTGGAGTAGTGCTCTGGTTCTTGTTACGCTAGTAACCATGTTCAGTGTCATCGCGCACCTTCTAAATAAGCGGCATATCAAGCATGGATAAGGTAACGGCGGCCACCCTGGCAGATCACGCAGCAAACTCGCCCAAGCAAGCAGCATTAGTGCGAAAAATTCGTATTGAAATTAACGGATTATCACTAAAGCGCGCGGGTCGTATTATTTTAAATAGACTTAATCTGAGTTTGGCCAATCGAGGTATCACCGCTATCATCGGTCCTTCCGGCGCTGGCAAAAGCTCTCTACTGCGCTGTATGAATGGCCTGGTAAACGATTGGCAGGGGGAGATTATTATCGATGGCGTTGCCAGTAAACAATGGCCTTGCGGTGCCGATGCCTTGCGCCGCCATATCGGCTTGATCGCGCAAAAACCGACAGTGTTTCCCTGCTCGATCGCCGGCAATGTTTTATTTGGTATTCGCGGCAAACAACGGCGCCAGGATAACGGCGAGCTCATTGAATCCTGCCTTAAACAAGCCGCCCTATGGGACGAAGTGTGTGACCGCCTTGATCATGACGCACAGACGCTTTCTGTTGGCCAGCAACAACGTTTATGCATTGCCCGCGCACTGGCGGTAAAACCAGCCGTCATCCTGCTTGACGAACCAACCGCATCTCTCGATCCGCGCTCAAAAAACAAAATAGAAGCCTCCCTGCGCGGACTAGCCACGAGTATGCCGGTAGTGGTGGTTAGTCACGACCTGGACCAGGTGCGCCGCCTCGGTGGACACACCTTGTTTATGTGTGATGGCAAGCTCATCGAACAAGGCAACAGCGAAACCCTGCTCAGCACACCACAACGTGTTGAAACACGAGAGTTCTTTCAGTGGAGTATGTGTGACTGTCCTACCGATGCCGAGAAATAACAAACCCATCACTAACTAATATTAACTATCCCTATTGATGGGAAATAGGGCGCCTGTTCCACCCAAACCACAATAGCCATTGGGGTTTTTTGCCAAATATTGCTGGTGATAGGCTTCCGCATAATAAAACACGGTTGCCGGTTTAATTTCGGTTGTTATCGCGCCATAGCCTAGGCTATGTAGTACAGACTGATAATCAAGCAAACTTTGTCTCGCCATTGCCATTTGTTGATCGTTATATGTATAAATACCTGAGCGATATTGCGTTCCCTTATCGTTCCCCTGCCGCATCCCCTGCGTCGGATTATGTGACTCCCAGAAAACTTTCAGCAAGCCTGCATAATCCACCAGGCCAGGATCAAATACAATGCGAACCACTTCATTATGGCCGGTTTGGCCACTGCACACCTCTTCGTAAGTCGGGTTAGGTGTATGCCCCGCCGCATATCCTACTGACGTAACATAAACACCTTCACACTGCCAAAAACAGCGCTCGGCACCCCAAAAACATCCCAAACCGAACATGGCCTGCTCCAGACCCTCAGGAAACGGCGGCAACATGCGATGGCCATTTACATAATGCGTATCAGGAACCGGCGTTGCGGTATTGCGACCGGGTAAAACCTGGTCGGGCGTTGGTATAGGCGTAAATTTTTGACCAAACATTACTGCTCCGACAGGGTCGATGCTTGCCTGGGCAGACAATAAACCAGGTGATTTCTACTACAATTCCTTTCTTTCATTAACATAGTGGATCAGAGAATGCTGCGTTTCATCATCCAGGTTTAGAAACTGTACACCAACATGGTATTCATTTTCGGACAAGCGTAAAAAACGCGTCACCAAGGAATCACAATCGAGTGTAAAATCTTCATCTACCTTGATACTAAGCGTAAAATTAACACGGTCTCTTGGTCCGGACCAGTGACCAGACGGAAAAATCTGCCGCACTGTCCAACAATCGCAATTGAACGAGATGCCTAAATAAGACATATCAATACTTTTCATGGCAAATAGCTGCCCATCAGGCAGCAGTAACTCGACGGGCAGGCTTACCTCAATACGTGGAGAAAGTCGTCGCTCCATAAGCAGTCTTCCTGTCACTCCGATTGTTAGAATAATAAGGAGTATTGTGACAATACCTTCGGTGAGTCATGTTACCGCGTTTACCAGAGTAATACTCTTGTCATATCACGTTTTTGCACCATCGTAGCGTCGGTAAAGGCTTAACAAAGCAAAAAGATCGCCATCCGCCTCCTGTCCATGGCCAGACATTTGCAGCATTCGCTGGGCGGATAAGATCAAGGATTTGCTTTGATAGCGAGTCTCATGCGAAAAATGGATGTATTTCAGTACCAAAAAGGCATTAAACCAGCGTAGAAATCGCGCAACCAGGGTTTCTATGCTGGCAGTGTTAGCGCGAATTTCGGCCATACGCTGCGCAACCCCTTGCTGCTGCAAAAATATATTCAATGTTTGCGGCAAGACTTGCAAACCCACCACGCCAAAGTCCGAGATATTACGCAAGCTATTCAACCAATCCACCAAGCAGCGTAAATCGCTAAACACTCGCGGATCATAGCTAGTATAAGCACTTAAACCACTCTCAACCCAGCGTAAGACAGTAGGCCCAGTGCCAAAAGGCACGCGCTGCGACAAGCGTGCTGAGGGCCGTACGCGCGTTGTCAAAATGCGTCCGCACTGACCCAGAGCGGTAAACTTATGAATAAAGTAAAAATCTTCCCCGGCCTGACGCTTATTCATACCACCTTGTGCCATATAGGCGCAGACGCGCACAGCGAAACAGGAACCCAAGGTCAAATAATCGTAAGGTAAACCGGAATAACGCAGGCCTTGTACGTAATAACGCAGGTGGAGCTCGTAAGCGGCTATCGCCTGGCGGTGTGCGGGGTCAGAGACCTCATCGAGACAATGCTCAAAATCAATGACCGCAATCTGGCATAGCGGGTGTTTATCAAAATAGTCGCTAATGGCGCATAAATACTGTTGATCAACGATACAATCAGCATCAAGCGAGACGCAAACACCGTTTTCCTGGGCCACCTCAGCAAAACGCGAAACCGCGAGATCCAGACCCACTTTTCGTGCCAAACCGACGCCCTGATGCTTCGCCGGAAGATGGTTGTCAACAACACAATGCAGACGAAAACCGACTTCATTGTGTTGTTGCGCCCAAGCGGCCAATTCAATAACGGTTTTTTCATTTTGTCTATGCACAGCATCGTCATCGTCACTAGCAGCGTTTATAATAAGCAGCACTTCTACTGCACAAAGTGGCCGCGTGCAGGCGTGCAAGGTATCAATAGTCCTGATAACATCCGGCTCACTGTAACAAGGGATGACCACCACCAGACCCAGGTCAGGCGCCGGCGGACAAAGAGCGGAATCACTAAGCTTTGGCACAAAACGCTGGCGATAACGCGTCCAACGCTGCTGAATAGGATTATCACGTCTTATTGAAGTGGCCATCAGACACTGATTTTTGAAAATTTAACCGTAGCATAAAAACTGAACATGGCAAAAAAATCGATAGGCTTACTGCGCGCCACCGACCCCGACTGGGTTCATGTCATTATAAAGAATTTTGACGCCTTCCTTGCTGACCATGCCAACTGTGAACGCAAGGCATCATCATTAGCCATGAGTATGGTGGTACGTTACCCAGATCGGCCCAAAATCATTCCTGCACTGGTGGAACTGGCACAAGAAGAACTGGAACACTTTGCTCAGGTCTATGAGTTGATGGAAAAACGCGGCGTCAGCCTGGTCAAGGATGAACCCGACCCTTATGTTAACCAACTTGGCAAAAAAATGCGCCACGGACGAGAAGATCGTTTTCTTGACCAATTGCTCGTGGCATCACTCATCGAATGTCGTGGTGCGGAGCGCTTCCGCATGATTGCCGAAGCACTCGAAGACCCTGAACTCAGCCATTTTTATAAAGTGCTATGCGGTGTTGAGGCCAAACACGGTAATGTCTTTGTCGAGATGGCCTTACACTATTTCACTGAAGAAGACGTATACCCGCGCCTGCAAGAACTCGCCGAGTTCGAAGCAGACATTATTACAAAACTGGAATGGCGCGCTTCTCTGCATTAAGCTTAGCTAACAGACAAACACCGGGATGAGCTAATGGAAGATGACACCAAAGAAAATATGATGAGTCGCACCACGTGGCTGCGACTATTCTTTATGTTTATTTTCGGTCTGTTGCTGGTTCTCGCACTCTACGTCGCTGGCGCTGTCGCGCTCATACAATTCGGCTTTGTTTTATTCACTGGCGAACGTGGCGAACGCCTAGCTAGTTTTGCTAATCAACTGAGCCAATATATCAACCAATGCGTTCGCTTTTTATTGTTTGACAGCGAAGAACATCCTTTTCCTTTTGATGACTGGCCGAAGGTGCAAACTAACACCGATGACCCATCACACAAAGAAAACATTAGTATATAAACATAAAGACCTGCCATGTCGTAGCGCCTAGAGTCTGAGTTGTCATTCCTGCCAAGGCAGGAATGACGCGCGCACAATTCTTACCCAGAATTAACAGAGGCTCACTGGGCTAAGCTTCCGCTCTTACCCCGGTAAAATACTCTGGCGCATTATCAGGTTTCCATTTGATATTACAACCCATGCTGGGGATTTGATTGTCAATTTGTGCTTCGCCTGCTAATACACAGCGAATGGCATTCCTGATATCTTTACCGGTCACTTCTACTTCGTTACTTGGACGCGCATCATCGAACTGGCCGCGATAAACCAGCTTACGATCAGCATCGAATAAAAAGAAATCGGGTGTGCACGCAGCTGAGTATGCTTTGGCAACCTCCTGCGTAGCGTCAAACAAGTAAGGAAAGGTATAGCCCTTGGCCTTAACACGCTCTGCAATTTTCTCCGGACTATCGTCGGGATAATTATCGGCATCATTCGAACAGATAGCGACAATAGCCACATCATCATTGTCTTTATAATCGTTGCCCAGTTCCAACAGACCATCTTCTATACGTAGAACATAAGGACAGTGATTACAGGTGAACATAATCAATAATGCTTTTGCACCGGTAAAATCCTGTAAGGATTTTTGCTTGCCTGTAGCGGGCTCAAGCAGGGAAAAATCAGGGGCTGTGGTCCCGAGTTCCAACATTGTCGATACGGTGCGCACCATTATTATTCTCCTAAATTACTGACTAAACAGGTGAAATTATACCAGCAAAAAACCCTTGCTCGTGAATTTCTATTACTGACTTCTACCTAACTGCACAGCAATGGCCAACGTAACCAGAACAATACAAATCCCCAGCACTGCGATGGCGGCTACAGGCTGTGCCCCCATCGCAGCCGTGGCGGCATAAATGATCGAGGCGATCAGCATGGCAAGATTATTAAAAAAATTTTGTGCTGCAACCGTGCCACCCGCGCCAACACTCTTATGACCAATATCCTGCAATAACGCATTAACAGGAACGATGAACATGCCCCCGGTAACACCAATCAAAAATAGCGTAATGCGTGTGGAAAGCACCGTATCAAGCTGGCTAAAAACGATAACTAAAACGCCCATGGCATACGCTGCCCAGCGGATACGGCGCAGATCTCCCAGGTGAAAAAATCGTGCCGCCAAAGCCGATCCCAGGACAATACCTAACGCGATAAAGGCGGTTAACACTGCGATTTTGTCCGCCTCAAAAATGAACAGGACAAGCGGGGCCCAGGCTATCAGGGCCACACGCAATATGGCTGCCGACGCCCAAAACAGGGCCGAACCGATCAGGGCAAAATGCGCCTGCCTGTTATTGATCAGTGTTTTGCTCATAGAGACAAACCGTTTGATATGCCCCGCTTGCCGGCTTCGCTGCGCCGGCAGAGGGCCGATTTTTGTCGCAATCAGGACCGATACAAAATAAAGGCCAATCACAAACCATAGCGAAATCAATATAGATTGGCTCTTGGCTATGCTAGCACCCACTATGCTGCCAGCCAATATCGCGAGAATGGTGGCTCCCTCGATCCAGCCGTTTGCTTTAACCAATTCTTGCTCCGCCACTATCTCGGGCAAAATGCCATATTTAGCCGGACTGTACGTAGCGGCACCAACGCCGACAATGGCATAGGCAAGCAAGGGTTCTACCGAGGCAATCATCAAGCCCGTACCCAGTATCTTGATCAGGTTGGCGCTGACCATAACCTTGGGTTTGGCATGGCTATCGGCATAGGCACCCACCCAGGGTGCCAGCACAACAAAGGCGATGAGAAAACTGGCTTGCAAGGCCGGCACGTACCAAGGCTGGGTGCTGGCGTTAGCGAAGACCCAGGTAATCGCGGTAAATAATATGGCATTATCGGCAAAGGCAGTCAGAAACTGCGTAGCGAGTAACTTTTTAAAATTATCCACTACTGTGCCATGAGTTCTTCGATGACTTGTTTTACGCCATTGAAGTCAATCTTGCCACTAGCCAGCAAAGGTATGCTTTCAGCGGTAAACACCTGCCGTGGAATATTAATCTCTGCAATGCCATTTGCTCGTATAAAATTCACTAATGCACTGCGCTTGGCATCGTGCTGCGTGGTCAACAGCGCCAGTTTTTCACCTTTTTTTTCATCCAACACAGTGATTACTGCACTGATAGCTTCTGGCCATAATTGACAAGCCACTTCTTCCACTGCCGCCAATGAAACCATTTCACCGCCAATTTTAGCGAAACGTTTGGCACGGCCGACAATATGGATAAAACCGTCGTCCACTTTGACAATATCGCCGGTGTCATGCCAACCGTCACCAAACAGCGTGCTGGGTGGTGCCAGAGTTGCAGGACGCTCATGGAAGTAATAACCGAGCATGACATTCGGACCTTTAACATGTAAACGGCCGCCTTCTTCCACACCTGCCACGGGTTCTAACTGATACTCGATTCGCGGTAGCAAGCGTCCAACACTACCTTCACGGTATTCAATAGGGGTATTTACACTGAGAACAGGGCTAGTTTCAGTGACACCGTAACCCTCTAGGATACGCACGCCGAATTTATGCATCCATATGTTACGCGTTTCATCGCGCAGCTTTTCCGCACCAGCGATAACATAGCGCAGATTATAAAAATCATAGGGATGCGCATGTTTGGCATAGCCCGCCAGAAAGGTATTAGTGCCAAATAATACGGTGGCTTTGGTATTGTAAACGACATCTGGAATTATTTTATAGTGTAAAGGGGATGGGTAGAGAAATGTTTTCATGCCAGACAGCAAGGGTAAGAAGGTACCACCGGTCAAACCAAAGGAATGAAACATAGGCAAGACATTGAGCACGGTATCACCGGGGCCAAAATCAATACGCGCTGCGATCTGCGCAGTATTGGCGACAATATTGCGATGCGATAATACAACGCCTTTAGGTTCACCTTCAGAACCGGAAGTAAATAAAATCACAGCGCGATCAACAGGCAATAGCTCGCCACTGAGTGCTGCTATCGTGGCTCGTGGCCGGTGTGCCTGCCACAGGCCACGCAGCTTATCGACAGTGCTAATTTCAGCCGCCAGATCCTCCAGATAGTGAATGCTGACATGCTGTTTAAGCTCTTCTATTACGCTTTCAAGCTCGGCTGCTGCAATAAATGCACGCGAAGTAATGACGTTTTTTAGTGCCGCCGTTTCGCAGGCGGAAATAACACCGTTAACACCAATACTAAAATTCAGCATCGCAGGGACGCGGCCACTGGTTTGCAGTGCCAGCACCGTAACAATATTAGCAACGGCGTTAGGCAGCAGTACGCCAACATTTTCATTTTTTTCAGTCAAGCCGCTCAAGACCTTGGCCAGAATAAAACTGCGCATCAGTAAAGATCGATAGGTCAATGGCGTGCGCTTCATATCTTCAACGACGACTCGGTTCCAGCCATGGGTTGTTGCCGCGCTAATAATTGCTTGCAGCAGGGTCTTGTCATAGTGCGAAGTCTCAAACATCATGTCGGTCATGATGTGGTATAAAGCGTTAGCGCCATATTCCCGTTTTTTCGCGACACTGAGATGCTCAGGCGCCTTAATAACTTGTGGCGGACAAATGGTTAGCGTGATCTTGGGAAAAAGCCGTGAATGATATTTATTGTTGAGATAGGATAGTTTGGAATATTGGGCACCAGCTATTCGCAACGGCAGAATGGTGGCGCCCGATCGCTCTGCGACCAAGCCCGGCCCAGGATAGATCTTCATGAGTGCGCCGGTCACTGTAATACGCCCTTCCGGAAAGATGACGACTTTATTACCGGCTTGCAAGTTTCGTATCAGGGCTTTCATCGACAGCGGATTATCGCCATCCATCGGGAAGACACTAACAAGCTTAAGTATCACACTGAATTTTTTTGCCCATTGCGTATCAATGGCGAAACTGACCCGATCAGGCAAAAATACGGCCAGTAACAGGCCATCAAGCAAAGATACGTGGTTGGCTACTATGAGCACCCGCTCACCGGCGGCTTCGTAGTGCTCCATTCCCTTTAATTCAACTCTGAACAGTAGCCGTAACAAGTACTGCAATGATATTTTCAGGAAATGCATCTCCGTTGCCCTCAGGATGGCTGCGTTAGTGGCTCGATATTACCGAACATGAAACCAGATAAGTATGTGTAAATCAGTGTGCGCGTCAGCGCCTTTGCATCAAAATAGGCGCGATGATGCAGATGGCTGCTCGTGCTAACCACACAGATACCATGGATTGCACTCCATAAGGCGCGTGCTGCGATAGCAATTTCCTTGCTGTTACGGGTCGGCGCAAGGCGTGCCAGTGAGGTCTCAACCAGCGTAAAGATAGCTTCGACAACCTTGTCCAGCTCGTCATTATCGCCGACCGTACTACTCCCTCTAGCCAAAAGTCGCCATCGGCCAGGATATTGCTCAGCCAAGGCAAGGTAGCACATCGCCAACACAAATATGGTTGCCTGTGGGTCGGCTTCATCTTTAACAGCGAAACGCATATCCGAATAAAGACGCTGTAACAACTCGGAGCTCACCTGTAATAGCAAATCATCAAGATTTCGAAACACGAGGTATAAAGTGCCAACCGTATAGCCCATACCCTGAGCGACAGAACGGGTAGTCACCTTGGCATTCTCGTCTCGGTCGACAATATTCAATACGGATCGTATTGCCAGGTCTCGAAGCTGCTCCCTGCTGTGATCGTTACGTCTGGCCATTAGCACTGCCTATTCTAGGCGATCTCACACTTAATTAAACACTGTTTATTTTTCTCGTAACTTATTAAACATTGTTTAATTTGTCAAGCATCCGCTTGGCTCGACTCAATTCATTATGGTTGGGGCATCGAATAGGATGCGGGATTAGTGCCGTCGTCTTCGCACGCCACGACACAACACGGCCATGCATGGCACAATAAAAAAGGCCAGACAGCTACCGCTGTCTGGCCTTCATTCAAAACCTGCCTTAGTGCTTAAAGGCCGAGCACAAAGTCCACCAAGGTTTCAATGTTCTCATCGCTGACCCGAGGCGAATAGGGAGGCATGGCGGCAGTAATGCCTTGATCGGCCCAAACCCCTTTACCACCTTTGGCAACCTTGGTCAGCAAACGGGCCTTGGCAGCCACCTTGTCGTCGGCATATTTTGCCGCAACATCTTTCCACGCTGGCCCAAGTACCTTGCGATCAATCGCATGACAGGCAAAGCAACCGCTCTTTTTCGCCAGTGCAGTGCCATCTTCCATGCTGACAGTGGCCATCGCTTCAGTGGCTTCTTCAACCGCTGTGGCTGCATCTTCACCAGCGTCAATCCCAAACATGGAATGCGCGTTATTCATGGCCTCTTTCATCTCGCCAGAAGCAGCTGATGAGTCGACCATACTTTCAGCCTTATCCATCATAGCCTTGTCTTCCATCATGCCTTTTGCACTATCCATCATGTCGCTACCTTTGGGCATCATTGTCTCAGCTTTTTCCATCATGCCGGAATCCGTGGCCATTGCTTCGGCCTTATCCATCATAGCGCCGTCTTCAGCCATTTCTTTCATGCTATCTACAGCTTCAGCGGTCTTGTCCATATTGTCATCAGTCATTTCTTTGGCTGTGTCAGTATTGTCTTCCATTGCTTCTTTCGCCGTTTCCAGCGCCGCATCTGTAGCCTGATCACCCTGCTCTTTGCCACCCATAGACTCCATCACAGTGGAGGGAGTAGAAGGCACACTATTAATCGGGCGCGATTTATTGATTTCATGTTCATCATCACTACATGCACCTAACATAAGTGCAGTGACGACAAGGGCCATAGTTGTGTATTTCATTATAACGGTCTCCTTAATGTGAATCAGGCAAGTACAGTGGCTCATTGCTACAGCAGTCTATATTAACGCAGCGCTGATAATGGCGCTATCATCGCTGATTTAGCAACAACATGCAATTTGGCTAAAATCACAAGTGAAGAATGACAGCAACGGCAAACAACATAAGCTTGCAGACAATAAAACTAGTGTTGACGCAGTTTCTCTAATGACTCGCGCAGTCGATCGTTATGCATTCGCAAGGTCGATTGTAGTTGGCTATCGGCATTACACTCGCGCTCAAGAAATGCATTAAATGTACGTTGAGCGCTGCCTATTTGCCATGCCAGCTCGTTCTGCATTAACTCTATTTCATTGATTTCGAGTAACACGGAATCATCGATGCCATCATCGATCTGTCCAACCCAGCCCAGTAACTCATCGCGTGCCATTCCTGATGTGGTAATACTGTTTAGCACCTGCATGAATGTTCGCAACGAGACTCGCCCCTTGGGGCCACTTTCAATTTTGCTCAACGCGCCAGCAATCTGCTTCATCGAGCTCACCGCCTGCTTAAGATAGCTGATACGATGGGCCAACAGTGGGGCATACTGAGCGTTCCCCTGTGGATGCGCCACTGGCGTCGGCTCCAAACCGGATTTGCGTAGAATATCCACGCTGGCGCAGTAAATATCGTAAAAATGGGTGTTAGAATTCAAACGTAAGAACGGCATGGCATCGCGCAGGTTACGACCTGTTTTGACAAATATGCCCATACGCAGGGCCTGCAGCGCATCCGACATTCCCACTATCTGACCTAAGATTGATAAACTGCTCTCGTCCTTTGTTGCCGGATAACCCGTACCATCACAGCGTTCATGGTGCTCCAACACCGCTTGCGATACTGACTCAGGCAGCTCGCGGTAGCCTTTCAACACCAACTGCCCAATGACCACATGGCTTTGGATCGCGCGCCAGTCGTTAACGCTTGCCTCACCTTTGTTATTAAAAATCTCAGGCGAGATATGAAGGAAACCAATATCGTGTGTCAGGCCAGCAAGAAATGCAGCATAGATATCGTCTTTATGTAAACTCATCTCACGCGCAATTAAGGCAGCCAACCATGAACTAAACAAGGCTTTGTGAAACTGGTCTGGCAAACGCAGCTTCATCACAGTCATTTTTTGCGCCAGAATACTGGGCAGATGCATCCCCTGTATGAGCCGCTCCATCTCTTGCGTAAAACCTAGATGCCGCTGCATTGTATAAATATCGGCGTGCGCTTCAAAGAAGCGAGAATATTCAGCAAGCAAGCTTTTATTGGTCAAGGCATCCTTAACCCGCACCTGCTCTTCTAAAGGTTTGAGTAGTCGGTGTTGCAGCAAACGCTGCGCGCAGCCTTCATCAATATTAGCGTGCTTACGTATCAGTAACTGGCCTCGACTATCAAAAATATCTTCTGTAGAGACAACATTATTGGTTTTATTGATATTGGCAAGATAGCCTGCATAGGGGTCGGGCTGAGTGATACGAAGGTCAGCGCTCTCTCGGCCTAGGCCAGCACTGGAGATCTTGCTCGGCGCTGACTGTTCCTTTTTTTTTGCGCCTGGGGTCATACCGTTTTTAATTAACGTTATCTATTATTATTGAATAATCGCTCTAACTGCTTATTGATAATTGAAAACTCAAGCAATCCAGCTTATAGCCCGCCATAGCTATCAAGGTATCGATTGTTTGACAGCTATGACACAGCATTTATGCAGCGGAAATATCTTGCTCTTGCGTTGCTCGCTCAGACTCCCACTTTTCAATAATGGGTCTAAGTGCATCGGTTAACTCCTGAGGGTCGAACTTCGGTACATAGTGATCAGCCCCTACTGCATGACCGATCGATTTGTTCGCCTCTGCCGACAAAGAAGAATGCATTACTACTGGTACACCTTCAAAGCGCGGATCATTTTTGATTTTTTTGGTTAACACATAACCGTCCATTTCCGGCATCTCAACGTCGGTCAACACAGCCGCAACATACTCGCTGACAGGTTTGTTGTTGCGTTTGGCCCGCTTAGCCAGCTCATCGAGCTGCAACCATGCTTCCTTACCGTTTTTGGCGCTAACATGTTTGATTCCCGCCCTATCAAAAGTGGTTTCAATCTGTTTACGTGCTACCACGGAGTCATCAGCAAATAAGACAGTAGCCGCTGTATTTAATGCTTCGATACCTTCAAACAACGACGGATCATTACCAAAGTCACCGGTATCTGCCAGTACTTTTTCAACGTCAAGAATCATAACGATACGATCATCGGTTAATTCAGTGACTGCGGTAATCAAACCACCCATGCGGTTGGCCATCATTGGTGGTGGCACTTTCACTTGAGTCCATTCCAGACGCAAAATGCTTTCTACCGAATGCACCAATACTGCCTGGGTAAAACGGTTATACTCAGTAATAATCAAAATTTCCGGTGGCGTCTCTGTCTCAACATCGCAGAACTTGGCCAGGTTAATGACGGGTATCATGGCACCACGCAAACTAACCATCCCCTCTACCGCTGTCGGCACGTCGGGGGCATGGGTGATATCAGGCACACGCATTACCTCGCGTACCTTGAATACATTAATTCCATAGACCTCTGAACGGTCTGTTTTTTTATCTTTACCCAAGCTGAAGAGCAACACTTCCAGTCGGTTAGCACCGGCCAGTCGGGTACGCTCATCTACTGCTTTCATTAACTTTGACATCGTCCTCTCCTGTCTGGTGCGTTAATGACGATAGGACTAATACTCCCAACACCTTTAACGGCGATTCAGCCAACAACTTTAAGCAAAATTAACGACTTTATATTTGAGGAGGTCTTACCCGGCCCGAGACGCAGGCAAGTACTGGAAAAGCGAAGTTTTAGAGCAATTAGCGGCCAATGCCACGAATCAATTTATAACGCCACTGGTTGTCGGCGCGCTCGACGGCAATATTAGCAAATGGGATATATGCCTCAATGCGCTTGGAATCAGCAGCCAGCAGCCGCAGATTTATTCGCTGTTGACTGCTCTCACTAACAGTGCATTCACGCTCTGCGCCCTCGTCCGAACAATCTAATAGCTCGATCAGCACTTCAATCGCGGCAAGCGGCTTATCAGGCGATAGGTTTTGCACGGAAACGGAGAAACGGTAATAGCTTCCATGCGACGGGCTCAACTCGGCGTTAGTCAAAACAATATCATTGACATCAAAAACATGGCGGCGCTCGCCATCACCGCTGTCGCGTAAAAAAAACGTACCGAGCGCACCAAAGAAAAGAACAAAAACAAGAACAATCAGCCAGGAGTAACGTCTAAAATTGACAACTGTCAGTATCAACAGCACAAGGACTACCGCACCAATCACCACACCAAAAAGCCAATGCATACGCGCACCTAGTAAACCTTATTTTGACATACCCATACTACCGCAAAGCGGGAAGCCATGTGGCACTTCGCTCGATTGTTTTTGAAGGGGGCGTCAATCTATTGAATGCAAAGCTTGCATTTAAACATCGTCACGCCACAGAAAATTAAGTTCAGTCAGTCGTTGCGAAATAATGCGCGCAATATTGCGCATAAACAAAAAACCCAGCTTCGGTTCTTGCTCAAACAAGGCATCCAGCGCCGTCTTGTCGATACGCAGCACGCGCACATCGTCAAAAGCAGACACCCTTGCAGCACGGCGCCGTGGCTCAATGTAGGCCATTTCGCCGAAAACATCACCGACGCGCAATAGCGCTAAACGCTTATTTCCAGCATTCAGCGGCGAGCGTGCATAAGACTGTATTTCAACATTAACACGACCCTGCATAACGATATATATATCGGAACAAGTGCCTGATTCACGAATTAATACGTTGCCTTTTTCGTACCGCTCCGCTATAGCACATGACAATATGTGCTCGATTTGCTCGGGACTAAGGTCTACAAAAATCGGGAAATCAGCTGCTTCTTCAAGAGAAATCATGGTTTTTCTTCTCATCGACAATACTGCAGTCAAACCACTCTTTCGGCAGCCAAAACCAGAGCTGAAGCCACAACAAGCACTCAAAAAATCCGTCGCAGAGAAACCAATGCGATAACAAAGAACAGCAAAGTGGGTGCCAAGGCACTCAATGATGGCGGCAAGCCGTAAACCAAACCACTGTAACGAAATAATTCATTAAGTAAATGAAAACCAATTCCGATACAGGCACCGATAAAGACATAATGTCCGATTCCGGCGCTGCGCAAAGAACCAAAAACAAAGGGGAAAGCCAATAACACCATTACCGCAACTGTCAACGGCGCAGCAATTTTAGAATAAAGCGTCTGCTCATAAGAGAGTGCCTCCAAACCATTGTTACGTAGATATGTCACATAGCGAAACAATTCGAATATGGAAAGCTCCTCTGGTTTGGTTGCTGCTGCGGCAAGCAAAGATTGTTCGGGAAAATCATCCCATGGCATAATTCGCACGTGCTTGCTGTCGACACCAGACAGCGATAAGTTAATGATGTCCACCTGGCTCAACTGCCAACCTTGATCCAAAGGCACTGCCGTTTTCGCACGCAAAGATTGTATTAGTTCCAAAGTCTCATTATTGATACTCCATATGCGTACGCCACCCGGCTTGCCGTCAGCAGCCACCCCTTCAAAATAGATGAAATGATCTTTATCACGCAGCCAATAGCCATCCTTGGTTTTTTTTATGAATGTCCCACCCGATTGCAAACGCGACTTATATTGTTCGGCAAACGCACCGGACTGTGGTGCTACCCATTCACCCACAACAAAAGATAAGACAACGAAGACCAAACCAATCATGCCAACCGAACCAAGAATACGCCAGAGCGAAACTCCTGCTGCGCGTATAGCGATCAGCTCGCCATGATTAGCTAGTAAAGCCAAACCTACCAAAGTCCCCAATAAAGCCAACACCGGGAATAATTGGTACAGTAGTTCTGGCAGGGTTAGCACGACATAGATCAATGCCTGCACCACTCCATAGTCAGCTTTACCGGCATCACGCAACTCGCCAATGAAATCGATAAAAACAAACAACGTCAGCAACGTCAGCGTAACAAATAAGCTGCTCCAGGCAATGCTGCGCGCAATATAACGGTCAATTAACATTATGCCGCCGCTCGCTTAGGCCATAGCCTGACGCCGTTCATCCGCGCAAACAAAAACACGGTAATACCGAGAGCGGCAAGGTGAATCCACCATAAACCAAAACCGGCCGGTATCACTTCGCGCTCCAACCAGGACTGCGCTACTGTCAGCATATTGCTATACACGGCATAAACCAAAATGGCCAGCAACAACCTTGAATAGCGACCCTGACGTGGCGACACCTTGCTCAGCGGTAAGGCCAGCAGCGCTAACAACACTGTTGCAATCGGCATCGACAAACGTCGTTGAAGCTCAGCGTGAGCAGACAAAGAAGACAATTGCAGTAATTCCGAGGTCGATAAAGCCTTGTTACGCCGTTGGCTCGCCTGAATAGGTCGTGGTTCGAGATAAATCGTATGACGCTGAAAACGAATCATGCGAAAATCAATCTCTCCGGGCTCGCCTTCGTAACGAAACCCGTCCTCTAGCACAAGGTAACGTGCATCGTAGGCTTCGTCCACTTTAACATAGCCACGTTTCGCACTCACTGTTGCCAAGCGACCGTCAGTACGCCACTGCGCGAAGATATCTCGTAAGGTCGCGCTGTCATCGTTGATGCTATCGATATACAACACCCCGTTACCGCTTTTATCTTCAATAAAACGACCCGCACTGAGACCGGGTAATTCTGTCCGTGCCCGCACCTCATCCTGTATACGCTCGACCTGTTCTTCGGCCCACGGTGACAACTCCAGCGACAACACACCAATGATGATGGCAACAGGCACTACCAACCAGAGTAAACCCTTCGCCATCCGCAGCGGGCTGATACCCGAGGCTAACATGGCTGTCATTTCGTTATCACGATAGAGCCGGCCAAAGCCGAGCAAAATAGCCAGATAAAGTGCCAACGGAACGATCACTACCAACGCACTCACCAGCTTCAGCAACAAGACAGTAAGAATGGTATCTTGTGCCAGGTCACCATCCAGCGCATCGCCAAGAAAGCGGACAAAACGGTTACCGAGGAATATCAACAATAACACTGTTAACACACCAAACAGGTTCGCCAACACCTCTTTGCGCAGGTAACGATCAAGCGTCATAGTGATCTATTGTCATTTTTGCAGAAAAAGCCAATAATTAAGCTGTTCAGGCTATTTTCACATGTTTTAGCAAAAATGTCGCTAGGCTATTGATTGAAAAGGAAGTAATAGCCCAGACCAGAAAACTACTCATGGACATATCAAGCTATTCCCGTGGCAACAATCAGCTCAGAGGCAGGAAATTATGGATTTTATTGTAAAAAGCGGTCATCCGGAAAAACAACGCAGCGCCTGCGTCGTCGTCGGCATCAGTAAAAACCGGCGCTTGTCTTCCGCAGCCGAGCGGCTCGATGAGGCGAGCGATGGCTATATTTCCAATCTGCTGCGGCGTGGTGACCTTGATGGCGATGTCGAGCAAACCCTGTTACTTCACAATGTCGAAAACACTTTGTGTGACCGAGTACTATTGGTTGGCTGCGGACGCGATCGCGACCTCGATGAACGCCAGTTTCATAAAATCAATAGCGCAGCAGTCAAGGCACTGCAGAGCTGTGGCGCTACAGAAGCGGTCTCTTATCTCACTGAACTCAATGTCAAGGGCCGTGACAGTTACTGGAAGGTTCGCCAGACCATCGAAACCGCGCAAAGCGTGGCCTACCGCTTTAGCGATTACAAAACCAGCAACGGTCAACCAAAGCGGCCGCTGCGAAAACTCATTTTGACCGTACCAGGTCGTCGTGATCTAGCGATGGGCGAGCAAGCCGTTAGTGACGGCATCGCCATTGCTAACGGTGTCGAGCTGGCTAAGAATCTTGGCAACCATCCAGCCAATGTCTGTACACCCAGCTATCTCGAACAAGAAGCAATTGCCTTGGCCAAGCGCCATCGCAATCTGACCGTGGAAGTGCTCAATGAAGACAAGATGGCAAAACTAGGCATGGGCGCACTGCTGTCTGTCAGCCGTGGCAGTAACGAACCCGCCAAGCTCATCGTTTTTCAATACAAAGGCAAGAAAAAGGAAGCTCCACATGTCCTGGTTGGTAAAGGAGTTACCTTTGATACCGGCGGCATCTCTATCAAGCCTGCCGCCGCCATGGATGAAATGAAATACGATATGTGTGGTGCCGCCAGTGTGCTTGGCACTATCAGCGCTGTTGCCGACATGAAGCTGCCTGTCAACCTGATTGGTATTATTCCCGCAGTTGAAAACATGCCCAGCGGTAGCGCCAGCAAGCCCGGTGATATCGTTACCAGCATGTCGGGCCAAACCATAGAAATATTAAACACCGATGCTGAAGGCCGCCTGATACTCTGTGATGCCTTGAGCTATGCCGAGCGTTTTGAACCTATTTCAGTAATCGATATCGCCACACTCACCGGCGCCTGCCTTGTTGCCTTGGGCCACCATATTTCCGCAGTAATCAGCAACAACTCAACGCTGACTAACGAGTTAATGCATGCCAGTAAGATCAGTAATGATAAAATCTGGGAACTGCCCATGAACGAAGACTACAATGAACAACTCAACAGCCCGTTTGCCGATATGGCCAATATTGGTGGTCGCACTGCCGGCACTATCACCGCTGCCTGCTTCTTGTCGCGCTTCACCAAAAAAATGCGTTGGGCCCATCTCGATATCGCCGGCACTGCCTGGGTCGGCGGCCATCACAAAGGAGCAACCGGTCGACCTGTGCCGTTACTGACGCAATACATCATGGATCGCTGTGAATAAGAAAGAACCCAGGGTTGATTTTTATATCTTGTCTGGCGGTGGTGAAAGCGCTTATATGCGCTACATCTGCCGCTTGACTGAAAAGGCCTACAAGTTGAAGCACCGTATCTATATTCATGTTAACAACCGCGTTGATGCGCACAACCTTGACCAGCTGTTGTGGACATTCAGCCAGGACAGTTTTATTCCCCATGAATGCCTTGATGGTGGCGCAACAGCGCCTGACCCCAACACTCCCATTGTGATTGCTTATCATAACCGGGTAGCGCCAGAGAGCAACACAGCAGAAGGCTACGATCTGTTGATCAATCTGAACCAGGACATCCCGGAATTTTATCAGCAATTTGATCGCGTCGCCGAAGTCGTTGCTGATCAAGATCGCTTGCGTCAAACCAGTCGCGATCATTTTCGTTGCTACCGCGAACAAGGTCTCACACCTAACATCCACCAGATTTCTTTATAGATTGCTGCTCACCGGTAGTAATTTTTCAATACAGCGCACGGATTATTATGGACACAACATATCAACCAGAAAAAATTGAATCGCATTGGTATCAAACTTGGGAGAAGAACGGTTATTTCAAACCTTCTGGAAAAGGCGATAGCTATTGCATCATGATTCCACCGCCCAATGTCACCGGCACTTTACATATGGGCCATGCGTTCCAGGATACCTTGATGGACCTGTTGGTTCGTTATCATCGCATGCAAGGCCATAACACCTTATGGCAGGCCGGCAGTGACCATGCAGGCATTGCCACGCAAATGGTGGTAGAAAGACAGTTAGCGCAGGAGGGTAAAAGTCGCCATGATCTTGGCCGCGAGGCCTTTATTGAAAAAGTCTGGCAATGGAAGGAAAAATCTGGTGGCGCTATCAGCCAGCAACTACGTCGCATGGGTTCCTCCCTCGATTGGTCACGCGAACGTTTCACCATGGACGAAGGCATGTCCGAGGCCGTCAAGGAAGTCTTCGTACGTCTGTTTGAAGAGGGCCTGATCTACCGAGGCAAGCGCCTGGTCAACTGGGATCCAGTTCTGCACACTGCGGTCTCCGACCTTGAAGTCATTGCAGAAGAAGAAAGCGGCCACCTCTGGCATATTCGTTATCCCATTGCCAATAGTAATGAGGTGCTGGTCGTTGCCACCACACGCCCGGAAACCATGTTGGGCGATGCCGCCGTTGCCGTCCACCCCGACGATGAACGCTATAAAAATATTGTGGGTAAATCTATTCGCCTGCCGATCACTAATCGTCTCATTCCCATCATAACCGATGATTATGTCGACCCCGAGTTTGGCAGTGGCTGCGTCAAGATCACGCCCGCGCACGACTTTAACGATTATGAAGTCTGGCAACGACATAAAGACAAGCCTTCAATCAAGTCGTTGCTAAATGGCGGCCTGATCAATATTTTCAACGACAGCGCCCACGTTCTATGCAGAGATGACAAAAGCAGCGATAGCGAATTATTAACACAGTTATTAAATGATATACCTGCCGAATTTCATGGCCTTGAACGCTATCAAGCGCGCAAGGTGGTATTGGCCACGCTTGCAGAGCAAGGCCTGCTTGAAGACACCAAACCGCACAAACTCATGGTGCCACGCGGTGACCGCTCCGGCAGCGTGATCGAGCCTTACCTCACTGATCAATGGTACGTAAAAATCGGCCCGCTGGCCGAGCCTGCCATAGCGGCCGTTGAAAACGGTGACGTACGTTTTGTGCCAGATAACTGGAAAAACACTTATTTTGAATGGATGCGCAATATCCAAGATTGGTGTATCTCACGCCAGATCTGGTGGGGACATCGCATCCCGGCTTGGTATGACACCGATGGTACTGTTTACGTTGGCCGCTCTGAAGCAGAAGTGCGTAAAAAACACGGTCTTGCCAAGGAGGTCGCGCTTAAACAAGATGATGATGTGCTCGACACCTGGTTTTCTTCTTCGCTATGGCCCTTCTCAACCCAGGGCTGGCCGGAACAAACCGCCGATCTCAAAACCTTTTACCCGGGCAATGTTTTAGTCACCGGTTTTGATATTATCTTTTTCTGGGTAGCCCGTATGATTATGATGGGCCTTAAATTTACTGGTGAAGTACCGTTTAAAGAAGTTTATATCCATGGTTTGGTACGTGATAACCATGGACAAAAAATGTCGAAGTCAAAAGGCAATGTGCTCGACCCCATCGACTTGATTGATGGTATCGAGCTCGAATCTCTGGTGAACAAACGTATAAGCGGCCTTATGCAGCCCGATATGGCTCCCAAGATTGAAAAAGCCACACGCAAAGACTTTGCCGACGGCATACCCGCCTTCGGTACCGATGCCCTGCGCTTCACATTTGCCAGCCTAGCGTCTACCGGCCGTGACATCAAATTCGACATGGGTCGTATTGAAGGCTATCGCAACTTCTGTAACAAGCTATGGAACGCCACCCGTTACGTAATGATGAACTGCGAAGGCCAGACCATCGCCAGAGATGACAGCAAGGCCTCTATTGCCGATCGCTGGATGCAAAGTGTATTACGTAACTGTATCGAACAAACCAGCGATCAAATCACCAAGTATCGCTTTGATCATGCCGCGCAAGGGATTTATTCCATGGTGTGGGATGAATACTGCGACTGGTACCTCGAACTGACCAAGCCCCTGTTGAATAATGACAACATCGACGAGGCCAGCAAGGCCCATACCCGTTATACCCTATTGTCCGTCTTGGAAACCATGCTACGGTTGCTGCATCCCATCACCCCGTTCATTACCGAAGAACTGTGGCAACGTATCGCGCCTTTGTTAAACATCGAAGGCGAAACCATTATGTTACAGCGCTATCCGCGGGCCGATAATTTCGCCGACGACAAACAAGCCGTTAGCGAAATCGATTGGATCAAGACTTTAATTTTGGGTGTGCGTAAAATCCGTAGTGGCTATAACATTGCTCCTAGCAAGCGCCTTAGCATTCTGTTGCAAAACGGTAGTAAGCAAGATCAACAATATCTCAACAAACACAAACCCTTCTTGCTCAGCCTGGCCAAGCTGGAAAATATTGCCTGGTTGAATAGCGACGAGAAAGCACCCGAATCCGCCACCGCGTTAGTCGGGCAAATGAAAGTCTTAATCCCCATGGCAGGCTTAATCGATAAAGAGGCCGAACTCAAACGCCTTGATAAAGAAATCGAAAAAACAGACAAGGCCTATCAATCCCTCGACAAGAAACTCGCTAACCCCGGCTTTACCGGCAAAGCACCCGCGGCCGTAGTGGAAAAAGAGAAAGTGCGTTTAGCAGCGTTACACACGTCGCTTGAGAGCCTAAAGACGCAGTTGAAAACAATCAGAAACTTATAATAAGCGCTTTTCATACACCCTCCTCCCACAGTAGTCAGATTTGATCTGACATCGACCATAGTGGGGGGGTGGTAGCGGCCAGCTCTAGCCGGTGGAGCATGAAAAAAGTATTTTATGAGATGCCTTACTCCAAACGATCTGACAGTTACTAATTCGACGAGTCTGATTTGAACTACTACGCCTTAGCCTTATAGTGGGTCATTATGTAGTCAATACATCAAAAGATGTCATAACAGACCCTTTATTCCAGTACCGAGAAGCCCCCCTTGACTCAGTGACCCCGCGCAGCAAGCGTGTCACGTAACAACAGGTAAATGCGATCACCTGTTCGCGGGTGAGCGCGTGCAAGCTCTCCACGAAAGCCGATCTTCCTGGTCGCATTACCATCCCGATAACGGATACTTAACCAGATATCACGCTGCAACGGCGACATCTTACGCACAGGCACGAGCACACGTCTGATCTCAACGATATCATCGTAGGCAATTGAGATCTCTCCGCTGTTATTGGCGTATTGCAAACTGTCCTCACCAAAAACCAGTGTGCCACTATTGGTAAAACGTATTGACGCATCAAGTGTACCGTGCCGGGAATACAGGATATGGTCAAACTCCTGCGGCAAGGTTATCTTGTAATCGACACCATAGTCCCGTCTCACATCGGGGTCATTGGCATCATAGGTAGATGCGCATGCGAGTAAAGAAAAACTCAAAACCGTGGTTAAAAGCAATTGTGGTATCCGAAACAGCAGCGACATGACATACTCTCCATTAAAACTGAGTTTTTGACCCTGTCAGAGTAATAAAGTTTATTCTCATCGGCATAACAAAAAGCCGAGTGCACCACCTCTTAACCCTTGTTAATTCCGTTGATCAGCTAGCGGTCCGGCTGCGATTTCCACTATGAGATCTGCAGGAACCAAACATTTAACACCAATCAAACTTCACGAAATTCTTGTTTTAGGCTTCAACGACTAATCGATCCTAAAGTCGATTTACCCACACCGCTTGTTGAACTAGCAAGGCCCTTTATTTCTTTCCTGTATAAATACACCCAGCCGTACATGTCTCTTGTATTACTATTTTTGTGAGCCCTCTTAATGTTGGTTTGAGACGATCCCATATCCATTTCGCCAAATTTTCACTTGTTGGGTTATCAAGACCTTCCACCTCATTAAGATAGTAATGGTCCAATTGCTCATACAATGGCTTAAATGCCTTGGAAATATCGGAAAAATCCATTACCCAACCTGCCTTGTCTTGCACCTCGCCGGATACGTGAATCTCTATACGAAACGAATGACCATGCAAACGACGACATTTATGCCCTTGCGGTACGTATGGCAAGTGATGTGCCGCCTCAATATGAAACACCTTGAATATATCCATAACTAATATTATCTATAAACTGTTGCTCTGCAAAAATACTTTGCGACCAGGCTCAACTAAGCCATATAAAAATATAGCTGTTGTCCATTATAAGATACCTCGACACCTCTGACATTCAATAAATGACGCCGACGAGATCTCTGCCTCTGCAGAGAGAATTCACTACTCTCCGCTATCATCACAAGGCAGCGCGGGCAGATCACCATATTCTTCCAGCATGTCTTGTATGCTCAAATGGCTATTAAGCCAGATTCCAGCCAACCTGCCGACCAATGAACCGTGCATAACGCTATGGGTTTGGATACCGCTACAACCGTGTTCGACCTGGACTTCCAGGTCTTCGTAGAGATAAGCTGCGTCCTTATCCATCTCCCGCCTGGTGGCCTTAGCTGCTTCATGTGTTCCGCCTGTCAACTGCGCCAGTATATTTTCCAGGAAATTACCGGTAAGCGGTACCTGACCACCAGAAAGACTTTTGGCGATATCCACCTGCACCTTGTCTTTCTCGCAATAGACATTGAGTATTTTCCCGAAACGCTGTGGGGCAAGTTTGTAACGGAACCTATGGCCACTCACCTTGTTGGCTTTGGTGACTTTAGCAATATCCAACCTATCACGCCATGATAAATCTTCCTGAGTATATTTGTCTTCATAGAAATGTGGACAGGCAAGAAACCGAGCCTGTTCAATCGTCACTTTTGGTGAAAGCGATGGCAGAGAACTGGCCAACTTGACCACATTACAGCCATGGCTATGGGCGATGACACGAATAGGTTCATCCGTCAGACTGGCGATGACATTCAAATACCTTGCGAATTCAACCGCCGCTACACCTCGATAGATCCCCCAGGCAAACCATTCCACTTGAAGATGCCTCCCAACTCCGGATATGTCGAGACGTGTTTGTCATTAATCTGCCAGATATCATGCCAATCAGAAGTTTCTACCATGCCATCGCGTAGCCCAACGAGAAAGCCACGTCCCTGCCAGGAGCTTTGATACCAACTTCCACCGTAGGCTAACGTTCCATGTACGACAATCGTGGTCACCATTACCTCCTTAGCAGGAATAGTATCTTGATTACCACGGCCAGCCTCACCATGTTTTTCAGGTCAAAACCCCTCTGCTTGAAAGCATTTCCATCAAATTCAGCGGGGGTAAGCGTTACGCTCTTATCGGCGCCAAGGGCTATGGTAAGTCTACCTTCATGAAAATATTCACTAGCAAACTAATACCGGCATCGGACAATTTCACCATCGATATTAACGAGCGCCTTGCTAAGCTCCGCCATAACCCATTCGCATTTCAGGACTTTAGGGTGTTTAAAAACGGCTCTGAGCTATCCCTAATTATTCTTTTAATACCTAACTATTCCTTTTCAAGCATACTGAAAATCATAAGTCGTCGCCTCCCACCCGGAGGCATCCAGAGATAAACTCAGATGGGCTTACCACCCAAACAGGAGACGACTGATGCAACTTTACTGCGGAATAGATCTACATAGCAACAACAGTATGGTATCGCTGATTGATGATACCAATAAATTGATTAGCGAACAGCGACTTGACAATAATTTGCCCGCCATCACGCCCCCCCCTGCAACCCTACGCCAACAATATTACCGGTATTGTGATTGAATCAAGCTATAACCGGTACTGGCTGGTCGACGGTTTAATCGAAAATGACTATACCGTTCATTTGGCCAATACCCTTGCTATTGAACAATACAGCGGCATTAAGTATACGAATGATGCGACAGATGCTCGATTTTTAGCGCATATACTCAGGCTCAATATTTTGCCCACGGGCTACATCTACCCAAAAGAACAACGCGCTGTTCGAGACGTATTACGTCGACGGTTACTATTAGTTAGACAGCGTACCGCCCAACTACTGAGCCTGCAAAGTATGATTACACGACACACGGGACTGCGATTAACCAGTGCCCAGGTCAAACGTCTGACCGCCGAAAAGCTGCTCCGTTACTTTGACGCAGCAGCCACTTTGTTTGCCGCAGGTCATTCGCTGCAGCTCTTACAACAACTCACAAGACAGATAGAGGAAATAGAAGACTTTGTCTTATCGCATTGTCAGAACGATGAGGATTACTCCATCGTCACCAGCGTACCCAGTATTGGAAAAATATTAGGCATGACTATTTTATTAGAAACCGGCCCAATAGAACGCTTTGCACAGGTCGGCCATTATTCATCCTACGCACGTTGCGTACCCACGGACAGGATTAGTAATGGAAAATCCAAAGGTAAAGGGAATGCAAAAAATGCTAATCGTTACCTTGCCATGGCCTTTGTTGAAGCCGCCCATTACGCCGCAATATGGGAGTCCACCATCAAACGTTATTACCAGCGTAAATGTAAAAAAAGACCGTTAATGGTAGCGAAAAAAACAGTCGCCAATAAATTAACCCGAGCGTATTATCACATGTTTAAAAACAAAACCGTCTTTGATATAACGCGTGCTTTTGGCTAACCGGTTTAGGCGGTGAGATCGAAAGGGGTCTGGCGAGAAGCCCGGATTCTGAATATCCACCGCCTGTTTTAGTTTGAGTGAAGTGCCCTCAATATCAACTCATCGGAGACTGACGTTAAGTCCTTTACTCTGTACTCATTAGGGATGTTGAGGTACTGATTATTTTATGGGGCAAGTATTTTGCCAGGGGTAACGGCTAACCTGTCAACGTGCAGCGCTGATTATCTTGATCCTGATGGGCGACTGGAGCACTTCATCTTTTGAGTAGCACACACCAATAGAATTCAGGCGCAGAACGCGATAACTAAAATAAAAAAAAAACAGGGCGGTTACGCTTCGCTTTTTATCGCCTGCTTGACAGAGAGCAACTTATGGGCGACCCCTTGATTATTTATTGTTATAAGCCTTCACAAGCGTTGTTTAGCACGTCTAGCGGCATTCAATCCCTTCGAAACTGGGTATTCCGCTAAGGTCCTCGACACAATCCCCTCCATTTTGCGGTGGAAAACGATCATTTTGCCGGGTGTCTGGCGGAATATCCGGTGGCGTAACAGGTGGCGTGCGATTTCTACGGCCATCATTTTCCGAGGATGACAGCCGTTGAATCTCTTCGATGAGATCTCTTTTTTGAGTTATCAGGTCTTGTAGCTGCTCGTTGAGTCGATTGAACTCTGGCGCGGGCCCAGCGTTTCTAATGACGGATTCTCCAATTTGCCGTTGTATATTCTCAATAGACCGATCAGTCTGCTGCAAGAGTCGGCTCAGATTCTGAATTTCGCGCATATTATCGTCAGTATCTGCCAGCAGCGCCGCTGGCAGCAATATCAACATGAAAAGGAGGCCGCTCAAGATAAGCTTGACGCGTATGCAAGTGCTTGGATGGGGACGCGTATTCATCTGGGGTAAAACAGCAATTCGGTACCGCGAGGCCGACGTCCGGAAATATTGAGAGGATGGAAGGTTTCCTCAAAATCATACCAGCCTTGAATCGTTACATAACCGCTGTAAGGCTGCCCGCGCGGGGGTTGTACGATCAGTTCCGCCACAGTCGCCTTGATCATTCCTTCTATACGAGCGGACTGGATCCATTGCTCAAGCGTAAAGTGGTAGCCATAGTCATCACGGTACCCAGGGAAAGCGAAAAACTCATTATTGAACTCGTCAACGAAACGATATTCAAAGCCAACACTGGACGAGGACTCCGTGGCTAACATCCAATATTGCCAGGTTCTGGTATTGGCGACGTTCACCTGTACCGTCCCGTATTCGAGTACTTCTTCTTCTGCGAATACGTTGGAGCTGGCCCAGATAAGTAATGCAGCCGTGCAGACCAAGTAACGTTGCATTGAGACTCCTTCCACGGATCGCCTGTAGAAAGCATAAAACACTTGGTGGATGAAATCCATGCTTTTGTTAGCGCTTTGCAGCGCTTCTTCAATAAAACGTGCAAACGATATCGGAGCCTTTGGCTTTGCGTATTTTATTCGTCTACGCTTTAAGGACGCCCGCTACGGAACAATCCTGTTTAATTTTGTGGCAGCGTCTCAGCCCCGGATGGTCGTTGTTGAACACCAGGCGAGCATTGCGCCAATTGCGGTTGGGGCTGACGGCGATCCCACAACAAAATCGTAATCCAGCCCCTTTTCCATTAGGCAAATACACACTTCGCGTACATAGAGTGAAGTGAGTGATCCGTATAATTTCATAGCGCTGACCGTGACTTTTAAAGCATTGACCTGAAGCTTGCGCTGAAACGCCGAATCAACCTGGCCATCACCAACAGGATGATTCCAATAAAAATCGACATCAGGGCGACCAGCCAGGCGAGTATTTTGGGCTCCAGTATGATCAGCACCCCGAACAGGATCATCAGAATGCCGGGCAGCGAGCTCAGTATTAGAGAAGGTGGCCGATTCGCCATACCTTGGCACATCGATGCCATGGGACATGCACGCCACTCTTCTCCATATCTGCCAACTTTTGGAGATCGCTGTACAGGTATATGAGTCATAACACCTCCTCGACCAAGTATAAATTAGGAATCAACGCTCGGGTTTGACAAATTTCAGTGTAAAGCGATCACTCTCTCCTATTACCAGGTACTTGTCCCGATCTTTATCTTGCAGTGCCAGCGACGGTGGCAATGTCCAGACACCCTTTGGGTGGTCTTTGCTATCTTTTGGATTGGCATTAATTTCACTGCTTGCGACAAATTTAAAACCGGCTTTTTCAGCAAGTTTAATTGCATAATCCTGCCTGACATAGCCTGAGCCTGCTTGCGGGTCTTGTGGAATTTGCGGATTAGCTCGGTGTTCCACCACGGCCAGAATGCCACCCGGTTTTAATGCGCTATACATGGCTTGGTAGACGTCGTCCGCCGTGCCACTGCTCATCCAGTTATGAATGTTACGAAAGGTAAGCACCATGTCAGCACTGCCTTCGGGCGCTATATGGATTTTCTTCGGTGGTGCGAGGACGGTGATATTGACCTGGCTATACACCTCGTCGGATTGCATTTTTTCTTTGAAGCGTTTTGCGCTGCGTTGGAAAAACGCTTGGCTGGAATCGGGGTCGTAGCCTGCCGCGTAGAAGGTGCCCCTATCTTTCAGAAAAGGCGCCAAGATTTCCGTATACCAGCCGCCACCGGGAGAGATCTCGACGACGGTCATATCGTCTTTAATGCCAAAAAAGGACAGCGTTGCGACCGGATGGCGGTATGGGTCACGCGCCTTGCTGGCATCAGAGCGGTGCTCACCATCAACAATACGTATGAGTGCCGCTTCGCTTTCATCACCGGCAAACGCGGATGTGCCAAGTATCAACAGTGCTGGGATAAATGCTGATAACAGGGCAATATTTATGGTTTTACGCACCTTGTTAGGAGTGATTTTCTTCATCGCTGTTGTCCTGTGCAGTTAATACTCACCTTAAGATACGCATTTCTATAGGTGCCTATTATCTGGATAAGTTCCATCAAACGATTCTAGCAGATAGCTGAATGATGGTGACGGCCTAAAATTCGATTCAACGCCGCCTTCGAACAATCTGTCCGCGACGCAGGCAAACCTTATACGATAACGCTTTGGCCTATCAGATACTTGATACAACAGAAACTATTCAGAAATATCCAGCGCAGCACACTGCGCCAGCGTCTTCGCCGTCGCGCTATGGGCTTGACCAAAGCCGCCGACAAAGCGCAGAGATTCAGGGATCAAGTAAAATAAAACAAAATCAGCGAAACCAAATAGCTGTTCTGATGCAGGCAGCCGCTGGAGATAAATCTGCTTGGCCACAGCGTAAGCATCACTGTTGCGCTCCAAGACAGCGACGCGGCCACTAATGCTCACTCGTGCCAGGGTTTGCGGGTCACCTTCACCGCTGTCTGCCTCGCTAATGACTAGAGAGAACTTGGGCTGTGCAATAAGCTGCTTGGTGTGTTGGGATAGTTGACTGATGTGAATATAAAAACCGCTGAAATCATCATTGAAGGCATAGGCCACCATGGCAGCGAGTGGCGCGCCATCAGCATCGACACTGGCCAAGCCGGCCCAACGCTGTTGACGAATGAGTTTTGCCAAGGCGAGTTTTTGTTCTTGTTTCATCCTCATTCACCTTATTAACCTGGCGGCCAACTTAAGGCTCGGCCACCGAGCAAGTGAAGATGGATGTGAAATACAGCCTGACCACCATCTTGATTGCAATTCATAACCAAGCGGTAGCCATTTTCCGCCAAGCCCTCGCGTTTGGCGATGACTTGTGCGGTCAACACGAGCCGGCCCAGCAAGCTGGTATGCGAGTCATCGGCATCATTGATAGTGGCGATATGCTGCTTAGGAATAATGAGAATATGCACTGGGGCTTGCGGGTTGATATCACGAAAGGCAAAGACATCATCATCCACGTAGACGACATCTGCCTTGATGTCGCCATTGATTAATTGGCAAAACAAACAATCCTCTGAGCTCATATTACCCTCTACGTATTTTTGAGTGATGCCAATCGCTGCATTGCCGCACGGGACAAATAGCGACCAGGGATCATCAGTAAACCCGGCACGCGCTGCCGATAAAATGTATAAGCAGCGCCATATTGCCGCTCGAGCTTTTTATCTTCGAGCCTAGAGCCGATTATCAAGTATACGCTAATACAAATACAGCTCAGCAACCAGAGTGCACTCATGTCCCGCGTCCAAATAATTAATAAAGCAAAGAAATACCAGGGGTGTCGAACGTATCGATGGAGCCACGATATGCGAAAACCATCAGCCCCCTGCGCTTCAGTGGCCAGACCAAGAAAGGCTTTCATATCATAATCGCGCGCTGTGAGAAGAAAACCCAACACTGCCAATAACGCGATAGCGTTAAACCCGTACCGGAGCCAGCCATGGCGCTGCCAAAGAATGGGAGTGGAGTCTTGCCAAATCAGATAGATCAACGGTAACAACAAAATGGTGGCGACCACATTGTAGCCAAGACGATAGCTTTGTGGGCTAATGCCAAGCCGCCGTTGCACGCTTTGCTTAACCGACAGAGAAGCGGTGTAGGAATGGATAAAAAAATAGCCTAGCCACAATGCAAAAACGCTCAACAATTGAGGCCATGCCGACATCTATATTGACCTTATTCTTTACAAGGGCCTTGACGAATACCGCTCATATGGTAGCGATGGCGGTTTGTTAGCTCGCCTTCATCGTCGCGTATGTCCATTTCCATGGTGCCGCTAAAACCTTTTTCCACAAACACAATGCTGGCGACACCGTGCAGACTGCCTTTGGCATCATCACAGTGCAGGGTCCATGCTAACTCGGTATCCGTGTCTGAGATATCGCTGATACTACAGTTGGCGTTATTGGCAATGGAGTTGGGAACGGGGTCGTCGGTAGTCAGACATTTTTTTGTGGTAAACGGCACCGGGAATATAGCGCCATTAAACTCAACTCGCACTTCGGTATGCCACTCACCTTCTTCAAATTGCACTGCCACTGCTAATGAACTGGTGCTAAGCAATAGCATTACGCAGAACAGGCCATAACGACTCAACATATTCTTTCTCCTAAACATAAAAACTCATATTCTCAGTCAACACGAATTACGCCACTATCAACACTACCATCAGTGTTTAATTCCAGCCATCGATAACCCGGCCCTTTCCGGTCTAGTTGGTGTTGCGCGCTGCGCGGCAAGAATTGGCTGCAAGTGGACGGTGACGACAATAAACGCACTGCCTTGCGTTGCTGATCAAACTCTTGGTGAATATGCCCCCAGATTACGGTTCGCGGCGAATCGAAACGATCTATGATATCGAAAAATGCCTGTTTATTCTTCAGTTGCATTGCGTCCATCCAGGCGCTGCCAATGTCTACCGGAGGATGATGCAAGGCAATGAGGCTGTGTCTAGCTTGATTGCTCTGCAAAGTAGTCTCTAGAAAACTCAGTTCATCAGCAGACAATTGGCCATAATCACATTGGCTCTCGTTCGAATCCAATAAGATTAACTGCCAGTCACCGAGTACAAGCTCTTTCTCTAAATCGCCAAACACGCTTTGCATCGATGCCATATCATCATGGTTACCAGCAAGCATATAAACCGGTACCGATATGTCCGAGAGATAGCTCTGCAAACGTCGGTAGGCACTCTCGGCGCCGTAATGGGCAATATCGCCCGTGACCAGCAAACCATCACAACACTCGTTCTTAAGTGCATTGATCACTCGTATCAGTGATGCATCACAATCCACAGATGCCAGACAATCACCTTGATTGTTACCGAGATGAAAGTCGGTAATATGGAGCAATCTTTGGGGATGATTCATCGTCTGTTCAGTTTAAAAAGGGTTTCATCTACAAGACCAGTAAATACTGGTTATTGGAGCCACCTAGCAATATGGCTTATCAAGCATTATTGCAACATTATTTTACAAGTATACCAGCTATATGA
>WGFU01000008.1 GCA_015492075.1 Gammaproteobacteria bacterium
AACGGGGAGGCCGCTGGGAGATATGAGATTCGTTGGTATGCTGGAAACACTGACAGGAAAGCAGCTGGCACCTAAACGGCCAGGGAGAAAATCTAATCGCAATTCAAGCTAAGGATGGCAGATCATAAATAAGTATACTGTCCCCGGAATTCTCGAATTGTGGCTGATCGCTTAATCTACTGTAGCGGTTTTTACCACAGTTTGATCCAACAAACTGCGCAAAAATTGCAGTAATTTGTTGACATCACCAAAATTGCTGACCAAGCCTAGCGAGGCACGCACCGCGCCTGTGGCCTTGCCTTGAGAGGTAATGCATTGCTGGAAGTCTAATAGGTTAAATGACTGGTTTTCTGAGAGGGACGATTGCTGTTGTGGGTTGCACAGACGCTCTCGACAAAGGTTGATGGTTTCAACGCTATGGTTCAGGCTGCTTTCTCCCGCGCCCGGATTGCAAAAACAACCTGAGCGAATCGCAATCCCCTGTTGGTTGGCCAGCTTTTCGATAGCGTCGTAATGAATATAATGGCCGTCAGGGCTAAGCACATTAAAGGCAATAGTAGAGCCGCGATTTTGCGTGGTTTTTGGGCCATAGAGTTCGATAGCGGTTTGGCCGTTACTATGTCGCAAGGAGTGCATGCTAGTTAATAAATGATCGGTCAAGGCCATAACACGTTGGTGCAGGATATCGATATTCACTTCTTGCATAAACTTCAAGCCAGCGCTGACAGCGGGTAGACTCAGATAATTCACTGTGCCTTCTTCAAAGGCGGCTTCATTGTCTGCCAGCGAATAAAAATCGGCGATCGCCGAGACGATTTTAACCGTGCCACCGGCGAACCACGGGCGTTTTAACTTGTGGAGCGCATCACGCTGCGCAATCAGCGCACCGACGCCGGTAGGGTAACCAAACATTTTATAAAACGAGATACTAACGAAGTCTGGTGACACAATGCTTAAGTCGAGTCTGTTGCTCGGAACAAAGGCCGCGGCATCTAACAAAGTGTCATAGCCTGCTTGTTTGGCCTGCTCTATCCACGATAGCGGGTGCTGCACGCCGGAAAAATTGGATTGCGCCGGATAGGCTAGCAGTCGGGCGGAATTTTTCTTTCTAGGGCTCAGGTAAGTGCTGATGTCATCGGCCAATAGTGTATCTTGCCGGCAGCCAATATAGTGGATATTGGCGCCTTTGGCGCGAGCGAATTCGCGTATACCTTGCACGGAGTTATGGTTGTCTGCGGTGAGTAGCAGCTCGCTGTTGGCATCAAAAGGATAGCTTTCGGCAACCAGCTTAAGCGCGGCACTGGCGTTGGCGGTGAAAATGACTAAATAGTCGCGGCTGTCAGCATGGAAATAGTCCAATACGTCTTGGCGCGCCCGTTCAAGTAGTGACGAAGACAGCTGAGAGGAGTTGTTATGTGAATGCGGGTTGCCAAAAACATGTGTTTTGAGTAACTCGGCGTGTTGGTCTATCAGGCATGCAGGGTAGAGGCCGCCACCAGTGTAGTCGAGGTAGATTTCAGCGCTGTTATCGAGACGCGCGAATTCACTTTGACGTAGCTGGTCTATAGCGTAACTGTTAGCGTACTCTGGATACCGCTTGAGAAACGCGGTAAAGTCAGTATTCGCCTCAGTGAGTTCGTTTGGCGTCTTATTCATATAAAAAACAATGTCTTATATCACATGGTGATAGTAATTAATTGGCGGATTTACTGTCGTTAACCGTAGCCTCGGCGGGGAATTTTGCCACTAATTTTAGTAATTCTCCGTCACGTTTGACTTCTATGGGCAACCATGTGCCGGCGCTCATTGCCTGTACGGTGGTGACAACATCATCTGCCGAATTAACAATTTTACCTGCTATCGTAACAAAGGTGTCACCTTGCTTGAGGCCGCTGCTTTCAGCAATACTTTTTTCGACGACTCGGGCGATTTTTACCGCGCCATTTTCATTGAGCAGGTGAACGCCCAACAATAATTTATTGTCGGAATGCGGTTCTTTATAGTGGGAAAGGCCAAAAATACCATCAGCGGTGCGGGCCGTTATCTCACTACAAGGGATATCGCTGTTGCCTGGTAGCAGCACGCGAGTGTGCTGTATCCCCAGATCTGCTAGTTGATGCGGTACGCCGAAGTGGTCAATAATATGGCCGGTTCCCATGACACCGATGATCAGCGGTGTTCGCTCGGATTTTACGGCCTTGGCCAGTTGCTCTGCCATGGCGCGATCCCATAGTAGCTGCGCGTCGACAAAGCGCAGGAAGCGCTCATCTTTAATCGTTTCCTCTATTGCCGCATCGCCGTGACCGTGACCACCGAAGGTGTTGGCGAGTAGCTCGAGATAATCAGCCGATGCCGGAGCAGGCAGTGAGACGCCCTGGCGCTCATCCTCGCTCATTTGTGCAAGGCCTTTTTTGCTGGCGCTACGTACCGTAGCGCGGTCAACATTTAATGCCAGCATGGGAATTTTATTGATGCGTGCAAAATGAAAGATGGGCATGTAGAGAGCTGAGTCGTAGCCCCAGACCTTGCTCCAGTCGGATTGTTTGAGGAATTGCGTTTCGCTCAGGTTTCCGGCTACCCACTGATCCAGTGCGGGCTGGACCCGGCGTGGAAACATCTCAAAACCGAGGACGATATCCTCGCGCAGCGCAAAGAGGGCGCTAATGGTTTGCAGCTGCCAGCGGTGATGTTCGGCGATATCATGTTGTTCTCCAAGCAGGATGACTTGCTGGTCGCGCATGGTTGGTATGAATTTGGCGGTACTAGTAAATTCCTTGGTGCCAGGGTTTAACCAACGACCTTCACGATGGCATTCGCTAGCGAAGGCGTTAAAAGATAGGCATGAGCCTATTACGCAGAGGCTTATCAAAGACTTGATTCGCGTAAAAATCGACTGCGGCATTACGCACTTTCTCCGGTCATCGGGGTGTGTTCGCGTTCCCTTTGCTTAGGGTTACTGTTGTACAAGGTACTGTGTGGTTTGACCTTATCGGTTTGTGGTCAATGTCAGGGAGTTTCAGCCAGTAGCTCAGCCAGATGATGGCCCAGCGCTTCACCTTCGAGTTTAAGTTTGGGCGCGATACGTTTTTCAACCAAATATTTCAGTGCGCGTGGCGATTTTATTTTGGCGAGCGCGGTAATGGCATGATCACTGACCCATTCCCAGTCTTCATTTTGCAGGTCGAGCAAATCTTCTTCATAGTCTTGCAACATATTCGCGGGGTAGGCGGCAATATATGCGCATGACTTCATGCGTACTGAATCGGGAAAATCACCTAAGGAAATATCAAATAAACGTGCCAGGACTTCGGGGTTGTTTATCTGTTCATCAAAATATTGCTGTGCTTCGGGGTAATTACGAACGGCGTCGAACAGCTGCTTGCGAACGGTTTCGATATCAACCGCTGTTACTTCCGTACTGCTGGGTTCTTGCATAAGGGGTCTCATTACTATTCAGTTACATATACTAGGGTGATTTTAGCGACTTGCAAGAGCGCTGTCTAAACCATGGTGATGTTTCTATGTCGCTCAGCGGTGTCGTAGCAGCAGACGAACGGGGCGAATAAGGTAGTATAGGCCCCCAAGTGTGCGTGGCAGTTTGATGAATTGGCGGTCGGCCGTGCTTGGGGTGATCGCCCAGTTTAACCAGTAATGAAAGCGGCGCCAGGTGGAGTCTTGTAGCAGCAAAAAAAAGTGCTTGTCTGACTTCACTACTCGTGTTTGGCGATAGCCATCGTCCTTACTTGTTAAATGGGAATATTCCATTTGAGTCGTTACTTCGTCAACGAGTGGCGCCAGGTCTTGATGATGGCTCAATGTGATGGCGACATCGCGTGGCAGCGGCGCGGCGAGTAATTTGTCAGCAACTATTAAGGCAACATAGAGCATACGTGCGCAGCCAAGTTGATTGGCGCGCCTGAAAAGCCCGTTCCAGTCCAGTTGCGGGTTGCGCTGAACGAGTTCAGCAAGATCACAAAAGCGATACAGGCGCGTATCCCAATATTCTTTTACGGCATTAACAGCGGTGAGAATCATGGTGTCATGAAGACTGAATGTGGGCACCGACTGATTGACGATGTCGATACTTGATAATTTATCCCACAATAAATGAGACGCCAGGGGGAGTTCTCGTGGTGGTATTCCCCAATGTAGATCAACATTCACACGTCGCTGATCGTCGCGCAAGCCGGACTGGAAGGCATTGTCGTAGCGGTGTGTTATACGAAAGCCCTTGTCAATAAGCAGGTGTTCAGTGCGTCGATGATCGGATTTGCGGACAAAAAGGTCGATGTCGCTAAAGTTGCGCATCGATAATTGGCCGTATATGAGTTGTGCGGCAACCACGCCTTTAAAACAGGCGACTTCGATACCGTTTGATTGGATAAGCGCTACCAGTTGATGGAGTGCATTCATCAGTACCAAGGCATTCCGTGTGTTGTCTGAGCACTCTTTTTGCAGTAGTTGCAGTACATGGGGCGGAACGGCGTTGTGATTGATCTTGCGAAGACTTTGTAAGCATAGAGCGCTGACACGATGGTGCTGAATAAGGTAAGTGGTATGTTGCCAATCGACCCCTTGATCAAATAGTGTGCAGAGCTCGTTGAGTAAGGTATCAGTATGATAAGAGCGCGCCAGCAGCGTAACCAGCAGCAATGACTTATCCATGGTAGTCAGTGATTTTCATAAGATCGATTAGCGCGAATCAATGTGTAAAATAGGGTGTTTGTCGGTTGAATGCTTGTTTGGCCCTGTTACTACCGGTAGCGGGCAGCTGTCGGGAATCTTTACAATTTATAATTGTAACGGTTTGTTTTTTATCACCCATTTTGATGCAGTATACTTAAAAAAACAAGGACTTAGTCACAAAACGCGGGTTCGATATAGTTTACAATCGGCCTATTTCAGGGTTTGTTGAAAATACAGAAATTCTAATAATAACAATCAGTTAAGTGATTTTTTACATTCTGGCATTAGTTTTGCTGTTCAAGTGATGCGCGCGATATCTTGTGTTTCAGTAATCCGAGGTAAACCTTGTATGTATCCGAAACAACGTGATGGAATTACAATTCAGGCGGTTGGCGATGAAATGGTGGTGCTTGATCAAGACAACGATCAAATTCACCAGTTAAATGCGACAGCCAGTCTTATCTTGTCGCATTGTGACGGTGAAAAGTCAGATCTTTTTATTGCCGATGAGCTAGTGCGCCGCTTCGCCATTGATCAAAACACGGCGATTCACGATGTGCAAAATGCTATTGTGCAATTACGTGAGCTTGAACTGGTTTACTAAACACTCTGGTTTTGACGACAATAGAATATATTAAGATAGAGGTTAAACATGGATAGGCAAAACAAAGTAGACGGCTCGAGTCGTCGTAAGTTTATTAAGATTGCAGTAGCAACCGCATATGTGGCGCCATTAATTGCCAGCATGCCGGCACAAGCAAGCTATAGAAAATCTGGCTCTGGTTATACTCCACGTGGGCACAGTGGTCGACAGAGTGGGTACAGGCAATATCGCAAATATGGAAAATACAGAAAATATGGCAGGTACAGAAGGCTGAGCCAGCGCAGTACCTACAGAAGATACCGTTCTTACCGAAGCTGGTAATTTTAGCAGGGCTGCATTTTTAGCGGCCGTGGCTAATCAAGCAGGTTCGAGCCGCATTGGACAATCGTGTCAGTGCGGTTTTTTTATGGGCCGGAATTAATGCAATTGGAAGCGGGAGCAGGGCGGTTTTGAGTCATGCCATTATTTTTTTCGATGTAATGATGTGATACATATCATCGCATCAAGAACGTCTTTGCAAGGCAGAGCCTAGGCATGATATTTTCAACAAGGTGGCTATTTCGCTCGTATTAAGTTATGTCATTGCAGCCGTATCAGTAGTCAAAGCGAGTATTATTGAAGAACGCTTATGTGCTACCGATATCTTAAGTACCATTTAAACCGGTTGCTTATGTTAACCCTCCATTTAAAATTATTTGATATAACTGTAGCGGTAGAGTGCTCGTCAAAACAAATTTGCGATATCTTGGCTGTGGGTTTTTCTGCATTTTTTTTCGTCGAGTCAGGTGCGCCGAAGCTTCGTTATATGATAAGTGGAGACAGTGATAATGGTTTTGTTATCGTGCGCGAAGGGGTAAAGCCGTTTAACGCTGAAAATACCTATCAACTGCTTTATTACTTTGAAAAAGACCTCACCATCGAGTTGGAACACCTGCGCAAAGACCTGTTCTTTGTTCATGGTGCCGCCATCGTTCTGGATGGTAAAGCGATCTTGATCAGTGCACCATCAGGGAGTGGTAAGTCAACCATCACCTGGGCATTGTTACACCATGGCTTTGATTATTTAAGCGACGAACTTGCCCCCATTGAGCTTGATAGCTTAAATATAGAACCGTTTCCGCATGCGCTTAATCAAAAAAACCATCCTCCCGAACCCTATCCATTGCCAGCGCAAACCTACCAAACCGACTGTACCTTGCACGTGCCGATAGAGGCCTTACCATGCCATGTGGTGCATACACCAACACCTTTAGCGGCGATGTTTTACGTTAAATATAATCGTGATGCGTCAGCGCCATCGGTTACCCCATTGTCCGTTAGTGAAGGTTGCATGAATTTGTTTGCTAACGGCCTAAATCAGTTGCAGCACGAAAACAAGGGACTCTCTACCGCGACTAACATTGCCCAGCGTGTACCGTCCTTCTCGGTCGAAACAGCAGATTTGGAGCAGAGTGCTCGTATGTTGCAGCAGTTCGTGTCTGCATTGTAAGAGCATGGCTGGATGTTGTCGGAGATTTTTACAGTCCGCCTATGACTCTGAGTTGGCGCCTCGTATGGAAAAGAAGAAAACTTATTGTAATCAATTGCTTATGTTTGGTGGCATGTCATTTGCTTTTTTATTGGCGAAGACTGATTGTCTATTGTGAATTTCAAGGGGAAAAACATGAACAAATTTAATAATGAGCAGCCCAGCGAATCACGTCGCAGATTTGTCAAGATTGCCGTGACTGCTGCCTACGTTACACCATTAATCGCCAGTATGCCTGCTAAGGCCTATGTTTACGGTACGGGTTCCGAGCCGGTTAATGGTAATGCTGCTGCCAAATAGTTGACTGGTGCGTCGTTCGGGCAACTGAAAAGTTGCCCGAAAACTAAAAAAGGCCTTTTTAAAAGGCCTTTTTTGTTGCCGCGTGTCTATACATTTTTTGTCGGAGCCGGGGGTCGGGATACTTTACAACTGACACTGGCCGGGTACCGGGGAAGGCGTAGAGAAAGGAAGATAGTATATTAAAAACAATGGGTTAAGGTGAAATATCTTGCTTGGCATAGCGCTTGCAGAATACAGTTTGAAATTATTTTTTTATTGCTGCTTGTAGCGTATATGGCAGTTGGCGAGAGCGGAGTATCATGAAGAAACAGACAGATAAAACCAGTGAATCACGTCGTAAATTTATCAAGACAGCGGCCGCGGCGGTGTATGTGGCGCCGTTGGTAGTGACAATGGAAGCGAAGGCGAATATTGTTGCAGTTGGCTCGAAGTGTTACAAAATCGATGGCTATCTGGCTTGTGAATAAGACGACCCTGTTGTAACGGCAACCATATTTGGATTTTAGCTTGAAAGGGAATATGACGTCCCCGCGGCGCTAACCAATATTTGGTTAGCGCCTTTTTTCTATGTTGTTTTTCAGTCGAGATCCTCAATCAATGCAGCACGAACGTTATCAGGGACAATAACCTCATGTCGGTAGTTCTCATGATCGATACCAAACTTAATTTGGGCACCGTTTTTTGCGAGTTGGATCGCTTCGCCTGGTAGCTCAAAGCGCAAAAAATGGACTGAAGAAGTTTTTTCTGGGTCTTTACGATCGAGATCCTCATTGGCGATACCAAATATTCGTTTGCAGCCTTCCACTTCTACCCAGATTTTATCTTCAATATCTAGCAGTTTGCCCAGGGCGGCGCGACGAGTGGGGATATCGTCGTACTGAAGCATAAAGGTTGCTTTCCAGTTAGTGCCATCAGGTATGAGAGGGTTATAGGTATCCAGCTCTTGTTCGATTTCGGCGCTATCAAAAATACGTTCAATGCGTAGCATTTCTTGCACTTGATAATACATGGTGGTGTAGTCTTCGAAGTATAAGAAGGCATTTTCACCAATATTCAGGCGGCGTTTTGACTTGTGTTCCATTGCATTGGCGCGAATTTCATCACGCTTTTGCGAGTACTCTTCGAGGCTAAGCAGGTCCTCACGGCGGATTTTTTTCATTAGCTGTCTCTCTAAATAATAATTATTAAGCGGATTAGATACCGTAGGCCATTCTTAATAGTGAAAGCGGGTGTTCAGGTGCTTTGGTTCGGCCGATACCATTTTCAATTTGGTGGCCAGCCATCGGGCAGTCACTACCATAGTGATCGTATTCGTCTTTCTTCACTAGGTTGGCGACAGGGCGCACGATCTTCATCGAAATTTCGTGATATTCGGATTTCACTGCATAAGTACCATCATGGCCGGAACAGCGTTCGATGGGCACGACAGTGGTTTCTGGGATGAGTTCTAGTACTTCTCGCGTTTTTTGGCCAATGCGCTGCACACGTTGGTGACAGGGCACATGCCAGGACACCTTGCCCAGGGGTTTTTTGAAGTCTGTGCTGAGCTTGCCAGCTTTGTGGCGTAGCATCAGGTATTCAAACGGGTCGAATATCGCTTGTTGTACCTTTTTCACATCCTCGTCATCTGGGAACATTAATGGCAGTTCTTGTTTGAACATCAATACGCAAGAAGGGACGGGGCCGATGATATCCCAGCCAGCATCAACCAGTTTGACGAGTTGGGGAATATTGGCTTCTTTGGCTTCTTTCACCGCTTCCAGATCACCGACTTCAAGTTTTGGCATACCGCAACAACGCTCTTTATCGGCGATGGTGACTGGGATACCGTTGTGTTCAAGCACGGCGACGAGGTCTTCACCGACTTGAGGTTCGTTATAGTTACCGTAGCAAGTCGTAAACAGGGCGACTTTGCCTTTTGTGGTAGTAGTGGGTATGACTTCGGCATTTAACTGGGGGCGGCGCAACATGCGTTTGCGCAGTGTGTTGCTATGATATTTAGGTAGTATAGCGTCGGGGTGAATGCCCAGTGTGCTATCCAGCAGTTTGCGCGTGACACCTGCTGAGTTAACTGCATTAACAACATCGACAATCACAGGGATGCCTGCGAGCTTACCCACCATATCGGTGTTGGTTAACAAGCGGTCACGGGCTTTGGTTTCGCCTTTACGGAATTTGACGGCCTTGGCGCGCAACATGAGATGCGGGAAATCCACATTCCATTCGTGCGGCGGCACATAAGGGCATTTTACTAAAAAGCAGAGGTCGCAGAGATAGCAGTGGTCAACAACTTTAATATAATCTTTTTTGTCAACGCCATCGACTTCCATGGTGTCTGACTCATCGACTAGGTCAAATAATGTTGGAAACGCATGGCACAGACTGACACAGCGGCGACAGCCATGGCAAATATCAAAAACGCGTTCAAGTTCTTCGTTTAGTGACTCTTCGTTGTAGAATTCGGGGTTGTTCCAGTCGATCGGGTGGCGGGTAGGTGCCTCGAGACTGCCTTCGCGTCGACCTTCGGTAACTGCTGACATAGTCGCTCTCCCTACGTGGCGAATTTTGGATAATTATTGCATATAAAAACGCCGTAGAGGTCAAGACCTCTACGGCGTGAGGACTAGCTGTGACTAGCCTTCAAGGCTATCAAGAGCCTTCTGGAAACGGTTGGCGTGCGAACGCTCAGCCTTGGCCAGAGTCTCAAACCAGTCAGCGATTTCGTCAAAGCCTTCATCGCGAGCAGCCTTAGCCATGCCAGGATACATATCAGTGTACTCGTGAGTTTCACCAGCAATAGCGGCTTTCAGGTTGTCAGAAGTGCCACCAATTGGTTTGCCAGTGGCAGGGTCGCCAACAGCTTCCAAGTATTCCAAGTGACCGTGCGCATGGCCGGTTTCACCTTCAGCGGTTGAACGGAATACTGCTGATACATCGTTGTAGCCTTCTACGTCAGCCTTGGCTGCGAAGTACAGATAACGACGGTTTGCTTGTGACTCACCAGAAAAAGCTTCTTTCAGGTTGTCTTCTGTTTTACTACCTTTAAGTTCCATAGTTACTCTCCTCTATCATGATAGGTCTGGCTGATAAAACACGGCCAAACAATGCGTAAAAATAGGGCTAAGCCCCAGATAAATCCAATTAATTATATTTATAGTATTGATAGGTTGAAGCTAATCATCAAGGTTGACAGCCAAATGGCGCTAGCCAGGCTCATCCTATAACCAAACAGATGATGCACTATATCGACTGCTGGCTGCCCAAGCGTGGGGCATCTGGCAGCATAGTTACACAACTTAATTGGCAAGACAAGATCGATTGTCTCAGTGCTTCGATAGCTTCGGTGCGAGTAAAACTTTTGCGCCAAGCTAACACGACTCGTCGTGTCGGTATTGGATCGTGAAAACGTTTTATCTTTAGTAAGTTTTGTGAATAGCGGTCAACACTTGCTGCGGCACAGGGCAGAATGGTGATGCCCATACCGCTGGCAACCATATGACGAATAGTTTCTAGTGAGCTGCCCTCCAGAACGACTTGAATACCGCTTTCTGACGTAGTGGTTTGTTTGCAATCCGGGCACGCGGCAAGTACTTGATCGCGAAAACAGTTACCCGAACTAAGGAGTAACAAATTGTCATTGGCGATATCCTGTGCGGAGATCTTGTCGCGGCTATTCCAGGGGTGGGAGCCAGGTATCACCACAACGAAAGGTTCATCGTAAAGTGCTTGTGTCACAATCCCCGGACCCTCAAATGGCTCTGAAACGATGATGACATCGAGTTCACCTTGTTTTAACCGCGCCGCAAGATTTGCTGTGTAATTTTCTTCGACGATAACCGGCATACCGGGGACGCGTTCATGCAATATCGGAATAAGGTGAGAAAATAGATAGGGGCCGATGGTGTAGATAGCGCCAATGCGGAGAGCTCCTTTAAGAGGATCCTTGCCTGCCTGCGCAATTTCTTTTATAGAGCTGGCTTGCTCAAGAACACGTTGCGCCTGATCGACGATTTTAGCCCCGATGGGTGTCAGGGTAATGTCATTCGGGCCGCGCTCAAAGATGGATACACCCAGCTCATCTTCCAATTTGCGGACGGCAACACTCAATGTCGGCTGACTGACAAAGCAGGCTTCGGCAGCCTGGCCGAAATGCCGCTTTTGTGCCACGGCGACAATGTATCTTAGTTCCGTTAATGTCATGAATGCCTCTTGGTCGGTCAGCGGGTCATCGGATTGCTCATAGTCATGGTAACCCTATTGAAACGAGAATATTCTAATAGTTTAGCTATTAGAATACTGTGCCTTCATGTTGGCGGCAATGCTTATTCTGCCATTGCTAAAACTATGCTTGTTTTTTGGTACGGCTCTGCATTACCCTGCGCCAGCAATGAATGTAGCTTACCAAAAGTATTATGTCTGATCGTTACGATGCCTCCGCAATCGAGGTGCTGTCCGGCCTTGAGCCAGTGCGCAAGCGCCCAGGGATGTATACCGATACGACACGGCCCAATCATCTTGCGCAAGAAGCGATTGATAACAGTGTCGATGAGGCGATGGCAGGTTATGCCAAGCGTATTGACGTATCGCTCTTTAAAGATGGCTCGCTTGAGGTACGTGACGATGGCCGTGGTATGCCGGTTGATATCCACCCCAAGGAAAAGATTCCGGGTGTTGAACTCATTCTGACTAAGTTGCACGCTGGGGGTAAGTTCAGCAACAAAAATTACCAGTATTCGGGTGGTTTGCATGGCGTCGGTATTTCCGTTGTCAACGCTTTGAGTAAACGGCTTGACGTCTGGGTGCGTCGCGGTGGACAGGAATACCACATCGCCTTTGCCGACGGCAAGAAGGTTTCCGAGCTCAAAGTGGTAGGCAAGGTCGGTAAGCAAAATACCGGCACCACGATCAAAATGATGCCTGATACGAGCTATTTTGATTCCGGAAAATTCTCCGTCACAAAACTTAAACATACACTGCGAGCCAAGGCCGTGTTATGTCCAGGCCTCAATGTTACACTTTACAATGAGTTAAGCAATAAAACAGAAGAATGGTTTTATATCAATGGCTTATCGGACTATCTTAAGGAAGGGCTGGAAGGGAATTCGGCGATTCCCCAAGGCTTGTTCACCGGGTGTAGTGAAGGTAATGAGGAGCAGGCAGAGTGGGCAGTCGCCTGGCTCGAAGAAGGCCATGAATGGATTACCGAAAGCTACGTTAATCTGATTCCAACCATGCAGGGCGGTACCCATGTTAACGGTCTGCGCAGTGGCTTGACCGATGCTGTTCGCGAGTTTTGTGAATTTCGTAACCTGATTCCTCGAGGCGTACGCATTACACCGGAAGATGTCTGGAATCGCTGCGCCTATGTCTTGTCGGTCAAACTGGCCGATCCCCAATTCAGTGGTCAAACCAAAGAGCGCTTGTCGTCGCGCGAGTGCGCGCCGTTTGTTGCGGGGGTAGTGAAAGATGCTTTTGCGCTATGGCTTAATCAGCATACCGAAGATGGTGAGCGCATTGCCAATTTAGCGATTAATGCTGCGCAGGCGCGACTTAAATCCAGTAAAAAGGTGGTGCGTAAACGTATTACGGCGGGCCCTGCTTTACCTGGTAAGCTGGCTGATTGCACTGCGCAAGATCTACAGCGCACGGAACTCTTCTTAGTAGAGGGGGATTCAGCCGGTGGTTCGGCGAAACAGGCGCGGGCACGTGAATTTCAAGCCGTAATGCCCCTGAGGGGGAAAATCTTAAACACCTGGGAAGTGGCATCCAGCGAGATCTTGGCTTCGCAGGAGATCCATGATCTTGCGATTGCTATGGGTGTTGATCCGGCTTCTGATGATATTTCGGGTTTGCGCTATGGCAAGATTTGCATCCTGGCGGATGCCGATTCGGATGGTTTGCACATTGCAACACTGATCTGTGCACTTATGCTGCGGCATTTTAGACCCTTGGTGCAAAAGGGCCATGTGTATGTCGCCATGCCGCCCTTGTATCGTATTGACGCCGGCAAAGAGGTGCATTATGCGCTGGACGATGCGGAAAGACAGGGCATTATCGACAGTATTACGGCCAAAAAGCCTACTGCCAAAATCAGCGTTGTTCGCTTTAAAGGTCTGGGCGAGATGAACCCGATGCAGCTGCGTGAGACCACCATCGCACCGGATACGCGGCGTTTGGTGCAGCTCACCATCGATAGCGGCGATAGTGCGGATCAAATGCTGGATATGTTGTTGGCGAAAAAGCGCGCAGCAGATCGCAAGAAATGGTTGCAGGCAGAAGGCGATAAGGCAGAGGTATAGGGCGGGCAGTTTTATCGTTAGCCATGGTCTATGCACACTTTAAAAATATGCCAAGATTATAACGTATTCATTATTTTGAAGGTGTCTAAGTGTCTGACAACGACGACGACAGTGTAGAGCAACTGCCGCTACGCCAGTTTGCCGAGAAGGCCTACCTCGATTATTCGATGTACGTCATTCTTGATCGTGCCTTACCCAATATTGGTGACGGCCTTAAACCCGTGCAACGGCGCATTGTTTACGCCATGTCCGAGTTGGGGCTGGCGGCGACGGCCAAATTCAAGAAGTCGGCCCGTACTGTTGGTGATGTAATTGGTAAGTTTCACCCGCATGGTGATAGCGCCTGTTACGAAGCCATGGTACTGATGGCGCAGCCGTTTTCCTATCGCTATCCATTGATCGACGGCCAGGGTAACTGGGGCTCTAGTGATGATCCCAAGTCCTTTGCTGCCATGCGTTATACCGAATCCAAGCTTACTCGCTATGCCGAGTTGCTGCTGGGGGAATTAGGACAGGGCACGGTTGACTGGGTGCCCAATTTTGATGGCACGCTGGACGAGCCGTCAATATTGCCAGCCCGTGTGCCGAATATATTACTCAACGGCACTACCGGGATTGCCGTGGGGATGGCCACCGACATTCCTCCTCACAACCTTACTGAAGTTGTTAAATCATGTATCCATCTTATTGATAAACCTAAGGCTTCTGTTCAAGAGCTGTTCAACATTATAAGTGGCCCTGACCTGCCGACAAGCGCTGAGCTCGTTACACCGAAGCATGATTTACTGGCGATGTATGAGACTGGCCATGGTTCTTATCGTATGCGTGCCTGCTACGAGATGGACGAGAGCGAGATCGTGATTACGGCTTTGCCCTATCAGGTCAGTGGTTCGCGTATCTTGGAGCAGATTGCGGCACAGATGGCGGCGAAGAAATTGCCTTTAGTTGAAGACCTGCGTGATGAATCCGACCACGAGAACCCAACACGTTTGATTATTGTACCGAGATCAAATCGGGTCGACATTGCGGCCTTGATGTCGCATCTGTTTGCTACCACTGATCTTGAGCGCAGTTATCGTGTCAATCTAAATATGATCGGCCTTGATGGCAGGCCGGCAGTCAAGAACCTGCGCGAGATCTTAAAGGAGTGGCTGGAATATCGTGTTAGCACGGTACGTCGACGTCTGCAGTACCGTCTCGATAAGATTCTGGCGCGTTTGCATATTCTTGAAGGTTTGATGATCGCCTACCTCAACCTCGATGAGGTGATCCGTATTATTCGTGAAGAGGACGAGCCTAAAGCGCAGCTGATGGCTCGTTTTAATCTGACTGAGATTCAGACCAACGCGATACTCGATACTCGCTTGCGTCACCTGGCCAAGCTCGAAGAGATGAAGATTCGCGGCGAACAAATTGAATTAGATAAAGAGCGTAAGCAATTGAATATATTGCTGAGTTCTGATGCACGTTTAAAAACATTAGTCAAAAAAGAGCTGCAGCAAGACGCCGAAAAATACGGTGACGCACGGCGTTCGCCGATTGTCGAGCGCGAGCTGGCGACCGCGATGGATCAAAATGCCTTGCTGCCCAGTGAACCATTGACGGTGGTGTTATCCAATATGGGTTGGGTGCGTGCTGCCAAGGGTCACGACATGGATCCCAGCGCGTTAAATTTCAAAGCCGGAGATGGCTTTTGCGATGCCGATCGTGGTCGTAGCCAACAGTCAGCCGTGTTTCTAGATTCCGGTGGCCGTAGCTATTCCTTGCCCGCCTATACCTTGCCGTCAGCACGTGGCCAGGGAGAACCCTTGTCAGGCCGTTTAAAGCCACCAACCGGAGTGAGCTTCCGTGGTGTGGTGTTGGGTGGCGAGTCTGAGCGGGTACTATTGGCTTCGACCGCGGGTTACGGCTTTGTCTCGACCATAGGGGATATGGTGAGTAAGAATAAGGCCGGTAAGGCCATGGTAAGTGTTGGCAAAGGGAATGACGTATTAGCGCCACAACGTTTACTTCTGCCACAGGATGATTATTGGATAGCTGTTGCGACCAATCAGGGATATTTGTTGGTGTTTGAGCTCAACGAGTTACCGCTATTGGCCAAGGGGAAAGGCGTTAAGATGATCAACATACCCAAGGCCAAGGCGAGCGAAGGAGAGGAGTTTGTCGTTGGTACGGCTTTGCTGAGTGAGACGGATACCTTACGCGTCTATGCCGGTCAGCGTTATATCAACCTCAAGCCAAACGATCTTGATAATTTCACCCATGAACGTGCTAAACGCGGTCGCAAGTTGCCACGTGGTTTCCAGCGTGTGGATAGAATTGAGACAGTTATTTAATGGGTTTTTAAGTTAAAATTAAAAAAGCCGACAGCGGGAGATGCTGCCGGCCGAAGGTCTTCTTATCTAAGGAGAGATAAGTTGGCTCATTTCCTATAGCGGCTAATATTTAAAGCCCTTTAGCGACGAAGTCATTTTGTTGCTTTGAAATGGGCTGACGAAACCCAATAATGATAGGTGTTCGTTTTAGAGCTATTTTAAAGAGGTCGGTAGATGAAACGCGTATTCCTGTTTTTGGCAACCAATATCGCCATTATGGTTGTATTGAGCATTACGTTACGCTTGTTTGGGTTTGAAGGCATACTCGACGAGCGCGGTGTTGATCTGAATATGAACGCGCTCGTTATTTTTGCCGGTATTTTTGGTATGGGTGGATCCTTTATCTCGCTGGCTATTTCCAAATGGACCGCCAAGCGCATGACGGGTGCAAAGGTCATTGAATCACCGGCAAATGAGACGGAACGCTGGTTGCTTGACACTGTGAAACGTCAGGCTCAGAAGGCCGGGGTTGGTATGCCGGAAGTGGCTATTTATAATGCGCCGGATCCCAACGCCTTTGCCACAGGTATGTGGCGTAATAACGCCTTGGTTGCAGTCAGCAGCGGATTAATGCAAGGCATGACACGTGACGAGGTGGAAGCAGTGTTGGCGCACGAAATCAGTCATGTTGCCAATGGCGATATGGTTACTTTGGCCTTGATTCAAGGTGTGGTCAACACCTTTGTCATTGTCCTGTCACGGGTTATCGGTCATTTCGTCGATCGTGTGATTTTGAAAAATGAACGCGGTCATGGGCCTGGTTTTTGGATTACCGCTATCGTAGCAGAGTTGGTGTTAGGTATTTTGGCCTCGATCATTGTGATGTGGTTTAGCCGTCAACGCGAATTTCGAGCAGATGCAGGTGCAGCGCGATTGGCTGGGCCTGGCAAGATGGTGGCAGCTTTGCGGCGCTTGCAGACAAGTGTTGGTCAACCTCATTTACCCGACCAGTTGGCAGCATTTGCGATTTCAGGCCAGATTAGTCGGGGGTTGAAACGGTTGTTTATGACGCATCCACCGTTAGAAGAACGCATTGCCGCACTGGAACGGCTACGTGGCTAGATGCGGTTAGGCTTATCGAAAGCCTTAGTCGAAGTCGAGATCGTTAAGGTCATCAGCACTGTCGCCGAGTATATCGCTTAAATCACTGAGTTCGTCTGCTGATGTGGGGCCAACGCCCAGTGCATTGTTCAGGTCTTCCATTTCGTCCCACAGTGCGGCTTCGGCGCGTTCATTTTGTAAGGCTTCGTAGTCTTCGGTAACGCTTTTCAGTTGTTCTTCCAGTGATCGTTTTTCTTCGCTACTGGTCTTTAGTTTTTCCTGTAGTAAGCGTACCTTTTCATTGTCATCACTTGCTTCGAACTCTTGTCCTACGTGGTCAAGATCGTTACGAGTTTGCGTTAGTAATATTTCAAGTTCGGCAACGCGTTGTTTTTCATTCTGTAACAGCTCTTCTGCTTGATGAAGCGCTGATGCTTTCTCTTCAAGCTCGGCGCGCATCTTGTTGATATCTGTATCGACCGAGGCTGACTGTGATACCAGTTTGGTAAGCTTGTTTTTACCTTCGGTTAACTGGGTTTTAAGTTTTTTAACCAAAGCATCGTTGCCGAGTTTGTAACGTTTTACTTTCTTGAGAAACTCGGTGTGGTTATTCTCAGCCAGCTTTCGTTTTTCTGTTTCGTCATTAAGTTGCTGGGTCAATTTTCGGATTTTGTTTTCGAGTTCAGTTTTTAGTGCTAGTAGTTTTCTATCGTCACCGGCGGATTGACTTGCAGTGGAAGAGGGATTGACCCTATCCACAATGTTGTTACCGGTAGGGGAGGGGGTATCGTGATTGGTATAATCATCGACCAGTGACAAGCGCTCTCCCAAACCGCTATCAGAAAGTGCTGTGTTGGAAGCTTTGAGTGCCGATACTTCTTCCTGTAACCGCTGTTTCTCTAATTCAAGTTGCCGTTTAAGTTTTTGCTCGCTAAGCAAGCTGCTATTTAAATCATTGATAAGCTCAGCGGAAGGCGCCGCATCGCGGTCAATGAAAGCAGGATCTATCGAGCTAATGTTACCGTTATAGCAAACTGCACTGAGTCCGTGTTGTATGAGGAGCAAGGTAGCTACGCCACTGTGTTCTGGTGTGTCGCCTATAACGATATAAGTTTGAAAGTTATTCAGTGAACTAATGTTCTTGGAAAGCTCATAAAAATTAATGCAAACGCTGTCACGCAGGCTGCTGCCTAGTCGAGCGCAAGCGGGGCGCAGGTCTAGCCATTTGCTGCCGTTATCTATATGCTCTTTTGCGGAGCTGCTATCGGTATAGGTGACCAACGGTTTATAACAAAGATCAATGAATTCCGCCTTCGGCAAAAGCATTAATTCGCCACTTCTTTTCATTATTATTTTTGAAGGCTGGCCCTCGTCAAGCAGCAGTCCAGCGGCACCAAAGGCATCGCCACAACACCATTCTTGTGTTGGGTTGTCGGCTTCGCAGCACAGACCACTTTTAACAATATAGTAGTAGTCGGTTTTCTGGCCTGCCTCTATGATGGTATCTCCGGTTTCATACCTTAGTTCAGATACGCCAGACAGCATTCGTTGCAGGCTGACTGGCGGCAGTTTTGAGAAGGCTTCTGACTGTAATACCCGTGTCATCCAATCACTACCATCTTCGGACTGGATGTCATTGACCTCATAGGTATCGGCGGTATTTTTACCGAGATGAAAGTCTAGAACGGTAGTGTCAATCATGATTACGGTTGAGGTGGATTGCACGCGCGCAGTAAATTTACGTGGTAGATCAGGTGCTAAGGGTTCGATTGCTTCTTCGCTGCTACCATCAATGGTTTTCACTACATTAGCTTCGCTAAGCAAAGCGATGCGGCCTTTTACGATATAGAAGGTATGCCGGTCGCTATAACCCTCTCGGAACAGATATTCACCCTTTTTGAACTGTTTGATTTTTGCGCGTGTTGCCACCTGATTAAATTGCTCAGGTGACATATTGTTGAGAGGCGCTAGGTTGGCGAGTATCTCTGTATCGACCATTTCGCGTGGGGCGGCACTCATTTACTTACAAACTCCGTACTGGTGATTTTCTGCTTATGGGATATATAACGGTTCGTATTGTCAGTTCATTAATTTATTACTCTATTGATTTTATGCTCCAGTGGCTGTGTGGGGTAATGCCAGGATAAATATCAAGGGGGTGTAAGAATAAAAATCGCCCAACAGAGGGATAGTGCTTGCCTAGTATGGCGGTCAATGCTCGATGATCCGCCGCCAAAGAGTATTTTTCGGGGCTAGGGCGTGCCAATGTCACGGCACGCCCGTATATACTCCGGTATCTTACCTGTTGATGATTGCTTACGCTTGAGCTGCCTCGTTATGTTGGCTCTTGATCGGTAGCACGATTGAGAAGTTAGTGCCTTTGTTAGGAATGCTCTTGATAACAATTTTACCGTCGTTTTGCATTACTAGCTTCTGCGCAATGGATAGACCTAAGCCTGCTACCTTGCTATCGCTACGTTCTTTTGTAGAGTAGAAAGGCTCGAAGACACGATTACGCGTTTCGTCATCCATGCCTCTACCGTTATCTACCACACTGATGATGGCTTTATCATTATGCTGCTTGGTGGAAATCATGATCTGGCCTTTGCCTTGGCCGGCAGATTTGATTGCATCAAGTGCATTATGAATCATGCTAACAACAGTGTGTTGCATTTCTTCGCTTGAACCGAAGACTTCCGGTACAGTACTGGTTTTTGCCTTGATTACGACGTTGTCACCGACCTCGTCTTTGGTTTCCTCGATGGCGGCCTTGACAACATCATTAACATTAAACCACGCTTTGGCTTTAGGCTCGACATTACTTAAGTTGCGTAGCTCGCCGGTAAATGTCTGAACCTGCATCAGGTTGTTATACATGTCATCGATGGCTTCTGGCACATCATGCAGTGTGGCATCGCCAGTGACTGCATCAAGTACTTCACCGATATTTTTCAGATTACTCATCATCTCAAAGGTGTCAGCAGATTTTGAATGCATGAATTTATTCACTTCAAGCTTGAGTGTATGGAAGCCTTCGGCGCTGTTGCGGATTGAGTCCAGGCTTTCGCTCAACTTGGTGACAGGGTTGTCTAACTCCTCGGCGATAGTACCAGCTATAGAGCTGACTGATCCCATATCAACACTTGAATTAGCGTTTCCTGCGCCATTCTCGGCCTCTTTCTCGAGCGCTTCGGTTACCTTGGCAACGTTGGCTTTAAGTTTCTTATCGAAGCTGAAGGCATTTACCATGTACATGATGCCAGCGACTACTGCAATGGCGACTAGCGCTAGAATCATTATGAGTAGTTGTTTGTTAAGGTCGGCGGTGCCAGCATCCACTTCGGCAAGCAGGCCGTCAGAAAAGTTTTTAAATTGTGCTGAAAGCTCTTTACCGGCTTCTGCAACTTCTGTCCCGAGTACACGCTTGAGAATACTGTTCAGGTGAATGGTACGCTCCAAAATAATACGAGAGTGCGAGATGTAGTTATTCAAAGCGTTTGCCAGCTCGGGTGGGTATTGAAGCACTGTCTCTTCAAACTCACTCAATGCTGTAAGGACGCGCACTTTAGCACCCTCATCGGGACGTTGTGAAAAGGCTGAGACGCGATCGTTTATATCACGAATCTTGTCTGCCAACTCAGCGCCAGTGGTAGACAATAGAACGCCGTCTTTTGCTTTTTCCTGTGCATCCGCTTTAAGCTTTGCGGCACTGGCAAGTAGGCTGCGCGTGGCAACTGGCAAGAACTTACGAGAGTTACGTACAACAGCAAAGTTGGTCTTAAATTGCTCGACCGTTTCTTCTTTTGCCTCAACCAGACTCAGGAATCGGAATAGGCGATTTTTAAGGTTATCGGGGATGGTATCTTGTGCATCCGCCGCAGTGGCCAACCCAGAGCGAAGTTCACGTAATACTGGCAGAAAGCCGGCGACTTCGTCAAAGTCAGAGTCGCTTACCAGGCTGCGTAGTACTGATAGGCTCCACTCACCGTCTAACTGACGAAGATTGTGGATATCTTCAGAAACTGAATACAAATTTCCAGTGCCTTGTTCTGTGGTCTGAGACATGCGGTTGTGTGTGTGGATGAGACCTACACTGACAGCAACTGCTCCTACCAGCAGGATTATGCTAATTACTTTATTCATTTCTTCATCTCCGGATGCTCACCTGCGAGGGTTTTAATAAACGCTACGATGGCGTCTTTGTCTTCATCAGGTGCCTCGCGACCTAACTGAAACTTGAACATTATGTCGACGGCTGCTCTCAGTGTGGGAGCATTCCCATCATGTAGGTAAGGTGGTGTCAGAGCAGCCAGACGAAGGCTGGGCACCTTGAATGTATGCTTGTCTAGAACATTTCCGGTCACATTAAAGCGACCCATGTCAGCCTTGGTAATGTTGCCGCGTGTCTGAAAGTATGAGTTGGCAACACCGAACAGCTGGAACATATTGCCACCTACTGCGGCACCTTGATGACATGAAATACAACCATAGCTTTTGAAGTTCTGATAGCCTTTCTTTTCCAGTTCGGTGATCGCATTTTCATTACCGAGCAAGTATTGATCAAAGCGCGAGTTCGGCGTAATCAAGCTGCGCTGAAATTCGGCCAGAGCAGATTTAATGTTCTGCCGACTAATGCCACCGCCAAATGCTTCATCAAATAAGCGCGGATACTCGGCATCTTCATAGAGCTTGGCGACAACGTCTGGCCACAATGAACCCATTTCAATAGGGTTCTGAATAGGACCGTCGACCTGTTCCTCTAGGTTTTCTGCGCGACCGTCCCAAAACAAACGGAAGAGGAACGCAGTATTATAGACAGTAGGTGAATTGATATGCCCTTGCTTGCCTTCAACACCCGTTGACACTTTCACATGATCGACACCACCATTGGCTAGATCATGACAGCTTGCGCAGGAGACGGTATTGTCTTTTGATAGGCGATTGTCATGAAATAATTTTCGACCCAATGCGACTTTCTTAGGGTCAACATCGATCGTCGCTGGAATGGGTTTGATTGGTTCGTTGAGTGGCTTGCCAGCAAGCACGGGCATTACTGTCAATACTGCGGTAAGTCCAATTGCGGCACATAGTTTTAATTGTCTAGTCATAAGTCGGTCGTCTTCTATTTTTGAAGTTAAAAAATTCTTTAAGTTGTCTTTGAACCACATTGCACCCCGAGGGCACGTAGCCTATGAACTTTTATTGATATCTGTACTGTTTTCGCTGGCCTGTGCAACATAAAGACGTCTTATGGCTCTTACGTAAGGGGACGCCATATGATATTCGTCACTAATAGCATGCCCCATATTTTGCAAAGATTAAGATCTGATAGCGGGTATTTATTGCTTGCTTACTGATCTTTACCTCTGCTGGAATTAAGTATCGGCGACGTAGTGGTTTCCTTTAGTAATTCGTGACCAAAACCGGGGGCGGCAGCGAATTATTGTCGTGCAACGTGTCGGCCAGTTTGCAATAGCGTGTTTAAATGCTTTCCTTATTCTGCTTCGAGGTTCGCTACGACGGCGAGGATGATTAAGGGCGCGAGTAATTTGGCGATTACGCAGCTATTTAAAGAGGTTGACGCTATATTAGTTGCTTTTGATAGGGAGTGGAACCCCGCTCGTACGGTGTGTTATCTGCCAACAACAATGTCGCTACCATTCGCTAACATAAAGTTTTGAGGCAGGGTATTAATATTTTTGAGCCGTGCTTTTAGGAGAGTGTAATTCAATGCTAGGCGCAAACCTTGGCATGGTTGGCCTATTGAAGGAATAATTATTGAGGAGGCTCGGTGGGATAGTGCAGACTTAATCCGGCGCGCTCACATTAGATTAGGTTATGGACTGGCGGGTAGAAATCAGATGGGGGTTTTAGATTTTTGGCCGGGATTTTCTCTCACCAGCTTGGGGACGAGATAGCCGGGTAACGTTTGTCGTAGTTCAGTGATGAGAGTGCGAGCAGTGTGGTCGTCGACGTTAAAATGCATGGCTCCTTCGACCTGGTCGAGTAGATGTAGATAATAGGGTATAACGCGACATTCAAACAGGCGCTGGCTGAGTGCCGATAAGCTGTCTACAGAATCATTAATGCCTTTTAGTAGTACAGATTGATTGAAAAGCAGGGTTCCGGTCTCATAGAGTCTGTGTAATGTTGATGTGACCTGCTGGTCGATTTCATTGGCGTGATTGGCATGAATGACCATGCTAGTTGGCAGGGGGATACGGTTAAGCCAATCAACCAAGCCGTCATCGACACGGTCGGGAAGGACAACGGGTACGCGTGTGTGTATGCGTAGCCGTTTTAGGTGACCAATTGAGCACAGTTGCTGAGTGATATTCTCTAGTTGAGCATTGCTTAAGCTGAGCGGATCGCCGCCACTAAGAATGACCTCTTCGATGTTGCTGTCATCTTTTATATAGTTCATAGCGGCTTGTAAGCGTTGCCCGCCGATATGTGAATCAGAATAGGGGAAGTGACGCCTAAAACAGTAACGACAGTGAATAGCGCAAGCGCCAGTGGTAACGAGAAGAACACGTCCTTGGTATTTGTGCAAAACGCCATCAATTTTTATAGCGTCACGGTCGCCAACCGGATCTTGCGAAGAACGCGCATCCTTTACTAGTTCCTGTGCCTGCGGCAGGACCTGCATTAATAGTGGGTCGTTAAGGTCCCCCGGCGCAACGCGATCAAGAAACGCTTGGGGTACACGCGTAGCAAACAGTTCATGGGCATGCTTGGACGCCTGTTCATCGTCGATGGTGACCCCAGCCGCTTTGTGCAGGGATGTGGCATCACGTACGGTACGCATTTGCTGTGGCCGGGCCGTGGCTCGGTATTTGGAACAGTTAATGGCGGTCACTTTGCTGAGATAAGGGCTTTGTAATGGGGGATATTCTTTCTATAATAAATTAAAATAACGTATTTTGACGTAAAAATGGAGAAAGCATGGCCACGGTCAGTACCAATGAGTTTCGCGGCGGTCTCAAATTGATGATTGATGGTGACCCTTGCAGCATCATCGAGAATGAATTTGTTAAGCCCGGAAAAGGTCAGGCGTTTAACCGCGTCAAAATACGAAATTTGATGACCGGACGTGTGATAGAGCGAACCTACAAGTCAGGTGAATCGGTAGAAATAGCAGATGTTGTCGATACCGATATGCAGTTTCTCTATAGTGATGATGAATATTGGCATTTTATGCTGCCCGATACCTTTGAGCAGATCGCGGCAGACGAGAAGGCCGTTGGTGAGGCTGCAAAGTGGCTGAAGGGGCAGGAAGATTGCGTCGTCACGCTATGGGAAGGACGTCCCATTTCTGTGACCCCGCCTAACTTTGTAGAACTTGAAATTACTGATACAGATCCGGGGGTGCGTGGTGATACCTCAGGTGGCGGTGTCAAGCCGGCCACCTTGGAAACGGGCGCTGTAGTCCGTGTCCCCCTGTTCATTGACATTGGCGTGGTGGTCAAGGTAGACACGCGTAAAGGCGAATATGTGTCGCGGGTCAAGGGTTAGTTCTGTCACCATACGATAAGCAAACACTGCAGGACGATTGGCAACCTGGCGCATCGCAAGCTGTTCGTCGTCTGCGTGCCGACATGTATAAAAAGGTACGTGAGTTTTTCGACCGGCGTGATGTGTTGGAAGTCGATACCCCCATTCTTTCCTTGGCCGCCTCACCGGATCCGATGTTGGACCATTTGCAATGCAAGACTGATCAGCGTAGCTACTATTTGCAAAGCTCCCCCGAATTTGCCATGAAACGCTTGCTGGCATCTGGCAGTGGCTCGATTTATCAGATCTGTCATTGTTTTCGCGCGGCGGAATCTGGCCGCCGGCATAACCCCGAATTTGTTATGCTCGAATGGTATCGCGTAGGTTTTCAGCTGCAACACTTGATCGATGATCTGGTGAACCTGCTTCATATCTGGTGGCCGCAACGCCCTGTACAGATCTGCGACTATCAGCAGCTATTAACCGAGCGGACGGGTTTGGATTATGAGCAAACCCGTCTGGACGATGTACGTGCTTATCTTGGTGCGGGTGAGCAAGTGTATTCACAGGAACTGCTGCAAGGTGAGCGAGACGACCTCTACAATCTCGTTTTCGCTGCCGAAATTGAGCCAACACTTGGTACTGAATGCATCTGTGTATTAACGAATTATCCCGCCTCTCAGGCACAGCTTGCCCAGCTTAGCGATGATGGTAAGCATGCGCATCGGTTTGAGGTGTACCTTGATGGTATCGAACTCGCCAATGGTTATCAGGAATTACTGGATTGGCATCAGCAAGCCGAGAGATTTATGCATCAAAATACGCAACGGGATCAGCTTTGCAGGCCAAGGGTTAATGTTGACGAGCGCCTCTTGGCCGCTTTGGATCATGGTTTACCCGCTTGTTCCGGTGTAGCGTTGGGTTTGGATCGCTTGTTGATGCTGCTGGCGGGCAGAGACCATATTGACGACGTTATCGAGTTTGCTATCGATCGGGCCTAGATTTCGCGTCGGCATCTTTTACACTATCTTTTTACTTGTTGCGCAAAATATTTTTTAGGTGCAGTATGGCGCTGTAAGTCTTTGTTTTAAAAGGGCCAACAAAAATTGACGCTTTAGGCACAGCTCTTGCTTTATTTTATGAGTCTATGATGATTTTGAGCATGGGAATAGCATAATAATGATTGAAAAACGTTGGAGCTCACGCCAGCCGCTACGGCTTGAGGTCGATGTGGAATGTGATGGCAACTCGTTTAACGGACAGACTATTGATGTTGGCCTTGGCGGCGCCTTTGTTGAAACCGAGTCTAGCCGGTTTCAACAGGATAAAGACGTGACGCTACACTTTCAGCCCGAGCAAGACTCGCGTATCGAGTCGGTCGGTCTTAATGCGCGCGTAGTCAGGGTATGTGACGAAGGGATTGGCCTAATGTTTCAGAATTTTGATGCGAATGCCTATCGCTCTTTAAAAACCGTTATGAGTTGTGCCTAAAGTTAAGGTTCATGGCACTGCAAGGCCGACCCAATCAGTTCGCCTAATCTTACCGGCCGATGTGGCGCCAATTCCGTTTGCCACGATAATTGTTCGGGCTCGAACAGCAAAATGACCGTTGATCCCATATTGAAACGGGCGGCCTCTTCACCGCGTTCAAGCTGAGGCCGCGAACCTGGCTCATAATCCCAGCGTTGCAGGGTTTTTGGTCGGCGCGGTGTGACAGCGCCATGCCATACCGTATCAATACTTGATACAAACAGCGCACCGACCTTGACCATGGCAAAGCTGCCAAGCTCGCTTTCAAATACAGATATCACTCGCTCGTTGCGCGCAAACAATCGCGGCACGCTGCGCACCGCCGCTGGACTGACACTAAACAATCTTCCCGGCACATAAATCATCGATTGTAGTTCACCGGCAAGAGGCATATGAATACGATGATAATCGCTAGGCGATAAATAAATATTGATAACGCTGCCGTTCTCAAAGCGGCGTGCCAGATCGGCGTCGCCGCCCAGCAGTGCCTGTACAGAATAATGATGCCGCTTGGCTTGAATAATGGTGCCGTGCTGGATATGACCGACCTGGCTGACACGACCGTCGACAGGAGAGACGATAGCGCCTGGTGTGTTAGTGATAGGCCTGGCATCGGCGCGTAGCTCACGGGTAAAAAACTGATTAAAGTCGCGGTAGCTTCTTATGTCCGAAACTTTGGCCTGGCTCATGTCGACCTGATATTGCTTCACGAACCACGCTGTTAAGGCATTTTTAAACAACGGCCAGCGTATACGCATCAATCGATATATCAGACGCGAAAGGGCATGATGCGGAATGAGGTATTGCGGTAAAATGCGCAGGGTATCGCTTAGCATGGGTGGGTGCCGACAGCTATCTGAAAAACGGCGCAGTATAGCAAGCCAAGCTTGGTTCAGGTGAACAGCGACGATAATAATGAACGCATTTATGAATACACTAATCGAACAGATCGCCAGCCGGCTCCAGCAAAAAGACTGGTTAGTGGCGACTGCTGAATCATGCACTGGTGGCGGTGTATCTCAATGCTTGACATCAGTTGCCGGCAGTTCTACCTGGTTTGATCGCGGGTTTGTTACCTACAGCAATGCCGCCAAGCACGAGATGCTCGATGTCAGCGACCAGCTTATCGAACAATGCGGCGCAGTAAGCGAACAGGTAGCCAGGGCGATGGCGCAGGGTGCGCTGGCGCATAGTCGGGCGCAGGTTTCTCTGGCGGTGACCGGAATCGCCGGCCCTGGCGGTGGCAGCGATAAAAAACCGGTTGGAACCGTTTGGTTTGCGTGGGCGACCGAAATGCAGAGCAGAAGCGCGATGCGGTTGTTCAGTGGTGATCGGGGGTCGGTGCGACATCAGAGCGAGCAATATGCCTTGCGAGGGCTGTTAGAACTACTAACCGATTAACAGGAAAGTTGCATGTGTAAAGCTAGTGCTGCCCGAGCCGGATTGTGGGATAATCAGCCAATTATGCAATCTTGACCAAAGATATCGGGTGGAATAATGGACGACAACAAAAAGAAAGCGCTGTCAGCAGCATTAGGGCAAATTGAAAAGCAGTTTGGTAAAGGCTCTGTCATGCGCATGGGTGATTCCACTGCATTACGTGATATTCAAGCCGTTTCTACCGGTTCACTTGGTCTTGATATCGCACTCGGAATCGGTGGTTTGCCGCGTGGCCGTGTGGTTGAAATCTACGGCCCGGAGTCTTCCGGTAAGACAACACTGGCGCTACAGGTGCTGGCCGAGGCGCAAAAAACTGGCGGCACTGCTGCCTTTGTCGATGCCGAGCACGCATTGGACACGGTTTATGCCGGGAAGCTTGGTGTTGATGTCGATAACTTGCTCGTTTCACAGCCTGATACCGGTGAGCAGGCGCTGGAAATTACCGATATGTTAGTGCGATCAGGTGCCGTCGATGTCGTCGTTGTTGATTCGGTTGCTGCCCTGACCCCTAAAGCTGAAATCGAAGGCGACATGGGTGACAGTCATATGGGGTTGCAAGCACGTTTGATGTCTCAGGCCTTGCGCAAGCTCACCGGTAATATCAAGCGCTCTAACACCCTGGTGATTTTTATTAACCAGATCCGTATGAAGATCGGTGTCATGTTCGGTAATCCTGAAACGACGACAGGCGGTAATGCGCTCAAGTTCTATGCCTCTGTTCGCCTGGATATTCGGCGTATCGGCGCCATCAAGCGCGGCGATGAAGTGGTGGGTAATGAAACCCGTGTTAAAGTGGTCAAAAACAAAGTAGCACCACCATTTCGTCAGACTGAGTTCGACATCCTCTACGGCGAAGGTGTTTCGCGCGAAGGTGAGATCATCGACCTAGGCGTCAAACAGGGTATCGTTGAGAAATCGGGTGCTTGGTACAGTTATGGCAAGGAGCGTATTGGTCAGGGTAAGGACAATGTCCGCAAGTTCCTTAAGGAAAACCCTGCTATGGCGAATGAGATTGATGCCAAAGTACGCGAAGCTTTGCTACCTAAAATGGTAGAAAGCACCGAAAATGATGAAGCGCTGGCCGAGGCTTAAGGTCGGCCAACCTGCCGTAGCGAAATTGTTAAACCGAGTTTGCCTGTAGATTCTGATTTTAAGATCCGCGATTGTATTACGCGTATGCTAGCTCGCCGTGAGCATGCGGTGGCTGAGGTGCGCCAAAAGCTTGTCCAGCGCGGGTTTGATAAAGAGCGCATTGAATGCGCTATTGCTTTGTTCCAGCAAGAGAACCTGATTAGCGATACACGTTATGCACAAGCGTATGTGCGCTCGCGCGTAGAGCGTGGTTATGGTCCTCGATACATAGAGCAGGCGTTGGCCGCGAAACACGTAGCTATAGAAGACACTGCCATAGCGCTTGAATCGTTTGGTGATTGGGCCGATTTAGCGCTGCAGACGCGGGTACGGCGTTTTGGCAATGAGTTGCCAGCAGATTATAAAGCGCGTGCCAGACAAATGCGGTTTTTACAGCGACGTGGTTTTGGGCATGATCACATACGCCATGCGATGGCTGAAGATCATTGAGCGTTGTTATTAGGTTTTTGAAGAGATTTAAACGTAAGGTTGCTTATGTGTAGTACTGGTGAACTGAGAAACAGCTTTCTTGACTACTTCCGCAGGCAAGATCATGAGATCGTGCCGAGTAGCTCGCTCATTCCGGGTAATGACCCTACTTTATTATTCACTAACGCAGGAATGGTGCCATTCAAAGAAGTCTTTCTTGGTAATCAGCAGCGTTCAAACCCTCGCGCTGCCAGTTCGCAGCGCTGTGTGCGTGCCGGCGGCAAGCATAATGACCTTGAGAATGTGGGTTTTACCGCACGCCACCACACTTTCTTTGAGATGCTGGGCAATTTCAGTTTTGGTGACTATTTTAAGGAAGAAGCCATCGACTATGCCTGGGCCTTTCTCACCAAGGAATTATCCATCGATCCGGATCGTTTGTGGGTGACGGTCTTCGAAGAAGACGATGAGGCAGCACAACTGTGGCTAAAGAAGATTGGTATTGCCGAATCACGTTTTCGCCGTATTGGTGCCAAAGACAATTTCTGGTCAATGGGTGCCACCGGACCTTGCGGTCCCTGTACCGAAATATTTTACGATCATGGCGATCATATTGCCGGTGGCCCGCCCGGTAGTCCTGATGAAGACGGAGACCGCTTTGTCGAGATATGGAATCTAGTCTTTATGCAGTACGAGCGGTCAGCGGATGGCACCTTATCCAATTTACCCAAGCCATCGGTAGACACCGGTATGGGACTGGAGCGCCTGGCCGCGGTGATGCAAGGCACGCATGATAATTACGCCACCGACTTGTTCAAAACATTGCTTGCAGCAACTGCCGATGTGACCCATACAAGGCAGGCTGACAGCCCGTCACATCGAGTGATTGCTGATCACATCCGCTCCTGTGCATTTTTGCTGGCAGACGGCGTGCTGCCTTCGAATGAAGGACGAGGTTACGTGTTGCGCCGCATTATTCGTCGCGCTATTCGCCATGGTTATGAGCTGGGTCAAAAACAGGCTTTCTTCAATCGTTTGGTAGCACCGTTAACTGAGTTGATGGGCGCGGCCTACCCGGAACTGGTTGCGAAGCAAGCGCATATACAGTTAGCGCTAGCTTCGGAAGAAGAGCGCTTTGCCGAGACCCTGGAGCAGGGCATGAAGATATTGCGTAACGAGGCGGATCGTGCGCGAGCGCAAGGTGGCGTCATTCCTGGCGATATCGTGTTTAAGCTCTATGACACCTATGGTTTTCCGGTTGACCTGACTGCAGACTACGCCCAGTCCTATCAACTTAGCCTGGATATGAATGGTTTTAATAACAATATGGCTGCACAACGAGAGCGGGCACGGGCAGCCAGTCGCTTCGGTAGCGAAAATGCTGTCAACATCGACAATGATATTTGTAGCACCTTCACTGGCTATGATCGTCTGGAAGACAAGGCAGAAGTGGTCGCTTTGTTTAAAGAGGGTGAATCCGTAACGAAATTGGCTGTTGGCGAGAGTGGCATGATCGTTCTCGACCAAACGCCATTTTATGCGGAGTCGGGGGGGCAGGTTGGTGACCGTGGCCAGATAATCGGAGCTCAGGCTCACTTCGCTGTCAAAGATACACAAAAACTGGCTGGAGGCAATGTTCATGGACATGTCGGCATCGTAGTTGAAGGCACGCTGCATATCGGTGACACAGTGACTGGCCATGTCGATAGCGAATATCGTATCGATACCATGCGGCATCATTCGGCAACCCATCTGTTGCACGCCGCACTGCGCCAGGTATTAGGTGATCATGTTGAACAAAAGGGTTCTTTGGTCGAAGCCCAGCGACTTCGCTTTGATTTCTCGCACCCGCAGGCGGTCACTAAACAAGAATTGCAGACCATAGAAAAAATGGTCAATGAGCAGGTTTTGGCAAATACCGAAGCGGATATTGCCTTGATGCCGATTAAAGAGGCAATGGCCAAGGGAGCTATGGCCCTATTCGGCGAAAAATACGGTGATATTGTCCGCGTTCTCAGTTTCGGTGATTTTTCGGTGGAGCTATGCGGTGGCACTCACGTTGCACGTAGCGGCGACATTGGGCTGTTCAAAATTGTCAGCGAATCGGGGATTGCATCGGGAGTACGCCGTATAGAAGCGATGTGTGGTCGGCATGCGCTGAGTTGGTTGGACAAACTGGAGATCACTGTCGACGAAGCGGCGAGTCTTGTTAAGGCTGACAGGTCAACTTTAACCGCGAAGGTCAAACAACTTACTGAAAAACAGCGAGAGCTGGAGAAGGCGTTGCAGCAAGCGCGCCAGCAGATGTCTGCACAGGCCAGTGGTGAATTGATGGATCGTGCTGAAGAGATTGGCGGGATTAAATTGCTGTCAGCGCGAGTTGACGGGGCCGATGCCAAATCCTTACGTGAAACCGTCGACCGTCTTAAGGACCAATTGGCACCGGCCGCGGTTATACTGGGCGCTGTGAATGGTGATAAAGTCATATTGGTCGCGGGTGTCACCAAGGATTTGGTTGAGCGCCTGCCAGCGAACCAGTTAATTAATGTCGCGGCAGAAAAAGTGGGTGGTAAAGGCGGTGGACGCTCCGATATGGCGCAGGCAGGTGGCAGCAAGCCCGCTGAGCTGGACAATGCCCTGGCCTCCGTTCCGAATTGGGTCGCGTCCAAGCTTAATAACTAGTGAGCAAATTAATTTTTACGGTCTCGCCGTGTATTAGATTCACGGTAGTTCTTCCAATTTCCGCCGATTTAGCGTTTAATTACGAGCTTTTTACGGATTTCATGGCTTTGGCATGGGGTGACCTTGGCTTGGGCTCGCAACGGTTAATGTAGATGGCACTCGTTGTCCACAAATATGGCGGCACTTCGGTCGCGAATACGGAGCGCATTAGCGCTATAGCGGACAAGGTGTTGCTGGCCAGGCGGGCTGACGACAGGGTGGTCGTGGTGGTTTCCGCCATGAGTGGCGAAACCAACCGTCTGATGGGGCTTGCCCACGCTATTTCCGAGCAGCCGAGTCCTCGAGAACTGGACGTATTACTGTCTACCGGTGAGCAGTCGACGATTGCGCTACTGTGTATGGCGTTGGCAGAGCGCGGTGTCGTCGCCCGTTCTTACACGGGTGCGCAAGTGCGTATATTGACCGATACGATGCATAATAAGGCGCGTATCGTGGACATCGATACGACGCGACTGAAGGCTGATCTTGCCAGCGGCAAAGTGGTAGTGGTGGCCGGTTTTCAAGGGGTTGACGAGGACGGCAATATTACGACCTTAGGTCGGGGCGGCTCGGATACGACCGCGGTTGCGTTGGCGGCAGCATTGAAGGCCGATGAATGTCGGATTTATACGGATGTCGATGGCGTGTACACGACAGACCCGCGCGTAGTGCCTGCTGCACGGCGGATGGATCGGCTGACCTATGAAGAAATGTTGGAAATGGCGAGTTTGGGCGCCAAGGTTTTGCAAATTCGCTCAGTAGAGTTTGCCAGTAAATATAATGTTCCGCTTCGTGTTTTGTCCTCGTTTGAGGAGGGTGAAGGCACCTTAATTAGCGGGGAGGATGAATCGATGGAGCAAGCGCTAATCTCAGGGGTTGCATTTAATCGTGATGAGGCGCAGGTTACCGTGCAAGGTGTGCCCGATCAGCCTGGCATTGCTTTTGGAATCCTTGGCCCGGTGGCAGACGCCAATATCGAAGTGGATATGATTATCCAAAACGTCGGCGCTGATGGATCGACAGATTTTACTTTTACTGTTCATCGTAATGATTTCGATAAAGCGATGGGGATATTGCGTAGCACTGGTAACAAATTGGGTGCCCGCAAGGTCGAAGGCAACGCCGAAATAGTGAAAGTATCGCTGGTCGGTGTCGGAATGCGTTCACACGCTGGTATCGCCAGTAAAACCTTTGAGGTACTGGCGCAGGAAAGTATTAATATTCATATGATCTCGACATCGGAAATCAAGATATCGGTGGTCATCGATGAGAAGTATTTGGAGCTGGCGGTACGAGCACTGCATAAGGAATTTGAGTTGGAGCAGGCTACTAGAGTAGTTTGCTAAATTTTTGAGTTTGGGCGAGTCTTGCCGATAAACATGATAGCCACTAAAGGAATGAGGCAAAAAAAACAGGGATAAATCATCAAGCGCAGCCCGTGTGATTTAAGAAATCGGAATCAGGAGAATACCCATGTTAATTTTAACGCGACGCGTTGGCGAATCGCTGATCATAGGTGATGATGTCACTGTCACTGTGCTCGGAGTAAGGGGAAATCAGGTGCGTATCGGTGTCAATGCGCCTAAAGATGTCTCTGTTCATCGTGAAGAAATTTATGATCGAATTCAGAACGAAAAAGAACAAGAAGCTGGCGACTGATGTATAATCAGTCGCGCTAAAAAGCGCGCAGTGATCAGGAGAGATGGCCGAGCGGCTGAAGGCGCTCCCCTGCTAAGGGAGTATACGGTTTGTCCCGTATCGAGGGTTCGAATCCCTCTCTCTCCGCCATTTAACAGGTTGATTTTAGTGTAATTTTTTCTATTTTAATTTTTTGCTTTATCAGTGGGATAAAATAAGATTCAAAATAGAACATTCCATCTTTTGGTGGAGGGTATATCAAAACTTTTAAAACTGATTTGGCAACGGTTCTTTTGATAAGAATTTGAAGGCTGTAATTGAAGCTGTAAGTGACAGCGATTATTCTTTTTTATTAAAAAAATTCATTTGAGAATAGAAAAAGCTTGTTCTGCTATAGGTTAGCGGTTATCACTTGCCCCAATGAGCAAGTGCCTGAAAGATTTGGCTGGTAGCCCAGTGCTTAAATCGATCTTATAATCGTTTCGATCTTCAAAAAAAATCGAACGATTTTCCTACCGCTTCGGCGATACGTTCTAACATATCACTACCAACGGACTGGTCTGTTTCATGTCGTGAGATTTGGCGTCGTGATACAGCCAGGATATTCCCTAACGCGTCCTGAGAAAGGTTGGCATCTTCGCGTGAAAAAGTGGGCCATATCACTGACGCGGTGGTATCAGCATTTATAAATGTTCATCTCGATGCTGTTTCACGCTACCATAAAAAGTTTGATGGCAGCTCATAATACACTTGGTTGGGTGTCATTCTGTTCAGGCTGGCATGTCGCTTGTCTTAATTGTGGAGCCCCATTCAACTCTCGACGCCCTGCGTTGCTTGAGCGAGAATATCATGGGCTTTCAGGCGCATCTCTTGATATTTCAGACCGTGCCAGAGGTGCTCGAAAAACACATTGTCCACCCAGTGTCCCTCGCCATCAATACTGATTTGAATCCCGTGCGCCATGATCATTGCGCTATATA
>WGFU01000009.1 GCA_015492075.1 Gammaproteobacteria bacterium
ATTAAAGGCAATCAAATGGCCTTCGCGCTCCGTATCTGCCAAAGTACCATCCACATCAAACAGATAGGCTTCAAACCCGCTCATTACGTCCTCCAAAATTAACCATTGCAGCACCTTTTTCTGTGTAGATCCAGACGGGTAAAATTAAGACAATGTATATATCGACTCGAAATAACAGCGCACAAGCATAGCAAACCCCTCGCCCTCTCAGATAGCCCGTACATCTGCCTTAGGCTTGGTCAAGGCGCGCGAATATGCTATAAGGTAGTGTTTTAGAATTGGCAAGTGAGGGAGTACGGCATGCCTAAAGCGAAAATCAAAAAGGCGTCCGCTAAAAAAAAGGTGCAAAAAAAGGCCATAAAAAAGGCCGTGATTAAAAAAAGCGTGCCTAAAAAAAATGTGCCCAAGAAAAAGTCGATGACAAAAGTAGCGGCAAAACCCATTGCAAAGAAAAAGGCTAAAAAGAAAGCAGTCGCCAAAAAAGCGCCTGTAAAGAAAGCCGCGCCCAAGAAAAAAACACCTCCTAAAAAAGCGCCTGTGAAAAAAGCAGTGACTAAACAAACGCCGGCTAAAAAAGCCGCGCCTAAAAAGAAGGCCTCAGTGAAAGAAGCATCTGTAAAAAAACCAACCTCAAAAATGACTAGTGCCAGCCGCAAACAGGCAGCACTTGAAGGAACAGATATTTTGGCAATGGGCGATACGCCTATCGCACCGTATCAGGAAAAACGTGGTGAGTCTTACATGGGTGAGGAACAAACCGCCCATTTCCGTAATATTCTCAACACCTGGAAACGTGCGCTCATGCAGGAAGTAGATCGCACCGTGCATCACATGCAAGATGAAGCCGGCAACTTCCCCGACCCTAATGATCGCGCGACCCAGGAATCGGAATTTACTATCGAACTGCGCACGCGTGACCGGGAACGTAAGCTCATCAAAAAAATTGATGAAGCGTTAAGCTTGCTTGATTCTGAAGACTACGGCTACTGCGAGACCTGCGGCATCGAAATCGGTATTCGCCGCCTTGAGGCACGTCCCACTGCGACACAATGCATCGATTGTAAAACCCTCGATGAGATAAAGGAAAAACAAGTTAGTCGTTAACATTTGCTAAAGCCCATAATCGAGCACGGCCTGGTGACTACTATTGATACGAAGAACACCATAGATTCTATCCTGCATGAAGAACGTAGCTTTCCACCACCCAGTGAGTTCGTTAAACATGCTTCAATCAATAGCACGCAAGCACTAGACGCTCTTTACCAAAGCGCCAGCAATAACCACGAAACTTTTTGGGCATCGCTCGCACGTAAAGAAATAGACTGGCACCGCGATTTCAATAATACCCTCGATGCAAGCAATGCCCCCCATTATCGCTGGTTTTACGATGGCACACTCAATATTAGTTATAACTGCCTTGATCGCCATCTTGCAGATCGTGCTGATAAAACTGCAATTATTTTCGAAGGCGAACGTGGTGATGTGCAACGACTCAGTTACCAAGAGCTGTATCACGCCGTTTGCCGATTTGCCAATGCACTGAAAATCCACGGCATTGGCTGTGGCGACCGCGTCGTGCTTTATATGCCAATGGTGCCTGAGGCCGTTATCGCGATGCAGGCTTGTGCTCGCATCGGTGCCATTCATTCGGTGGTTTTCGGCGGGTTTTCTGCCGCAGCCTTAAAAAGCCGTATTGAGGATGCTGCTGCCAAGGCCGTCATTACTGCAGATGGTGGCTACCGGGGTGGCAAAATCATAGCACTCAAGGCAGCCTGTGATGAAGCCATGGCCGAGGGCTGTGCAAGTGTAGACACCGTCTTTGTTCTCAAGCGCACCGGCGCAGACATAGCGATGAAGGCCGGCCGCGACGTCTACTGGCATGACGCGATAAAACCGGCGAGCGATGACTGTCCGCCTGAGTGGCTCAATAGCGAGCACCCTCTCTTCCTTTTATACACATCCGGCTCCACCGGCGCACCAAAAGGCATTCAACATTCAAGCGCCGGCTATTTGCTCGGCACTATCGTTACCATGAAATGGGTGTTTGATGCGCAAGACAGCGACATCTACTGGTGTACTGCTGATGTTGGCTGGATAACCGGTCACTCCTATGTCGCCTATGGTCCACTCGCACTAGGTATGACCCTGTTCATGTATGAAGGCGCACCCACTGTTCCTGATGCCGGGCGTTTCTGGAAACTATGTCAAGACCATAACATCACCGTGTTTTATACCGCACCCACGGCCATTCGAGCGCTGATGAAAGCCGGCGATAATTTTCCTGATGCTTACGACCTATCATCGCTCAGATTATTAGGCAGCGTCGGCGAGCCCATCAACCCTGAGGCCTGGTTGTGGTATCACCGCGTCATAGGCAAACAACGCTGCCCCATCGTTGACACCTGGTGGCAAACTGAAACCGGTGCCCATGTCATCGCGCCCATACCCGGCGTCATTGCCACCAAGCCCGGTTCCTGTACACGGCCATTACCTGGTATGGATGTCGCGGTAGTGGATGAAAAAGGTAATGAGATAAAACAAGCCAACCAAGGCGGCTATCTCGTTATAAAAAAACCCTGGCCCTTTATGTTACGTACCATTTGGGGCGATGATAAGCGTTATTGTGAAACCTACTGGCAGCGTTTTAATAATAAATACTATGTCGCTGGAGACAGCGCCCGGCGCGATGAAGATGGCTACTACTGGATCATGGGGCGTATCGATGACGTACTCAACGTCTCCGGCCATCGCCTTGGTACCATGGAAATAGAATCTGCATTGGTCGCCAACGATAAAGTTGCCGAAGCTGCGGTCGTAGGCCGGCCTGATGCGCTAACAGGCGAAGCTATTTTCGCTTATGTCGTCCTAAAGGGCGAGCGCCCTGCGGGCGGTATCGATAAGGCGCTCACTACTGAATTGCAACAATGGGTGAGCAAACAAATAGGTCCTATAGCGAAACCGAAAGAAATTCGCTATGCCGACAACCTGCCTAAAACTCGCTCTGGCAAGATTATGCGACGCTTATTGCGTGCTATTGCCAGCGGCGAAACCATTACACAGGACACTTCCACGCTGGAAAACGAAGCCATTCTCGAACAATTGCAGGGCAAGCAATAGTTCAGCTTCCAGCGTATAAAATCACGCCCTGATATGATTTCAACGATGAGAATTACAATGCCATCCCGGCGCGGGGTTTTCTTGGTGGCGTTCGTCTTATTACTGTTGGCGGCTTGCACCACTTCACCTACCGGTCGTAAACAAATACTCCTATTTCCGGAGACACAGATGGCGCAAATGGGAGCGGTTGCCTACCAGGAAACAAAAAAAAGCACGCCCATCTCTAAAAACTCCACGTCAAATAGCTACGTAAGCTGTATTACCAATGCCATTACAGCCAAGGTCGAACCGGATACAGAATGGGAAGTCACCGTATTTGACAGCGAACAGGTTAACGCCTTCGCCTTGCCCGGCGGTAAAATCGGCGTCTACAGCGGCTTATTGGATGTGGCTGAAAATCAGCATCAACTCGCTGCTGTCATCGGGCATGAAATTGCTCATGTCACGGCACGTCATGGTAATGCCCGTGTTTCCGCTGCCACATTGACGCAGGCTGGCCTGTCGGCCGTGCAAATATTGGCTGGCTCCAGCAGCCGGGAAAAACAGCAATTGCTCGGTTTACTCGGTCTTGGCGCACAAGTGGGAATTTTATTGCCTTATAGCAGAGGACAAGAGAGCGAATCCGATATCCTTGGTCTAGTATACATGGCCAGTGCCGGCTTTGACCCACGGCAAAGTGTGCAACTTTGGAAAAATATGGCCATGGCATCAGACGCCAAAGCACCACCCGAATTACTCTCCACTCATCCGTCAAGCAGCACACGTATAGACGAGCTAAACAGGGCCATGCCTGATGCACTGATCATCTATAACAAGGCCAGATCGCAAGGTGAAAAACCCAACTGCAAGCGCTAAGCAGGCTTAGTCCGCTTTGACACGATCACCCTGACCTCGACCAAGAATAGTTGAAAAAATATAATAAAAATAGCGTGTTACATCCAAGTGTTGAAGCATTAAGGCATCATATCTCGACAGCTTCTTGGGCGTCGACATATCAATGCCTTTAATCTGAGCAAGCCCCGTAACCCCCGGCTTGGCCATATAAACGCCCCGCTGCGCCCGGTAATCGACCAATTCCGTTTGGTTGAATAAACAGGGTCGTGGCCCCACCAAACTCATTTGTCCAAACAAGACATTAAATAGCTGGGGCAGCTCATCAAGCTTGGTTCGGCGCAGAAAAGCCCCTAGCTTCGTCACCGACGACGCTTGCGCCAAATGCGTGGCAACCGAGTCAGTATTGACCCGCATGGTTCTAAACTTGATCAGCGTAAAAGGTTTTTTATCCTTACCAACACGCGTTTGGAAAAAGAGTGGGTGCCCGGTATCGAACAAGCCAATTAAATAAACAACCACCATCACCGGTAAAAATACCAATATCCCTGCCACGGCCAATACGATATCCAAGCCTCTCATAGATGCTTACCCAGTATACTTTTCATCTTCTCAGATCAAGCGACTAATGTGTTTTAAAGAAGTGGCGCACTAGCGCCTCTTTGGCTATTTTATAGCAGATACGATTAGATTATTTTCTTTTGTCAGCGCAACATCAGTATTAAATTTTTTGCTTTCCTTGCTTAATGTCTCTGTCAGCCACAGCGCGTCTGCCCTCGATACCTGGTTTAATCTGAAATGCCGAATTTGGCTTGGCACTATTTTAAGGCTGACACACTGCCCGCTGGCTGGCACTATACCTATAAAGTACATCAGCGCCAGATCACCCCGATATTCTTCGTGGCCGCGAATACCTTCGTAATCATTTAGGAAATCGCCACAACCGTAAATGATGGGTTTGTCTTTATAAACCTCAATGCCCATTGCATGATGCGAGGAATGGCCATGAATAATATCGACGCCGGCTGAATCAATCAGCTTATGTGCAAACCAAACATGTTGGCGGGGGACATGATAACCCCAGTTGCCGCCCCAGTGAATCGAGGCGACGATAATATCACCTGGGCGCGTCGCGGCCTGTACCTCGTCCTTGACGCGAGCGATGGTCCTCGCTGACAAATCAGGCAATAGGTTAACTCCGGGCCGGTCAGCACTGGCTGCCCATTCTAGCGGAATCCCGCTTGACTCAATGCCGAATGAAAATATTATAACCCGCCCTTTTCCAGCCACTTCTAGCACTGCTGGCGCTTTAGCCTCTTGCGACGTATTTCCCGCCCCAGCAGTATTAAGGCTCGCGCCTCGCAGCGTACTCAGGGTTTCGCTCAGGCCTTTGTAGCCCCAGTCCAAAACATGGTTGTTTGCCAAGACACAACAATCAATTTTTGCCGCACTGATACACGGAATATTCTTTGGATGCATCCGATAGTGGATACCTTTGCCTTGCCAAAACTCGTCACTCGTCGTAACGCTCGTTTCCAGATTTATGATGCGCACATCAGGTGCCATGCGTTGCAATTCTTTAAGCCCATCACCCCATATATAGGAAAAATTTACGGGTTTTGGAATAGGCCCGTTCGCTTCTTCTGCGATAGCCACATACTCTTTTGCGTTGCGTACATAAGGCTCGTAGAGAGCGGGATCGCTTGGATAGGGTAATACCTGGTCGATACCCCTGCCCGTCATCACATCACCGCATAGAAAAAGGGCAATGTGTTCGGAGGGCCTGGCTGTTTTTTTAATGACCTGCGACATTGCTATTCCTGGCTTAGCAAACAGGAGAAGATTATAAGCTGCATTGATGAGAAATTTCCGTCGCTTAATCATTAGCCTGGGATTACTAAAACTGTAAATAGGACCGCGTTCGTTTTTAAGCGGTTTGCCAGCAATGCCGCCAGGGTTGACTTGCCAGTCCCTGGAGCACCGGCACACGGCTTTAACCCCTTCGAATTGGCGATAAGTTCTTATAATGCATTCTCAACAATAGCCCCTTTTCTAACATTAAAGCCGGCACACCGCTAGAAAAACCCGTTCTGTGTTGAATCTCGCAGTGTAAGACCCTAGCGGCTATTGCTTAACTCGCAGCTCTGCTTTTTTATGGAATAGCTCAGTCTGCCGGCAATTTTTACTTTTCTTGCTCAGCTATTGGCTTAATTATTTTAACCATTGTGATCGTCAATAGCTTGTCACATAATTATACTGTTACTTTTATACACAAGTGAACCGCCCCGGGTTTTGAGGAGGCTGTTTGGTTTAAGTCATGCTGCTACAGCAGCCTGACCGTTGTGTTGCCTGTAGTAGTTTGCCTCAGCTTCTGCCGAAGGTATATAACCCAAGGGCCCCATCAATCGCTGGTGGTTAAACCAGGCGACCCATTCAAGGGTTGCCAGCTCGACCGATTCCCTGGTCTTCCACGGGCCGCGACGATGGCCTTGTGCAG
>WGFU01000010.1 GCA_015492075.1 Gammaproteobacteria bacterium
CATTGAGGTAGTGTTGCGTAGCCAGAGACGAGCTTGCGATGTTGTGGCGTAGCGGCACGTACGCAGGGCGGTCGGTGATTTAGGCTGTCGTGTAGGCGAATCGATTTTGCACAGGGAAGTGCAAAATCTATCACGAGGTAGCGACACAATCAGCGGTGGGCTTTGCCCCCTTTAGTTCAATTCAAGGTGGTTGTCAGCATGATAAGGCTGTTTCTAAGGCTAGGCACTAAAATAGCTGGGAAATAGGGTCATAACGGGCTGTACTTTAGGGGTCACCTTTATATATAATCCGTCGTTTTTACCGAAAGACCGCATTTTTCCGGAGAGTATTCATGGTCACAATCCGTCTGGCACGGCGTGGAGCTAAAAAACGGCCGTTCTATCATGTGGTGGTTGCGGATTCACGCATGCCCCGTGATGGTCGTTATATCGAACGTGTGGGGTTTTTTAACCCTATCGCAACTGGGCAGGAAGTTCGCTTGCAACTAGAATCTGAACGTATTGACTATTGGTTGAGCCAAGGCGCGCAGCCTTCAGATCGCGTTAATAAGCTGATTGAGTCTAACAACAAAGGGTCTTGACGTCTGAGCAAGGCCCTGACAAGGTCGTGATTGGCCATATCGCAGGGGTTTATGGTGTCAAGGGGTGGGTGAAAATCCGTTCCTATACGGATCCGATCGAAAACATATTACAATATAGGCGCTGGCAACTTGGTTTGCCAGACGGCTGGCAACAGCGACGGTTGCTTGAAGGGCGCCTCCACGGTAAGGGTTTAATTGCGCTGATTGAAGGTTTGCAAACACCTGAGTTTGCGCGAACCATGATTGACACCGAGATTGCTATTGAACGCTCGGAACTGCCTTCGATCAGCGTCGGTGAGTACTATTGGGTTGATTTGATCGGCCTGGAAGTTGTCACTATTGATGGCCATAAGCTTGGTAAAGTCAGTCATTTGATTGAAACGGGTGCCAACGATGTCATGATTGTTCGCGGTGAACGTGAACATTGTGTCCCCTATATCAGGGACGATGTGATTCGGCAGGTCGATCTTGACAGTGCAACTATCGAAGTTGACTGGGATCCGGAATTTTAGACACGGTGGTTGGTGGTCATGATAAAGCGTATCGATGTCGTGACCTTGTTGCCGCAAATGTTTGCAGCACTGACCGATTACGGTGTGATCGGCCGCGCCCTGCAAAGCGAGTGTCTGGAGTTTGCGACGTGGAATCCACGGGATTTCACAGAAGATAAACACCGCTCGGTGGATGATCGCCCCTATGGTGGCGGTCCGGGTATGGTGATGCGGCCCGAGCCTATGGCTTGCGCCATTAAAGCGGCGCAGGCAGCCGCGGTGGGCAGGGCCTATTGTGTTTACCTTTCGCCTCAAGGGCGGCTGGTTGATCACGATATTTTGCAGGATTTGCTGGCGCGACCGCGGATATTGTTGGTCGCCGGTCGTTATGAGGGGCTTGACGAGCGCCTCATCGAGGCTGAAGCCGATTTGGAATTATCTATCGGCGATTATGTGTTAAGTGGTGGTGAGTTGCCGGCCATGGTCTTAATTGACGCCATGTTGCGCTGGTTGCCTGGGGTGCTGGGCGATGAGGATTCGGCAAAGCAGGATTCATTTGCTCAAGGGCTGCTGGATTATCCGCATTATACGCGTCCGGAGGTGTGGGACGATGTAGCGGTACCAGATGTGTTATTGAGCGGTGACCATAAAAAAATTCGCCGTTGGCGTTTGCAACAGGCGTTGGGCCGAACCTGGCTGCGACGGCCAGAGTTGATAGGACAGCGTCGCCTGAGTGACGAAGAACGGTGCTTGCTCGATGAGTATATTGGCGAGCAGGAACAGTAAACGATTAAACAGGTTTATTTTAGGAGTTATAGCAATGAGCAATATCATTGATCAGCTTGAAGCCGAACAGTTGAAAACTGATGTCCCTGTATTTGGCCCTGGCGATACGGTCGAAGTTCAGGTAAAAGTAGTTGAAGGTACACGCGAACGTCTGCAGACCTTTGCCGGCATAGTGATTGCTAAGCGTAACCGTGGCCTGAATTCAGCGTTTACGGTGCGAAAACTGTCTCATGGCGAGGGTGTCGAGCGTGTCTTTCAGACCCATAGCCCAGCTGTAGACAGTATTAAAGTAGTTCGCCGCGGTGATGTACGTCGCGCCAAGCTCTATTACTTGCGTGGCTTGACTGGTAAGGCAGCGCGTATCAAAGAGAAGTTGATCATCAAGAAAAAAGCGAACTAGGCGCTGGCCTCCGCTGTTGCGTCATAGCGACGTAACGGAAGGTGATTTTGCCTGATATTTAGCAGGGTTCTATGGCAACATAGAACCCTGTTTTCGTTTTCCGGCGGGTGCTTGGGGTAATGTATGGCGGAATGTTTGGAAACCGTGTCTTTGGTTGTCGTATCTTCCTACGATGCGGTGATGGATACTCCTATTCCCGGCATCAAACTGGGTGTTCAGTGGCACAGCGGTATGGTTTACGGCATGGACTTTTTGCCTGCTGCTGTCGCTGATAAAGGCGCCAAAGATAAGCAGCTCGCAGCGACAATGGACGTGTTGGGCGACTATTTTTCAAATGGATATTCACCGGCCACCTTGGCTATCCATTTAGCGGGCACTGACTTTCAGCTGCGTGTTTGGCAGGCCATTCAGCAGATCCCACCGGGTGCCGTAGCAACTTATGCCGAATTGGCGCATCACTTGGGTAGTGCCCCGCGTGCTATCGGCGGCGCTTGTCGTCGTAATCCCATACCGATTATTGTGCCGTGCCATCGCGTGGTTGCCAGTAACGGTATTGGCGGTTTTGCCGGTGCCGTGATGGGCAAGCATATCGATATCAAACAATGGTTACTGGATCATGAGCGTGGCTCCCTCTGCCGGTAACCCGCGTTTATCTGCCGTCGATTTGGTGCTCATTGAGCGCTTTCTCGATGCGCTATGGCTGGAACACGGTTTAAGTCAAAACACGCTTGATGCCTATCGCAATGATTTGATGCAGCTTGCGCAATGGCAAGCGATGAATGGTAAGAGCTTATTAGGCCTAACGCGAGAGCGCTTTATGCGTTATCTGGCCCATGTACAGCAGCAAGGGAAATCAGCGCGCTCGAGTGCGCGCATGCTCAGCAGCGTAAAAAGGCTGTTTCAGTATCTCACTCGCGAGGGCGAGCTAGAGACTGATCCGACTGCGCTGATTGATACACCGCGCTACAGCAAACCCTTGCCTTCTTCGCTTACCGAGTCGGATACAGAGGCCCTGCTGAATGCGCCAGATACCAGTAAGACACGAGGCATGCGTGACCAGGCAATGTTGGAAACCTTGTATGCCAGCGGACTTCGTGTCAGTGAACTGATTGGTTTGCAATTATTCCAACTTAATTTGAATGATGGTTTGGTCAGGGTGGTCGGTAAAGGCAATAAGGAGCGCTTGGTGCCGCTGGGTGAAAATGCCCTGTTCAGTGTGCAGCGCTATTTAACTTTGGCGCGTCCTGAATTATTGCGTGAGCGACAAAGCGATGCGGTTTTTGTTAGCAACCGTGGCCAGGCCATGACACGACAGACTTTTTGGCACTTGATCAAGCGTTACGTTGTCAGCGCTGGGATCAACAAGGAGGTGTCACCGCATACGCTGCGCCATGCCTTTGCCACACATTTGCTCAATCATGGTGCTGATTTACGTGTCTTGCAAATGTTATTGGGCCACAGTAATTTATCGACCACCCAGATCTATACCCATGTTGCCAAAGAGCGATTAAAGGGTCTCCATGCCCAACATCACCCACGTGGATAAATTACCCCATCAGCGGATTTACTTGGTAAAACTGTGGTCGAACCATTAGGTTTGTGTGACCAGCCGCCGTTATACTATCAGTAGCGATTCGTTTGTTACTTCAATTGATTATATAGAGAGTTGTTTAATGTCACGATTGGTAGTTGTATTGTGGGTGTTGATGGTGCCGGGTCTTAGTTTTGCTGAGGATGAAATGGTGCAGATCAAGAAGACCCTGCAGGCGTTGGTGCCTGGGCTAGAGGCGGATAGTATTAGTCCTAGTGTGGTGGATGGCCTGTATGATGTTGTTTTCGGTACGCGCGTATTTTACATCAGTGCCGATGGCCGTTATTTTCTGCAAGGGAACATTCTTGACACCAGGACCAAGGTCAGTTTGACTGAAAGCAAGCAAAACGGTTTGCGTGCTGATTTGGTTCAATCGATGGATGAGGCGGGCATGATTGTGTTCTCACCAGAATCTGCTAAATATACCGTCACGGTATTTACAGATATCGATTGCAGTTATTGCCGTAAACTCCATCGCGAGATCGAGGCATACAACGATGCCGGCATCGCGATCCGTTATGCTGCCTATCCGCGCAGCGGCCCGAATACGCCTTCCTATTTTAAGGCCGTCTCCGTTTGGTGTGGTAAAGACCGCAAAGGCTTGATGACGCAAGCTAAAAATGGCGAAGACTTTGCGCAAAGCCGATGTGACAGCCCCGTTGACAAGCACATGGAAATTGCCTCTCAAATAGGAATCAGTGGCACACCTACCATTATTCTGGAGGACGGCAGCTTACTGCCAGGTTATGTGCCTGTACAACGTTTATTGCAGACTCTGGAGCAAAACCGGTCCTAAGCGTTCTTACGCTGACGGCATTCATATGGCCAGTGAATGTGATGGATTTCTTTTCTCGTTATGGTTCATATAATGAAACGACTCAGAAAGCCTTGCCCCAGGTTGGTATATAAAATGCAGAACGTGTTGTGTGTCTGGATTAGCGATTTATTTTTTGCCAAAATAGCGCCGACTTATGGTGTTTAAACCGGGACAATAAATGTACCGCTATTGTTGTTTAGCCGTTTTGTTCTTGCTTGGCTCCCTCTCTGCCTGTTCTAACTGGACCGGTGATGGCAATGCTGTGAGTGATAAGGTGGATCGCAAAACCATTACTATCTGGGCGCCCATGCAATCGACTGAAGGCGACAAGTTGATGCGCAAGCAAGTGAAAGCCTTTAATGGGAGCCAGCGCAATATTGAGGTGCAACTGACCTTAGTCCAGCCCGATGATTACCCAGCAATGCTGATAACAGCGCGTGAGGAGGGTAGGTTACCCGCGATTCTTTGTCTGGATTCGGCCCGATTAAAGGCATTTGCCGATGACAGTTTGCTGGAGCCACTGGATAAAATGATGTCACAACGCCTGTGGCGCGATGTCTTGCCCGAATTATTGGAGCACGGGCATGTCGATACGCATATCTATGGTGTGCCTGCCGTTCATCAGCCTAATCACGACCTTCTTTGGAGTGTTTTACGGGAGGCTGAAGACAAGGCGGCCACCATGGCTTTTATCCATTATTTACTTCACCCAGATCAACAGCGTGCTGCTGTAGGTGCCGGCTATACGCAGCCTGTGACGTATTCGGCTATGAAACAATAACATCGTTTTTTGTGCTTGAATTTTCGCACAGCCTCCACATATTGAGTATTGGGCGGTCGCCGAAAGGGACTGTCTATTGATAGGAAATCCGGCCGAATGGCGGATTTATTGTATTTTGCTTAATGGAGAAAATACCTATGCGTAATTTTGACTTAACCCCTTTATATCGTTCTTCTATTGGTTTTGACCATTTATTTTCGCTATTGGATGCAGCGTCACGCAATGATAATGCCAATGGCTATCCACCGTATAATGTCGAGCTGGTCGATGAAGATCAATACCGTATTACGATGGCGGTAGCCGGTTTTGACGAATCCGAGTTATCTATCGAAGTGAAAGAAAACACATTGAGTGTGACAGGCGAAAAGGCCGCTGACGAAAGTCAGCGCAATTACCTGCATCAGGGTATTGCCGCGCGCAATTTCGAGCGCCGTTTTCAAATAGCCGACCATGTTAAAGTTGTCGGCGCTAATCTGGCGAATGGTTTGCTGGACATTGAACTCAGACGCGAGATCCCCGAAGCCATGAAACCGCGAAAAGTGGCTATCAATACTTTGGCTAATAAATCTGCGGCAGACGATGCCAAGTTGATCGAAGAAAAAGTAGCCTAGCGCTTGTTCTAACAGTATAAAGGAGAGGAATTTTCCTCTCCTTTTTTTGTTTTAGCTGTTCGAATACCAGTTTTAGTTTGAAGTGCTGAAATTAGTGGGGAAATTGCAGTAATTTGAAGAGTAGGATTGCGGATGCGTGCGGTGCGATTTTCGCCAAGAGCGTTTATTTTTCGAAATTGTCGATCAGTGCGTTTTCAATTTCCTCAGGTATTTCCCGATTGCCGGAATTGCCTAAGGCGTTATAGAGTTTATGGACGCTGTTGCCGTAATCTTCGGGGTAGAGCTGTTCCATATCACCGTCACGAGAGCCTGTTATCATCTGCGCTGCCAGGCCATCGTCAGGCAAGAGCAATTGAACTAACGGTTCAAAGCGCCAAAACAGTCCACCATCCTTCTCGATAAAGGCGATATAGGCCTTCATGTCCTGAATGACATCGTATTGACGCCGATTGCTGAGCAGCATATAGACAAAAATACCAATAGCGGAACTGGGCACCATGATGACCCAGCTCATTTTGGCCAGCGTTTCATGGTCGATAGCGCCATTATTGACACCGATATTACCGAGTAGCAATAAGACACCATAGACTACAGCGGCGCTAATAATGCCGGTCAGCTTGGGTTTATGTCGTGCCGGGGCCATACGCTTGTTAAAGTCGAGACGATCGAGGTCAAATTTTCGATCGAATTGCTGTATAGCCCAGCGTTTGATTTTACGTCGAGATTTGGCTGCCATAAGGCGGCGCATTATCGCATGGATTTGGCTTGTTGACTCAAGCCAACAGGGTTTTTATTCGTTTGTGCCGGACTTGGAGAGATGGCAGCGGTTACGCCCCCCTCGTTTGGCTGCGTAGAGTGCGCCATCGGCTCGCGCAAAGACCGTATCAGGCTCGTCGCCGTCTTCAAATTCAGCAATACCGCCGGAAAGTGTAATGGGAACCACTTTACCATCATGTGTGTAGTTGCTGAATTCCACTTCTTTGCGAATGGCCTCGGCGATGGCCAATGCCGCTTTACCGTCAGCGCCGGGTAGTATGGCAACGAATTCCTCGCCGCCATAGCGAGCGATAAAATCCGACTCGCGCGAGTATTTACGCAAGGTAGCGGCGATCAAGCGTAAAACGTTATCACCGGCGAGATGGCCGAAGGTGTCGTTAACCAGTTTAAAGTGATCGGCATCCCATACCACCAGGCTAAGTGATTTTTTATCACGCTTCCAGCGCGCGAATTCGATAGCTATTCTTTCATCAAAAGCAAGGCGGTTAAATGTTTTGGTGAGCGGGTCAATGATGGCTTGATCACGTTGTTGTTTGACTTGCTGGCGTAGCGCTTTGGTTTCACCTTCCATCAATTCGAGTTTTTCAGACAATTCTGAGATCAACTCCTCAGATTGCGAATGGTTTTCATCCTGTTGCGACTGGTAGCCACGGACATGTTCACGCAGGCCGTTAAGCTGACCGAATACAGATTCTCGTAGCTGCTCAATATCGTTATACGAGGTGATGGAGTCGTGAATACCTTCAACACTTTCATTGACATTCTTTTGCATAGCATGGCTGCATGCTTTGGCTTGGGCGCGAATTTCCGACAGACCGGTGACATTCATGTCCATCAACTCAATGCGATCGGTCAGCTCGGAGAGGAAATTTTCCAATTCGTGTTTTTGCTGTTGTACCTGATTACGTGCGCGCTCGATGACGTTGGCCAAAAGCTTGAGCAAACGTGGCCATTCTTCTTCTGTCAGCGGCTTTTCCAGTCGCGCTCGAATATTATTGATATCCTCGCTCAATGATTCCGGAAAGCTTAAAAATTCAATCAATAACAAGATGGCGTCAGCGGCATTGTAGGCCTGGTCGACCCCGGATTGAATTTGTTCTTCAAGTTGCGCGCCAGCGTTGTTGAGCAGCTTCGTTAATTCGATGGCCAATTCTTTGCGAATCCCGGGTCCTGCTTCTACGGAACGCGCCTGAATGGATTTTAGCTTGGTGTTTGATATTTCAGGAAAATCGAGATTGCTGACAAAGGTGTTGATCAGGTTGCCTTCACTGTTTGAGTCTACACCTTCCGTATCCTCTACGTTGCTATGATCCGAGCTGACAGCCGGTTTGTTGATCAGATTAGCAAATTGAGAAATGATGTTTTGTAACTCGTCTTGATCTGGGTCGCGCTGCAAGCGCGATTTAAGTTCGATAGCATCTTGGCGAATGCTATCGATATTTTGCAGCTGATCGGTCAGCTTCATGAGCACCTGGGTTGGTGTTAGCTGGTGTTGGATTTCTTTACCAAGCTCGCGCAGCGTGTCGGGCATGCTGTCACTGACCTGCTGCAACATATTGAGGTCAAGATGCTTGTCCATGGTTTTGCGTAAATTGGTGAGGCGCTTATCAAGCACCGGGTGAACACCATTGGCGGCAATGGTTAAGCGGCGTATGGTACGGCGTAGCAGCTCTTCGGCTTTAGCCCACTCGCGCTCCTTGCTAGCGAGTTCATTGGCGATATTACTATATTTTGACTTCCAGCCGTCAGTACTGGCTTTTTTCTTTGCTGCGCGGTTCAACATAGCATTTCAAAAAACTCGATTTTCTTTATTATTTGGCGGTATCACTTAACATCTTCGCCGCTGTCTTACGCAGCATAATTTTGATGATATAGTTTCAATAGTTAGCGACTCGAGACGCCAGAACTTGAGCCTCTGGAAGTGATATCAAGGCACCGGTTTTGGCTGTGAAAACCCGTCGAGCCTAAGAACAGTAGGTGTTAATTGATCAGATTGGGGATGCTTAAGGAGAATGGGGCAACATTGACGTCGAAAGTTTCACCATCGGTATTGATCATCTGGTAACTGCCTTGCATCGTGCCGAACTCGGTTTCAAGCGGGCAGATCGAAGTATATTCAAAATGATCGCCGGGCTTGAGTGAAGGCTGTTCACCGACAACACCGGCACCGCGAACCTCTTGTACCTGGCCATTGCCATCAGTAATGACCCAATGACGGCTAATGAGCTGTACGCCAATATCACTTTCATTGGTAATGTGTACCGTGTAGGTGAAAAACCATTGACAATGCTCCGGTTCTGAGCGTTCCGGGACGTAGTGCGATTGAACCCTAACGACAATATCTTTCGTGCGTGCTTCTGAGTGTGTCATGTCTTCATTTTGGTTGATTATGAATTACAGCGATTATAGCGCCTTTGCCTGCTCTGTGTGATGCCTCAGGCGTCAGCTATAATTCATGGCCAATACGAACCATGTCAGTTTGACGAGGAATGCGATTGTTGTCGAGTTTATCTTTGCTAGTGCCAGGGCTAATGGGACGACCTTCTTTTGCTGCTGCGATAAAGGATCTTAGCTTACCCGCGCTTGATCGCTTGTTTGGCGATTTGCATGAGTCTGTGCCCGCTTCCGGGCAGTTTGATCAGCAATTAATCAGCCTTTTCGGCGGTCGGCAAAAACCGGGTATATCCGCCTCGCTTGCCTATTTACTGGCTAAAGACCATTTTGCGGTGAATGATGCCTCACGCTACCTCATGGCATCGCCGGTACACCTGCAGGCTGACTCGGGCAGGCTACTGATGTACGGCCAAAACGGCCTTAATATTGGCGCTGACGAGGCTCGGCAATGGTTGCAGGAACTGGCACCGATATTCAACGATAGCCGTATTATGCTATATAGCGTATCGCCAGAGTGCTGGGTACTGTGTTTAGCAGAACCCGCCAGGGCGACATTTAGCGACTTGTACGATGTGCTGGGACAGGATATTCATGATTACATGCCTAATGGCGAACATAGCATGCGTTGGCGTAGCCTGATTAACGAGGTGCAAATGCAGTTACACTTAAGTCCGGTGAACGCAAAACGCCAGCGGATGGGGCTGAAAACGGTAAATAGCCTTTGGTTTGGTGGCGTGGGCGAGGCCGTCACCTTGAACAAGACAAGTTGGGATAGTATTTGTGTTGATACTCAAATGGTGAGAGTACTGGCAGCCAAAGCGGGGATAAACAAGCTCCTTTCTGTCGCGTCAGGGGATAATGCCATTGACCTTACTAGCAAGTATCAGTTGACTGTTTATACAGATTTAGCAGAGTCCACTTCGCGCGATGACCTTGAGCAATGGTACCAGGCCCTTCAGCTGTTTCATGACACGATTGCCGTACCTATTGTTGCTGCACTGCAGCAGGGAGAGATCAAAGAAGTGCAAGTCTATGCCGTCGATGGCCATTGTTACCGTATTCGCCGCAAACGCGGTGTGGCAAAGTATTTTCGCAAGAAGCGTGACTTTGAATTTTATATGAGAAAATCGTCATGAGCGCAGTCGTAGAGATTAAAAATATTGTGCGCCGTACCATCGATAACGAGTTACAGTTACCGAGTACCTTACATCCGGTATTGGCGAGAGTCTTCGCAGCACGCTCACTCAGTTCTGCTGATGAACTGGACTATTCACTCGGCAATCTGTTGCCTTATCTCGACCTGCTAAATATCGACACCGCGGTCGAATTGCTCTATCAGCATCTATCTAATCGATCCCATATACTTATTGTTGCCGACTTTGATGCTGATGGGGCAACCAGTTGTGCTGTCGCACTGCGTGGTCTGCGTGCGATGGGAGCAGAAAAAGTCTCCTATGTTGTGCCCAACCGTTTTGACTATGGTTATGGCTTGACACCAGAGATCGTAGACGTCGCCGCACGGCAGCAGCCGGATTTGTTGATCACCGTAGACAATGGTATTTCCAGCGTCGATGGCGTCGTCGCCGCGCGTCAATTGGGCATCGATGTGCTGATTACCGATCACCATCTGCCAGGCAGGGAATTACCTGACGCCAATGCCATCGTCAACCCGAACCAGGCGGGTGACGTTTTTGCCAGTAAATCTCTCGCCGGTGTCGGCGTGATGTTTTATGTGTTGATGGCGCTGCGAGCTCGGCTTAAAGAGCGCTCCTGGTTTCAAGCCCAACAAATAAGCATACCCAATCTTGCGCAATGGCTGGACTTGGTCGCCTTGGGTACGGTCGCTGACGTGGTTCCTCTGGATCACAATAACCGTATCTTGGTCGAACAGGGCCTACGCCGTATTCGGCAGGGTCATTGTTGCCCCGGTATTAGCGCTATATTGCAAATCGCAGGCCGCAATCAATCGCGTTTATCAAGCAGTGATTTGGGATTTGCTGTCGGGCCGCGCCTAAATGCGGCAGGACGTTTGCAGGATATGAAACTGGGTATCGAATGTTTGTTATGTGATGATTTGCCGCGCGCATTGCATGCCGCGCAGCAGTTGGACGAGCTTAACCGCGAACGCCGCGATATCGAAGCGCAGATGCGTGATGAGGCGATCTCCGGTTTAGATGAGTTAGACTTTGACATGCAAACCTTGCGTGGCGTTTGTGTTTATCAACAAGACTGGCATCAAGGCGTAGTGGGTTTGGTGGCGGCACGCGTGCGTGAACATCTGCATCGACCCGTTATCGCTTTTGCCAATAACTCGGAGGACGAGCTAAAAGGTTCGGCGCGCTCGATTCCCGGCCTGCATATTCGTGACGCGCTGGATACCGTTGCCGCCCGCTATCCAGGTTTGATCCGCAAATTTGGCGGTCATGCCATGGCCGCCGGCCTGAGCCTGGACAGCGCGCATTACGAGGAGTTTTCGCGCTGCTTTAACGAGGTCGTTTCAGAGCTGTTGCGCGAGGAAGACTTGCAAGACTGCATACACAGTGATGGTGAACTTGCTGCGGCGGATATTAACCTCGACGTCGCTGACATGTTGCGCCGGGCCGGGCCTTGGGGCCAACATTTCCCCGAACCATTGTTTGATGGAATGTTCGAGCTGGTACAGCGTCGTATTGTCGGGGGCAAGCACCTTAAAATGATGCTGCGTGCACCAAGCGTAACTGGCTGCGGCTCAGCGGCAGGTCGCCCGGTAGAGGCGATCGCTTTTAATATCACCGACGAAGGCTGGCCGCAAGATGTTGCTCGTGTTCGTATCGTCTATAAGCTTGGCATCAATGACTACCGCGGCGAGTGCACGCCACAGTTGCTGATCGACCATATCCAGCCCTTGCTCGCTGACAGCTAGCCGCCCGGTGTGGAACTTGGTGTAGAATGCATGGTTTTAGCCGAATATAGTTCTCGAATTTCGTTTAGGGTTTAGCAATGATTGAAATCAACCTCATCGCACGTCGCATCAAAGACATGCAAGACCGTAGTCACTCCCTCAGGGGGTATCTTTGACTATGATCAAAAGCAAGAGAGACTGATTGAGGTCAGTCGCGAATTAGAACAGCCCGAAATCTGGAATGACGCCGAACGTGCCCAGGCCCTGGGCCGGGAACGCGCGCAGCTTGAACAAGTCGTCAATACATTGGGTGATTTTGGCTCCGTGTTGCAAGACAGCCAGGAATTACTTGAGCTCGCCGCAGAAGAAGATGACCAGGACTCTGTTGATTCCGTTGAGTCAGATCTGAATGCGCTAGAGCAACGTCTCGCCGAGCTTGAATTTCGCCGTATGTTTTCGGGTGAAATGGATCCCAACAATGCCTTTCTCGATATCCAAGCCGGTTCCGGTGGCACCGAAGCGCAGGACTGGGCCGAGATGTTGCTGCGCATGTATCTTCGCTGGGGCGAGCGGCGTGAATTCAAAACCGAATTAATTGAGGTGTCCCCGGGCGATGTCGCGGGGATTAAACAAGCCACCATTCAGTTTAGCGGTGACTACGCCTTTGGTTGGTTACGTACCGAAACAGGCGTCCATCGCTTGGTGCGTAAATCGCCATTTGACTCGGGTAATCGCCGTCATACCTCGTTTGCTGCCGTTTTTGTCTCGCCAGAAATCGACGATAACGTTGACATCGACATTAACCCCGCTGATTTACGTATCGATACCTACCGTGCCAGTGGCGCCGGTGGTCAGCATATCAACAAGACCGAGTCAGCGATTCGTATTACACATTTGCCGACCAACACCGTGGTACAGTGCCAAAACGACCGCTCACAGCATAAAAATAAGGCCACAGCGATGAAAATGCTCAAAGCCAAGCTTTATGAATTAGAGATGCAAAAACGCAGCTCGGAACAACAGGCGGTAGAAGACAGCAAGTCGGATATCGGTTGGGGCAGCCAGATCAGATCCTACGTGCTGGATCAATCGCGTATCAAAGATTTGCGCACAGGTGTTGAAACCGGCAATACCCAAGCAGTGCTCGATGGTGACCTCGACAGTTTTATCGAGGCCAGTCTTAAAAGTGGTTTATAAGATTTTTAATGTTTTAAGGTTAAATAATGTCAGACGAAAACGAACAAATCTCACAACGTAAAGAAAAATTGGCCGCAATGCGCGCAGCAGGTCAGGTTTATCCCAATGATTTTCGCCGCGATGCATTGGCCGGGGATTTGATTGAATCCTATAACGAGTTAGACAATGACACCCTGACAGAGAAAGCGATTGACGTTGCGGTGGCGGGCCGCATGATGACGCGCCGTGTTATGGGTAAAGCCAGCTTTATGCACATCCAGGATATGACTGGGCAAATACAGTGTTTTGTGCAAAAGCAAGCCTTGCCGGAGGGCGATTACGATGCCTTCAAGAAATGGGATATTGGTGATATTGTTGCCGGTAGTGGACGCTTGTTTAAAACCAAAAAGGGCGAACTTTCCGTTAAGCTCACTGAATTACATCTCATTACCAAAGCACTGCGCCCCTTGCCCGAGAAATTTCATGGTCTGTCCGACCAGGAGACACGCTATCGTCAGCGTTATGTCGATTTAATCATGAACGAGTCCTCACGCGAAGTGTTTCGCGTGCGTAGCGCGGCCATTCAGTATATCCGCCAGTTTTTAATTGACAGACGTTTTATCGAAGTCGAGACACCCATGATGCAGGTGATTCCCGGCGGTGCCAGCGCGCGTCCGTTTACCACCTTTCACAACGCGCTGGACATGGAGCTGTACCTGCGTATCGCTCCCGAGCTGTATCTCAAGCGCCTGGTGGTGGGCGGTCTGGAAAAAGTTTTTGAGATCAATAGAAATTTCCGCAATGAAGGCTTGTCTACACGCCACAACCCTGAATTTACCATGCTCGAGTTCTACCAGGCCTATGCCGACTACCATGACCTGATGGACCTTACCGAAGAAATGCTACGCGGTTTGGCGCAGACAGTGCTGGGTTCAGCGGCCATCAACTACCAAGGTGATCGTTATGATTTTGCTAAACCCTTTGCCCGCATGAGCGTTAAAGAGTCCATTCTGAAATTCAATACGGATATTCACGCCGACCAGCTAGAGAGTGTTGAAAAAGCCCGCGCGATTTGCCAGCGTCTGAACATCAAGATCAAAGACAGTTACGGTTTAGGCAAGTTACAAGTCGAGATTTTTGAGAAGACCGTTGAAACGAATCTCAAACAGCCGACATTCATTACCGAGTACCCGGTCGAAGTTTCACCCCTGGCGCGCCGCAGCGAAAGCAATGCCTTCGTTACCGATCGTTTTGAGTTTTTTGTCGCTGGCCGCGAATTGGCCAATGGCTTTTCTGAGTTAAACGACCCCGAAGACCAGGCCGAACGTTTCCGGCAACAGGTGAACGAAAAAGATGCCGGTGACCACGAAGCCATGCACTATGACGCCGACTATATCCGCGCACTTGAGTACGGTATGCCACCGACCGCGGGCGAAGGCATTGGCATTGACCGATTGGTCATGTTGTTGACTGATTCCCCCTCTATTCGTGATGTCCTCCTCTTCCCGCATATGCGCCCCGAGTGATGCGCCGAGAGGCGTGCCACGAGGAAGTACTTTTGGGGTGCGCCCCGAGTGATGCGCCGAGAGGCGTGCCACGAGGAAGTACTCTTGGGGTGCGCCCTCAGCATAACTACTATCTGATATCTGATCTGAATGGCACTTACTTAAGCTTTCTTGGGTGGCCATAGGCCCTCACCTGTTCTTGAGCTTGGGGTCACGGTTTCATCGATAAAGGAAAGGGCTTAGGCCTTCTTTTTACGGCTCTAGGTTCTATTCTGCCTGATCGGTTGCCCACCCTTTTTTGTGCGATCAACATAAACAATAAGGCTTCGGATTCAGCATCAAAAGCATGTTTATATTGTCCCCATGCTAGCCATAATTGTAATGTATGTTTAAAACTCAACTGCCTTGGCAACACATTCGCCACTAAAGCAGACTGTGCCATGATCAAACGAATGAGATTATAAGCCAAAAAATAGACCCACATTTCTTTGATATTCATTTCAGGTGTTTTACAACTCAAGGTTTCCATGCCCAGTGTCGTTTTGATATTCCTCCAATCCAGCTCTATGTTCCAACGTTGCTGGTATAATGTTTTCAACTGATATTTGGGTGTTATCGCAGGCGACAGCAATGTGGTAATCAGGCTTTTTCCATGCACCTCCAGTTCTCGAATACTGAGCGAGATGGGGGCGTTATCGTATTGCTCTTGCGTCATCCAGGCGGGCTTGATTTTTGGCTTGCCTATCTCAATTAAGTGGTCTTTAGTGCCAAGCCTTTTACCTTTGCGATAATCCGTGCTTCGCTTACGTGCGCCTTGTTGTTCAAAGACAACATCGACGCCTTTTTCTATCATCGCAGCTAATAGAAAATAAGTACCATAAAAGCTATCTGCTAAGACCAAATCACCTGGCTCAAAGCTGCTCAGTAGCTCATTGAACCGCCCCGGGTTTTGAGGAGGCTGTTTGGTTTAAGTCATGCTGCTACAGCAGCCTGACCGTTGTGTTGCCTGTAGTAGTTTGCCTCAGCTTCTGCCGGAGGTATATAACCCAAGGGCCCCATCAATCGCTGGTGGTTAAACCAGGCG
>WGFU01000011.1 GCA_015492075.1 Gammaproteobacteria bacterium
ACGACGCATGGCTTCTATGTCGTACAGGCTATCTTCCATTGCCGGATCACTGAGTTGATACCACTGTTGCATGAAGTCAATACGAAGCATCGATTCAAGCGCCATCGGTGGACGGCCGTTGCCAGCCTTTGGGTAATGTTTGCGGATGGGGCTGAGCAGCAATTTCCAGGGCAATATTTCATCCATCTCGGACAAGAACTTTTCCTTTCGCGTCGTTTTCTTCTTAGTCTGATATTCCAGGTCTGAAAAGCTGCTCTGTTTCATTTCGACATGCTCTATTTGTGGCTCTATGAGATTGTCTCAAATTTTGAGACTTATGCAGAGGTTACTTAATTCCCAAGAGCGAGAAAACGAAGATCCATCTTGCACGGCAATTGCCGGCAAAACCAGCAACAAACTTATTTACTATCACCAACAGGGAAAAAGGAAAAGCAACTACTATAATCAAAGCTACGATACAAATAAGAAAGGTCATTTCTCTTCTTGCCCATTGCATCACACCCCGACCAGAAACAGATGACGTGCCAAGCAGAACAACTCAGCGTACTGTAATAGCAAATAGCGTGTATGCAAGATCACTTAACACTATTTTTAACGACCGGAGGTCGACCCAAAATGTGGAATACATAGATACACGAAATAGCAAAAAATAACTCGCCCTAGAAGACGAAAAAGAATATGAAAAAAAGAATACCTAGATTCCTTCCACTAAGGGAATGACGAGATATAAGCTACCCTACCCTTTTACACCTTGCCACCATCTTATCTGATCCTAACAACAAAGCCAGATCTGACATTTCCGGGCCATGCACTTTACCGGTTAAGGCTGCGCGAACTGGCCAAAAGAGTTGTTTGCCTTTTTTGCCGGTTTGTTTGCCGATGGATTTAATGGCCGTTTTAAAATCAGCTTCTTTTGCAAACACACTAGCTGCGATTTCAAAGAATTCCTTACCTGCTTTATCGATAGCATTTTTGGCATCATCTTCAACAATCATTTGATCAGAAAAAAATACGGTCGCCCAATCAAGGCCATCGGCTGGCATGCTGATATTTGGTTTTACGGCACGAATAAAGTTACCTTTTTTATCAGCAGGCACTTGCTGGTGTACTGCCTTACCCAACCACTGCCAAACGGTGTCGTCGTCGGCTGCAGATAAGGCTTCTTTTTGCCAATGCTGTAATTGTGTGATATCAAAATGTGCGGGGGCACGGCCAAGATTTTTACTGTCAAACTGTTTGGCAAGCTGGTCGACACTCATAAAGCTGTTGTCTGCATAGTAGTGACCCAAGCGTGACAGGTAGTTAACGATGGCCGCTGGCAGATAACCTTGTTCGCGCATTTCGCGAATGCCGAAACTACCGTGGCGTTTTGACAAGGGTGCACCGTCGTTGCCAACAATCAGTGAGATATGACCGTATTCGGGCTCACGCATAGCCAGTGCGCGCAAGAGCATTAACTGCCTGGGTGTATTGGTAAGATGGTCGTCACCACGCAAAACGTGTGTCACCCCCATCAAGGCGTCATCAATGGCGTTGGTAAAAAAGAACGCGGGGGTGCCATCACCACGACGAATAATAAAATCGCCAATATCATCACTACTAAAATGCTGCTCGCCACGCACGAGATCGGTAAAGGTGATCTCTTCACCCTGTGGGACACGAAAACGCAGACTGGGTTTCTGGCCTTCTGCTAGCTTCGTCTCCACTTCACTTTGGCTAAGATGAGCACACATGCCGTCATAACGAGGTGGCTGGCCGGCAGATAATTGGGTTTTGCGCAATATGGCCAGGCGCTGTGCGCTACAGAAACAGGGATAAACCTTGCCCCTTTTTTGTAGCGAATCATAATGGGTTTGGTAGAGGTGCTGTCGCTGCGACTGGTGGTAGGCGCCGGGTTTGCCGCTATCATCATCGGGGCCCTGCTCCCATGTCAGGCCCAGCCAGCGCATATCTTGCATCAGGGCAGCGGTAAACTCATCTTTGCTGCGCTCGGCGTCGGTGTCTTCAATGCGCAGCAAAAAATCACCGCCATGCTTGTGCGCCAGCAAGACATTGAACAGCGCAGTGCGAATATTGCCCAAATGGACAAACCCGGTCGGACTCGGCGCGAAACGGGTGATTACCTTCTCTACAGACATGATTCATTCTCTGGGCTCATCATTAGGTTCCACCAAAATAGTAATGTTTGACCGATTCAGCCACGGTTAGATAAAAAGCGATTATAATGCGCGTTCGAATTTGATGTGAATTAAATATTAGGTGTGTAATGAATCGACTGATTTTTTTTATTACGCTTTTTTTTGCGAGCTTGCTTGGGAGTCTTACTGTGTCTGCAGATGCCGCCAACCCTGTTGTATCCATTGAAACCAACCACGGTGAAATTATACTGGAACTCGATCGTGTCAAAGCGCCGATTACCGTTGACAATTTCATGAAATATGTCGCCAGCGGCCATTATGATGGCACCTTATTTCACCGCGTGATGGAAACGTTTATGATTCAAGGCGGTGGTTTTGATCAAGACTTCAATGATAAAGAGACACTAGATCCGATAAAAAACGAAGCCGATAACGGTTTAAGCAATGTCCGCGGCTCGGTTGCCATGGCACGCACCAATGATCCGCATTCCGCAACAGCGCAATTTTTTATCAATGTGGTGAACAACGATTTCCTTGACTATAAAGCACCGAGCGGCAATGGCTGGGGTTATGCCGTATTCGGCAAGGTGACACATGGTATGGATGTCGTCGACAAAATCCGCAAGGTAGCCGTCGGTAATTTTGAAGGCCATGGCAATGTCCCCAAAGAGCCTGTCATCATTATTAAAGTACGTGCTGTCGACTAAAGCATAGTACGAAACCGTATATGAGCCATTCTGCTCACACCTTGTTTATCGCCGATCTTCACTTGGCCGCAGATCAGCCCGGTATCGCACAGCAGTTTCTAACCTTTATGCAAGAACGAGCGCCTCATGCAGACGCGCTTTATATTCTTGGTGATCTGTTTGAAATCTGGCTCGGTGATGATGCGATGACGCCCGAGCATAGCGTTATTGTCAATGCACTACGGGCACTCAGCGATGATGGTGTCCCGGTCTATTTCATGCACGGCAATCGTGATTTTTTAATCGGTGAAGCGTTTGCCAAGGCAAGCGGCTGTCACATACTTGACGATCCTTGCACTATTGATCTTTATGGTATAAAAACCTTGTTGACGCATGGCGACAGTTTGTGCACCGATGATATCGACTATCAAAAATTCCGCGCTTACATCCGTAACCCGCAGACAATAAGCCAATTGATGTCACTGTCGATTGAAGAACGCATTGCCAAAGGCAAGGAATACCGCATGGCGAGCCAGGAGGCGAATAAAGAGAAGTCGATGGAAATTATGGACGTCAACCAGGATGCGGTAGCAAGCATGCTACGTGAACACGGCGTCGCGCACATGATTCATGGCCACACCCATCGACCCAAGGTGCATAGGTTTGATTTAAACGGCAAGACGGCTCAGCGCATTGTACTCGGTGACTGGTATGAGCAAGGCAGCCAGCTTTATTGCGATGCCGGAAGCTGCGAGCTACAGATCTTGGCGCGTTAAGCTTAGCCCTGCGCCCCCATTTCACGGCCGCGGCGCTGACTTTCTGCCAAAGCCTGTTCGGCCTCGGTCTGGTTCCAGGTCTTACTCGTTTCTACCCAGCCCTGGGTATGACTAGCCACAATATCTTCTAGCGCAGCGATATGATCATCACGCACATTGAGTGCTGGAATATAATTAAATCTCTCGCCGCCACCTTGCACAAAATAAGCTTTATTTTCTATCATGATCTCTTCCAGCGTCTCGACACAGTCCGCTGAAAAACCAGGGCATGCGATGTCCACTGACTTAACACCTGTAGCGGCAAGTTTTTTAAGTGTTTCATCGGTATAGGGTCGCAGCCATTCTTCTTTGCCAAACAGGGACTGAAAACTGACCATGTAGTCATCTTGCGCTAACTGCAATTGCTCAGCAATTAAACGTGCCGTCTTTTGACACTCACAGTGATAGGGATCCCCGGCCAGCAAGGTACGCTTAGGCATACCGTGAAACGAAAATACCAGTTTGTCGGCACGGCCATTTTTTTGCCAATGCTCTTCAATACTATTGGCGACGGCCTGAATATAGGCAGGCACATCATGATAGTGCTGAACAAAACGCAGCTCAGGCAGCCAACGCCATGTCTTCAGGGTATTGGCCACTGCATCAAAGGTCGATGCCGTTGTCGCTGCGGAATATTGTGGATAGAGCGGCAAAACCAATATACGCTGCGCACCGGCATCACGCAGTTTCTCCAAACCGGATTCAATAGAGGGCTGACCGTAACGCATGCCCAGCTCAACCACAACAGGCCCACTAAAACGCTGATTTAAACGTGCCTGTAGCGCCTCTTTCTGGCCGTTGCTATAAACAAGTAATGGTGACCCAGCCGGCATCCATACACTCTCATAGGCTTTGGCCGATTTCGCCGGCCGGGTACGCAAAATAATACCGTGCAGTATTAACCACCAAATCGGCCTGGGGATCTCAACAACACGCTTATCCCACAAAAACTCCCCCAGATAGCGACGCAAGGCGCTCGCTGTTGGCGCGTCAGGTGTGCCAAGGTTAGTAATCAATACTCCGCTAATGGGGATTTTTGTTTGCATAATGAGTAAACTGCCTAGTAACTTAGTGATTGCTTATTCAAGTGTTGTAATCATATTGCCGATTAAGTATTAGCTAAAAAACCATAACACAAGGAAATATCGTGTTGACATTATACAAGTGTGGGATTAAAAATCATTTTTTTAATCAACGGCTTAACGCGTGTTTAAAGGCAAGTGAATTATGAAAGTACGGCCCGCGATTGAGTCCGCCTACGAACTGCTTGAACGTTCGATTTTGTACTGGCAAGGCAATCCTGTCGGCACGCTCGCTGCCTGTTCGTCAGAATCAGAAGCAGAGAACTATTCCGAGTGTTTTGTCCGTGATTTTGTGCCTTCTGCCCTTGTCTTTATGATGGCCGGCCGCGATGAGATCGTACTTAATTTCCTGCGCTCGGTCATGCACCTGCAGGGTCAACAAGTCGAGATGGAAGGCCATCGCCATGCTGTCGGCTTGATGCCGGCGAGTTTTAAAGTTATTCATTGTGAAGATGGCTCGGAAGAGCTGATTGCCGACTTTGGTGACCGCGCCATCGGTCGTGTCGCCCCGGTCGATTCGGCGATGTGGTGGATTATTTTGCTACGCGCTTACGTTATTAATAAAGGTGATATCAAACTCGCGCATTCGCCTGATTTTCAGCAAGCCATTCGTTTAATTTTACAGTTATATTTACATGAAACGTTCGTCACATCCCCGGCCTTGCTGGTACCTGATGCCTCTTTCATGATTGACCGCCGTATGGGCGTCTATGGCCACCCGCTTGAGATTGAGGCGCTGTTTTATGGCACCCTGGTTTCTGCACATGAGCTCTTAATCCATAACGAAGAAAATGCCAATCTATTAGCGGTAATCCAGAAGCGATTGCAAACCCTGCGCTCCTATGTGCGCTTGTTTTACTGGCTTGATATCCGTCGGCTCAATGAAATTCATCGCTATAAAGGCGAGGAATTTGGACTCGATGCCGTCAACGTCCTCAATATTTTCCCGGAAAGCATTCCTCACTGGCTTGATGGCTGGATAAAAGACGGTAGTGGTTATATGGTTGGCAATGTAGGACCAAGCCGGATCGACTTTCGTTTTTTCTCTCTGGGTAATCTGCTTTCCATCTTATTTGGTCTGACAACTGACGATCAAGCCGATCAGATTATGAACCTATGCGAATCACGTTGGGACGACATCATGGGTGAGACGCCAATGAAGCTTTGCTATCCGGCGATGTTCGGTAAAGAATGGGAGTTTCGCACCGGTGCCGATCCAAAAAACGTACCCTGGTCTTATCATAACGGCGGTAGCTGGCCAACGCTGATGTGGGTTTTTACTGGCGCCGCCATTCGTACTGGCCGCGCCCATCTTGCCGAGCGCGCCTTTGAACTTTGCATTGACCGACTCAATAATGACAATTGGCCCGAGTACTACGATGGTAAAAAAGGCTCTCTCATCGGTCGACGCGCCAATCTGTACCAGGTCTGGTCGGCTACTGCCATTATTATTTCACACCAGCTGCTCGAGAATCCGGACAGTGTTGGTACCTTTGAGTCCATCATTTTTTAGAGCTGTAACAAGAATCATCGGGAGCAAGTATGGGCGTCAATATTTCACAACTGGATATGCCTGGCGTATCGCCACAGGGTCTCGAGATTATGGAGCTTGTCTCCGTCGATGATCCTGATATTCATAAAATCGAAGAAAAAATCATGCAAGACCCTGCTTTGGCCAGCTCAGTCATTCGCTATGCCAACTCACCACTCTATCGGCGCCGCGATGAAATTACCAATGTCCCTAATGCGCTGACCATGCTCGGTCTCAAAAACGTCAGAAGTGCCGTGGTCATGGCCACCCTGCATGCAGTGAGTAATGGCAATAGTGTAGTCAACAATTTAGTGTGGAAACATGGGCAAATGATTGCCATGCTGTGTAAACTCATCGCGATCAAGGTCAAGCCGACTGTCGCCGATGATGCAGAGTTTGTCGGTCTGATTCATGACCTTGGCGCCTTGGTGCTGGCCGCCAACCTTGGCGATGAATATGAGGCGCTGTATCAACGCACAATAGATGAGGAACAGTCACTCGAAAAGATAGAAAAAGAGCAACTTGGGATTAGTCACGATCAAGTCATGCTCCATCTGGCCAGCCAACTTCGCTTGCCTGACAAATTAACGGAAATTCTGAGCTCTATTCATGTCCGTGAAAAACTCACCCAAACAGAACACGAAGCGGATTATGTCCACGCCATCGTCTCCGCAGCGCATTTGCTACTGGAACAAATTGGCAAGGATCCTTTAAGCAAGGGTGAGCAATTCCCGGAAACACTGGACGAGCTGAAAGAATTACTAAAACTCGACGAGCGCTTCATCAACAAGATCACAAGCAAATTCGAAGAAATCGAAGGCTAAGGTAAAGCTGGAAAATCGACGGCTATGCCGCGATTGCCGGTGCGATAATCGCGATAGTGCATTAACACTTGTTGGTGATCAAAGGCCAGCTCAGGCAATACCCCTTCAACATCAAAAATAGCCAGGGCTTTTGCGTCATCATGCGCTACCGGCTGGCCCTGGGCTTCGGCAACGTAAACCACGCTAACCGTATGTCCGCGATGATCGCGCGCAGGGTCAGAATAGCAACCCAGTAAGGCCTTTAGGCGAATGTGTAACGTGGTCTCTTCTAACGCTTCACGTATCGCAGCCGCTTCAAGCATCTCTCCGATATCGACAAAACCGCCGGGTATGACCCAGCCATACGGTGGATGTTTACGCTCAATTAACACAATTGGCCGACCAGGGCGGTCGACCAATTCGATAATGGCATCCACCGCAATGAGCGGTGTCACAGGACGCACGTCTGTTTGCAAACGTGGCTGTTCTTACTTGCTCAGCTCAATCAACAAATCATTCATGCGAGCAACGTAAGCGGCCGGATCTTCTAACTGACCACCTTCTGCCAATAGAGCCTGGTCAAACAAGACATTAATCCAATCGTCAAAACGTTGCCCGTCCCCCTCTTCACGCAAACGTGCTACCAGATCGTGATCAGGGTTCAACTCAAGGATAGGCTTGCTCATCGGTGCAGCCTGACCAACAGCGCTTAATATGCGCTGCATATTGGCACCCATATCATGCTCATCTGCAACCAAACAAGCCGGTGATTTGGTCAAACGATGTGTGATACGCACCTCTTTCACTTTCTCACCAAGGGTTGTCTTGGCTTTTTCAAGAAGGTCCTTGTATTCACCTTCCGCTTTTTTTGTTTTTTCTTTATCTTGCTTGATGTCGCCAAGGTCTAATGCACCTTTAGCCACAGATTGCAACTGCTTGCCCTCGTACTCGTTGAGGTGGTTGACCAGCCATTCGTCAATACGGTCATAGAATAAAATAACTTCTATATCCTTGTCGCGGAAGATTTCCAAATGCGGACTGTTAATAGCTGCGCTGTAACTGTCAGCAGTGACATAATAGATTTTATCCTGACCCTCTTGCATGCGGCCAATATAATCATCCAACGACACCGATTGTGTTTGGCCGTCGCCTTTTGTGGTCGAAAAACGTAATAACTTGGTAATACGCTCACGGTACTCATAGTCCGAAATCACGCCTTCTTTCATCACTATGCCAAACTCTTTCCAGAAAACAGCGTATTTTTCCGGCTCCTTGCTGGCAAGATTTTCGAGCAAACTCAGAATGCGCTTGATCGACGCGGTTCGTATAGAATCAATTGTTTTATCGCGCTGCAAAATTTCACGCGAAACGTTGAGTGGCAAGTCGTTAGAATCGATAACACCACGGACGAATCGCAGGTACTCGGGTAACAACTGCTCGGCATCATCCATAATAAAAACTCGACGTACATACAGCTTGACGCCATGACGTGAATTTTTATCCCACAAGTCAAACGGGGCATGCTTGGGGATATAAAGCAAACTGGTATAGGAATGACGACCCTCGACATGGTTGTGCGTCCACGCTAGCGGGTCATCAAAATCATGTGAAATATGTTTATAAAATTCCTTGTGCTCTTCCTCGGTAATCTCTTTTTTCGGCCTTGCCCATAATGCTGCCGCCTTGTTAACGACCTCCTCTTCGTCGCTATCATCCTTTTTCATGAGAATTGGCAACGAAATATGATCCGAATATTTTTTAATAATGGTTCGCAGGCGTACCGCCTCAAGAAACTCATCCATATCTTTGCGTAAATGCAGAATCACCTCAGTGCCACGTGTCTTGCGCTCAATATTCTCCAGCGTGTATTCACCATCACCTTTGGACTGCCAGCGGATACCGGTATCCGCCGCCTGGCCGGCACGACGTGTCAGCACGGTCACCTCATCAGCAACAATAAAAGCGGAATAAAAACCAACTCCAAATTGCCCGATTAAATTATTGTCTTTGGCTTGATCACCTGTCAGTGATTCAAAAAACGTTTTGGTGCCAGAGCGCGCGATAGTGCCAATATTACTCACCACCTCATCTCGACTCATACCAATACCGTTATCGATAATTGAAATCGTGCGCTTGTCCTTGTCAAGGCGAATATGAATATTCAGTTCAGTATCGTCTTGCATCAGCGTCGAATCACTCACCGCCTCAAAACGTAATCTGTCACAAGCATCGGAAGCATTGGAAATGAGCTCGCGCAGAAATATCTCCTTGTCGGAGTAGACCGAATGAATCATTAGATCGAGGATTTGTTTTACCTCGGCCTCAAAGCCTAATGTCTCTTTATTTGCCGCGACAGTCATTGCTGGTGATCTCCTGCTAGTCATAAGATAAAGCGAAAACAAGACTCACGCTATCTGCCATGAGTCGAAACGGATTTTACACGGATGACGGCTGAGACTAAAGCGCCACTCTGGTTTATATCTGTGAATTTATCTGATGCAGGCTGGTATCGAAAAAGTCATGTAAACATTGGCGGTATTATGCAACAGTACTCGAAACCGATTCATCGAGCGCCTTGCCGCTAACCACAATGGCGGCCAAGCACGCATCCCGACGTAGCCATTTTCACGCTGCGCTTCAACTATATGGGGAGCAGTCGATGTTTAAGATCGCTCACCCGCTACGGACGTCGATGATGGCCTTGCCTCTTCGATTACTGCTAACCCAATGCCGGTCATATACTGTACTTTTTTAGTCCAAGCGAGAATCCCATTTGACAACCGGACTTCAAGCCAAGTGGACACTGTCATACTGCATACAACCCCGCTCGCAGTGATTCAACTTCTCCACATCCTGCCACAAACTAGAGCTGTTCTGCCATTCCCGGTTATAATAACCAATTCGACTCAGGTCAGACATTAAAAATCCATTGGAATCAATCTGTTATCTATATAACCTGACTATTTTAGCGGTCTTATCGCCATTGCATTTATCGAACCGTGAAAGACAAAATACAATAAACACAGCACTCACCAGAGGATCATTTGGAGAGCAACAATTAATATCCTAAGCCGACAAACGCAACCCTATTCGGATCAAAAAGCGGGCACATCCGGCCTGCGTAAAAAGGTGAAACATTTCCAGCAGAAAGACTACCTGGAAAATTTTATCCAGGCATTGTTTGACACTATTGCCGTTGAGGGTAAAACCCTGGTACTAGGTGGAGATGGTCGTTTTTATAATCGTGAAGCCATTCAGATCATTCTGCGCATGGCCGTCGCTAACAAGGCGGCCAAGTTATGGCTTGGTCGCAATGGCATATTGTCGACTCCCGCTGCTTCACATCTGATACGAAAACTGAGTACCGATGGTGGTATTATTCTGAGCGCCAGCCACAATCCGGGTGGGGCCGAAGCCGATTTCGGTATCAAATATAACAGCTCGAACGGTGGCCCCGCCAACACCGAACTTAGCGATAAGTTCTATGTCGCCGCCTGCCGGATCACTCACTACAGCATCGCCGACATCCCTGATATAGAGCTCGATAGCCTCCGTGAAGAACGTATCGGTGACACCATGATAGAGATTATCGACCCGGTAGCCGAGTACAGCACTCTCATGGAGCATTTATTTGACTTCGACCGTATTCATCAGCTTTTTAACTCTGGTGTCTTCCATATGCGCTTTGACGCCATGAATGCGGTCACCGGCCCCTATGCCAAAGCCATATTCGAGCGTACACTCGGTGCCAGTCATGGCAGTGTGGTCAGAGCGCAACCATTAGAAGATTTTGGCGGCACTCACCCCGACCCTAACCCTATGTATGCCTCCGAGTTGTATGAACACATGTTTGCGCCCAGCGCACCGGATTTTGGCGCCGCCTCAGACGGTGACGGTGATCGCAATATGATCATGGGCAGACAGTTCATGGTCAGCCCGGGTGATAGTTTGGCAATTATCGCCGCCAACGCCAACCGTATCCCTGGTTACCGTGATGGTGTCGCCGGCATCGCCCGTTCAATGCCGACTAGTCGTGCGGTGGATCGCGTCGCCGCCTACATGGGTGTCGACTGCTATGAAACCCCCACCGGCTGGAAGTATTTTGCCAACCTGCTTGACCAGCGGTTGATTACTTTTTGTGGCGAAGAAAGCTTTGGCACTGGCTCCGATCATCTACGCGAAAAAGACGGCATCTGGGCGGTTCTGTTTTGGCTCAATATACTGGCCGACCGGCAGCAATCTGTTCGCGACATTGTGCAGCAACATTGGCGCGCCTTTGGTCGTCATTTCTATTGCCGCCACGACTACGAGGGTATCAGTCTTCAACAAGGTGAAAATGTCATCGCCCGACTCAGCGAACAGTTGCCCAAACTCAGTGGCCAATGCATTGATGGTCACGAAATCATTGCTGGCGATAATTTTAGTTATATTGATCCCGTTGATCAAAGCGTTAGTGAAAACCAGGGCTTACGTATCATCCTTGGTAACGAGATGCGCATCATCTATCGCTTATCGGGCACCAGCACCGATGGCGCAACATTACGCGTTTATCTTGAGCGTTTTGAACCAAACCCTGAAAAACAATTACAAGATACCCAGGTAGCACTTGCCGATATGGCAAAAATTTCTCGCATCCTGGCAAAAATTAATGAACTGACAGGACTCAATGAGCCCACTCTCGTCGTCTAGGGAGCTACTACTTTATCGCCAAACAAATATCCGCAACATTACTGCGCCCTTTGGCGAACGATAACAAAGCCTTAGCCTCTCGCAGCAGGGTCGCCGAGTCGGCAGCTGCCAATGCTTGCCGCGCCTTTTCAGGGGTAATACCCGCATTCAGCAAGGTATCGCCATCGACAAGGGCGCCGGCATAACCACTATTGCCATCATCACCGTCACTCGCCACTAACACTAATGTGACACCCTTGAAACCACTCAAGCGTAAGGCCAGGGCCAGCGCTAGATGGGTATTACGACCACCCCGTCCTGGCACATCGGGCAACCGTAAAACGGTCTCACCACCCCAAACATGCAACCCCGCGGGCGCCGCCACCAGATAATCTGTAACATAATCAGCCCAATCCTCGACTTCGCCCTTCATCGTTACACCATGCTGGTGGACCACGTAACCAAGGTCTCTGGCCACTTCAGCCATTGCTTGCAAGGCCATATCAAGATCAGCGATAACCTCCTGATCGATAGCTGCGAAGACATCAGCCCCGGCATCGGGCCGTGGCGGTTGTGCCGCGCAGATCTGCCTCACCCATTCGGGCACAGAACTCAACATCGCGGTGCCGCTGGTAGCAGTCAACAAACCAGAGCCGATAACGGATGCATCGTTAGTGCTGATATCCGACATCAGCAAACTCACCAGCCTAGGAGCAGCAATATAATTCGCCAGTCGCCCGGCCTTGATACGTGACACGCATTGGCGCACTGCGTTCATTTGTTCGATGTCCAACCCAGAGACCAATAACCAGCGATTGAGCGCTTCTAATTGTTGTAGCGTTACCGTTTCAGGCAACACCTCAACCAGGGCAGAAGCGCCGCCGGAGATCAAAAACAACAGTGTCAACTCCGTAGGGCAGATTTCCAGGTATCGCAACAAGGCATGACCGGCATGCAGGCTCTGTTGATTGGGTATTGGATGAGCTCCCGCATAGCACTCGATGCATTGTGGCAACGCATTCCTGGCTGAGATGGGTTCTTTGCTGATCAACAGGCCTGATACCAGTTGGCCTTGAACAACTTCTACCGCACCCTCAGCCATCGACAGCGCGGCCTTACCAATGGCGACGAGACCGATGTTACCCGCCACTGACCCTCTCCTGCGTAAAGCCCTGGCAACACAGATCCTGCCGTCTACCTGCTTTAATCCTGCCTCGATAATCGTCAACAGATGTTCACGCGAAGCAATTGACAACACGATTCGCCAGGCACCTACACTAATTTGCCGAGACCACGATCAAGATCGCACTTCAAGTCATCAATGTCCTCAAGTCCCGCCGACACCCGAACCAAAGAGCGAGTAATACCGGCTAGCTGGCGATCTTCTTCGGTCAAGCGCCCGTGAGTGGTTGTCGCCGGATGCGTAATGGTGCTTTTTACATCACCCAGGTTAGCCGTAATCGAAATAAATTGCGTGTTATCGATGACCTGCCAAGCAGCCTCTTGTCCACCTTTTACTTCAAAAGAGACAATACCGCCGAAACCGGATTGCTGCCTTTTTGCCAACTCATGCTGAGGATGTGTGTCTAGACCAGGATAATTCACCTTGGCTACCGCTGGGTGTTGATGCAACCACTGTGCTATTGCCATTGCGTTCTCACAGTGGCCACGCATACGTACCGACAAGGTTTCCAAACCATGGAGAAATATCCAGGCATTAAACGGGCTCATGGTTGGACCTGTGGTGCGTGTATAACGATAGATATCGTCAGCCACCAGGTTCTTGGGGCCCACTACAGCACCACCGAGACCGCGACCCTGACCATCAAGGTATTTCGTCGCCGAATGGACAATGATGTCGGCCCCCAGCTCTAGCGGTCGCTGCAGGACCGGTGTACAAAAACAGTTATCGACAACCAATAAGGCATCGTGCTTATGGGCAATAGCAGCTAGGGCAGCAATATCCGCAATCTCGGTCAAGGGATTACCTGGCGACTCCAAAAACAATAACCGTGTCTTTGGCGTAATAGCGGCCTGCCAGGCATCTGTGTCCGTCAGCGTGACAAAACTGGATTCAACACCAAAGCGCGCCAAAATATTTTTGAATAACAATATTGTTGAACCAAAAACATTGCGCGAACAGACAACGTGGTCACCCGATTTCAGCAGGCCCATCATTACCGCATTAATCGCCGCCATGCCGGAGCTGGTGCCAACACAACATTCACCACCCTCCATCGAGGCCAGGCGTTCTTCAAACATGCGCACACTGGGGTTGGTAAAGCGCGAATAGAGATTACCCGGCTCCTCGCCGGAAAAACGCGCCGCCGCTTGCGCTGCGCTATCACAAACAAAACTCGATGTCGCAAAAATCGACTCGCTATGTTCGCCTTCGTGTGAACGGCTGGTACCCGCCCGCACTGCCCGGGTACGAATACCCCATTGAGAAAGTTGTTTCGCCATGACGCCCTCTATCGGTCTCTTCAAATCATCTCTTCACGACAAGCAGGCACAAAAAAACCCGCCTATTATCCTATTCAACGATAACTAAAGCGGGTTTTCTCTCGCTTTAGCCGCATTTATTATGCGCCCGCAAGCTGAGTCTTCAAATCCGGCGCATTTAAAGCTTATTGCCAAGTACTCCCCATGTCAAGCAAAGACGAGCACTTAGTTTAACTAGAATTTTTAGTTTGATATCTAATGCAAACCTAGAACGCATTTTTCCATAATGAGACATCGCTTATAAACTACGAACAAAGCATGATTAGATTACTCTAACGGCATTCAAGATTGTTGATGTCGAGGCAAACCTTTCCTTATCGGAAGCACCGCAAGAGCCCACTTGCTGGATCATTGATCTTACCAATGTCTCCCAAGTATTTCCTCCCTTGGTCACATTACCTAGACTGAAGCGCCTTTTTTTCCGTCGACCGCATCGAAGTTTGCTTGATGATTTTGGCAAAACCATCAGCGGACTGTGGGCGATATAAATAATAGCCCTGGACGAGATCACACCCCGCCTTGCGCAAAAAGTCGAGCTGCGCCTCGGTTTCAACACACTCCGAGACCATGGTGAGACCCAGACTATGTGCCAACAAGATGGAAGAAGAAACGATTCCCTGACTGGAGCTGTTACAGTCGACATCGGCGATAAACATCCCATCCAGTTTCAGGGTATTAACCGGAAATTGCTGCAGATAACGCAAGGACGAGTAGCCTGTGCCGAAGTCATCAATTGCGATTTCGACGCCGAGTGCCCTTATTTTGTCGAGTGTTTCGATGATATGTTGAGAATGGTTTAAAAATACGTCTTCTGTGATTTCAATCTCAAGCTGCCGGTAGTTGAGTCGGTAGAATGCAATATTTTTTCTTATACATTGTATAAGACTCTCATCCATGAGATGACTGGCGGAAATGTTGACACTTATCACGATATTTTGGATACCGCTCTTCCCCCACTCACTGAGCTGTTTGCACACGCTTGCAATAACCCAGTCACCAATTTGGTTAATCAGGCCGATTTCTTCAGCGACGGGAATAAATTCGGCTGGAGACATTTCACCCAGGCTTGGATTACTCCATCTGATCAGTGCCTCAGCACGCCTAACAGAACCGCTTTTTAAGCAAACTTGGGGCTGATAGACCAGATAAAATTCATTGCCACTAAACGCATTGCGCAATTTGTTTTCCAGGCTTAAGCGTTTGAATGAAGCGTTATTCATTTCATTGCGGTAAAAACAATAGCGGCCCGGCCGCTCTTTCTTAGCGTGGTACATACTGACATCAGCATTTTTCAGCAAAGCCTGGTCATCGCCGCCATCGTCAGGATAGATGCTAATGCCAATGCTCGTCGATACGTGCAGCACATGATCTTCGAGGTGTAAAGGGGCTGCAAACAGTTGAATAATTCGTTCCGCAACGCGTGCTGCATCTTCGGGTGCTATGTGCTGTAACAAAAAAACAAATTCATCACCTCCCAGGCGTGCCACGGTATCGCCCTCGCGCTTGATACTCTGCAACAGCCCGGCCACGGTTTTGAGAAGTTGGTCGCCAACAGAATGGCCTAAACTGTCATTGATGATCTTGAAGCGGTCGAGATCCAAATACAACAACGCCAACTTCTGCCGTTCCCGATTAGCAGACCCGATCGCCTGGTTCAACCTGTCAAGAAGTAAATGCCGGTTAGGTAGGTCAGTAAGCGCGTCATAATGCGCCTTGTAATGTAACTGCTGTGTACGTTTATCGACCAGTTGCTGCAATTGCTCACCATGATGCTGCAATTCAGACTCGCGATCCTGTACTGCCGCCAGCAAATGGTTGAATCCAAGCGCCAGTTGACCTAGCTCATCGTTACCCTGATGCCGCAATCGCTTATTATAATTACTGGTTTGACAGATCTTATCAATGCATTGCACCATGGATTTAATAGGTTTGGTAAACAGCCCCTGAAAACTGACTGACAAAAGATAAGCGATGGCAATACTAACCAACAAGACTGCAATTAATGCTAACGCATAATTAACCAGCTGCGCATTGAGTTTTTCCAAGTTGGATTGTAAATATACGTAACCAATGGTCTCATTTTGAACTGAAATCTGATAGATAACATCAAGATACTTACTGCTGATATGAGCCGGTCGACTAAGGTCGGGTATAGTCAAATCAACACCGTGAAATTTCCGATAGTCGGCCAGTATTTTTCCATTCTCTAGAATCACAGCGGCGGCTTCAATGGCCATATCGTTTTCAAGACGCTGGAGGATGCTTTTTGCAGCGCGCTCATCATAAAAAAGAATAGCGGATTCGACGCCGGTCGCAATAAGCGCCGCTTTGGTGGTAGTGTTAGCAACGGCTGATTCTTTGAGACTGACGATCTGCATAATACTGAATATAGTTGTCGCCACAGATAAGGTGATCAGACAAACAGCTGTCATCAGCAAGGTCAACTTGTATCGTATCGACAGAGAATTTAGCCAGCGCTTCATTGCATCCCTCTGACATTGCCAGAAGATGTCAGTTTTACCAGCTTGAGTAATTCAGAACTGATACGTAACCCCATCTTTTCAACATTCTGCAGATTTATCTCGATGCGAATGTGATTATTTTCCGGGTAGAAGGTCACCATACCGTGATCTGCGGTAAATGTCGGGCTGTTACTAACAAGCAACACAGCATACTGTTTAGAGGCTGCCCGCCAGAATGCCTGGTTGATACTTGCAGAATCGATAAATGCAATATCGCAGCGCTTAATATTTTGTCCCACCGCCAAGCGCCTGATCGACACCGGAATATTATCTCTGGTCAATGGCTTTTCCTTGATGAGTTCATCAAGAAACCCTTCGAAAGGGTCTTTACCAACAATACATAGGGTGATTTCTTTTTCATGCCCCGCAGGCCAGCGGACATAGGATGCAAGATGGCGCAAATATGCTGCCTGAATTTTGTACTCGCTGGATGGCGATGCTCCGTTAGCGATGGCAATCGGGCAAACACCAATTTGAAGGAAGCTGATCAATAATAACAGGGTGCATGGCAGTTTGGTGTGTTGATACATGCTGTTGCTTTCGTCTCTTTAGGTGCTTGATCAGAGACTTTTTGACCAGCTCACACTAAAGTTTAATTTTTCTCTGCTCTGAATCCCGTTAAGGTCTTGATACAGCGGCTTGCCGAACTCGATATCGATCTTGTGTCCCCTCAGCGGGCTGTGTCGCCCCCCAATTGAAAGCCCGATGCTGGCATTGATTTTTTTGCCGCCGAAATTGCTGGGATCGGTAATATTTGCCGGGTACGGGAACGCTCCCGCCACCGTAATCTCGTCATCCTGGCCGCTGATATCATCCCAATACTGAAAACTGACTCGCGCAGTGGGTTGAATCCATTTATGTTGCTGCAGTTTCATCCATGGTGATACGACAAAACGGTCACCGAGCCGGTAGTCTCTATCATTTCTACCAAGCCGTACCTTACCGTGAAGCTGGGCGCCCCAGGCCCACGTTGTCTGCTGTTTCTGATAACCGAGTCCAAATGGTATATCCCAGGTGCCCGACCCAAGTTGCATAGTATAAGGCAGCTGCTGGTCACCAGGAGCACGTGGCGTATCACCTTTTTCATCGATGGAACCGGTAGGCGCGGATATACCAATCGTGCCATTGAGCAAACTATTCTGCCATTGCTTCAATGTACGGCGGTAGCTCAATGAAATATCGCCCAAGCCCTGAGACGAGAGTACAAATTGCTCGTAACCGGCAACACTACTTAGGTGGTCTGTAGACTGCTTTATATAGGGTACGCCGATATCTATACTACTGTGCCGATCAATGGCGTAGCTCAATGTCACGAGTATTGCCTCTTGCCGTATCGTCGTCGGCAACACTGGGAAATTTCGATCGCTGCGGGTGTCGGGCGCGCCAGCAAATAATACTTCACTGTCACTGAGTCTCTGAGTACCTTCCTGATAGCCTTCAAATTGGGTTTGATGATAAGAAAGACTCGCGCTCCATGATGAGTCTGGTCCTTGCTTGCTCGACTCACTCTCTCCTGATGGTGCTTTTTCAATCTGCATATTAAGCAGCTCTTGCAAACTTAGTTCTGCCATTTCCGCCGGCGTACTGGCCCAAACAGTGGTGGCGACAAGTGATAGTCCTATACCGAAGAAACTGCATGCGAGCGCATTCAAGCAGTGTTCATAACGCATTATTCCTAATTCCTGTTCGTGATCCGTACAAATGTCCGTGGCCAGCTGTCTTTTGTTTTCCTTGCTGTTGTCGATATGCTTGTAACGGCAGGAGGCGAAATATCTAAAATATCCCTACACCTTACAGCAGGATTTTTTGGATATGTATTGATCAAGGATTGTCGACTCTTTCGGCCTAGCATGGTGCCTCAAGGGCAAAATCCTGCTTTCCCGCATTACATAATAGTTCTCGGCTCACTGTCGATTTACTGCGCGCCAGCAAATATACGATCTTTTTTAGTGGATGACCTGCCTAGTCTAAATTGAAAATCTGCTATCTTCCTTCTTAGCCAAAATGTGAATCGTTCATGCTCATGAATTTGGCTGGGCAGTGAAAAAGACTTAGATACTGATCCATTCCACCCGACCAACGCATGGTTAATGGTAATGGCATTTGGTTCTTGAGTCAGAGCCAATTAAAACCAAGACATGTGGCTCACAAATAAAATATTTGCGGCATACCACGCCACTTAACACTTAATTTGCTGCATGCCCCATCAGTTTATTATTGCCATTGACCATGCTATGAAACTCGGTCACAGGTACGGGCTTACCAAAGTAATACCCCTGCGCTATGTTCGCGCCGTGGTCGCGCAAAAACCGCAACTGATCTGCTGTTTCAACCCCTTCACCGACCACCTCCAAATCCAGACTCTCTGCCATCGCTATGATGGCTTTACATAAAGAGAGATTCTCTTTATTGCCGGGTATATCGGAAACGAATGCGCGATCGATCTTGAGCACATCAAAAGGAAAGCGCTTGAGATAGCTGAGTGACGAATAACCTGTGCCAAAATCATCCAGCACCAGACGAACCCCGAGTTTTTTAAGCTCATGGGTAAGCTCACTCGTGTCCGGCACATCCTTTACCAGTAAATTTTCCGTGATCTCCAGCTCCAGCAATTCAGGGGCCAGAGCACTGTCCTCTAACACCCTGGCCACTGTACCGAGGAGCTTGTCACCTCTAAACTGTTGCGGAGATATGTTCACTGCAATGCGTAGTGGCAAGGTTGTAAACGCCTGCCAGGCTTTAGCGTCGCGGCATGCAGCCTGCAACACCCATTCGCCAATCGACGCAATGAGGCCACTGTCTTCCGCCAGCGGAATAAACTCATCTGGTGCCACTGCGCCGAGCTTCGGGTTGTTCCAGCGCAGCAGGGCCTCGGCACCGACAACATTCAAGGTCTTGATACACACTTGTGGCTGGTAATAAATAGAGAGTTCGTCATTTTCGATGGCGTATCGCAAATGCTGCTCCAGCTCAAGACGTCTGTTAAGCTGCTGGTTTATTTCAGGAGTAAAGAAGCGCGAAGTGTTGCGCCCGGCATCTTTCGCCCGATACATTGCCACATCCGCGTTGCGCAATAAAATGTGTGGGTTTTTACTGTCATCGGGGTAGCTTGTGATGCCAATACTGGCGCTGACAAACAGATCTCTCCCCTCCAGAACGTATGGGCGTTTAATCGCCGACAACACCTTGCCGGCAACAAGTTCTGCTTCGCTAACATGATGCAAGTCACTTAAGATAATAAGGAATTCATCTCCGCCCAGGCGCGCAACGGTGTCTTGCTCACGCACGCATGATAGCAAACGCTTGGCGACTTCGACCAGCAACTCGTCCCCCACTGTATGTCCTAGCGTATCGTTAACATCCTTGAAACGATCAATATCAATAAACATCAACGCCACATGGCAATGATCACGTTGCGCCCGCGCTAGCGCCTGTGAAAGGCGGTCAAACGCTAACACTCTGTTGGGTAAATCAGTCAAGGTATCGAAATTTGCCTGCTGTAGAAGCAATGCTTCCGTTTTCTTTCGGTCACTAATATCGCGAATGGCACTGGCAACCAGGGTGCCATCACCACTAGTTATTGGACTGAGGCTCACCTCAATGGGAAACTCGACACCATCCTTGCGCAGACCATAAAGTTCCATATTACGCGCCATCGGACGTAAATGCGGTTTAGTCTGGTAATTGTCTCGCAACTTCCCATGGTGGTTACGGTAACGCTCAGGCATCAACAGCTCAACCGGCCTCCCCTTTAGTTCCGCGGCTGTATAGCCGAATAAATTTTCGGCCTGTATGTTAGTTAGGACTATTTTGCCGCGGGCATCAACAATCACGATCGCGTCCGGCGCCGCCCTCAACAAGCCGTAAAATTTTTCTTCTGCCGCTTTACGCTCACCAATATCCTTGACCAAGTGATCTGTCATACGATTAAAGGCCGTGGCGAGCATACCTACCTCGTCACTCTGCCTAACTTCGGCTCGGTCTGATAAATTGCCCTCACTAATGCGGGTCGCGACCTCGGTAAGTTTGACAATCGGCCGCGTAACGGAACGCGCAACAAACACCAATAAAATTATAATGACCAGCGCAAACAAGAAAACAATGCTGATTATAGAATCACGCAGGCCGTAGATCGAGTCAAAGGCTTCTGACTTTCGTTGCTGTACGACAACGCCCCAGCCAGTACGCGTTATGTGACGGAATGCGGCTATCACCGGATAACCCAGGTAATCAACCGCTTCGATAACTTGCTGACCTTGTCCGGACAAGGATTGTATGACGGGTGAGTTACTATTATCTTTTGATACAAATCTATTCAATGCCGCCTTCGGGTCGAAGCGGGCAGGTGTAATAAACTGGGCGTCGCCCGACCCAATCTTGCGCACCAGGAGCGTTTCGCCAGTGTCTCCCAGACCCTGATAGTTTGTAGTCAACGCAACGATGTTATCCGCACTTTTCTCGACCACCAATACACCAATTATTGAATTATCCAGTGTTAGCGGCCCGGCAAGGCGCAGTCCGAGGTCTCCCTCAGCATCCAGATATAAAGTCTCCACACTGTTATGTTTCTGGCCGTTAATAAATAGCCGGGTATCGGGGTAATTTCTACCCATTGCTGACGTGTTAGTGGAAGCGACAACTTTTCCGTCCAAAGTGAGAACGTACAGATGTTGAAATCCAGCAATTGAAGAGCGAGCATCAACTAGTATGCGATTGATTTTATCCTGGTGCTGCGATTTCGGGTCGGCGATATAGCTTGCAAGGCTGAGGCGCAATTGTGTTCGTGAGGCCACTAATGCCAATCGCTCAAGGTTTTGCTCGATGATATTTTCGAGTCTTTCCCGCTGAGTTCCCACAATATAATCAATAGATAAGAGGGCTTCTTCCGATAACGCTCTCTGCGCAGAGTGATAGGTAAGCATTCCGATAGCTGCCAGCGTCACCAAAGAAAGCGGCAGATATATCAGCACCAATTTGCTAGCAAACTTCATCTATCATCCTTGACCTACACAACCATAAGAAATAATGCGCCCTATCCCATGAGCAGCTCTTTCCTGTTGGCAAAATGGTCTGTTCCGGTACCCGCTCGGACACTCGGCTGATGCTTGCGCTACCACTTACGATACATCATCTTATACTAGGGTGTTGTTTTAACAGAATATGTAAACCTGGTTTCCCTCACCAAGCAATCCCTATGCATCCCATCGAACCATTTTTCGCACTTTTACCTTTGCTATTCATAATATCGGTAAACCGGTGCAAATAATGAATGGGGGCCAATAATCATGTTTTCTTGATACCTGCAAGCTATGGTGAAACTCCATTAAAGTTTTTGACAATATTGCCTACGTATGGCGCGAATAAGCAAAACAGACCAGGTTATTGCTCACCGCCCAACCGCCCTTTCGTTCAGATGAGCTCAATTGAAGTGGAATTCAAACCGCTGCCAGAGACAGCCATTAGCCATCATTAAGCAAGTATGCAAAAGCTGTTTTATTGAGCGACAATGGAACCTGCCCTACTGCGTTTGACACCATGCACGAGGCAGTAAGACGATCTCGGGCTTACAGCCGAAGGCAGCTACGAGGCGTTATGAAAATCGATGCGGGTTACCTTGGATGATCGTTTTTTCTTGGCACCATCACTACGAGTGTTTTCAAGGCCTTGTAAGTAGCTTTGGCTGATATCTCCGGTAACATAGTCAGCATTGAAACATGAAGTTTCAAAACGATCGATATTGTCTTTCTTAGAGTGCACGGCCTTCTCAAGATCGTCTAAATCCTGATAAATAAGCCAATCTGCGCCGAGGTAGGCTGCGATTTCTTCTTCGCTACGCTCGTGCGCAATCAGCTCGCTGGCGACCGGCATATCAATACCATAAACATTAGGATAACGCACTGGCGGCGCGGCGGAAGCGAAGTAAACCTTATTCGCACCCGCCTCACGCGCCATCTGGATAATCTGTTTCGATGTGGTCCCACGGACAATAGAGTCGTCGATCAGCAAAACATTTTTACCCTTAAACTCAAGGCCAATCGCATTGAGCTTCTGCTTTACCGATTTTCGTCGCTGTTTCTGACCCGGCATGATAAAGGTACGGCCGATATAGCGATTCTTGATAAAGCCTTCCCGGTATTTCACACCAAGTTTAAAAGCCAGCGGCAATGCCGCCGTGCGACTGGTATCAGGAATGGGGATGACCACATCAATATCATGATCGGGGTACAACTTCAGTATTTTATCCGCCAACACCTCGCCCATTCTCAGTCGCGCTTTATAAACAGAAATATTGTCGATAATAGAATCCGGCCTGGCCAGGTAAACATACTCAAACAAACATGGCGAACGCTTTTTTGCAGGCACACACTGATGCGACGATAACTTGCCGTCGCTACTAATAAATATCGCTTCACCAGGTTGCACATCACGCACCAGATCAAAGCCGAGCACATCCAGCGCCACGCTTTCAGAGGCGATCATGTATTCGGTACCTTTTTTGGTCTCGCGCTTACCATAGACCAATGGGCGAATACCGTATTCATCACGAAAGGCAACGATACCGTAGCCCATAATCATGGCAATAGTGGCGTAGGCGCCGCGACAACGGCGAATAACACCGGCAACCGCATCAAAAATATCATTATCGTCGAGAATGAGCTTACCGACCTGTTGCAGCTCATGAGCAAGGACATTGAGCAGCACTTCAGAGTCCGACTGCGTATTGATGTGACGCAACCCCTCTTTAAACAGATCCCGTTTGAGTTCATCGACATTAATGAGATTACCATTGTGGCCTAACGCAATGCCGTAAGGAGAATTGACAAAGAAAGGCTGTGCTTCAGCCGAGGAATCACAACCCGCTGTCGGATAACGAACATGGCCAATGCCAACATTACCCTTTAATTCGGCCATGTGCCGTGTACGGAATACATCGCGAACCAAACCGTTCTTTTTCCGCAGAAACAAGTGGTTATTATCGCAGGTCATAATGCCTGCGGCATCTTGCCCTCGATGCTGTAAAACAGTTAACGCGTCGTAGAGTGACTGATTAACTTTCTCTTTGGCAACAATGCCAACAACTCCGCACATGCAATGATCCTCGCAATAAGAATGCGCATTTTACCTCGGAAAATCGCAAAAAACGTCACCAAGTGAGCATTTTTCAGCCTTCCCGTCTAATCTATATCGACTTCAACCGCTCAAACAATATTTCACTGAAGTTTTCAGGCATCCAACCCAACACTAAGACCATCAGTTCACGGCTATAGCCAAGCAGCATCGACTGGTTCCACCAAGACTCTTCAATCAAGGGACTCATGCCCAACAGAAACGTGACTACCAAAACGATAATCACTCCCCGCACCGCACCAAATATGACGCCAAGAAGGCGATCGCCAAGACTCAGATGTACCGCGCTGACCAGCTTGGAAGCTATCGCTCCCATAATGGTCCCTACCAGTACCACGGTAATAAAAATCAGAAAAAAGGCTACCGCCTGCCGTGCTGGCTCAAGCGCGATGTATTGTGCCAACTGCAACGATAAATCCTGGCCAAAACGCAAGGCCAACACAAATGCCAGCAGCCAGGTAACAAGCGAAATCACCTGACGCACAAAACCTTTCATGAGACTGATCAAGGTCGAAATGACGATGATGGCGATAATAATATAATCGACCCAAATCATTGTGTTGCCTCGGACGTGCTGGCGCCCCAATAAAGGTCAGGGTTCATAGGCTTTGATCAGTGCCGGCGCGTTCAACAACTTTTCTAGTTTCACCTTAAACGGCTCAAGCTTGGCGCGATTTGCATTAGGCCCGATAAGCACGCGATAGCTTGGCTTGCCATGACTGCTTACTTTATCGACAAAAACCTTATAGTTATCGCTCTTAAGGCGGTCACGTAATGCCACTGCATTTTCCTTGCTGGAAAAACTGCCCACCTGAATTACCCACTGCTGATTGGCATTATCGACGGGTACGCGTTTCGGTGCAGCATTGTGTAATTTAGGCACTGCCCGAGCCTGACCCTCAACGGAATTTGGCTTGGCTGCGCTATTATTTGGCGCCGGCGCCGGCGCCGGAACGGTATCAGGCTCCTCGGCAAAGACTGGCTGTCTGGGAGGCTTAGGCACCTCAAAGGGCAGTACTTTAACATTCAGGTCCGCCGGCTTGGGCGGGATCTCCACCGCTTGCAATACTTCAGGCTCTTCTCCGTTCCGGCTCGGCAAGATAAGCACAATAATAATGAACAGCGCCACCAGAACAGCCGTGCCCACCACGCGTTGCTTTGTTTTACCAGTAGATTGCAGGCTACTTGCTGTCGCCATAATACGAGGAAGCTTACCAATCAATGCTCAGGTGCAATGATAACATCATTGCAGGAGCTTATAGCTATATAACCACACCATCTTGCAAGGCGTCATCCAGCGGCATGATCGCCGCCACGGTGTAAAACGAGCCAAAAATCAGCACCCGGTCGCCGGCCTGGGCCTGGGCTAACACCGCCTGCCACGCATCAGCAGGGCTATTGTGCGTATCGAACCGCGTAGCGCCTGCTTCTAGCAGAGCTGTCGTCAACTGATCCAAGCTCGCCGCGCGCTCACTATCGAGCGTAAACGTATGCCAGCTGTCGACCTTATCCATTAACGGTGACAGCGCTGCAGCGATCTCCTTATCAGCCAATAGACTGAAAACAGCAAAGGTCTTACCTTGCTGCGGCAAGCTTTGCAGACGATTCGATAACTCACTCACCGCCGCAACATTATGCGCCACATCATAAATACGCATCAACGCATCCGGCACCACCTGAAAACGCGCAGGAAGGCTCACGCTTTGTAAACCTGCGCGAATATCAGACTGCGATAAGGGCAAACGATCCGACATACTTTCCAGTAGCGCTATCACTGCCGCCGCATTCATCAGTTGCACCTCACCGCGTAAAGCTGGAAAGGGTAACGCGCTGCGTTGCTTGTGTTTGGACCACCACGTCCAGCCACCGTTTTCCTTACGATAAGCAAATTGCTCGTTAGCACCCCACCATTCGGCGTCAAGCTCCTCGGCGACACGGCGTACGCTCTGGGGCGGGTCTGGGTCACCGCAGATAGCAGGCTTGCCCGCACGATATACCCCAGCTTTTTCAAAACCAATCAACTCGCGGTTGTCACCCAACCATGAAACGTGATCGATACTGATGCTCGAAACCAACGCCGCATCCGCGTCAACCGCATTGGTCGCATCAAGCCTGCCGCCCAAACCCACTTCCAGCAATGCGACATCGATATGAGACTGGGCAAAAATATCAATCGCGGCAAGCGTACCAAATTCAAAATAGGTTAAGGGCGTATCACCGCGCGCTTTATCGATGCGATCAAAACTCCGGCACAGCGCTTCATCATCCACTGATTCAGCATCAATCACGATGCGCTCGTTATAGCGCAAGATATGCGGTGAGGTATAAGCACCGACGCGATAACCGCCCGCCCGTAGCATCGCCGACAAGAGCGCCACACATGAGCCTTTACCATTGGTTCCGGCAACAGTAATCACTGTATAAGGCGGAGATGACAAGTGCATGCAAGCCAGAACATGTTGCATACGCTCCAGCGTCATATCAATTTTTTTAGGGTTCAGGGTTTCCTGCCAATGCAGCCATTGGTCAAGGGTGTTGAATCGCATGTGCTAACGGTACTTTATTTTAAAGGGGTATGGTAACAGGAATCTAAGAAAGAGCCCTTATCAACAGAACTTTTCGCCTTTTTGGCGGCCTCCTTTTGGAGTCAAAAGTAGGCAAAAACTTTACCCCTATTTCGCAGCCCCCACTTCGGGGGTTACCCTCGACGCTCACTCAATACATGCACTGCGGGACCCGTGGTGCAAGCACCGCTCATACAGTCCTCGCTTAATTTATGCACTTTACTTCGCACCTCGGCTACGAAAAAGGTCGCTAATGTTAATGAATGAACAGTTTTCTTAAAGTGTCACCTTATGTCCAACCAGAGATGACAATATCAACACAATATATAGTGGGTGCGAGCGAATCGAACCCCATAACAATTTGTTCTTCCCAACGTTCCGCGTAATCCGTTTCAAAGGTAATTGACAAGCCCAAGCTCTTACATTTCTCTTCAAGTTCACTATAGGCGGTCAAAGTCTTCACTTCCTTCTCATTCGACTATTTTCCGCTTCCCACTGAAGCATAGCCTTTTCTTGCGTAGTTCTAGCTATCGCTTTTGCACTATCAGCAAATGTTTGATTATTGCAAATGTGACCCGAACTCATCACTCCCTGGCCGTCTCGCGACTTATCATCCACTTTGTTATAAGTAGCGCGTATCTCATCATATGTCATAGGAGAATTTGGAAAAAAGAACCTCTTCAACTTTGCAATTAATCTCACTTGTCTCTCCCTCATTGATCCAACGCAAGATTCGTTCTAGCTACACGATTTAGTCACTACATTCCATACCAACTATCTAATTATCATTGGGGTGATCGCGACCTTTTCATCAGCCTGAGCTGTGAGGCTAAACGCGGATTATAGCGAGGACTGTTTGGGCGAGTAAAACAAACGAGTTCCGCAGCCACCGCGTTTAGCCGCACAGATCGGGGAACCCCTTAGGGACTGATGTACGGAAGCAATGATTTTGGTTAGTCGAAACAAAAGCAACTCGCCCAAAATGGCGAATGCCAAGGAAGAACTAGAATGTGCGAGACAGCATAGAGATGTGCGATTTATGTTCCGTACAAAATCGGCATTCCCCACGTCCTATGGGTCTGATTCCTACGTAAGCAGGAACAACGGGGGAACTAAGTCTCAACCACTTCCTGTGCTTCCATCACATCTCCCGAAACCACCGGTGGTGACAACATCGATAATAGAGAATGCAAACGATCGCGCATTTCACGGCGATCAACAATCATATCGATAGCGCCATGATCAAGCAAAAATTCACTGCGCTGAAAACCTTCTGGCAGGGTTTCACGAACGGTCTGCTCAATCACTCGCGGCCCGGCAAAACCAATCAACGCTTTTGGCTCACCAATATTAATATCGCCAAGCATGGCCAGACTGGCTGAAACACCGCCCATGGTTGGATCAGTCAAGACAGAAATAAAGGGAATACCTTTTGCGGACAAACTCGCTAACGCCGCGCTGGTCTTGGCCATTTGCATCAACGAAATGAGGGCTTCTTGCATACGCGCGCCACCACTGGCGGAAAAACAAACCAACGGTATCGATGCTGCTTCCGCTGCTGCTGCTGCCCGCACAAAACGCTCGCCGACAACCGAGCCCATGGAACCACCCATAAAGGAAAACTCAAAAGCAGTAGCAACGACGGGCATGTCTTTAAGTTTTCCTTTCATCGCAATCAAGGCATCATTTTCCTCTGTGTTCTTTTGCGCCTGAGCAATACGATCTTTATATTTCTTACTGTCCCTGAATTTAATCACATCAATTGGCTGTAAGGCCGCACCGATTTCCTCTCTATCCTGTTCATCAAGAAAAAGATCAAGTCGCCTCCGTGCGCTGATGCGATGGTGATAATCGCACTTTGGGCAAACGCTGGCGTTGCGTTCCAACTCGGCACGATAAAGAATGGCGTGACAGCTCGGGCACTGTGACCACAGGCCCTCAGGAACCGTTTTTTTGGACCCACCCTCAGTACGAATACGTGAAGGCAATAGTTTCTCAAACCAGCTCATGCAATTCTACTCTAACTCTTATTATCAGCACTTATACTGCATTTTCCATGGCGCGACGAAATGCGCTTAATGCCTCGCCAATCATACCCGGTATCTTAGCAGGCTCAGCCGCATTTTCCTCAACTATCTTAACCAAAGTGCTGCCAACAATAACGGCATCAGCAATCGATGCGAGATTGGCCGCATCAGTAGGTGCTTTAACACCAAACCCGACCCCTAGTGGGAGCCGGCTGATAGAACGAATTTCAGCGAGCTTGGCCGATACCGCCTCAATATCCAAGTTCGATGCACCAGTGACGCCTTTTAACGAAACATAATAGATAAAACCACTGGCCATGGCATCGATACGCTTGATGCGTTCAGCATTACTGGTGGGTGCCAGTAAAAATATCGTATCAATGTTTCGTTCCTTAAGCGTAGAGACCAGCTCGGCGCCCTCTTCCGGTGGCAGATCAACTGTCAGCACGCCATCAACCCCCGCCTTGGCCGCGCTGTCGGCAAATGCCTCATAGCCCATAGCCTCGACAGGATTAAGGTAACCCATTAGTACCACCGGGGTTTGCGCATTACTCTGACGAAAGCGTTTCACCATATCGATCACATCGTGCAAGGTCACGTTGTGCGCCAAAGCGCGCTCGCTGGCGCGTTGAATCACTGGGCCATCGGCCATAGGGTCGGAAAACGGTACGCCCAATTCTATAATGTCAGCCCCGGCGCCTACCATGGCATGCATCAGCTCAACCGTCACTCCTGGCTCCGGATCACCCGCGGTCACAAACGGAATCAATGCCTGGCGCCCTGCTTCGGCCAGGCCCAAAAAACACGCAGCAATACGACTCATATTTCAATTCCTTCATGCGCTGCCACGGTATGAATGTCTTTATCCCCTCGACCAGACAAGCTAACGATAATCATCGCATCTTTGTCATAATCTGGGGCAATCTTTTTCGCATACGCCAAAGCATGGCTGGTTTCCAACGCTGGCATAATGCCTTCAGTGCGCGTCACCTCATGAAAGGCATCGAGCGCTTCAGTATCTGTAGCAGCAGCATACTGAGCGCGACCACAATCTTTGAGCCAGGCATGTTCCGGGCCGACACCGGGATAGTCAAGACCGGCAGAAACCGAATGCGTTTCGATAATCTGCCCGCCATCGGTTTCCATTAAATAGGTGCGGTTACCATGCAATACACCGGGACGACCTGCATTCAGTGGTGCGGCATGGCGACCGGTTTCAATGCCGTCGCCGGCTGCTTCAACACCAATTAGCTCTACATCATGGTCAGCTATAAATGGGTAGAACAAACCCATGGCATTTGATCCACCACCGACACAGGCCACCAAAGCAGCTGGTAACTTTCCGGTCTGATCTAGCGCTTGAGCTCGTGCCTCGCGACCAATAATGGCCTGAAAATCACGTACCATAGCGGGGTAAGGATGCGGGCCAGCGACGGTACCAATAATATAGAAAGTGTCATCAACGTTGGTGACCCAGTCTCGCATGGCTTCATTGAGTGCATCTTTCAGCGTCTTGGAACCCGATTCTACGGCGACCACCTCAGCACCGAGCAAACGCATACGAAACACATTGATCATCTGTCGCTTGATATCTTCAGAACCCATGTAGACCACACACTCAAGCCCCAAACGTGCACAAACCGTCGCCGTTGCCACACCATGCTGACCGGCACCGGTTTCCGCGATAATACGCGTCTTGCCCATACGTTTAGCCAATAGCGCTTGGCCAACGGTATTATTGATCTTGTGCGCTCCCGTGTGGTTTAGGTCTTCACGTTTAAAATAAATTTGTGCGCCACCGAGATTCTCGGACCAACGCTCGGCATGATAAAGCGGTGAAGGACGACCAACAAACTGGCTGAAATCGGCATCTATTTCGGCCATAAATTTAGAATCATTGCGATAATGCTCGTAGGCTTGACGCAATTCATCAATGGGCGCCATTAAGGTTTCAGCGGCAAAACAACCGCCATAGGGACCAAAATGGCCATGCTCATCAGGCAAGTTCAGCAATTCATCAAAATCACTGTTATTGCTGGCTTTACTCACTGCGTTTTTCAGCACTGTTGACACTCCACATAAATGCTTTCATTTTTTCAGCGTCTTTAACGCCCTTGGCGGACTCGATGCCACCACTGACATCGACAGCAAAAGGCTGCACCCGTTCTATCGCCGCCGCAACATTATCTGGCGCGAGACCACCGGCAAGAATTATGGGGCAATCGATATCGTCCGGCACACGCGCCCAATCAAAGGTTTGACCGGTCCCGCCTGCGACACCTGCTTGATAGCTGTCCAATAACAAGCCACGTGCCTGCGCATGGTGCGCCGAAATAGCTGACAGATCGACCCCTGCTTGCATACGCACCGCCTTGATATAAGGCCAGTCATAGCGCTCACACTGCTCAGCGCTCTCATCACCATGAAACTGCAAAAGATCAATCGGCAGCTCGGTCAGCACCGTTTCCACGTCTCCCACCTCGGGATTGACGAATAAAGCAACAACGGTTACGAAAGCGGGTATAGCGGCAATCACTGGCCAAGCCTGCTCAATCGTCACCGCACGCGGACTGGGGGGATAAAACACTAAACCAATCGCGTCGACACCGAGCTGCGCCGCAATCTGCGCATCTTCCGCTCGGGTAATTCCACAATATTTAACTCGCGTGCGCATGGGCGGTACTTCAATGAGGTGAAGCCTTCGTCCTAAACAATAGAACCAGTAAGAGTAGCAGAAATGCTGGTCAGGCTTCCAGAGTTATCAACAGCTTAGAGTCGAAACCCTGAGCCATCAACACGCTGTGGCAACTGCACTGAAGCGGGATATCTGACAGCGACCAAATAGAGCCCATCTGGACTGGCTGTGACACCACCCTGGCGCCGGTCTTTACTAGCCAACACCTCAGCAGCCCAGGATGACGGCCGTGCACCGGTACCAATGGCGATCAAAACACCGGCGATATTGCGCACCATATGATGCAAAAAGGCATTCGCTTCTACTTCGATAATAACGATATCGCGATCACGCCTAACACTGATCCTATCAATACGTCGCTTGGCTGTGCGTGACTGACAGGCCGCCGCGCGATACGCATTAAAATCCTGTTCGCCCAGCAAAGCCTGCGCCGCCTCATGCATACGTTCTGCGTCTAGGGGTTGTGGGCACCAGCTAACATTACCTGACAACACACCAGGCCGGGCATGGCGGTTAAGTATTAAATAACGGTAGCAGCGCGCCTCAGCGGTGAAACGAGCATGAAAACCGTCGCTCACCATCTGCGCCCAATGTACGGCAATATCTTTCGGTAAAGAAGAATTGGCGCCTAGCATCCAACTATAGGTTTCGCGCGACACCTCAGCATCAAAATGAACGACCTGCTCCATGGCATGCACACCAGTATCAGTACGCCCGGCCGCCACCACTTTAATGGATGTATTAGCAACCTTACTCAGCGCTGCTTCAAGACAAGTCTGCACGGTGCGATGACCGGGCTGGCACTCCCACCCTTTAAAACGACTACCATTGTACTCAACACCTAAAGCAATTCTCATCATCTGGCCTGCCACCTAAACTTAATTATATGGTGGTCGCGGAGCTAAATTTAGCCATTAATTTTCAGTCAACAAGCTTTTCAGCGAAAAGCATAACCGTAGCTAAGAATAAAGATATCTATACCATCATTAGGCTTTTTTATATTGGCATTAGAATAATGTAAATATCTGAAATTGATGTCATGCTTACGCTGCTCACCGAAACGAAAACCCATGCCGATACGGTCTTCGAATTGAAAAGCCGTTGACAATTGACGTCCGCCAATATCAGTATCAGAAACAAGAGCGACACCAATGCCTGCCTCCAGATAAGGCATCACTCCGACTGAGCGATTGGGTGCAAAAACAAAAACCGGCGATATAGCCAGAGCATTTATCGATTCACCATCAGTCCAACGGTTAATGCTCGCTTCCCAATAACCACGTAATCCCCACGCTCTGGACACTAACCAGCGTCTATCAAAATCTCGCTGCAAGCCAATACGATAAACCTCGATATTGTCATTGGCATTCCCTATACCAACACTAACCCGGTCCGCTGCACTCACTCCCTGGGCAAAGGCCCAAATAAAAATACACACTACACTCCTGACAAACATATTCATGCCCTTTGTTTTTACCACTGATTATTCTGGCCAAGATATTTATCGGGTTTTTCCTACCACTATTCTAGTTTTCATCTATTAAGCGCACCCTCATTTGTCGCAGCTCTTGCTGTCGCCTTGCACAAACACTCGGATATTTTAGACCCAGAGACTCCAATGTCTGCGCAAGAATTTCTGCCACCTTAATGCGCATCACGCGCTTATCATCAGCTGGAATAGCATACCAGGGCGCCCACGGCCGCGATGTTTCATTCAAGGCATCCTCATAGGCTGCCATATAGCCATCCCAATGTCTTCTTTCCTCAACATCAGAGGAGGCAAACTTCCAATTCTTATCAGGAGTATCGATACGCGCCAAAAATCGCCGTTTTTGCTCTTCTTTAGAGATATTAAGCCAGAATTTGAGTATAACCGTACCGTTTCTGGCCAAATGATGCTCATGCTGGCGAATCGACTCATAGCGTTGCCGCCAAAAATCACCCCAGTCGCCTCGATAAGACAATTTTTGACAATCAAGATGCTCTGGATGTACGCGAACGATTAGCACTTCTTCATAGTAGCTACGATTAAAGATACCGATGCGCCCACGCTGCGGCATACGCTTCGCGGTACGCCAAAGAAAATCGTGATCGAGCTCTTCTTTTGACGGCTGTTTAAAACTAAACACCTGGCAGCCCGCAGGATTAATGCCGCGGGCTACAGCGCGAATCGTACTATCTTTACCCGCCGCATCCATGGCCTGAAACACCAGCAACACCGCGTGCTTATCTTGCGCGTACAACATTCTTTGGTCGTCATCGATACGCGCATTCAACACACCTAAAATACCCTGGTACTCTTTTTTCTTGAAACTCAATCCCTCTATTTTTGTTAGACTGCCCTGCACAGAGAAGCACCCATCAAAAGGCACAAGAAAATCATTTTCAATTGCATTGAACATTTTTGTTGCCACCACAACAATAACAAAAACTAACGTTATTTAGTTGGCGGAGAGGGTGGGATTCGAACCCACGTGGGGCATAAACCCCCAGCCGATTTCGAGTCGGAGCCGTTGTGACCGCTTCGGTACCCCTCCATTATGTCCACTTGACCGGCACAAGCGCCTGGAAATTGACGCTTAGTTATGCTAAGCTTCAATCTCTTTGGTCAGAATCGAAACAACTTCCACGCCTGCCAAAGATGTTAACGCAATTCTACACCAATAGGCCTGAAAATGGTTGCATTCCCGACACCTAAACCGTTAAAACGTTCTGCGCCTTGGCTATTATCTTTAGCTGCCGCGACAACGATTAGCCTGTCTGCATGCGACCAACCAACCTCAACATTACAACAAGTCAAGGAATCCGGGCAACTTGTGGTGGTAACACGCAACAGTGCTACCACTTATTACGAAGGCAGTGATGGACCCGCCGGCCTGGAATACGAATTACTTAAACGTTTCGCTAACTCGCTGGATGCTGAGCTGCGCTTGATCGTGTCAGGAAATCTGCACGAAGTCATTCCTATGGTGGCACAAGGTGAAGTGCACTTTGCCGCGGCAGGACTTACAATAACTGAAGATAGAAAGAAACTGGTGCGATTCGCAGAACCATATCAGAAAATAAAACAACAACTCATCTATCGATCCAGCAGCCAAAAACCAAAAAATATATACGATATTTATAACAAAAGCTTTGCTGTCTTATCAGGCAGCAGTCATGCTGAATTGTTAAACCGGATAAAAAAGACATACCGCAATCTATCATGGCAAGAAAGCGTTAACAGCGACGAAGAAGAATTGCTTGATCGCGTATGGCGACGCGAGCTGGACCTAACCGTCGCCGACTCCAACACTCTGACCCTCAACCGCCGTCTCTATCCAGAGCTACGGGTTGCCTTCGATTTAAGTGAGCCAGAATCACTGGCCTGGGCCTTCCCCAAATCGCAGGACAACAGCTTGTTTCAGGCGGCCGACAATTTCATCAAAAGACTCAAGCAGAGTGGTGAAATGGATGAACTGCTTGAGCTTTATTACGGCCATTTAGATGACTTTGATTACGTCGAGACCAAGTGGTTCGCGCAGCATAGGCAACAACGCTTACCCGAATTTGAGCCGTTTTTCATCCAGGCTGGCGCACGCCATGGGATCGACTGGCAACTACTTGCGGCCATTGGCTACCAGGAGTCACATTGGCGTGCCAAGGCGAAATCGCCCACTGGCGTACGTGGCATTATGATGCTGACACTCTCGACCGCGCAGCAGCTCGGCGTAAAAAGCAGGCTCGATCCAATGCAAAGCATCTGGGGAGGAGCCAAATATTTCAGCCAGATGAAGGCCTCTTTAAAAGATTCTGTAGCTGAACCCGACCTGACATGGCTGGCTCTCGCCGCCTATAATGTTGGTATAGGGCACCTTCGTGACGCGCAAATTCTGGCGCAGCAACGCGGCGGTGACCCCAACAAGTGGCTTGACGTCAAAGAGGCCTTGCCATTACTCCAGCAGAGACGCTGGCATAGCACCACACGTCATGGTTATGCCCGTGGTAAAGAGGCAGTTACCTACGTCACCAATATCAGAAAGTATTACGACCAGCTACGGGAGGCCTACAGTCCACTGCAGGCGTCATCGTCAATCCAGTTTAAAGAAGCATCCTAAATTTATTTGCCGCAGGCGTGTCGACACATATACTTCACACATACTTCTTGGCTTTTCGCCAATCACATTGACGCTGGCTGTCCGATTTAGCTGGATAATGGCTAGCGGAACCAATCCCCATGTAAAAATTTCCTGTATGTAATTTGTGATATCCGAAGATAACGCCAGACAACCCCAACCTTAACGACGCTGGCGGAAAAACGTCTTAAGCAGCGCAGCGCTTTCAGCAGCGGCTACCCCGCCAACCACATCAACACGATGATTAAAGGCGGCATTAGAGAACAAATCAACAACACTGCCAGCTGCTCCCGCCCTCGGGTCGGTAGTGGCATAGACGACCCGCTTGATACGAGCATGAATGATGGCACCCGCACACATCGAACAGGGTTCCAGTGTGACGTACAGGGTGGTATCGAGTAATCGATAATTATCCAGTGCTTTTGCGGCGGCACGCAAGGCCATAATCTCCGCATGCGCGGTGGGATCCACATCACCAATCGGTCTGTTCCAACCCTCCGCAATCAATTTGCCATCTTTGACTATACAAGCACCGACCGGCACTTCACCATCTTGTTCAGCTCTGTTGGCCAAACTCAGCGAATGCCGCATCCAATGCTTATCCTGCTCTTCTTGAACAGGCGCGAGAAGCTCAGACACGCCTACTCCCATTCGATTGTAAATAAGCCTTTTTTAACTATTTTTTTCAACGACTTATTCTGTTAATTGATAATACCATGAAAAATACCATGCTCAGAAATTCTTGTTCCGGCAGGCTCAGGATCATGGTCAGGCCGCAGTCACTGTAACAATAAACCCGTCACGTTTTTCCAGGTTAACAGGGATACTGTTCCCGGAATTTCAGTCACAGCCTATTTGAAATGTTGCAGGCAAACCGCTGCCACCGGCCTGGCCCAATCCGGCATATTTGTATCCAGATATATAATGTTACCGTTTTCAACTGATACTAGTTCACGGATATCCGGTAAGCCGTTACTGCCCAGAGGCATCGAGTTGTCATACACAGCCAGCTTGTCCAGCCCCGGCGCCAGACGGCAAAGGTTGCGCATTGATGATGCATAGCGTTCACGGATTTTATGTTCAGGTATATCGTGACCGCCCCGCACCACCCGAGCCGCGACACGTTCGATATGCAGTTCGGGCGATCCAAGACCACAGTACCATACCCGGACGGGCACGCCGGCAGCGATAGCATCCAGCAAGGTCGCGGTGATGGAATGGCCACCCAGCGTAGTTTCGAATGCAAAATTCGTGTTTGTGTGGATAGCCTGTCTCAGGCGGTTCAGACCTTCATGCCAGACTTGGCTGTCTATGTCCCCGGACTGTCTTTGCGGAAAACGCAACCGCATCTCGTGGGCAATCTCATCCGGGTTGTACCAGTCCTGCCCCCTCGCACGCAGGTTGGCACCACCGATCGAGCTTTTACCGGCTCCGTTGACGCCGGCCAGAACGAGGATCAACGTGACTATCCTGCGCAGTCTCGGTCGCGCCTGGCCGGTAATTGGAATTCAGCGTGTCCTCTTCGGTGAACAGAGCAGCATCTATTGATGTTGCCGCGCCGGGCTGGTTCATGGTCGCGACCAGCGTATCGAATCGTTCACCAAGCGCCTGGGTAAAACCGTCGTCAGAGCTATCCTGCCGCAGCTGTTGCAACAGCGTGACCATCTCATCGTACTGCCGTTGAGACAAGGTGACCATCGAACCATGCCCCTGTATCTTCACCGCCACCGCCTGTGCGCTATCGGTGAGCTGTCTCAGTAGCCCGGTACCCTTGCGAGCCAGGCTGGACATGGATACGCTCTGCAAGTCAGATGAAGGCTTGAGATCCATCAGGCCGTCTGGAATGGTGATTCTGTCTAAAGGCATGGCGATTACCAATGGCATCGAGTACAAAAATAAATATAGCACAACATTCACATTATTCACAATACCTTATTTTTGGCGGATAATAAACGACTTTGCCACCCACAAGCCAATGAAATAGCTTATGAATTCCAGTCTCCCATTCTATTATCAATAAGCCATTTTTAGTTATTATAATCAATAGCTTGTTTTTCTACTAATTGGTAATACCATGAAAAATACCATGTTGAGAAAATCCTTCAAAATGCTCGATAAAATTGCCTATTGATTACCAGAACTCCCCCACCTTTCCCCTATTGGGATAGTTGTACCCAAGCCCTAAGACTCCTTAATTACTACCTTTTTATTCCGTAATTTACGTTGATATATTCCGTATTTTACGTTATTGTTTCGTCATGAATGCGCCATCCCTGTATCCACGCTGGATTGAACCACGAATTGATGAGGCTTTACAGGATACCCCCGTGGTTTTGCTTGCCGGACCACGCCAGGCCGGCAAGACGACCCTCGTACGCCAATTCGCTGAACGGGGGCTGCACTA
>WGFU01000012.1 GCA_015492075.1 Gammaproteobacteria bacterium
GATTTTCCAGTCGGTGTTTGATGCCCAGTGGAATATACGTTGATTGGTTCTCACTGAGTAAAAACTCTTCATCACCACAGGTCACACGTGCCGTTCCTTGCACCACAATCCAGTGCTCGGCTCGATGATGGTGCATCTGTAACGATAAGGAGGCACCAGGGTTGACAATAATACGCTTAACCTGGAAACGCTCACCAAAATCAATAGATTCATAAGAACCCCACGGCCGATAGACGCGACGGTGTGTTTGATATTCACCACGACCGCTAGACTTGAGCTCTTCAACAATACTTTTGACATCCTGGGCACGATTTTTGTGAGCGACCATCACAGCGTCGGCCGTCTCCACAACAATCATGTCTTCAATACCTACGCCTGCCAGCAAACGGTGCTCTGAGATTAATAAAGAATTCTTCGTGTCCTTGGTGACAACATCTCCTTTTACCACATTGCCATCATCATCACGCTCACTCACATCCCAAATAGACGACCAAGCCCCCACATCTGACCAGCCCACATCAATCGGTAACACACTAACGAAAAAACCATTATCACTACTGGCCTTTTCCATCACCGCATAGTCAATGGAATCGCTGGGACAAGCACTGAAAATTTCAGCGTTGGCACGAAAAAAATCATGGTCATCTGAGCCTTTCTCAAAAGCACTACGACAGGCATCACTAATATCTGAGCGAAAATGCTCCATCGCCTTAAGCCAAACCGATGCCTTCATCATAAAGATACCGCTATTCCAGAAGTAATCTTTATTTGCAAAATAGGCGGTTGCGGTCTCAATATCGGGCTTCTCAACAAACCTTTCTACGACAAAGGCTTTACCATTTTCTCCAATAGAAACACCGGACTTAATATATCCGTAACCCGTTTCAGGGTGTGAAGGCACAATACCGAAGGTCACCATTGCACCATCGTCGGCAAGTTGTGCACCTTGGGAGACTGCCGTATGAAATGAATCAGCATCACTAATCACATGGTCGGCCGGCATGACCAACATCACATCATCACTTCCCTTTTCATGAATACTCAGCGCAGCCAGTGTAAGCGCCGGAGCAGTATTACGACCCGCTGATTCCAAAATAATACGGCTCGCGGGCACATCGATCTGGCGTAACTGCTCTGCGACCAGGAAACGGTGCTCCTCATTACAAACCAGCACAGGGCTTTTAACTGCAAGACCATGCTCACTGTCTTGCTGCAACCGAATAACCGTGTCCTGTAATAGGCTGTTATCCCCTACTAACGCCAGTAATTGCTTGGGGTAATACTCTCGAGATAGCGGCCACAAACGTGAACCTGAACCACCAGAGAGGATAACGGGTTGAATTGTGATCATGTTAGTCTTTACCTAATGTTGCAGTAGCGTATTAGCAAGAATACACACGCTATCGGCAGCTGACACTGGTTTGATTAACCCTTCGCCTGGATGTTTTTATTATCATCGTTCTTATTATTTAACGAGATAAATTCAACAATAAAAGCCAAAATGACCCCCATGATTAAAGCGAGAATAAACGTTAGTATTAAAATAAGTGGGCGCTTAGGTGCAACTGTTCTCTCACTATAGGTTGCTGTCCGTATTAAACTGCTAGGGTAAGATTTTATTTCTTGTACAATTTTGAGCTCGGCAATCCGGCCTTCCACCTCAAGTGACTGCTCGAGCAAGCGTGTTTTCTCTAGCGCAAATAAAACCGCAGCCGATATGTCCCGCTGCACAAGCCCCTCAACATTCGCGTCAATATCGGCAAGTGCCTGATCGATAGCCATCTTTGCATTACGCAAATAATCCAGACGACCACCCAATGCCTGTTTGGCACGATCATACAACTGCCGGTGCTCTAGCAATAGTTTATCACTAACCTTCTCAAGAAAATCCTGAGCCTCATCGGCGCTATGGGCTCGAGCAAGCAATTCGATGAGTTCCGTACTGTTCTTATCTACAGAGACAGACTCTAAACGGGGTAAATCGTGCCGCTCTCGAGCGTCACCAACGCCATAATCTTCCTTCAGCCGCTTAACAAGAATCGCTGGCGGCTCTATGGGTGCATCACCAGACACATTTTGTGTGCCACCGATGCTACCAACTCTAAATACAGCACGACTCTCATAAATCGACTGTGCGTTTGCAACATACACAGCTGCCGCAATGACGGCCAGAACAACAATAAATACTATCAACAGGTAACGTCGTCGTAATATGGAGAAAATCTCAACTAACGAAATCTCATCCTGTGGATAAAAAACGGGATACGCTTCTTGCTGGTTTATTGACTGATGGTCATCACGCACTGAAAAATTCGCCTAGCATCAAAAAGTTAAAGCCGAATTATGACTTAATAGACAGCTTTAAACCAGACTATTATTACAGACAAAAAAGAGGGGGGTAAATCGCCCTCACAGGTCAACGTCTGAACACTAAAAAATGCCAATCATTCAGCAAGCGTCAGGTTCTCACGGTTTTTCTCGATCATTTTTACACCCGCCCCTTTGACCAAATCATCCACTAGTACAAACAGCCCATTCTCCTACCATTATTGAATAATCGCTGTGGCTTTATCCGCTTCAACGCTGACCGCCAATGAGAGCGGAATAAAGGTGGTTTCAGAGAAAATAACCAGAATTTTTTACCGCTAGCCTAAACGCATACCAGGCGCCAGGCGCTTGAGCATCTTCGCCATACCACCTTTTTTGAATTGCTTCATCATTTTTTGCATCTGACTAAATTGTTTTAACAAGCGATTAACGTCTTGCACCTGCGTGCCAGAGCCTAAGGCGATACGGCGGCGACGCGAACCCTTGATAATAGCTGGCATACGTCGTTCACCAGGGGTCATAGAGTTGATCATTGCTTCCATTTTTAGAAATTCTTTATCATTCACCTGGTCGCGCATTTGCGGCGAGACGTTACCCATGCCCGGCAGCTTATCCATAAGACTGGCAGCCCCACCCATGCTTTGCATTTGCTTCAGCTGGTCGCGAAAATCTTCAAGATCAAAGCCTTTCCCCTTCTTCAGCTTTTTCGCTAATTTCTCGGCCTTGTCATGATCAACGCTGCGCTGCGCCTCTTCAACCAGACTCAGCACATCACCCATACCGAGAATGCGCGATGCCATGCGCTCAGGATGGAACGGTTGCAAGGCATTGATCTTCTCACCCATACCGAGAAATTTTATCGGCTTACCGGTGACCTGGCGCACAGATAAGGCGGCACCGCCACGCGCGTCGCCATCCATTTTAGTGAGAATGACACCGGTTAACGGTAATGCATTGGCAAAGGCTTTGGCCGTATTAGCGGCATCCTGACCGGTCATGCTATCGACCACAAACAAGGTCTCGATGGGCTTGATCGCGGCATGTAGAGCCTTGATCTCTGACATCATGTCGGCATCGATATGCAAGCGACCGGCGGTATCAACGACCACCACATCGATGGCCTGACGGCGGGCATGATCAATAGCAGCGGTGGCAATAGCCACTGGCTGTTGATCGGTCGCACTGTCGAAAAACCCGACATCAACCTCTTTGGCCAACGTTGCCAACTGCTGTATTGCTGCGGGCCGATAGACATCACAGCTCACCATCAAAACAGTTTTCTTGCCCTGTTTGAGGTGCAAAGCAAGTTTAGCGGCACTAGTGGTTTTACCGACACCCTGCAAACCCGCCATCAGGATCACGGCGGGCGGCCGCGTATTCAGTGACAACGGCACATTGGCTTCACCCATAAGGTGAACCAATTCATCATTGACGATTTTGACAAAGGCCTGACCCGGAGTCAGGCTCTTGATCACCTCTTCGCCGCGGGCCGCCTCACGCACTCTCTCAATAAAGCCTTTAACCACAGGAAGCGCGACATCGGCTTCAAGCAAGGCCATACGCACTTCGCGCAGCGTATCTTTAATATTGTCATCACTTAGGCGGCCCTGGCCGCGAATGTTACGAATAGTGCGACCAAGTCGCTCAGTTAAGACTTCAAGCATAGGAAACCACTTCGATTGTGTGCAGGCAATCCCTGCATGAAATAGCGAATAAAGTGATTATAACGCGATGATTTCACCACCGGAGAGAAAATTCAGCGCATAGCCCTGAATATGACGCTGGCATTCTGCGGCAATCGTGTCCTCAACGCCGGGTTTATTATGGGTGATATACACGCTGGGCCGATGTTTTAATTTCTGTAAGTCACGCGCTAGCACTCTCGGTGTGTAATGCTGCGCCAATTTACCAAGTTGCTCGTCTTTATCTTCAAACGCGGTTTCAACAATAATAAAATCCAACCGCGCGCACGCGTTGAGCGCCTGCCATAATGTGTCGTTGACACTGGTATCACCACTGAACGCAAAGGCACCGCTATCAGACTCAACGTAATAACCGACCGCTGGAACCGTATGTTTCACAGGTAACATACTAATGCGGCGACCGCCCACTTCAACCACCTCGCCAAGCGCCATTTCCTGATAACGAAAGACGGGATTGTCGATAGCAGGGAGCACTGAAAAATCCGGCCATATCACATTATTAAACACATGCGTGCGTAGCGCAGCCAGTGTTTCGGCCTGCCCATGGACAACAATTGGCGTCGTGATGGAATCAAAAATACTATCTAGCAACATTGGGATAAAAGCGATGTGATCGAGATGCGAGTGGGTGACAAAGATATGGCGAATCTGGGTCATTTCGACCAGCGACAGATTGCCCACGCCACTACCCGCGTCGATCAGTATGTCATGATCCAGCGCCAGCGATGTTGTGCGCCGGTCTCCCCCAATACCGCCGCTGCAACCCAATACCCGCAGCTTCATAGTGCCCCCATCATTCTTATATCTGTAATTCTCTTGCTAGCGGCAAAAAACGGGCTGACTTGTCAAAATTCATTAAAAATTGCCAGTTTATTGGCTAATTCAAGCAATAAATCCGACTTATCGATATAATTTCACAAGAGTGATGCGATAGCGCTACTCAAGGCCACCATCTCTCGCTAGAATAGAAAGCCTATGGACAGTAACCTATCGCCCAACTTCCGCACATGACTTCCTTTATTACAATTATTAGCATCGTTGCCAGTGTTTTGTACCTGGCATCAGGCGGCTTACTGGCGACACGCCTGGCAAAAGACAATGCTGTTGCCGTCAGCAGGCCTAAATCCGTCGCGCTTGGATTGGGCTTCGTTGCGGTGCTACTGCACGGCATCGTACTCTATAATTTGCTGGTCTCAGAGGCAGGCCTCAACCTTGGTTTTTTTAATGCTATCTCTTTACTACTGTGGTTTATCGCGCTGCTATTGTTATCAGCATCGATAAAAAGCCCGGTTGAAAACATCGGCATCGCCCTGCTGCCGCTAGCCGCACTTACCTTGCTATTGGAACGATTTATCCCTTCCGACCATGTTATCGGCGCCGGTATGGCAATGGGCCTGGGCATACATATCCTGACCTCGCTGTTGGCCTATGCAGTATTTACGCTTGCTGCGGTACAAGCTATTCTCGTTGCGATACAACACAAACATCTGCACAACCACCATCCTGGTGGCTTTGTTCGCGCCTTACCACCGCTTGAGACCATGGAATCCTTGCTGTTCCAGATGATCAGTATTGGCTTTGTTTTACAAAGCGTCTCGTTGCTAAGCGGTTTTATTTCATTAGATGACATGTTTGCTCAACACCAGGTGCATAAAACCGTCTTCGCCATCATTGCCTGGAGTGTATTCGCTATCCTGCTATGGGGCCGCTGGCGATATGGTTGGCGTGGCCGTGTCGCCATTCGTTGGACGTTGGTCGGCTTTGTTGCGCTGTTGCTGGCCTATATCGGCAGCAAATTGGTGCAGGAAATTGTCCTCGGTCGCTAGCACCCACGGCATTATCAATGCAATATGAATGTCATCATGGCCGCCATCGCCACCATATTTATAGTGCTAACAGACGTTAACGGAAAGCATAAAACATGAACGAGCTGTCGATAGACACATTATCTATCATTCTCGTCGTACTCATTATTCTTTCGGCCTGTTTTTCCGGCTCAGAGACCGCCATGATGAGTGTCAATCGCTACCGCTTGCGCCACTTAAGCAACGCCAATATCAAAGGTGCGCGCCGTACCGCGGAATTACTTGATCACCCGGATCGCCTGATCGGTTTTATCCTGCTCGGCAATAACCTGGTCAATATCATGGCCGCGTCGATTGCCAGTGTCATCGCCTTGCGGCTCTACGGCGAAGATTCCGTTGTGCTCGCATCGCTAATGCTCACTGTCATTGTCCTGATCTTCGCTGAACTAACCCCTAAAACTTTGGCGATTCTGCACCCCGAAAAAATCGCCTTTCCAGCTGCTTTCGTCATCAAGCCTTTATTGAAACTCAGCTATCCCTTTGTCTGGACCACCAACATCGTCGCCAATGCCATTCTCTCCCTATTCGGTGTTTCAGTAAAACCTGGTCAGCAAGAACATCTGGACAGCGACGAGCTTCGCACTGTCGTCAACGAGGCGGCTGCGATGATTCCGCAACGGCACAAGAAAATGTTGATCAACATTTTGGATCTGGAGAACGTCAGCGTCAATGACATTATGGTGCCGCGTAATGAAATCGTCGGTATCGATCTCAATGATGACTGGAAAGAGATTGTCGAAGACCTAAAGCACGCAGAACACACTCGCATGCCTGTCTATCGCGACACGATCGAAGATGTCGTCGGCTACATTCACTCTCGCAACCTGCTCAATATGCTTGATGCTGAGTCAGATCGCGAAGCATTTGAAGCCGCAATCCGGCCACCTTATTTCATCCCTGAGGGGACAGCTCTCAATACTCAGTTACTGAACTTCCAACGCCAGAAGCGTCGTATCGGACTCGTTGTTGATGAATACGGCGATATCCAGGGTCTGGTCACATTAGAAGATATTCTCGAAGAAATCGTCGGTGAATTCACTACTGTGCGTGGCGGAATGATACCTGAAATCCAAAAACAGGAAGATGGCAGTTATTATATCGAGGGCAGTGTCACCATTCGAATGATCAATCGTATGCTGGGCCTTGGTCTCGATACAAATGGGCCGAAAACCCTTAATGGCCTGATTCTAGAAACCTTGGAATCCATCCCCGAGCGCGGTACCAGCGTACTTATTTCAGGACACTCCATGGAAATCAAACAAACCAAAGATAATGCGATACGACTAGTAAAGTTACGTCCGTTTGTTAAATAGTCTCACTATATCTTTCCTTCCATAATTCGGTTTTTCCCCGCACGCTTAGCATCATAAAGCGCCTGATCCGCCGCCGATACAAGTAAGGTTCCATCTTCCATACTGAGCGGAACCAGCGCCGCATAACCCACACTCACCGTCACGTGATCCGACATTTTAGAGTATTCATGTGTCAAACCAAGCGTATCGACCGCTGCGCGCAGTGACTCGGCAACAATACGTGCGCCATCAAGATCGGTAACAGGAAGAATCGCCACAAACTCTTCACCACCATAGCGGGCAATAAAATCTGTCGGTCGTCTCAGCGTATGACTTAAGGCCTGGGCAACCTCACGTAAGCAGATGTCACCCATTTGGTGGCCATAGTTATCGTTATAAGGTTTGAAATGATCAATATCGAGCAACACCACCGCCAGGTTGGTGCGCTCGCGCAGGCCGCGCTGGGTTTCTTCAACCAGCCTCTCGTCGAAATAACGCCTATTAGCTACCCCAGTCAAGCCGTCTATCGACGACAAATGCTTTAATTGCGCGTTACTGCGCTCAAGCTCTTGTTTGAGTTTACGCAATTCGCGGTAGGCTTCATCACGTTCATGCAAACTCAAATAGGCTTTTGAATGCGCACGAATACGCGCCACCAGTTCAATTTTATCCGGTAGCTTGACCAGATAATCGGTGGCACCGAAACTAAACGCGCGACTTTTGTCTTGCGGATCATCGTTTGATGACAAAACGATAATGGGAATATTACGTGTTTGCGGATGACCACGAAAAAATTTCACCAGCATAATGCCGTCAATATCCGGCATCACCATATCTTGCAAAATAACGGTAGGCTTTACTTTTTGCGCCACCTCAATGGCTTTTTTCGGATCACTACAATAATGAAACTCAATCTCTTTATGGTCAGCCAACGAGCGGCGCACGCCTTCCGCAATCATAGGCTGGTCGTCAATCAATAACACTACCGGGTGGCAGCGTTTTTTTTCCACCACAGAATCAGCATTTTGTTCTGATATTTTATCTGCGGCAGCCAAGATCAGATCGCCTTGCGAACACTCGTATGGCCCAGTTGCGCTACTAGGGCCGGGGCAATACACTCCAAAGGCAAAACGTCTAAGGCCGCACCCACTTCGATAGCCGCCTTGGGCATTCCAAACACCGTGCAGCTGGCCTCGTCCTGAACCAGGGTGGTGTGGCCGGCTCGACGCAAAGCTAGCATACCATTGGCGCCATCACGCCCCATACCCGTCAACATTACCGCAGTCACGTCTCCGTGCCAGTTGCTTGCTAGACTGTCAAAAAACACATCAACCGATGGCCGATAGGCATGCCCATCCGTCACCGTCTGATATTGAAACACACCGCTATCACCAATGGCGAGATGACCTTGTCCATCAGCGATAAATACTTCGGCCACACGCGGCCGCTCACCAGCGACGGCCAATTGCACTTTAAGCGCACAATTGCGATCCAGCCACTGTACTAATTCATGTGAAAAAGTCGGGTCAATATGCTGAATGATCACAACTGGTGCAGCAAAATCAGCAGGCAAACCTGAAATCACTATCTCAAGAGCGCTAGGGCCGCCCGATGATGCGCCGATAGCCACCATAGGGTTTCCGCTGGTATATGCTCTTGCCGGTGTTTCGGCAATGTCACTCTGCACGCATTCAACACTGCCGGAAGACAGCCTATGCAACATATCTACCTTACGTAGAAACTCATCAACATCAGCGGTGCCATGACCTGAACTCAAGACCGGTGTTTTCACCGCGTCAAGCGCACCTGCCCCCAACGTTTCAAAAACCAGCGCAGCATTGGTATCCAGCGAACTGGTGACCACTAAAACAGGGCATGGACACTGCGCCATAATCTGCCGTGTTGCCTCTGCCCCACTCATGACTGGCATTACCATGTCCATCAGAATCAAATCAGGGCGGTCACGCAAACATGACGCCACCGCCTCAGCGCCATTTTTCGCCACCCAAGCGACCTCATAACCCGGACTACTTATTAACACTTGGCGTAAACACTCCGTCGCCATCCTCATGTCGTTAACAATTGCGATTCTCATGCGGCTACCTCGCCTATTAAATCGACAACAGCGTCGCGCAACGTGTCATCGTGAAAACTCCCTTTCGTCAGATAATAATCAGCACCTGCCGACAAACCGCGTTCACGGTCGCCCTCTCCGTCTTTATATGAAACAATCACGACGGGCAAACGACTGTATCGCGCGTCACCCTTGATTTTTTCAAGCAATTCAATGCCGTTCATTCGTGGCATATCAACATCCGTCACCACTAGCTCATAGTGACTGGCGCGCAAACTATTCCAGGCATCGACACCATCAACAGCGACGTCAACCTCATAGCCGCAGCTTCGCAGCAATTTACGCTCGACCTCGCGCACCGTCATAGAGTCATCAACAACCAGTATGCGTTTGCGCTGCTCAGGGCCAGCTGCCGCATTAGTCCGCACACTATCGATGCTCACCGTTTCAGTGCCAAAAACTTTGGCGATACTGTTGAGCATATCCTCCACATCGCATATCAAGCACATGCGCCCATCATCCAGGGTCGCCGCGGCTGAAATATCCTTTATCTTGCCCAAACGTGAATCAAGTGTCTGTACCACTAGTTCGCGCTCACCAATAAAACGCTCGACCACAATGCCGTACGTAGCCTGCCGGTCACCCATGACAACAACAGACAAGACATCTGTGGCCGCCATGAAGCAGCCGGTTTGAAGAATCTGACTGGCCGACACCAAGCTGATATTACGCTCTTCAATCACTACATAGGGCTGACCGGACAAGGTCTGTACAGAGCTTGCCGCAATCTTTTCGACGCGCTCAATACGCGACAAGGGAAAGGCGTAGGCTTCACCACCGACTTCAACCAATAAGGCTCGCATTACCGAGAGCGACAATGGCAGCTGAATATGTAGTTGGAAGCCTTGACCAGGGTCGTTATGAATATGAATGACACCATTCATTTCCTTGATCACCGTCATCACCGCGTCCATGCCAACACCGCGACCCGACATTTCCGTCACTTGGTGGCAAGTACTAAACCCAGGTAAATACAAAAATTCCAGCAACTCGGCGTCAGTCAATGCATAGGCCATCGTTTGGTTGGTCAGACCCTTCTTAACAATACAATGACGAAGTTTGTCGAAATCGACGCCGCGGCCATTATCTTTGATAACAATCGATAACATACCCGCGCGATGGAACGCATCTAATGTAATCGTCCCACCGCTGGTTTTACCAGCCTGCTCACGCTCAGCAGGAAACTCGATACCGTGGTCAACAGCATTACGCAGAATATGATCCAGAGGCGACTTTATGCGCTCCAGCACTTCACGATCTACCAGCGTATTTAAACCTCGAATATCGAGCTCCACCTGCTTGCCCAATTCTCTGGCAATATCGCGCAATTTACGTTGCAAACCGCCGACAGCTTCCGCGAATGGCCGCATACGGCTGCTGATCAGCTCGCGGTGAAGATTCTCGGCAATATTGCTACTACGGCGCTCAAGCTGCTCCAGCTCTTCGATACGCTGACCAAGGGCGCTGCGGCCCTGGGTCAAATATTGCTGCGCCTCTCCTAGCAAACAGATCAATTCAGATGATACCCCTTGCTGCACCATCTTTTCACTCAAACGAACCAGACTAGCGCTCAATCGGCCTTGCTGTTGCTTCAGTCGCGCCATCAAGCGCGTGTAGGGCACCAACCGTCGCGACTCCACCAGGCTTTCTCCAGCGATAGCTAACAAGCGGTCGAAACAAGTCGCGCTGACACGTACAGAAAGATCGCTGACAGCTTGATCACTAGCTGCCGATGTTTTCGATACCAATGATGCCAGCACCGCGTCTTGCTCGCTATTCGCATCCGGTTCCAGCGGCGCTGACACCGATTGCGTTGTGGCAGCGGAAGCCGCTGTCAGCGGCTTCGCAGACACGCTCCCAGCAGGCAATGCAGCGGGCACAACGCCTTCATCGCTTTGTTGCGATTTTGTTTGCGAAAGATAAGCCAGACTCTGTGCGACATTGTCATCGACATTATCCTGGTGAGTCGCCAACCAATTGGCCAAATCGCCATCTTGTACAGCGGCGATTTGCTGAATCAGATCAATGGACCGCAAAAAGTGGTCAATATGCTCTGCTTGTAACAATAAATCGCCAGCTTGCGCGGCGACAAAACAATCTTCCATTGCATGAGCTATCGCCACCACCGGCAGAATATCTACCATTCGCGCTGCGCCTTTAATCGAATGTGCCGCACGCATTAATTCTTCAAGCTTATATTGCTTGGCATCCTGTTCAATCTGCAACAAGCCTTCGGTCAATATGCCGACCTGGGTTTCGACTTCGACACGAAACAGCTCCAGCATCGAGAATTCGGTCAAATCAAGGTGACTATCGCTCACAGCAGACACTCATTGCAGGCATCAAACAATGCCTCACCGTCGACGCAGCCAACATTGTGGCCAGACCATGACGCCACACCCATAATTAGTTGTTTACTTTCGATAATAGACGCCGCTGGTGCTGTACGCATTTCACCTGCGGCGACACGCATTACGCCTTGTACCTGCGCGACAGAAAAAACGAAGGCCTGCTGCTCACGCTCGATGACAATACATCGCTCGCTGCCGGCATTCTGCTCGACGTTTTCAGGCATTCCCATCAAAGCTGCCAGATTAAGCCAAGGCAGCAACTGACCATGCACGCTCATTATTCCGTTTAGCACGTTTTTATTTCTGTGTGGTATGCGGTGAGTAGCGCCGGTTTCGCAAACCTCTGCCACCACCCGCGTGGACACTGCCAGCCATTCGTCGGCAAGCCTGAAGACAGTGTAAGAATGGTTGTCCATTGTAGATTGCGAGCGTTGCGAAACACGGTTATCTGCCCATTCTGTTGAATACTCTATATTGGCAGCGCTATCAAACAAGCGGCGTCCAGCCTGAGTAAAAACATCACAATTACGGCAATGAACTACTTCTTCAAGACGTGAGCAACGTGGCGTCTCTTGACCCCAGACACCGCTTCGGTTCCAGCAGTCTTCACCATCGCGCCACAACAGTGGCACCAGCGCATTCGAGTCCATCTGAATCAGGCGATCCATTATGACGCCAACCTTGACCGCATTCGAGCCAAGCGCGCGGCCAGCTTCGCAGCTTGCGCCTTGTCACCAAGCTGGTACGCGCACTCGAGCAATTGTTGCAGTGCCTCAATATGGCTCGAATCAAGATATAACACCTTATGAAACAAGGTTTGTGCAGCCAGCCAATCTTCCTTTTTGGTGGCAATCGTTGCCAACATATAAAAGCTGCGACTGGAAAGCGGCGACATTTCGACAACACTCTTACAAAGATAGCGCGCTGCCGCCAGATCACCTACTTCGATCAGTTGCTCCGCCTGGTGCAATAATCGATTAACCGTTGTGCCGGCGCTATTCATCAGTCTTCTGCTGGTGGCAAAAGCACGTTCCTGTTGCTCGTCACGGGTAACAGCTATTTTTTCGTCCTCCACCTTGATAAAGGCAAAAGCACCATGTTGCTTGACTTGGCGCAGGCCCGAAAGGCAAGCACGGGCGACCAAATTGACTTCAGCATGACCGACCAAAAAGGCCCCCCCTACTGACAAGCTACCGACCAGCGACCGGCAGATTTGAAGCTGCGTACTCTGTTCCAGATAGATCAACAGGTTCCGGCAAAAGATGATGTCGTAATTTTCCCCAGCCAATAAAGCTTCGGCGTCAAGAATGTTCCCTTGCCGAAAATTAATCATATTGCGCATTGCATCATTCAGGTAATAGAGACTACCTTGGCGGGAAAACATGCCGCGATACTCTTTGCCATCATCACCCCGGAACGAATTTTCGCGATAGACGCCCCGGCGCGCCACCTCAATGCCACGGCCGCTGATATCGTAGGCATCGATATTAATTAGATCAGCAGGCAGGCCTATCTGCCGCAATACCATCGCGATGGAATAAGGCTCCTCGCCGCTCGAACAGGGGAAACTTAAAATATTAAGCTGGCGATCAGCATGTTTATTTAACCAATCGTTGGTGACATAGTGAGACAAAAAATCAAACGGGGTGTGATCACGAAAGAACCAGGTCTCCGGAATAATGATTTCTTCAACCAGCAAGGCCAACTCGTCGCCACTGCTCTTCTCAAGATAGGCAATATACTCATCCGTTGTGTTGTTATGCGTCACCATACGACGCAGATTAACGGCGCGGTCTATGCCACAGGTACCGACCTTAAAATAGTCAAGACCAATGACCGACTTCACTAACTCGTAAACAGTAGACTTATCCATAAGCAGTGACGGAAAAGCAGAATTGCCTAGGCAACTTCAAGCGATGAATCAGCCGAAAATAAAGCCCGATGCACTTCAGTAGGTAATATGCGCCGACTGTCAAGGCAATGAATCGCACCATGTTTATCCTCAAAGTACTTACCGTGACCAAATCCCGACCCGTCACCGACAGCAACTGGTCGCAACGCCTCCTCATCAATCTTACGCGTCTCGGTGACGCCTTCCGCAATGAGTCCCAGCCGCCTGTTTATTGCCTGACCGCAAGAATAATTAATAATTAAAATACGTGTACTCATCACTTTGATCGCATCACGTCCACAGGCCAAACGACAAAAATCAATGACCGGAACGGGTGTGTTACGGTAACAAAAAACCCCCTTCATATACTCGGGCGCAGCGAGTACCGGCTTAATCTCCAACATCGGCAGCACCTCGACTACATCACGTGCTGCTAATGCGTAACGTTGGCCGTCAACATGAAAGACCAGATACAGCGTGCCCTCGGAATGCGACGTGCCCTCATCAGGGTACAACATCTCTATGCGCTCACCTTAAAGCGTGATACGCCGCCCTGAAGCCCTTGCGCCGCCTCATTGAGGCGCTCGATAGTAATGCTTGACTGGCGAATGGAGTCCAACGTCTGTTGAGCAGCGTCGTTCAATTGAACGATGGTCTGCTTAATCTGATCCGCCCCTTTGGACTGGAACTGCATGCCCTCATGCACGTCTTCAAAACGCGGTGTGAGTTTTTGCACTTGTTCAATAATCTGCACCAGCTGAGTACTCACCTTACTCATATCATCGACACTGCTGCGCACTTCCTCAGAAAACTTGTCAACGCTCATAACACCTGCTGATACCGCCGCTTGCATCTCTTTAACCATCTGCTCGATATCAAGTGTCGCCACTGCCGATTGATCGGCAAGGCGACGAATCTCGGTCGCCACCACAGAAAAACCGACACCATACTCGCCCGCCTTTTCCGCCTCGATAGCGGCATTCAGCGATAGCAAATTGGTTTGATCGGCCACCTTGGTAATGGTGGTAACCACACTGTTGATATTGCTCGCTTTTTCGCTTAGCACTTCGAGCTTGGAGCCAATCTTCTCCGATGCCTTAACCACCCGTAACATCGTTGACTCCATACGGGTCAGTAGTTCCTGCCCCTCAGTAGCCGATTTGGCCGTGCTGTCGGCGACATGAGAGACGCCATCCATCGTGATCAACAGTTCCTTCGAAGTGGCCGAAATTTCAGTCGCCGTAGCGACAATATCGTTAACGGTGGTTGCCTGCTGGGCAATGGTCACTTCCTGCTGTTTTGAGGTCGTGGCAATCTCGGTGGCAGAAGACGACACTGAAATACCCGAGCGCTGCACCCGGGCAACAAGATCATTTAGATTATCAATCATGGCCTGAACACCACGCGCCATATCAGACAAGCTGTCGCTACCATCGATATTGATGCGCCCGGTTAAATCGCCACTACCCGCGCGGTTGACAACATGCGAAATGTCTTCAACCTTGTTACGTAAGTCCTCGATCTGGGTTTCGCGCTCATTCATCAATGTGCGCAAATTGCTGATCATGGATTGCAAGCCACGCGCCAGCTCGCCGATGGAGCCCTGAGAATCAAATGTCACTCTGCCGGTTAAATCCCCACTCGCAGCTCTATTAACCACCAGTAGCAATTCATCCACCTTCTCGCGCAAGTCATTGGCCGAGGCCGCCTCCTTGTCGATCATGTCATCCATTGTGTCGGTCATTTCATTAAACGCCGATGACAGCCTGGCGATCTCATTACTACCGCGAACAGGTATACGAATCGACCGATCACCCGCTTGCCGAGCACGCAACACTGCCGTTATCTCATTGAACGGATGACTCAGCCAGCGACGCAAGCCTATCAATATCAAACCAAGCCCGATAACAAGCAAAAACAAAGACAAGGCGACAATATAAGTTGTGTCCTCGTTAACCGCCTGATCCAAAGCAGCCAGCGAGAACTCAACACGAACGGCGCCGTTGACAGTACCCGGCGCAACATTGTGGCAGGCAAGACAATCGACACCATTGTTATTACTGGTCGCACGAAAAGGCGTCAACACCACTAACTGTCGACCGGAACTGGTGCTATCAATCTGTAAAACCTCTTCACCCGCCAAGGCCCGGCGATCGAGTTCGTCCTGCGGTTGCTCGCTTGGCAAACCCGGGCCATACTGCTTGCTGACTGACTCGGCGCGCAACACACGAGCATCGATCACCCCGGGGCGCTGAAGAATTTTCTTGCGTAAGATATCGCGCTGTTCCATGGTGCCGGTCAGCATCATGGTATTCAGGCTGTCGAAATAGAAGTGGGTGATTTCCTTGGCATGGCTTTCCGCCATAGACAGCATGCGTTGTTTTTCGTTATGGGCAAAATATGAGGTAATGACAATGACCGTCACCAAAAAAACCATGGTGACCATAATTCCCAGTTTTGCAGGTACCGAAAGTCGGCCGAAGTATCCCTGAGAACCCATGTTTTCCATCTTAATGTTACCCTGATCGTTATTGTCAATGCAGTGCCTGACCGCGCCAAATCAAACACCCATTGGCGCAAGGGACACCCATAGATGTCTGTCACCTTAGTGGTATCAACGGCTGAACTAGCCATTTCTTTAAACAACAAGAATCATTTCAGAAACCGTGATAACGCCAATATCAGCGCTCCCCAGCAAGAGAATTGCCCTGCAGGAGTCACATTATTATGGTATCGTGCGTGCTTTCCGCAACCGTTGTGTCTTCATGTGCGCCGAGTGTCTTGCGCTAAAATGAAACAAATCAGCCTCTGTCCTTACCGCGCTGCTGAGGTCAGACATAGTGTCACTGTCTCTCACAACTGCCGTTAGCAACCCTACCGCACATGACTTCCAATAAAAAAATTACAACCAGCACGGACGAAAATACCGTCGTTTTCGACGATAATAGCCGCGAATGGCGGATATTGGAGAGCATCCGCGGTGTCGTCTTTGAGCTCGACCACAACGGCAGATTCAGCTACCTGAACCAGGCCTGGAGCGAACTCACCGGCCACTCGCGCAACACCGCACTCTACCAACCGCTTGCTGCCTATATTCACCCTGATGATGCCACACCGTATCAAGTGATGATGAATCGCATGCGCGCAACAGAGGATGACCACGTTAACCGTGAAATACGGCTGTTGCATAAAGACGGCCATAGCCTGTGGGTAGCGCTATCACTGGATATCAAACAAACCAAGCAAGGTACGGCCTTGTTTGGCTACATTTCCAGTATTGATAAACATCGATTCAAGCAAGAATCCCTGAGCTACCCGAGCGCGCATGACACCGTCACTGGCGCCTACAACCGACATTACTTTGAACTGGGTCTGCAAAGCCTAATCGATGCGCTCGCTACGCAAACAATCCGTCATAGCCTCTTGTATATCGAGCTACTTAATTTCAAACTGATCAACCAAGCCTTAAGCCACAGCGATGGCGATATCGTACTCAAAGAAATTGCAGATCTCTTATCGTCCTGCCTGAGCACGAAAGATCTGCTCTGCCGTATGGACGGCTACGAATTTGCCTTGCTCCTGCATAGCCATAACGATAACCAAGCCAGCAAGGTAGCAAATAAAATCCTGACACTGCTGTCCACCTATCGATACCACCATGAACCCTTCAGCTTTATTGTCGGCGGCAATATCGGCCTGCGCGCCATCGCAAACAAAGATATCAGCGCCGCCCAGTATATCGCCGACGCCGCCAAGGCCACCGCCATATCGAAAAAACTCGGCCGCAATCGTCACTATCTCTTCACCCAAGATGACGGCGACTCTCATCACTCCCATGGCTGTGACTGGAATCACCGTATTCACGCAGCGATTGAACAAAACCGTCTACAGCTGTATTTACAACCCATACGCGCAATCGCCAGCCAACAAGTCAACCATTACGAGGCCCTGTTAAGGCTCATCGATGCTGACAGCGGAGAGATTATCCAACCCGAGCTTTTTATCGATGCCATCGAGCATTCCGGTGCCATTGCAGATGTCGACAACTGGGTCATACGCAATGCCATCAAACTGCTCAACCAACGACCCGAAATACAGCGACTCGCCATTAACCTGTCCGCACATGCCTTTGAAAATGCCGAGCTGCACATCCTGATTCAGACCCAACTGCAACATTTCAACGTGGCGCCACAGCGGATGATTCTGGAGTTAACCGAAACCAGCAGCCTCATCAACCTCGCTCAAACACATACCGTTATCAAAAATCTGCATGCCATCGGCTGTCAGTTCGCGCTCGATGATTTTGGCACCGGCTTTTGCTCATTTAGCCATTTAAAACACCTGCCGGCCGACTACGTCAAACTCGACGGCTCCTATATCAAAAACATCTGCAATAATGACCTCGACCAGGCAATGGTACGCTCCATGAACGACATGGTTCACGCGCTGGGCCATAAAACCATCGCTGAATGTGTCGAGAGCACGCAAGCCATCGAACTGCTCAGCGCCATCGGCGTTGATTACATACAAGGCTTTTCTGTCGGTAGACCCTCACCCCTTGGCAACCACCACTAGATATTCACACGGCAAGATATGCCCTTAGAGTAATTAGGGTTGAAACTATTCAGCCCAACCGTTAATCTCTTGGCAGGATAGTTGATTCGGATATCAATCCTGCAGGAGGCAGTATGTCTAACCGCCAGCCCATCGGTCAGTTATTAGACAAAGCAGTACCGGTTTCAATAAAGCACTACGAAGCTGGCGACATTATTTTAGAGTATCTAAAAGAATTAGAAATTGAATACGTATTTGGCCTTCCCGGCGGCGCAATAGAACCCCTGTTTAATGCCCTGGCACGCAGCGCGGTCAGCAACGGCCCCCAGGCCATTATTGCCAGACATGAAGCCGGCGCGGTTTTTATGGCAGATGGCTATGCCCGCGAAAGTGGCAAGCTCGGCGCCTGCATCGCAACAAGCGGCCCCGGCGCAACCAATATGATCACCGGCGTTACATCCGCCTACCTAGATAGAGTTCCTTTATTAGTTATTACAGGACAGCCTCAGATCGACAAGTTCGGCAGCCTCGCTTTCCAAGAATCATCTTGCGCCGGCATCGACATTGTCGCCATGTTTAAACATTGTACAGCCTACAGCAGTCTGATTTCCCACCCCGATCAACTCGAGCGCAAACTCGTCGCCGCCATCACAGCAGCCTACCAACATCGGCGGCCGGTGCACTTAAGTATCCCGACAGATATTGGCCGCAGCAAGCAACAAAGGCCACAAGGCCGCCAACTACTACCTAGACACTTAAAAAATAACACTATCGATTTAAACGCTGGCGAGCAATTGGTGCAGGAACTCTCGCAAGCGACTAAGCCCGTGTTTATTATTGGCGAAAGCTGCGAAGAAGCTATCTGCGATATTATTCACTATTGCGAACAGAGCGGTGCGTCCATCGTCACTACACCACAGGGGAAAGGTCTTGTTAATCCCTACCACCCTAACTACTATGGTGTATGCGGTCTCGCTGCGCACGAGTCTGCGACGACTTTACTTAATTCGCCGAAAACAGACCTGATTATTGTCGTAGGCAGCTCTCTGGACCAACAAGCCACGTGTGGCTGGCAGCAAAAGACATCAAGCTCGAAAAAATTCATTCATATCGACTGCGATCATGAAAATTTTTGCCGCAGTCAATTTGCCATCCTTAACGTACATGGCAACATCAAACAAATATTTGAATACCTAAATAAGCGGAGAAATAGCACATGCGTAAATGGATTGCGCAATAAATCTAGCATCAAGACACCCGCCAACAAACCTATTCCCTTCGAGCGACGAAGACTAGAGCGCCGAAAACATTGCGAACTTTTCACGAAAAAAGATCAACGACATAATGAAAGAAGAAACATTTCCACAACTACGAAACCTCTTTTCCGAAACTTCAGATTGATGGATGAACTTAAGTATCTAGATGATAGCTCACCAATAAAACCCCAACGTCTTATGTATGAATTATCTCACCGCGCCCCGAAAAACACGTGTTTTCTTGCAGATATAGGTAATAGTTATTTATGGGCGATTCATTATCTTAACCCCTATCATAAAATGGATGGCGTCAATACCAAGTATTTGCATATGGCAATGGGTTTTGCATCAATGGCCTGGTCTATCGGCGCGGCAATAGGTATTGCGCTTGCGTCGCCGAAGAAGCCGGTAATTTGTATTGTCGGTGATGGCGCTTTACTAATGAGCGGCCACGAATTGACTGTTGCCGTTCAACACAAATTACCCATCATCTATATCGTTCTCAATGACGAAGCCTATGGCATGGTCAAACATGGTCAGAAGATGGCGGGCGCCGAATTGACCAGCACTAAATTGCCGGCCGTTAACTTTGCCGGCTACGCACACTCTATTGGTGCAAAGGGAGTTTTAGCGAAATCGCTGCAAGACGTTGAATCACTCGACCTCCGGTCACTGAGCGAATCTGATACTCCAACCCTTATTGATGTACACATCGATACAACCGAGGCCCCCCCTTTATCAGCTCGACTAAAAATGCTGGCCTCATGTCAAAACTAACAAGAAGCCAATAATGCCGCACAGCAAAGAAGTCATACACACAAAAATCTGGCAAGAAGATACTGAAGACGACAATCCCTTTGCAGCCAAGCGCTGTTTTTGTAGTGGTTACGATGTCTATGGTAACCTGCTGGGTAAAATAAGCTGGATTGAATATCTCTATCTTCTTTACGTCTTAGAACCACCCACCTCCGAACAAAGCAAGCTACCCGAAGGCATCGTGGTTATTCCAGCCAATCCTGGACAATCTAGAACATTAGGTATCATTCTTAAGGAACCTCTGCATAAGTCTCAAAATTTGAGACAATCTCATAGAGCCACAAATAGAGCATGTCGCAATGAAACAGAGCAGCTTTTCAGACCTGGAATATCAGACTA
>WGFU01000013.1 GCA_015492075.1 Gammaproteobacteria bacterium
ATTTGTATATGGCGAGGAAGGAACTGGCTATTTCATAGGCGGATTGCGCCTGAAATCTGCCAAATGGGCAGAAAACGTTGAGCAGTCAGAGCAGAATTGCTTGTTTTTAGCTGTTTTCTCAAAATTTAGGGCTTGTTCAGAGGTTCCTTAAAAAACAACTCGATTGACCACCTCATCGTTAAACATCCCCATTCGTCATCGAGCCTTGAGTCGGCGTCGGCAGCACACGTCGATGCTAACCAAATTGCGAAAGGAGTCCTTGTCAAAAGATACAATGGCAATTATCTATTGACCGTATTGCCCGCCAGCTTCGACCTTAACGTGAAAGCGCTGGAAGAAGAGATCGGTGAACCGATAACATTTGCCAGCGAACAAGAATTACCCGATATTTTTCCGGACTGCGAATTAGGTGCCGTGCCTGCCATAGGCCCTGCATACGGTTTGGAGACTATCATCGATACCCGCCTACGAACTCAACCCGACATATACTTTGAGGCGGGCGACCACGAGGAGCTCGCCCATATCAGCGAACCTCAATTCGAAACGCTATTAGCAGAAGCGCGATATTTGCCTATTAGCAAAGAAATACTGTAACAGAATACGCTGCTCGACCAAACGGCGAGAGGCCACAATAGCCCCCCGCCGCATAGTAATTGCTACTTGGAACGAACCGTAATTTTGTGTGCTTTTGCTGCCTTTTTCTTGCCAATGGTGATATCCAACACACCGTCTTTTACCTCAGCAGACACTTTCTCCGGGTCTGCGGTATCCGGCAAGCCAAAACTACGGTGAAAAATGCCGTAGGTGCGTTCTATACGATGATAGTCTTCTCTTTCTTCCTTGATTTCCGATTTACGCTCACCTTTAATCAGTAAATTACCATTACTCATGCTAACGTCTATATCCTTGGCATCGATTCCCGGCACATCAACTTTGATAACAAACTGATTATCTTCTTCCTTAATATCTGTCGCTGGCGTCCATTCGCTGCTCAAAATGCTATTCGAATCATCATCAAATGGAGACATCCACCTGCCCCAAGGCCTGGAACGAAACAGCTTATTAATATCTTCCTGGATCCCGCTCACCAAATCCGTAGGTTCATAACGTGTGAGATTCATGATTCAATCCTCAGTAATTAGTTGCCGATATGCAGCAATATAACCAAACAAGGCTGAAACCAGCCGCCTCTACCCTATTTTTTTACCACCAGCAATACCGAGTGTTATTGATTCTGGTCAATTTATTGATATGTTATGCCACTTTAATTTACAGCCTGACTGCCAAGGCGTCGCAATGTGAGCGATGGAATACCGAGTTTGCTGTAGAACCCAGCAAAAGCTCTACACCGTGGCGTCCATGAGAACCCATGACAATCAAGTCGATGGCATTTTTGTCCGCATAATCGGCAATTTCTTTCCCCGGCGAACCAAGCAATAGCTGACTGGGCACATCGGCCAGGCAATATTCCTGCGTCAACTGCTCGAACTGCCTCTCGATTTTTTCCACTATTTCAGTTTCAAACAAACTAAGCGGCATCTCAAACACCGGCGCCCTATTAACAACATGCACCATGATTAACTCGGCTCCATGTCTTGCGGCAAGTTCTTTTGCTTGTTGAATGACTTTATCGATTGCAGGCATAAACTCAACGGCCAGTAAGATCCGCTTATAAGACTTTATAGCAGGAGCTATATCACTATCACTGATCTTGGTCACCAACACATCGACTGGTGATTGGTGCAATACTGCATTGGCTATCGAACCCAAATAAAAACCTGACAAACGTTTTCCGTGGGCACCAACAACCACGAGATCAGCACCTTCTTCCTTAGCACAATCAATAATTTCGTTTTTCACACTTCCTACCCGCACAATTTGTTTGACCTTCTCTCTATCTATCCCGACGCGATGAAGTATGCGATCCATCCTTGTCATTTCCTCCACTTTAGCCTCTTCACCATTTCGCAGCATTTCATAATAACCATAGGCTTCCGGTATCCCCATAAGCAGAAGCGGTTCTATAACATGGACAAATATCAAGTCTGCCTGCTGGCAATCGGCGATATATTTCGCCTGCAGTACAACTTGCTCTGCTGCTGGTTCGTAACTCAATGCGACCAATATGTTTTTGAAAGCCATGGCATCACCCGTTGCTGGAAAACATTACGCCTTATCGACACTTTGATATAAGTCACTATAAGAGTTTTTGATTTGAATCAAGAGATGCATTCGTTTACGACGCGACAATTTATATCAGCGGTGATATATTAAAAATGCATATATTAGGTAGTGGTTTGCATCAAGATTTATTATTTATTTCTAAACATAGATAAGGTGATAGAAGTGAATGGTTTGAACAATGCCCAAGTCGATCATCTAAAAAACAAATTGCAGAAACAACGAAGCCTGTTAAGCACAATGATTGACGCATCAAGTGCAAGCGATGTTGACTTTGCCACTCTTGCCGGCGAAGTGCATGACAAGGCTGATGAATCAGTCGCCGACCTGTTTGGCGACACCCAGATTGCGTCTCGGCACCGTGCTATTAGCGAACTAACTGCGATTGATGAGGCCCTGCTAAGGATAAAAAATAAGAGCTATGGGCGCTGCATAGACTGCAACGATGAAATTGCTTACTCGCGGCTGGAAGCCTACCCGGTCGCCAAGCGTTGTATCCGCTGCAAAGAAATATTTGAAAGAAATCACGAGTCGCTCGCTCACGTTCCCAGCCTATAGATTAGCCAGGTGCATCTTCGAAACTATCACATAACAAGATGAAGCTTCATATCAAGCAAGCAAGCTATATTCGTTGGTTTAGCGAACTCAGCGTTAACGATGTCGCCATCGCTGGTGGAAAAAATGCCTCATTAGGTGAAATGTATCGTGAGCTTAGCCCTCTGGGCATCAATGTTCCCAACGGATTCGCCATCACCGCCAACGCTTATCGCGATAATATCAGCGCCGTTAGCGAATCACTTGCTTCCGTTCTCTCAAACATTAATCCGGGTGATCTAAACAGCCTGTCAAAATATGCCGCCGAGGCGAGGAAGATCGTTTACGATCATAGTATCAGCGATTCCCTTGCGCAAGAAATCAAACAGAGTTATCAGCAACTCAAGTCAGAATACGGCCCTGACTTGAGTGTCGCAGTACGCAGCTCTGCGACTGCTGAGGACTTGCCTACAACAAGCTTCGCTGGTCAACATGATACCTACCTCAACATCAGTGGTGAAAGTTCCTTGATTGATGCTTGCCGGCATTGTTTTGCTTCGCTGTTCACCGACCGCGCGATCTCCTACCGCGTTCATAACGGTTTTGACCATATGCAAGTAGCCATGTCCGTAGGCATCATGAAAATGGTGCGCTCGGACATAGCCAGCAGTGGTGTCATGTTCAGTCTGGATACCGAAACAGGCTTTCGTGACGTTGTCTTCATTACCGCCACGTTTGGCTTGGGCGAGAATATCGTCCAAGGCTTGGTCGATCCTGACGAATTTTATGTCCATAAGCCTACCTTTGAACAGGGTTATCGCACCGTATTATCACGCCACCTTGGTGACAAGCAGGTAACCATGACCTACGCAAAGCAGGGAGACACAGAAAACGTAGAAAACATCGAAACACCTGACGAACTAAAACAGCATTATTGTATCGATGACGACGATGTATTAACGCTTGCCGATTTCGCAATTAAAACCGAAAAACATTACAGTGCAGTAACCGAAAATCCCTGTCCAATGGATATGGAATGGGCAAAAGACGGTATTGACGGCAAGCTTTACCTAATTCAAGCGCGGCCTGAAACCGTTACATCACAATACACTGTCAATCAGCTTACGGAGTATAAGCTTCTTGGCACCGCTATTCCATTATGTACAGGACGTGCGATAGGCACGCAAATCGCTTCTGGCAATGTCAGAAAAATTAATCAGAATGCGGATCTCGTGCACTTTAAACCCGGCGAAATCTTGCTCGCCGACACCACTCACCCCGACTGGGGGCCTATTATGACCACCGCATCGGCGATCATTACCAATCGTGGCGGCCGTACCTGCCATGCGGCAATTGTCGCCCGCGAACTAGGTATACCGGCAGTAGTAGGCACTGGCGACGCTATGCAAAAAATAGAAGACGGTAGTGAAGTCACCGTATGCTGCGCCGAAGGTGAATCAGGCCATGTCTACTCAGGACACATGGACTTCAGCACTAACACCATCGAGCTGACTGACATCCCTCATACACAGACGGACATCATGCTTAACCTTGGCAATCCTGGTCGTGCGTTCTCCTACAGCTTTTTACCCTGTGATGGTGTTGGCTTGGCACGCATGGAATTTATCATCAACGATCATATTAAAGCTCACCCAATGGCCCTACTCTATCCACAAAAAATTGAGGACAGCGAGGAACGGAGAAAAATCACTGAATTAATTAAATTCTATGATAGCGGTAGCAATTATTTTACAGAGAAACTTTCTGAAGGCATTGCCATGATCGCTGCCGCCTTCTATCCAAAACCGGTCATTGTTCGCATGTCGGACTTCAAGAGCAACGAATATGCCAGCCTATTAGGCGGCGCAAGTTTCGAGCCAATTGAAGAAAACCCGATGATTGGCTTCCGTGGCGCCTCTCGCTATAGCCATCCAGCCTATGTAGAAGGTTTTAATCTTGAGTGCCAGGCCGTAAAACGTGTTCGCGATGAAATGGGATTCAACAATGTCAAGCTTATGATTCCGTTCTGTCGCCGTATCGATGAGGCAAAAAATGTGCTGCAATGCATGGCATCGAACGGCTTAACACAAAAACAGAATGAGCTAGAGATCTACGTCATGTGCGAGATCCCTAATAACGTTATTCAGATTGACAACTTTGCACAACTGTTTGATGGTTTCTCCATTGGTTCAAACGATCTCACACAACTGGTTCTCGGCGTCGATCGTGATTCAGAAATTGTCGCCTTCGATTTTGATGAACGCGATCCCGGAGTCATGGAGATGATACGTTTAGCGATAGAAGGCGCTCACCGTAACGGTCGTCATATTGGCCTTTGCGGACAGGCGCCCTCAGACTTTCCCGAAGTCGCAGAATACCTGACTAAGCTGAAGATAGACTCAATCAGCCTCAATCCCGATTCCATCCTTAGAACTATCGAAAAAATTGCTGCCGTGGAACAACAATTAGCAAACGACTAGTTGATTATCAAGCGACTCGATCCAACTCACGATAGTCTTCACTGTTGTTATCAGCAATTGCCTGCAAGCGCGCGCGATCACTAATCCCTATTATCCGACGTTGTACCGTGAGCACACCCTCGGACTGGAAACGTGTAAATAAGCGACTCACTGTCTCGATAACCAAACCAAGATAGTTTGCAATATCGTTACGCGACATCGGTAAACTAATGATTTGTGCAGACATTCCTCGAGCTGCCATACTGGAAGACAAATCCAACAAAAAACAGGCCAAACGCTGCTCTGAAGTCATCTTGCCCAGCATGAGCAACATTTTTTGCTCATCGACCATTTGTCGACTGAGGACATCCAGCAAGCGCCATTGTAAACTCGGCACCCGATTGCAAAAATCTTCATAGTCACGAAGCGACAGTTCACAGATGCTCGTAGTCTCTAGTGCTTCTGCCGTATAACGATGTTCTCCACTACCTATTCCGTCCAGGCCCAATATATCACCGGGCATATGAAATCCGATAATCTGATGCTCACCATCACGTGAGGTAACATATGATTTGACGCAGCCCGAGTGCACCATCGCAAAAGAATCAAACGACTCGCCCATCATAAAAACCTTCTCACCCTTATGCAGTGGACTAGGATGCCTTGTTTTGCGAGAAAACTGCTCCGTTTCGCTATCGCTCAAACCGCGGGTCAGGCAATAACGCGTGCTGGGACAACCAAGGCAAGGATTTTTTAACTGACCAAACCGTTCACTATTTTTAGCTAACATAGTTGTGCCTCCTGTTAGGGTTTGATAGCACCGCAACGATACCGCATAATGATTTAAGCAGCGGCTGGTAGAATATCGGCAAGTGTAGAGTGAATTATGGTATCGGACTCGATCCACATCAGCCCAATACCTTCTGCGCTGACATGCACCACCATCGCACTGATCCGATAAGGGTTTTCTTTGCCCTCACGCGGAATATAGCCAACAATGGTGACAATATCACCTTTCGAAATATCCGCACTACAGCCTGAAATAAATGCGCCACCGCAACCCATATTTGTCGCGTAAAAACACCCTAAATAATCATCTCGCTTTTTTACATGTACTCTATGTAATAACTTGACACGAAAACTGCTTCGATGCTCCACGGCGATACCCCTCGTTACACATTCCTCAATGTTGGATAAAACTCTACACAAGGAAGTAGAAAATAAACATACGTACTTTCATAATAAGTATAACTACGTAGATCAATAATATTGATCTACGTAGTTATACTTATTACTTGAGCGCGATAATGGAACGATAATTAGGCTGTCGTTGGTAGTAAGCGCTAATAGCGATTATTTATGACAGACAAACCCGATATAAAAATCTCATGAATCCGTCGCTATTCGTCGTTGCAGCAAGCACCGTGGTATACCAGAATATCGCTAACCTGTTAGTCAATGGAATGGAGGTAAGCCTTCATCTGTTTAACAGCGGGGCCACATTGCTAGTAGCCATCCGCATACATACACCAGATTTTCTCGTGATAGAACTTCCTCTTGTCGATGTGGATGGTCTGGAACTCTATCAACGAGTATTAGCTCACCATGGCAAACCCAAAACGATCATTGTGACAGAAAAGGGAGATATGGCATCAGCTACCCATGCCATACGCTTAGGTGCAATAGATGTTATAGAAAAACCGATGTCAGATGATCGTTTGCTGCGCGCTATAATGAACTCTATCTCTCAAACAATTATTTAATGATATTATCGAGCAATTAATCTCACAATGATTATCAAAATGGCAGATTCCAAGTAATCGTCGAGCGTTGCTGTTAATTTTATTTCCCGCGCGCTACTATTAACAGCGTTCTGATAGTTCTCTTGTCTTGAACAACACCACGAAATCTATTAGGGATACAAATAAGACACTGTGCATTATCGTAGCAAAAATATTGAAAGTGATAACAGGGCATCTGTCTTCGACAAGATAGTTGATGACTTGCTCAACGAGCTGTATGTCTTTGAAAAAGAAACTCTACGTTTTCTCTACGCGAACAAAAGAGCATGTGAAAATGCCGGCTATACTTTCAGTGAATTGCTGCAACTTACACCACTTGATATTGTCCCAAAAAATAATATATCAAAATTTGAATCACTCCTGCTACTGTTGAAAAACAACGAGAAGGAAAAAGTAGAATTTGAGACTGTCTACAGAAGAGAAAATGGATCGCTTTATCCTGTCGAAGTCCATATTCAACTCACCGAATATCAGTCAAAGGAGGCCTTTGTCGCAGTCGTTCTAGATCTCACAGAGCACAAACTAAACTACCAACGATTACAGGAAAACGAACAACGACTGGCCGCAATATTCAATAACGCGGTGGAATGTATTATTAATATTGATAGCCAGGGACTGATAACTGATTTAAACCCCGCCACCGAACAGGCTTTTGGCTATAGCGAAAAGGAAATCATTGGTAAAAGTATAAATATGCTCATGCCAACTCGCCTAGATGAGAAACACAATGAAGACCCAAGCCATTACCTATCTACGGGGGGAAAAACAATCACCGGCAGAGACGGTGAAGTTTTCGGCCTGCGTAAAAACGGATCAAGCTTTCCAATTGAACTTTCTGTCGCAGAAATCACCACCGATAAAGGGTGTAGCTTTACCTGGGTAATCCGTGACATATCAGAACGAAAACAGGCTGAAGCAGAGCACAGACAGCACGAGGAGGAAAAACGCCAAAATCAGGAACGTTTTGATCGGCTATCGCGCGTCAGTGCAGTCGGTGAATTGGCAGCCAATATTGCCCATGAAATCAACCAACCTTTAACTGCCGTGAGCACTTACGCTACTATCGCTGACCAGCTGATCAACAATGACCAACCAGATATTCAAAATCTACGGTCGATACTGGGTAAAATCAACGAACAAACAAAACGTGCCTCAAAAGTCATCCACCGTTTGCGGTCATTGATCAATAAACACGAGGTACAGCGTGAGGCCGTCAACATTAATGAACTAATCCGTCATATCATCCATATATCGAGTCAGAAAGCATACTCAAAAAACATTGAAATTAAATTTTTTCCTATAATTCCGGCACCACCTATAAAATGTGATTATGTCAATATACAACAAGTGATTCTCAATTTAATCAACAATGCTATTGATGCCATGGATACCAACGATTTATCGCAGAGAGAAATTATTATTAGTGTATTTCAGAGTAGTGTTAACATCCTCACAATAAGCGTTCGTGACTTTGGCAAAGGCATAGCCGAAACAGACCGAAAAAAAATATTCTCGCCATTTTACACCACGAAACCTGATGGTATGGGAGTAGGTCTGTCGATAAGCCGATCTATTATGGAAGCGCACAGTGGAGCATTGTCGTTAACTAGTGGCATTACCAACGGCTCGGAATTCACCTTAACACTGCCTCTTTCACTTGACAGTTGAGTCCCATCCATGCCTGCAAACAACCAGAAAGTATATATTGTAGATGACGACGTTGCCGTTCTTGATGCACTTGGCATGCTAATGAAGTCTATCGGACTCGAAACGGAAGGTTTTCGCAGCGCACAGGACTTCCTCGACAGCGTCAATCCCGATAGCAGCGGATGCTTATTACTGGATGTGCGCATGCCAGATATCAGCGGCCTTCAGCTACAAGAAATATTGAATGAGAAAAAAATCACTATTCCGATTATTTTTATTACCGGTCATGCCGATATCCCTATGGCCGTGCAAGCGATGAAGAAAGGGGCACTGGAGTTTATAGAAAAACCTTTCGATCATGAAGGACTCATAGACTGTATTCATCGCGCATTGATGATTAATTCTGCAAACGCCCATAAGCTAAAGCAACGACAACTGATTGGCGACCGTATACGGCAGTTAACGCCAAGAGAATTGGAAGTAATGAAAAGAATTGTTTCAGGTGAGGCAAACAAAACGATAGCTTTCGATCTTGGTGTTAGCCAACGAACCATAGAAATTCATCGCGCTAAGGTCATGCAGAAAATGCGTGCACTATCACTTGCGCACCTTGTCCGCATGTCATTACTCGTACAAGAAGACAGTTCTTAGGCGCGTGGCTCAATAATTATTGGGGGCCGTCGCTTTCCACCTCGATCAATGTTTTCACTATTCTCCTGCATGTACCTTAGATGTCAGCGGCTTTGATACGGCGACGTCATTTATCTCACTTGGCGAGAATCAGCGATGCTCCCAAGGCCACTTTCGATTATCGCCGGTTTTTCTACCGGCATTTGATGCACATCAACAACTCACGTCTCAATATGCATGACACTCCAAGTGTCAGCTTAATAGGAGCAAGCGCCATGAACGTAAGTGATCTAATGATGACGGACGTGGAGTCCTGTCATCCAAGTTCTTCGCTGCAAGATATCGCCATCACAATGTGGAATAAGGACTGTGGCTCTATACCCATCATCGATGAACAGAATAAAATCGTCAGTATCGTCACCGATCGGGATATTGCTATGGCTGCCGCACTCAAACACAAAGCATTGTGCGATATTACGGTCGACGAAGTAACCGCTGATCATCCGATTTTTACCTGTAACCCAAGCGATGACATCCACATTGCTCTGGACATTATGCAGCTCAACGAGATCAGGCGCTTACCGGTGGTCACCGATGAGGGCGAGCTGACGGGCATATTATCAATCGGTGACATTGTCGGTGCTACCGCACCGGGAAACAACGCTGATTTATCCGCCAGCGATACGATAAACACACTGAAATCAGTATTTACGCACCATTAACATCCATGCGGTTTTATAAGACAGGGCTAACAACTACATGCATCCGGTGTAAACAAGCACTTCTCATTGTTAGCCAGCCTTGTTTTTAGGATCATCTTGAATCGGTACGAGAAACTTATGTCGGGAAAAGGTACATCAACAATACACCCGGGACAAAACAGAAATGATCGTCTCATCCAGGAATTTAATCACGACCCCTACCATGCGAAACTCAAACTGAAAGAGCCTACAGCATGCCCTCAATGTCGTGCCGTGTATGAAAAGGGTCGCTGGAGGTGGGGACAGATACCGGCAGATGTATACGAAACCCTGTGTCCTGCTTGCCAGCGTATTCACGACAAGGTTCCAGCAGCCTTCTTAACCCTAAGCGGTCAGTTCTTCTCACAGCATAAAGACGAGATCATGAATCTGGCACATAACTATATACAGCGCGAGGCAAAAACACATCCTCTCAAACGTCTAATGGACTGCAACGATGACAATGGAATTGTGCACATGACATTCACCGAATTGCATCTCGCACGCGGTATCGGCGAAGCCTTGGAAAAAGCCTATGAAGGTGATCTCAATTACCAATATAACAAAGGCGAGTTCATGTTGCGAGTAACATGGAGCCGCTAGCTTAAATTGACGTCGTTCTAAACCAGCATCGCGTAAAATCTGGCGCCTAGCAGGCCGTTGAAAAAATCCATGTGCATGCGAAACTAGGCGAAACATAGCGATAAAGCGCTGTGTAGATGGAGTAAATGAGCACTTTGAGCCATTTTCACGGAACCCTCATGGTATAAACGCTATATCGTGCCACCAGAGGCTTTTTCAACGGCCTGCTAGACATTGGTCGCTAACTGGACATCAGCGATCAACGGCAAATGATCAGAGGCCACTCGCGTCATATGGGTGCTGGGCACATCGACATGGACAATTTTGGCATCCGCATCAGTAAAGATGTGGTCAATACGAAATGTCGGATAACGCCCAAAGAATGTCTTCTTTGGGCGATGCGCCTCAAGTTCCAGCTGAACGTCGCGCAGCCGCGAACCTAAGCGGCGGCACACGGCCGAGCCAGGGCCAGCGTTAAAGTCACCGCATAACACCACTGGTTTACGGCATGCAGGATGCCCCAACCAATCCCCTCCCAATAAGGCTTCTACTTGAACGCTGCGTTCACCGGGCGATAAACCAAAATGTGTATTGACCACCTGTACTTGTATACCATCGACCTCGATCACCACCCATATCGCGCCACGTGCCTCAGACAGTGGTTTACCTGCCGGCTCAGGCAAGCGCCCGGCCTTAATAAGGCGCATCGGCAGATGGGTCAAAATCGCGTCACCATAACGTTCTTCTTCCAGATGAATAGTCGGGTGAAAATGAAATTTCATTTGCAAATAATCGCTGATGAGGGCCGCCTGATCAGCACTGTTCGTCCGCTGTCGACCGACATCGATCTCCTGCAAGGCCACCACATCAGGCTGATATTGTGCGATCACGCGCGCGATGCGCTCACAGGAAAGCTTGCCATCCATACCTATGCAACTATGTACGTTATAGGTCATGATACGTAAGGTCTGCGCTGTTCGGGACAGCTTTTTAGATGAACTTGATGGCAGCGTTATTCTTCGTCGGTGAAGGTAATGCAATGCCGCCTGATGCAGGTCAAGCGGTCGCAAATAGCTGCGTTGACGCCGAGGCAATACCGTACTGGCGGGCAACAATGCAAATGCCCTGCTCTCTTCGGGCCCGGCGCCAGCATGTGCGCCATTCTCAATCGGGAAAGAACACGCGCGAACACCGTCGCACCAGCCCATGATGACCAACTCACCGGCACTAGGGTGTTGGCATAAGCGAAGTAAATCTGTGCCAAGTTCTTCAAGAAATGGGTGATGCTCACCGAATACTTTGGCGATTTCTTCGGGCAACATATACTCTCCTTCCCTGCACCAGGCACGCAGCCCTCCAGCCTGCTCTCTGGCAAGAACCAAGGGAACGTCTGCATACTGAACCAATTGCTCAGCGACGCATTGACGCTGGTATAGCGTCATCGGCTCGCGCCAATAAACCATGCCGACCGGTCCCATTGCGGTAACGACCACCTCGGCAGAGGAGTCCAGCGCACGCTTTTCCCGTCGTATCGGCAACAAGCGTTGCAGCCAGCGTCCACCCAACATTCTGCTACGTTGCGTTTGTACACCCAGTTCCTGATCGGCTTGATCATTTTGAGGATCAAAATTTTCGAGCACACTGAAGGCCTGCTCGACCGCTTGTTGTATAGTCTTCCCATTACGCACTGGGTAAGATAGTGTTTCCTCCTGACCATGATCCGAGTATATCCACACCGCGTAGTCTCTAAAGCGCGAGCGCTTGGCTGCCCGCCAAATGCGGGCAATAGCATCGTCAATGCCTTTAAGACTCCAGTGCGCAAACAAGGATGAAGGGCCTCGGCGATGAGACTGCTCATCGTAACCAAGAAAATTGAGATGAATGACAGGTAAGCCTCTGGCTACATCAATCTTGACACCAGCTGTAATCAGTTCACGTAACAAAATACAGATAGCTACTCTTGTCGCTACAAATTTTAATTCATGCAGCAGATCGCGACCAGCAATAATGCCGCGAATAAAATCCACTCCTGCCAATACTATCTCAAGCAGAAACAAAACCAGAATGCGGACAATTCCATAAAGATTAAACAGCATAAGCAATATAAAGGGCAATGGCCGCGTTGCTGTATTCAGCTTTCCCCAACCTACCGATGCCACGCAATAATGCGACTCCTCAGCACCACCGGTGAAAATATTCGAGTAAGAACTGCCACCTTTGAGTAAAGGCTCACCCTGACTCTCAAGATCACGTTCAAGCTCTGCCACTGGTCCAGGTTCATACATACGTATTATCTTGCCTAACTTTCTATCCATGACACTGAAGGCAGGCGTTGCGCATTTGACACCATAAAACAGTTCGCCCTGCACCGCCGGCGTACTCGATGGAAGCCCCGAATAGAGCGTATGTATGTGGTAATGTTCACGTTCAAGCAAATGTTTGAGAAAAGGCATACGGTCATTATCCATGGCACGTTGTAACTGAGTACGTGACAGACCGTCAATTTGTATCATTACCAGGCCCGCCTGCATGGCCGAACCCATCGACCTCGACAAACCCAATAAACGAATCATCCATTCACTGCGGCTGAACCATTGACGGGTTCGTCGCATTAATACTTCTAGACGATATATCATTCCTTGTCAGGTTCCGCTGCTGTATCGCTTAAAGCGCCTGCCGCAGCCTCGGCATGGCTCCTGAGTAGCTCCCATTCACCCTCTATCAAACCCACCACTTGCTTCCATGCACTATAGTCTTCATGGCGTTGCACAAATTCCTGTCCGATTAATTCCTCATAGCTGACCAGCGCTCTATTTACCGAATGCTCGGTTGAAAACATTTCCGCGCTACTGAGCGCAGCTTGTTTATACGCATGCTGGCGCCAATTTTCCAACTCAGAAAAATCCAGCAGTGCCTCGGTAAATACTGTCACGTCAGCATTTCTTAATAAACGACCATTGTATTCATCACGGACTATTTCGCGAACACCTGGTGCATCAAGCGCAACAACCGGCGTGCCAGCTGCCATAGCCTCTGCCAAAACCATACCCTGCGTTTCGCTAAGTGAGCTAAAAGCAAATACGTCCATGGCATGGTACGCACTCTCCAGCACAGGGGATTCAAGCGCGCCTACACTGAAGACTCGCGTAGCCAGGCACTCTCGCTCAAACGCTGCGAGCATGCTTGGCTTGGCCTCGCCTTTGCCTACCAATAGAAAGCAGGCCTGTGGACAGCGTTTTAATGCACTGATCACGGCCTGAGTCAAAAAATCCAGGTTCTTCTCTAAAGCAAGCCGGCCCAGATGACCAATAACAAAAGCGTCCTTAGGGATATTCATGATTTGACGAAAACCGTCACCACTGCCTTTTGTAAAGCGTTCAATATCAACACCGGTGGGAACGACAGTAATCGGTGACCTCACTCTGCGTTGTCGCAATAGCTCGGCGATACTCTCACTGGGCGCAAACACCCGATCACACAGATTGGCATAGTGGGTCGCGAGCTGAACAGCAAAATGTCGCAGTGGCTTTGAATCTCCGGGAATGTAATGCGTATAACGCTCATACATAGTATGGTGGGTGAACACCAGTGGCAGCTCATACATACGGGCAATACGTAGTGCAGTGGAACCAATCAAAAACGGATGGTGCGAATGCACAATATCGGGTTTGAAACGTTTGACTGCTGATCTAAGTCCAACAGAAACTGGCAATACTACGGAAAAGTCACTGCCATTAAAGTGTTGAATCGCCGGCACGCGGATGACATCTTCTTCATGTTCCGCCATATTATCAAATACCGGTGCCACCACAAGAACCCGATGCCCGCGCTGACGATACCCTCTAACAAATGTATCGACCGAACGTGCCACACCCCCTACATGTGGCAGGTAAGTATTAGTCATCATTAATATGTTCATGATGCCTCCCTCGGAGTCAACATTACACTGTCTTGATTGACATCCGCCATAATACGCTTAAAACCAGGCATATTAATTTCGATAGGTGGTTGCTGCTGGCGCCAGTCCGCCTGCCAATACACTACTGGCTGGCGTCCATATTCATCACTGGCTTGCGCCTCAACTCGAATCGAGACACTACCAAAAGCAGTCAATGTAGGGCCAAAAAACAATTTATAGTCACCCTTGAGCCATTGCTTTGGCACACCTGACACAAGTACTAGGCCATCGCCCTCCTCACGTATAAAACAGCTCCTTAGCATAAGCATCCACTCGACGGCCGCCCACGCATGCTGGCCGTCACCCATACAACCCCCACCCGTACGTGGGTGCACCGCCTCCGGCCACTGCCCCGTCGTTGAGGCAAACTCTGCGACCGAGCTCATCAGGTCAAAGTATCGCGAATCTCCGACGCGTAATAACACCTGAGCAATATGTAATGTTAAATAGGCATTCACTCCAGAATGGATCATATCCTGAAAAAACCCGCCATGGACAAAGCAATTCTTTATTAGAAATCCTGCCGTATCCAGCAGCCGCGGATCATTGGCGTCAAACAGCTGTAGCGGATACCCTGCCACCAGCGAGCCTATAGCCCCGGCATCCATTCTTCGGTAGGGTGACGCTGGCATAGCATCATCGTTATGCTTAAGACTAGCTTGCTTCAAACTTGTCTCAATGGCGTTAGCGAGGGAGCTAGCTTTAGTCTCAAAGGTCTGAGCCAAAATATGGTCACCATATCGACGAACAAGCCATGCAGCAGAACGTAAGCCAGCAACGCTCCAGAAATCGTCCCAGTAATAATAGTCGTTAGGACCCAGGTGCTCAGCACTGAAACCCGCCGGCATCAAACCAGCATGTGCTGCATTCAGGTCTTCGCTGAGACATTTTTTTATAATCCAGTTAGCGCCTCGCACTATCGCTTTGCGCCAACCCGGCTTTGGTTCGCGGCCCGTTAATTGGCAAAAACGATGCAAGATCCATAAGGCCTCACCGTTGGAGTCCCATTCCCCATCCTGCGAATGAAAATAACCTGATATCTTCTGGCGCGAAGGAAAACTGTCCAGCGCGCGTTCGGCGCGCTCTACTAGGCCTGCGCAAATCAGGCCATGAATAATAAATGCCGCATCGCGAAACCAGAAACGCTTGTAGGTATAAGGGCCGGCACAAACCTCATCCACAGAATGCAGGATCAGCGTTCGTACTGCGGCATCGTAGAGATGCTGGAAGTGTGTATCAGGAATATTCAACCGACATACCTTGTCGAGGCAACCGTTCCAGCTTTCAATATCAGTCTGGCTACTACCCTGTCCTCTTTTTGATTTTTTGTTTTCCATTGTCATGTAGATTTGCAGCTCACGTGGCGTACCCGCCTGCAAACGGTACAGCGCGGCGCCACTCAGCATACCGATATCACACTCGCCCGTTAGCCGCTCATCCAGTTCATTAATGTGCGTATAAACATCACCATGACGATAATCTGAAACATGATGACGCTCTACCGCTTCACTAAACACCGCTTCATACTGCTGATTAACAAACCAATGCTTGCGATCATCAGACAAGGCGATCTGGTAAATAAAACTAACGCCTTCCGGGTTATAAGGCCGCAAGGCGACCACCAACCAACCGCCATGCTCACACCAACCCCTCAGTGTCATTCGAGTTTGCGCAATGCCGTTCGACTTCTCCATCTCTACACAGTTATAGAGTGAGCAACCATACGCCTTTGATTCGGTCACTACTGCCAGCCCATCTTCTGTCACCAATTGTTGAGCCACTTGCGCTTGTTGCGAAGGCAATAGCGCCGCCCCTTCATCCGCTACGATCCAGGCATCCAAAGACCATTCATCAAAAAATGGCGTAAGCAGGCCACGTGGATCAACAATCGGCAACAGCGGCTGATCTGGAAGACCGATCGCAGTCCAATTACGATGTGTTAGATTGATGTGTGTAATGGAAAATGCACGTGGTACAAATGCATCATCATGCGGATCAAACTGCCGCTCGATCCAGTAGGGCCACACCCAATCAAGATTGTGCTGTATGACCCGGCTATTAATTAGGCCACGGGCATGCATATGGATGCCCGCCCGCAGCAACTCAATTGGCTCCGCCACCTCTGATGGTTGAGTAAAACGTTGTAAATGATCCAGTATCATAATAGGGTCAAGAAACCCATGCTTCCTGGCAAAATGGCTGATAAGAAACTTCCAATGAGGTGATCTGATATTCACAGCCGTTACCCACTTTTACCGGGTTTTTCCCGATCCGTCGTCAACTGAGGTTTATCCCGCTCTTTCGTATAATGATCAAGTGCTTTGCTGGTATGACGTGAAATGTAAATCACTGTAATCAGCGTAACGACAAAACCAAAAATGTAAAATGCCCACGCTAATGGTGATCTAACAATATCACCCGCACCCACTTGCGCAATATCCGCCACTAGTGAGCCAAGGTAAACGTTAAACGTAGTAATAGGAATGATGCCAAAGAATGTTCCGACAAGAAAATCCTTGCTGGAAAAACGGATCAACCCGAAAAAATAATTAGATAATTTAAATGGAAAAAAGGGCACCATACGAATGAGCAAAATAAAACGCCATCCTTCGCAGGCAAACTCATCGTTAAGCCGCTTTAGTTTAGGATGATTAAGCAAATAGCGTGTAATACGATCACTAAAACAAGAACGCGCTATCAAAAATGCTATCGTTGCACCCAGTGTTGTAGCAATCACAACGCTTACTGTACCCGCCACGACACCAAACATAAACCCGGCGCCCATGGTGATCATAATACCCGGCAGTAACAAGACGACAATCAGTGCGTCAATGAGAATAAAAATGACAAATGCCCATGACCCTTTTCCTTCCAGCCATTGCAGTAGCGCGACAACGTAGGCCTGCGCATCGAAATAGAACATAAGCCCCAGCAATGCCGCCACCAATAGAGTGCTGATGAGTATCGCCCACAAAGTCGTTGCCGTATAACCCACCATACAAAACTCTCAATTGACACTGAACAGCTAATATTTACTACACCGGCATCGCGCAGTCGTTGACTTGAGTCAAAGTAAGGCCGCACTTACAAAATACGACAACGCCCGGCACTTATATTAAAACCCCGGCGCTGGAACAATGTCTCCCTTCCTGGTATTAGCAGGCGGTGCCTGGTTAATGGTCAAAGTGATTATATAAACTGAGCAATCTGACTACTGATGTCACGCCTTTTGTATAAACGGCTGACCACTGCTGGTGCTATTGACCAGCATCAATTCTATACCTAGCCTAAGCGATAATTAGCCATCCCATGTAGCCATTTTCTGTTAAGTTCCATATGCTGCGCATAAGGGGTCAGCCATCGACTCAAGCAATATTGGTAAACACGGCCACAAAACAGGAGTGATAATATGAATTCGACACAGTACCCGCTTTTTCGGCTGTTTGGTTTTGAGGTCAAAGTCGATATTAGCTGGTTTCTTATCGCCCTGCTTATTACCTGGACTCTGGCCGCCGGGCTGTTTCCACAAAGGTATCCTGATCTCGCACATGAAATGTACTGGTGGATGGGTGTTACCGCTGCAGCAGGTATTTTCTGCTCCATAGTTTTTCACGAATTTAGCCATTCACTCATTGCCCGCCACTTTGGCATACCCATTCGCGGTATTACCTTATTCATTTTCGGTGGTATCGCTGAAATGGAAAAAGAAACGTCAGCTCCTAAAGCAGAGTTCCTAATCGCCGTTGCCGGCCCCTTGGCCAGCTTCCTGCTGGCATTTATCTTTTATCGTGTTCAGGACATCGCCATTTCAAACGAATGGCCAACCTTTGTTGTCGGCGTGACCTACTACCTTGGCTATCTGAATATGGTACTGGCTATTTTCAACTTGGTTCCGGCCTTTCCATTGGATGGCGGACGTATGCTCCTCGCTGCGCTCTGGGCAATAAAAAAAAACCGACTTACGGCGACACGTATTTCAAGCCAAATAGGATCAGGCTTTGGACTGGTGCTAATGACCCTCGGCGTTATCGCCTTCATTCAAGGACAATTTATCGCTGGCATGTGGTGGTTGCTTATTGGTATGTTTCTCAAAGGCGCGGCCATCGCTTCCTATAAACAACTGCTCGTACAAGAAGCCTTGCAAAATCTCCCTGTCAGCCGCTTTATGAACAAACATCCTGTAACGGTACCTGCCTCAATCACGATCGCACAGTTGGTTCAAGACTATGTTTACACTTATCACTTCAAAATGTACCCGGTGGTCGACGGCTCGCGCCTTCTTGGCGACATCACTACGCACGATATCAGTAAGGTGCCTCGTGACAAGTGGAATCTGTACACGGTCGGCCAATTGACAAACCCGTGTTCTGCCGATAATACTGTTTCACCCGATAGCAACGCCGTAGAGGTGCTTTCGGCAATGACATTGCCAGGCATGCGATCTCGTCTTATGGTAGTAGAAAACCAACGCCTACTCGGCATTATCTCGCTTACTGACCTTAAGGAGTTCATCTCTGTCAAATCTGAACTCGACGCTGGCAAACCCTAACAAGCGCCATGGCTCGATGCCATATCAGAACCATACTACAACGCATCGAGTATGCGTTTGCGAATACTGGATTCTTCTTCTATGCTAATCAGGCCATCAGCCAGCAATCCCTGTAATAACTTGAGCTGGCGTAACCGTCGCTCAGCGCGAAGCTCGTCGACATTACTGGCCAGCGATGGCGTTGAATCGCTTAATGCTATGCCTTGATCTGCTGCCTTATCACTATCGCTATGTCGAGCCAGCGACTGTTCAGGACTGGGGTTCACATCTGTGTTAGCACAATGCAACTTGATATCAAGCGTAGCTCCAATATCCGTTAGTGTCAGCCTCTTGGTGTAATCCTGGCAGCCAATCTTTTTTAACCGCACAACACCGTACATATCGATCTTCTCGGGTGGAAACGTATTGGGGTAAATATCACGCTCGCCCACATACAATGGAGTAACGCCTATCTTGCCGGTGATGGTGTAGACTTCCGCCGCCGTCGGTGTACTTTCAATAAAAAACTCTCCAGCGACAGGCAGGTCCTCTGTAGCAGTGGCGTATTCGCTAACCGATCCAAGCAATAGAACGGCCGTAACCATAGCTGTTGTGCTATGAAACCGCTTCACCTTCCCAACCACGCCAAGTTTCTCTAAAAGGCCGCATCGAAGCCAAGCAATACATAATTTTCCTCGCTGAGATGACCAGTAAAGAAGTTTCCTGTTTGCTCCCGTGCGTCGAGAAAATCCACATTGAACTCGATGATACCTTTGACATTGCGCATAAAATAATATGATGCTGTAAACGCCATACTGTTGACGTCAATGCCTTCGTATATGGTATCACTACCATCAAAGTCATTGGCATCGGCATAATTGTACAACCCAGAAAAAACCCAACTGTCATTGTGAATGTAGTCAATCCCTACAAAACCGCCCGACCAGTTTTCGTTGCGTCCCTCGGCAAGAAAATCGTCCCAGGTGTTCCAAAGATACTGGCCATAAAGATACCATTTACCTCCTATATTCGTAGAAATATCCACACCAAAGGTGCGCCTATCGGTTTGACGGTCGCCTGTCCCAGTACCCGCCGGCCCCGTCGCATTGCGCTGTGTACCAGACAGACCAAATACTCCAACACGCCAGGGCCCTAAATTATTGCCAATACGGCCGTAAATACTTTTGGAATTATTGTTATCAAACAAGGCATCTGGTCGCCGTATCCCAGGACTGTTAAGATCGGTATTATTGTCAATTCCATTGCCATTGGCTAGACCGAGACCAATATCAAAAGAGCCTATTTTCCTATCAAACAACACTCCTCGGTCATAGGTGATGTTAGAGAACCGATAAACCAAATAGTCCTGAAATGGCAATCGTGTTTCACGTGCAAACATTAGGTCTGAAAGCTGGAACTGGCCCAGCGTCATACCAACACCGCTACCGAAGAGATCGCTATGGCGGAACCAAGCATCTTCGATAATCACCTCACCGTTCCCTCCTCGTTCAGCAAAAATCCCATAAAAGTAATAGCTAATATAGTCACTCAACGGAGCACTGGACAATAGCTTGATTAGGTACGGAGACTAAAAGTCAGTATTAGCATTGACTGTAGCACCTGTTACCGGGTCGATAAAATTGGCATCTCGGGCCTGTGCGTAGGCCTGCGCACGAAAAGCCAGTGGCGCCTGCTTAGGAAGCACGAGCTTATTGTCTCCAGTATTAACTGTATTAGCCTCTTTCCAGTTAGGCAGCCGCATATTGTTATCACGAAAAGTGATCCCAAATTGGTTTAGCCGTGGATAGGCAGCATGGCAAGCAGAGCAACTTAGTTCGTATTTGCGTGCGAACAGTGGTACCGCGCCAACCAGGCCCGACCATAAAATCATCAACACAGTAACAAGAAACAAAGCCACTAATGAAGCACCACGATTGTTTATTAACTGTCGCATTATGGTTACCTCTTATTTGCTTGTTCTTGCGTTTTATAGTTTTAACAGCAGAGGAGTGTTAATTGTTGTTAAAAGTGTTTTTTCTTGACCGAAATCAATTCAGCGCAGTGTTTTTTGATTGCTCATACCACACAGGAGATTTTTGTGTCACTGAACGTGAAAAACAGATGGTGCGATATAGAAAAATATTGCCAAACAAAATAGCTATTGATGACGTTACAGGCTGAATAAATTGGTATCTGCCTTGTCAGTTATACACTGACTGGTATCCGCGTCGTCTACACGCTGCTCTGACACCGCAACATATCATCCATTAGGCGCCAATTGGGTAAATACTTATCCATCAAACCCCTGAAATTTGCATTGTGACAACGTTCATGCAAATGCACCATTTCATGGACTAACACATATTCAAGACAGCCGACCGGCTTTTTGGCCAGCTCCAAACTTAACCAGACACGCTTATCAGTAATATTGCAACTACCCCATTTGGTTTTCATCTTTTTAACCCTCCAATCAAGCACCTGCCTTTTTATAATGGGCTGCCATTTCTCAAGCAGGGTCGGAATAACAAGCTGTAATTGCCGCCTATACCAATGATCGAACACTAAAGCGCGGTTTGCTTTACTTGTACCGGGGCGAACATAGAGCACCATCTCTGAGTTATTATTCACCGCCAGCTCATGCTTGCCCTGACGTACTACGACGTTTAACCGGTACTGATTTCCTTGGTAGTAATGACTTTCACCGGAGACATACTCGAGTTCGGGCTGACGTGGCAACTGTTCAATAATTGCTTGTTTTTGTTTTATCCACGATAAGCGCGTGGCCAGCATCAAACGAACATCTTCTTCACTGGCGTTACGCGGGACAGACAGCCTTACCCTAGCTTCTGGCGGATAAACAGCCAAGCGAAGACTGCGAATGTTCTTACGGATCACCTCGACAGAAATATCAGAGATAGTGATTATAGTGCGATTATTGCGCATAGTGATCTTCCATCGACGGCCTTAGAAACAGGCTACCAGCTTACGTCTTATTTTCCCGCAGAAACTATTCTAAATGGAAAATATATTCTCGCGATAAAACTTCAGCTCTGCGATCGAATCGCGAATATCTTGCATAGCCAAGTGCTCCGAACTTTTTTGGAAACCTTTGGCAATATCAGGTTTCCAACGTTTAACGAGCTCCTTGATGGTGCTGACATCGAGATTACGATAGTGAAAGTACTGCTCCAGCTCTGGCATGCAGCGGTGCATAAAGCGTCTGTCCTGGCAGATGCTATTGCCGCACATGGGCGATTTGTTCATATCGACATAGCGACTGATAAATTCAAGGGTTTTTTCCGTTGCGCTTTGCTCGCAGTCGTTACTGACTTTAACACGCTCTACAAGTCCCGAGCCACCATGCTGGCGCGTATTCCAGTCATCCATCGCATCAAGCACTGAATCGGGTTGATGAATAGCGACTACCGGCCCTTCTTCCAGTATATTCAACTCGCTGTCCGTTATAATGGTAGCAATTTCAATAATGCGGTCATGGTCGGTATCAAGCCCTGTCATTTCTAGGTCAACCCAGATTAGGTTATTATCATTTTTCACAATAGCTTCTCACGGATTCATTTTGCCTATTCTAACAAAGACTTTCAGCAACAGTGCGATGTATGACTAAGACCATGAATAGCGGGCTTGTGGTCACTCGCCATGGCGCTAGCGCTGAGGTATTAGCAGAAGACGGCACGATATGGAGCTGTCATCAACGAAAATCCAAACACCCGGTCGTAGCAGGCGATAAAGTCTTATGGCAACAAGGTCAGGACAATAAGGGCATTATCATCGAGCGGCTGCCACGCAAAAATATTCTGTCACAGCGCAAAGATCATAAACGCGTAAAGGAGATCGCGGCCAATCTCGATCAGGTTGTGATCGCTTTTACGGTCAAACCCCGGTTCGATCAAGTCCTGATAGATCGTTATATCGCTGTAGCGGAGCAACAAGGTATTCATCCTGTATTGTTGATGACCAAACTCGATATTATTGAAAACGGGGGCGCCGATGAGATCGAGGCAGTGGCCAATATTTATCGCGCTATCGGCTATCCAGTAGTCGCATCGAGCCAGAAACGTGAGGCCGGCTTAGATGCGCTGCGTGACATACTAAAAAACAAAATCAGTGTCCTTGTCGGCCAATCCGGGGTGGGTAAATCTTCACTGGCGACGATGTTACTCCCCGGAGTGACCATCGAAACCGCCGGACTCACTGCTCGTGGAGATCAAGGCAGTCATACAACCAGTAGCACGACACTTTACCCGCTTCCATTTGGTGGCTATTTAGTCGACTCACCCGGGGTGCGCGATTTTTCTGTGTGGGACCTTGAAGCCGACAAGCTCGCTGACTGTTATATCGAGTTTCTACAATACACTGACAGCTGTCGTTTTAGCAATTGCCGTCATATCAATGAACCGGACTGCGCCGTCAAGTCGGCCGTGGCAAGAAAGGAAATCAGCGAAGCACGCTACAACAGCTATGCATCACTTTACCGGGCTTTAACTGAAGGTCTTTAGCACCGCGCAGCCCGGTTTCGCTGTCGATCACTGGCAGCTTGCGATAGGAAGCGGTTGCGCCTACTTATTGGTTGCCAAAAGCTGATAGTTTCACCAGATCGATGACTTCCGCCTTGCGCGCAATTCGCACTGGTGCGCCTAATTCATCATGTAGACGTTCTTTAAGCCTCGTCGCCGCTCCCGCCTCGCCGTGCACTAAAACAACCGCTGGCCTGCCAGTGAAAGCCTTATACCAGGCTAGCAATCCATCCTGATCAGCGTGTGCAGAAAGGCCACCGATAGTATGAATGGTTGCGCCGACATTAACGGTCTCTCCCCATAAACGAATATGGCGTGCACCATCAACCAGCTGTCTGCCCAAGGTGCCCATTGCCTGAAAACCGGAGATAATGACGTGACAATCGCGGCGCCAGATATTGTGCTTGAAGTGGTGTTTGATACGGCCACCATTACACATACCACTACCTGCGATGATAATGGCGCCTGAACGAATCTGGTTAAGCGCCATAGACTGATTGGCAGTACGCGTAAAATGCAAATTGGGTAATAGTGAATGCTGGCGGTGCTGATGCCAAAGTTGTGCTGCTTCGCTATCGTAGAGTTCGCTATAACGCCCATACACTTCGGTAGCCTGAATCGCCATGGACTGTCGAGGAAAATATGCCAGCGCCGCAAATTCCATTCCTTGTAATATTTACCAAATAAAAATAGCAGTTCCTGACTTCGCCCCACGGCAAAGGCAGGGATAAGAATATTACCGCGAGCGCGGCTGGCCTCTTCCTGCACGGCAAAAATTTCCTGTTTCGTTTGCTCTAAGGTGCGATGTAAACGATCACCATACGTGCTTTCCATTAGCACAAGGTCTGCCTCTTCGATGCGGCTGACATCGCGCAAAATAGGCGCGCCGTTATGACCCAAATCGCCACTAAAAACAAGCTTGCGCCGGACACCATTTTCTGTCAGCCATAGCTCGACAATAGATGATCCAAGTATGTGACCGGCATCAGATAGACGCATGGTGACACCGGGCAGAATACGTTTTTTGACGCCATACTGAAGCCCCTTGAGTTGCGCCATCGCATTCTGCGCATCGGCTACGGTATACAGCGCCTCTACGAGGGGGAGATGTTTGCGCTCGCGCTTACGGTTCTCCCACTTTGCATCACGCTCACTGAGTCCTGCCGCATCCTTAAACATGATCCGGCATAAATCACGGGATGCGCGGTGCGTATACACCGTACCGGAAAAACCTGACTTGACCAGCAAGGGTATTCTGCCAGAGTGATCAATATGGGAGTGGCTAAGAATTACTGCATCGATACTGCTAGCGTCAAAAGGAAAAGGCTCGCGGTTACGCGCCTCATCTTTAATGCGTCCCTGGAACATTCCGCAATCCAACAATATGCGTTTGCCGTTCACTACAACAAGGTGACACGACCCAGTCACCTCACCAGCGGCGCCATGAAACTCGATATGCATTAGGTTGGCCACACTCCTCATGTAGTCACTTATAAAATACTATCACACAAAGTCACCGCAACAGGTACTGACATAGGTCAATTGTAGTCATTGGAAAATATGATTATGCTTGCACGGTGAATGGCGGAACTCTGCTAATTTGCACTGCGGTTTATTTTAAAAAGAATAGCTCCATATTGGTTTAGTATAGAGGAATATAATTTTAGGACTAACAATATAGTTAGGCAAAACGACCCTATCAGGATGACAACTCACCCGAGACACTTTATTAATAAGCATACAATACCCCGGTTGACTAGAGCAGGTATAAGCCTTGTATACGGGAATAATATAAAATGACAATGATCATCATTGCTTTCCTTCTTGGCCTGATAATTTTCCTGTTTGGCATGTCGCGGCTGGAAATAGGTATTCACGATGCGAGCCGTGCAAGATTGCAACGGTGGTTGGTTCGCAGTACCAATACTGCTCTGAGCAGCGCTGGCAGCGGTGTGCTGCTTACTGCGATCTTGCAAAGCTCCTCCATGATCAGTTTGTTGGTGCTGGCCTTTGCCAGTGCCGGAATGATCCCGCTTTACAATGCTATCGGCATAATTCTAGGTGCCAATCTTGGCACCACGTTCACGGGTTGGTTGGTGACACTGATCGGTTTTAAACTCGATTTGCAACAACTGGCGATACCGTTAATGGCCGCCGGCGGCCTGATACAGATGTTCCATAAAAATAACAGACAGAAACACGCCTTGGGAATTGCGGTATTCGGTTTGGGCCTGCTGATTTTCGGCCTCAACTTAATGAAAGATAGCATGGCCAACATCCCTGGGCAGTGGGATATTTCAATGCTTGGCGAACATAGCGGCCTAGTCTACCTATTGGCGGGCACATTACTCGCGGCACTGATTCAATCCAGCTCTGCCACCATGATGATCGCTCTGTCAGCGCTGTACAGTCAAATCATAGCACTACCAGAGGCCGCGGCATTTATTATCGGTGCCGACCTAGGCACAACCAGCACAACGGTATTAGGCAGTCTCACCGGTAACAGAATAAAAAAGCAACTGGCTCTGGCCCATTTTGCCTTCAACTTGGTGGTGGACCTGGCCGCATTTTTTGTCCTGCTGCCACTGCTGCCCGCACTATTGGCAATCGTCGCCCTTCACGACCCTCTGTACAGTTTGGTTGCTTTTCATTCCATTTTTAATTTGCTCGGATTGGCATGCTTTCTGCCATTTCTTGGTGCTTATAGCCGCTGGATTGGCCAGTGTTTTACCCGCTCGGAAACACACCAGACCGGGTTGGTCAACATACCTGTTCAAGTTCCTGAGGCAGCGATCTCAGCATTAACCAAACAAATACAAACTCTGTTGATTGACGTCCTCAACCTCAATATGCGCAACCTGCATATTCACAGTGAGACTTTGCATACTGATAAGTTCATTATTGAGCAACTACGCCACAGTGCCGACACAAAACAAAGCTTCGATACCCGCTATGAAGCGATTAAACGCCAGGAAGGAGACATCATCCAGTTTGTTATTCGCTTGCAGCAACAAGCCTTAAGCCCGCAGCAGGCATTAAGCCTTTACAAGCTGCTGGATACTACACGCGCAATGGTATACGGCTGTAAAACGCTTAAAGATATTAGCCAAAATATCGCCGACCTGCGTCACGCAAGCGAAGCGGAACTCTTAAAGGTCTATAAAGATCACGAACGCTACCACCGTCACTTCTACCAAGAACTGAGCAAGCTATTTCTCAGCGAGCACACTGGCGACTATATATGTGAGCAAAGTGAAAACCTGAAAAAAGCCAACGATCAACACCACAATCAACTGAACAAACAGGTATTTGATTTGGCACGCGCAGAGATTATCAGTGGCGAAGAGACTTCAACGCTGTTCAACATCAACCGTGAAATCCACCACTCAGCGAAAAGCCTGATATCGGCCCTTGGCCATTGGAGTGAAGTCTCGCCAAACAGGCATCCAAGCACTGCTGTTAACAGTTAACAGCAGCTATGCAGTAATGAGCAATGCCAAGTAGGGCGCAAGGATAAATAAAAATATAGCCATCTTGTAGAGCGCCATTCCTGCGTAGTGGACGGCATCGAAGGCGGCAACCGATAAATTGAACCACTTGCCATGAAATCGATACAACCAATCGTGGGCAAAAAGAAAAACCAAGGCCCACCACAAGAATACCGTATAGTTAATCAATGCTGTCCAGCCAAGAACACTGCGGATCATATCGATAGTCATCGTTCACCTCCTTTCACGCATAAAGCCCTTATAAAGACGAATAATTGCTGGCACCGATAGTCTGTTTCCGGTCTAAGCCGGCCAGATACCTATGCTCCTGGAGATTAATGGCACCTTCCAAAACCGTCTCAATAAACAGCAATGATTGTTTATCACTCTGATGAGTATAAGCTTACCCTCGTCGCATTAAAGATAGTAGGAGCAACCAGCGCACACCTGATGAATTTTTGAAACACCTGCAAACGAATCATCTATTTCAAATAGAGTGTCTTGCTCACACTTTATTCCAATAACGTTGCATTTCAAAAAACAAAAATGATGCCGTCCAGGTAATAAGCAATAATCCGGTTAACGATTCCAGCGCCACCAGATGGCGAATGGCACCATGCGGCTGTATGTCGCCGATACCAAGAGTAGTATAGCTGGTGTAAGAGAAATAGACGCAGTCCAGCAAAGAGCCGTCGAAATTACCCTCCATATAGCCCCACACCTGAATTTCCGGCAGAAAAAAATAAACCAGTGAAAAAATCCATATCTCAATACTATGTGCCAATAATGCTACAAACACACCGAAGACAATTCTGAAACGGTGCTTGATTCGCATAGTTGGAATAAACGTAGAAACGCGATAGAGAAACTCATAGTGGATCAACACAACCACTGAAACAATAATAATATTAACCAGGAACACTGCGAACATAGGCTCCCCCTGCATATTTTCCAGAGTCATTCCGGCGGCTTGATCGAACCCTGTTCAAGTGAACACAGGGCGGGACATTGCACTCGCTTCAATCACCTATTAATAGCGCAACGGCTTCTACCTGTCGCTCAGGCTCCACCAACATCATCGCAGAAATAATCACTAAGGCACGGACAATTAAAATACCTTTACCTTGCGCAACATGATCTTCTCGTGATTCGTTATCACCTTTTAGCAATTGCCGACCGGCAATAATCTGCAAGGCATATAGCACATACAATGTGATCAGTAACATTATATGCGTCCAAATCATCATTGAGAAAATTTCTTCTTGCTCAATCAATCGCCGGTACCAATCACGTGTCGCATAGAGATAAAATGGCATACACAGATCGTAGACAACAATCGCGCTCATAACGGGAATATGAAACCACCGCTTACGGTGATAACGATACGCCAGCAACATCAAAAGATAGGTAAAGATTGAAACTAGGACTGGACCGGAAAGGTTCATATCACAGCCAGTTATTAGAGCTGTTGACGACCGGCAAAGGCATGCGCCAGTGTGCCGGTATTAACGTACTCCAACTCTCCGCCAAATGGTACGCCGTAGGCAATACGGCTGGCTTTAAGCTCATGGGAATGCACCATCTCGCTAATATAGTAAGCAGTCGCTTCACCTTCGACTGTGGGGTTGGTGGCAAGAATAACTTCTTGCACCGTTCCGCCGCTAAGACGCTTTTCTAGTAAGTCCAGACCAATATCATCAGGCCCGATATTGTCGAGCGGCGAGAGATGCCCCATTAACACAAAGTACATACCCTTAAAAGCAGTAGACTCTTCAATGGCAATCACATCTGCCGGGGTTTCAACTACGCAAAGCTGCGCCGGATCGCGACGCACATCAGAGCAGATATTACACACCTCGGATTCACTAAGCGTACGACACTGGCGGCAATAACCCACTTTATCGACCGCTTGTAACAACATATTCGACAAGTGACTCGCGCCCTGCCGATCGCGTTCCAGCAAATGAAACACCATGCGCTGCGCCGACTTGGGACCAACGCCCGGCAAGCAGCGCAAGGCATCAATTAGCTGGGTAATGAGCGGGGAATAGTTCACGAAGCGTATTGATTCAATTGACGGACTAAAATGGCAGTTTCATGCCCGCCGGCAAGTTCATACCTCCGCTCAAAGCACCCATTTTTTCTTGCGTTGTGGTTTCAACAATGCGCACGGCATCGTTGACTGCAGCAGCAATCAAGTCTTCAAGCATTTCTTTGTCATCCATCAGACTGTCGTCAATGGTGACTTTTCGCAGGTCGTGACGCCCAGTCATGACAACACTCACTAAGCCGCCTCCTGCCTTGCCTTCAACCTCCATCTCTGCCAGCTCTGCTTGCGCTTTTTGCATGCTTTCTTGCATTTTTTGCGCTTGTTTCATCAAACCGCCAAGACCACCTTTCATCATTTTTTCACCTTTTCTACCTATTACTCTATTAAATTTACTGGCTAATCGACTGGTCGTATTGAGTCTGCTTGCATTTCCGCACCAAACACTTTTTTCAACTGTTGCACAGTATGGTCGTTTTCTAATGCGGCGCGCGCCTTGTCAACTTTTTGATCGTAACGCGCCTTGGCCTTTGCCGCAGGTGTATTATGAGCCGGCCCCATTTCAACCACCAGCTTGACTGACTCACTATAGTGCTGCTGTAAGGCTTGCTCGAGTCGTTTTTCTAAACGCTCATTGTTTAAATGGTGTTGTGACTCGTTAAGCATAATTTTAAACACATTGCTATCTTTGCTCTGCAACATAGAGTTAAGTGCTAGTTCGCGCACCAAGGCCTCTAGCCCTAGCGTTTCAATAATCTCTTCCCATTCATCAATGCCGGTATCAACCACTGCGGATACAGTGTCGGACTTGGCGGCAAGCTTTTCAACAGGCGGCTCAAGCGCTGCATTGCTTGCCGGCGCAAGGCCTGGCTTAGCCGGACTCGCTAGGTGTACCGACTTTTTTTTTGAGGCGCTCGCCATCGCTGCGGCGGCGGATCTTGGCGCAGCCTGCTGATCCAACACCGGAGTTGACACCGGCGCGGATGCTGCCCGCGCCTGCCCGCGGCTAACAGCGGGCGTCTGCGCCACAACTGAGTTATCACGCTGGACCGGCTTGAAGGCCAACATGCGCAGCAAAGTCATTTCCAAACCACTACGCGCATCTGGCACATAAGGCATATCACGCCGCGCGATAACGGCGATCTGATAATAAAGCTGAACATCTTCCGCTGCAATGCGATCAACAAATGATGTCAGCTCCGCGCGCGTGGCTAAACGATCGTCGCTTAACTGTGGGTGGGCTTGCAACATCGCAATCAGGTGCAGGCTGCTAATCAGCTCCGCCAATACGGCATTAGCATCCGCGCCCTGTTCCATCAACGTCGTAACAATCTCTAATAAACGCGCCGCATCGGCAGCGGCCAGCGCTTCAAGCAACGACACCACATAATCATGACTGATCGACCCCAGCATACTACGCACGTCGTCGACAAGAATCTTGTCACCGGAAAAAGCAATGGCCTGATCAAGCAGGCTCAAACTATCACGCACGCTGCCTTCGGCCGCGGCGGCAATCTGCGTTAAAGCAGCCGGTTCAAAATCGATGTTTTCACTTTTGAGTATTTTCTCAAGATGCCGGCTTATTGCTTCTAACGGTAAACGCTTGAGGTTGAACTGCAGGCAACGCGACAATACGGTCACCGGTAATTTCTGTGGGTCGGTTGTCGCCAGCAAAAACTTAACGTGGGGCGGCGGCTCTTCCAGTGTCTTCAACAGTGCATTAAAACTGTGATTGGACAACATGTGTACTTCATCAATGAGATAGACTTTATAACGTCCACGCGACGGCGCATAGGGAACGTTATCGAGCAGCTCGCGGGTGTCGTCAACCTTGGTACGCGAAGCAGCATCAACTTCGATCAAATCAACAAAGCGGCCTTCGTCGATTTCTTTACAGGCGCTGCACTGACCACAAGGCTCGGCCGTCACACCTGTTTCACAATTCAGTGCTTTGGCGAAAACACGGGCAATGGTGGTCTTACCCACACCGCGAGTGCCGCTGAACAAAAAGGCATGATGAACACGTTCTTGTTTTAGGGCATTCGTGAGAGGTGTCACCACATGTGTTTGGCCGACAAGCTCTGCAAACGACCGTGGGCGCCATTTACGGGCCAGTACCTGATAACTCATTGCTCTATCGTAACTGTTTCAACACGGCTGGGACAGGAGAAGAGGCGACCCGCGCCCGCCTGACCCCGGCACACGTGTCCACTGCTGCCGCTGCTCCCTTCCGGGCCTGACGGGGTTCACAATATAACGTTGCGGGGGGACAGACACGAGCCGCCAAACCCAAACTGTTTATTATACGCGATCATTCACCTTCTCTGTGTATTGCTTTTGTAAGCTATTGCCAAGACCCGATAATGTTACTATATAACATAATTGATGCTTGCTTCGCATTCTATTCCTCGCTCGCTTGCTGACACGCGACCGTAATCAAACAAGTGTCTAAGCTAGCAAGCAGAACCGACACTGCAAGGTATTACACCGTCGGTAATGGTAAACAATATTAAACCAGGCGCAATCCACGGGGCATTGCGCACCCTACGAATTCTTGATTCGGGCATTTTTTAGCAAGGGTTATGGTATAATGCGCCGGTTTTTTTAACCAAATCAGCACAGATTATACTTTGAAGAATAAAAAACAGGTTAGCCAACTAACCGAACAACAAGAATTCAATATTCGTTTGGCTTTTCAATTCAAAGAGCTTGAAGAGCACAAATATTACCTAAGCGAACAACAAGGGTTTGATGTTGGGTTAGAACAAAGTGCAATGGACTGGGTTGCCAGCAATCAGGCGCAGCGTTTCGCCTACGATTTCTCGAAAAACCAGGAAGCCATTTACACATTCTGTGCTCAGCACTGTGGCGATAAGGTTTGCACCGATTCATGCACGCTTTCAATGAAAGAAATTCATGGCCTGATGAGGGATGAAGAATAATCAGAATCGCAGGTGATCGTTTAAACTTGCTCGCCTAAACCGCACACCCATCATCTGTACAACCCTCAATTGACCCAACATTAACAGGGCTTGCTCCGCGCACAGTCGATGCGTGAACTAGCGCCGAAACCTCTGCACCAATTTGTAGGTCTTGCGGCCGGCCAAAGTAATTGGCACATAATATGCCCTCTCTATCAATCAAAATCAGGCTCGGCGTGCCACGCATTTGGTAACGGCTCATGGTAACTGGCGTATCAGCATCATCACTGGCCATATCGACAGCGATTGGAAATGTCAGTCGATATTCATGGATAAAGGCCTTGAGTGATACCGGCGTCATCGCTTCATGATGCTCAAAAACGGTATGCAGCCCAATTACAGCGACATCATCTTTGGGGAAATACTCATACAAGCGCTGCGCCTGTGGCAAACCATGGCTGACGCAACCAGGGCAAAGCATTTGAAAGGCGTGGAGCACAACCACCTTGCCACGTAGTTGATCCAGGCTGATCGGCGTATCGGTGTTGAACCACTGACTAACACTCCAATCGGGTGCTTTATATTGATCGACACTCATATTTGATCTCGCTTTTGCACCGTTAGTATTTAGACTTGGGGCTTATTCTATGGCTTGCCAATGCAGTTCGATCTCATCCAGGCCCTGTGTCAGTAATTGGAAGGCTTTATCCACCTCGGCAAAATTATCACCTTTAACCCCCAGATCTACCCAGCGTTCTTTTTTCTTTAATCGCGGCAAACTAAAGACTTTGACCTGTGGACATTGCTCCAGAATTGACTCCATCAGCGGTATCAAATCACTTTCGCGCGCATGGCTGATACGCACCACATGTTCGAGCTGGGGTTTGCCTTCAAGTTGTGGATATTCATTATCCAGCACCCATTCAATCATGGGCGTCGCCATTTTGGGAAATCCGGGCACACAATGTATACAGTCAACACTGAAACCGGGAACCTGATTGATCGGGTTGGGGATTAGACGTGCGCCAGCGGGGAACTCAATCATACGTTGACGCTCTGGCGTAATATCACCATTGTCAGCGCTTTGCCGCAAAAGCTCTAATCCTTCGGCATGCGGCAACAATCCCCTGTCGCTGGCAGCCGCAACAGCCTGACGTGTAAGGTCATCCGGTGTACCGCCAATACCGCCACAGCTAAAAACAATATCACCTGATTCCAAGGCGCTGCGATAGGCGCGTGTCAGCTGCGCCAAATCATCCGCCATAATACGGCACCAACCTAATTGCAATCCGCGTTTGGCCAACAACTCAACAACGTTGGCGAAATGTTTATCGCTACGCCGGCCGCTTAGTATTTCATCTCCAACAATGATCAGTCCTATTTCCATAGCGACATTCCATTAGTGTGAAAATTCGAGCCTTTGCCCTAAGGCCGGTATCGGCACAAAACGGCCATATTGATAAGCGAGCTGGCCGTTAATGATAGTGGCGTCAACACTCGTCCTGAACGTGTCCCCTTCAAAGGGTGACCAGCCACATTTGTATAAGACATTACTCGCCTCGACGAGTTGCGCTCTATCGGTATCAATCAACACCAAATCTGCCCAATAGCCTTCGCGAATAAAACCGCGATCACGTACTTGAAAGCGTCGGGCGACGTTATGGCTGGTTTTTTCCACAATGGTTTCTATCGACATCAAACCATCGCAATAAAATTCGAACAATATAGGCAAGGCATGCTGCACCAAGGGCAAACCCGCTGGCGACTGGGCATAAGGCAAGGACTTCTCCTCTGCCAAATGCGGCGCATGGTCGGTGGCAATGATATCGACAATATTGCTATTCACCGCAGCCAGTAAGGCAGCGCGATCTTCAGCTCGCTTGATCGCCGGATTACATTTAATGAGACTACCCTTGCTCGCGTAATCTTCTTCTGACAAAAACAGATGATGCACGCAGGCCTCGAGCGATATCTGTTTATCCCTGACATCACCAGGTACAAATAGCTCGAGTTCTTTGGCGGTGGTCAGGTGCAAAACATGCAGCTTAGTACCGAACCGTTTGGCCAATGACACGGCTAAGGACGAGGACAAGTAACAGGCCTCTTCCGAGCGAATCTTTGGATGCATGGCGATAGGCACATCATCACCATATTGCTGGTATGCCAGCTCTTCATTACGCTTGATGGTTGGCGTATCCTCGCAATGTGTGGCAACCAGAATAGGCGCATCAGCGAAAATCGCTTCGAGGGTTTTCTCATTGTCGACCAGCATATTGCCGGTTGAGGCGCCCATAAAAATTTTTATGCCGCAGGCAGTATTCTTCGGCAAGCGCTGAATTTCATTAAGATTATCATTGGTCGCACCGAGATAAAACGCGTAATTGGCGGCAGCACGGCCACTGGCTCGTGTGTATTTATCTTCCAGCGCCGGCAGATTCGTTGTCGCTGGATTAACGTTGGGCATTTCCATAAAGCTGGTAATACCACCTGCCACGGCAGCCCGTGACTCGGTGGCCATATCGCCTTTTTGGGTTAAACCGGGCTCGCGAAAATGGACTTGGTCATCAATCATCCCTGGTATAAGCAGCTTACCCTTGGCGTCGACGACAACATCTGCCTCGCAATGCGTTAGGGCAGCGCCAATTTCCTCGATACGACCATTTTTGCAATAAACATCAGCCGGATATTTTTTTCCCTCATTCACCAGGGTGGCATTCACAATCAGCAACGAACTCATTTTGGACTCCCAAGCGGCGTTAACATCGGCCAAGTCATGCCTTGGCGCTGATATCACTGGATCTATACTATACTATACTGTTTGTTGAAGGGTTTACTGTGACGGAAAAAACCATAGCCAAGCAAGACATTTCGTTTAAGCAATTGGAACGCGGCCAATGTGGTGACCGTATCAGTCTGGCCGATTGCCTGACAAATCTGAAATATAATGCTGACGGCCTGATACCAGTGATTGCGCAACAATATGACAGCGGTGAAGTACTGATGCTGGCCTGGATGAATCAGGCGGCAATCGAGGAAACCCTGAACACCGGCCAGGTCTGCTACTGGTCGCGCTCACGCCAAAGCTATTGGCGTAAAGGCGAAAGCTCTGGCAACTGGCAAAAACTTAAATCTATGAAAATCGACTGCGATGGTGATACTTTATTGCTCGCAGTCGATCAGCAGGGCGCTGCCTGCCATACCGCACGGCGCCATTGTTTTTATCTCGTGGTCAATGACAATAGTGTTGTCATCAACGATGCGCCAATGGTTGACCCTGACACCTTATACAAATAACAAACGCCTTATCATGCCTATTCAACTTTACAACACGCTCCACGCTAAAAAAGAGATTTTTGAACCGTGCAACCCTAACCGCGTCACCATGTATGTCTGCGGACCGACAGTTTACAACTATATTCACATCGGTAATGCACGCCCTGCTGTGGTGTTTGATGTACTCAATCGGGTACTGAAACTACACTACGATAACGTGATCTACGCGCGCAATATTACCGATATCGACGACAAAATCATTGCTGCTGCGAAAGATAACGGCGAAGATATTGGGCAACTGGCCCAACGTTTTACCGATGCCTACCATGCAGATCTCAAAGCACTCTATAACGAAGCGCCCACGCTAGAACCGCGTGCTACTGACAATATCGATGAAATGATTACGATGATTCAATCATTGATCGAACGCGGTTATGCGTATGAAGCACAAGGCCATGTACTGTTTCATATCCCATCAAATGGGAATTACGGACAATTATCGAAGCGCGCATTAGATGACATGATCGCCGGCGCGCGTGTTGAAGTTGCACCCTATAAAAAACATCCTGCTGACTTCGTTATGTGGAAACCATCGACTGACGATACCCCGGGCTGGGATAGCCCTTGGGGACGTGGCCGACCCGGCTGGCATATCGAATGTTCAGCAATGATTCGCAAACACCTAGGCGGTACCATTGATATTCATGGCGGCGGCCAGGACTTGACCTTCCCGCATCATGAAAATGAATTAGCCCAAGGCAGTTGCTGTGCCGACAACGAGCAATATGTACGTTATTGGGTACACAATGGCTATATCACCATCGATGAAGAAAAAATGTCTAAGTCAATCGGCAATGTGCGTCAGGTTCATGCTTTACTAAAAGACCACGATGGCGAAGTGCTGCGACTCGCCTTGCTCTCAACGCATTACCGCTCGCCATTAAGCTGGTCAGAAGATCTATTAGTGCAAGCACGCAACCGACTCGATGCCTTCTACCAGGCACTGCGCACCTGCGAGCAAGAAGCAACCAACCATAACGAAATTGATACGACCGTACAAGCCGCATTGGAAGATGATCTCAATACCCCACTCGCCATATCCGCGCTGCACGACATTGTCCATGCGTTGAATAAATCGACTGACACAACAGAGCAGGCACGCCTTAAAGCGACCCTTATCAATAGTGGCTACCTGTTAGGCTTGTTACAACGCGACGCAAAAGACTACTTTCAATCAGAGAGTGGCAGCAGTGTGCTCAGTGAGTCAGCAGTGAACCGGCTGGTTGAAGAGCGTATCGCCGCGAAGAAAGCAAAAAATTATCCGCTGGCCGACACCATCCGTGAGCGCCTTAGCGCTGCCAATATTGAGCTTGAAGATACCAAAGACGGAACACGCTGGCGTTATGCAAACTGAATCATCGGCTACTGCTTACTTTCCCGCTACCGCAGCAGCTCTAGCATAACAACTATTGCCCGACTCGGATGACAGAAAACAAAAACCCTGCACCAAGAAAAGGGGCTGATCGCGTTTGGCATGCCTTACTATATTCACTCAGCGGTATCCGCCACGCCTTTAAACGTGAAGCGGCATTTAAGGAAGAAGTCTATTTGCTCGTGCCATTATCTATTGCCGCCTTAGCGCTACCCTTTGCCCTCCTGACCAAAGCATTACTGATTAGCGTTCACCTCTTTGTTTTGATTGTCGAGCTACTTAATAGCACTATAGAGTCGGCAGTCGACAAGGCATCACCCGAATTCAGCACACTTGCCAAACAAGCAAAAGACATGGGCAGCGCAGCGGTATTTTTATCATTCCTGATACTGGTTACTTTTTGGATCTACGCCCTAGCCGCCACCTTCTTCGATTGATAAAGTTGTTAACAATGCTGATAAACTCGGATTTGAGTATGGCTCATTAAACAGCTTATATTACGCAGCCATCGAATATTTCTTTATTAATAGCCGGGAACTTTCCCACTAGCAAAGGGCAATATTGTGCGAGTACACTGTTTACAACACGTACCCTTCGAGGGACTCGCGCATATCGGGCACTGGTTCCATGAGCACGGCCACCCGTTAAACACTACCCAGCTCTACAATGACGATAAGCTGCCACCACTTGATACCTTTGATGTTTTGATTATTCTCGGCGGCCCTATGGGGATTCACGATGACGATCAGCACCCCTGGCTAGCCACAGAGCGTCAATTTATCAGGCGCGCGATTGATGACGGTAAACGGGTGCTGGGCATATGTCTGGGCGCACAGCTCATTGCCAAGGCCCTGGGAGCGAATGTTTATACCAATACAGAAAAAGAGATTGGCTGGTTTGGGCTGAAAAAAAAAGAGAACGCGAATAAAAGTATCTTTGGTCAGCACCTGCCGCAACATTTTACGGCACTACACTGGCATGGCGATACGTTTGACCTACCATCAGGCGCAACGCATCTACTCTCGAGTGACGTCTGCCTGAACCAGGCCTTTAGTTATAACGACCGGGTGCTTGCATTGCAGTTCCATTTGGAGATGACGCCGTTAAGTACCAGAGCGATTGTCAACGCATGCGCGCAAGAACTGATTTCACAAAGTTTTATTCAAAGCGCAGAAACCATCAACAGAGAAAAAAAATACTACGAGTCCTGTCATAGCTTGATGGAAAAGTTGCTTGCTCAGCTAGTCCACCACACTCAATAGATTTTTCATTTTTTTCTGGTTGACGAGCAAATCTTTAAGCGTGTATGCATCCAGGACTTCCACAAAACTGCGCAATGCTTTTTGCAACACTCCACGTAAACGGCATGATGGGCTAATCGCACAAGTGTCATTTTCAGAAAAACACTCGACGATGGCCAGACTCTCAAAACGTCTTACCACATCACCAATATTGATCTCTTCTGGCGCGACAGCAAGCCGAATACCACCACCCTTTCCACGCACGGTTTCAATAAAACCCTGAGCTCCAAGTTGATGTACTACCTTAACCAAGTGATTGCGCGATATCCGGTAACACTCGGCTATTTCAGTAACGGTAGACAAGCTGTCACGGTGCAGGCCAAGGAAAATCAAGGTTCTAAGCGAATAGTCAGTGTATTGGGTAAATTGCATGGCAGCGGTATCGGCCAACCGGTCTCTATAGTAGTTTTATCAATATATAGCTTTCCCGCCGTTCATGCCATCAAAAGCCTGCGCTCAAATTACGTATGAACGTTCCATAATATAGATTCAATACCAATATTATATAGGGTAACAGTGACAATATACGCCATGCATGCCAGCAACTACTCCTCTGCGGCTGTATCGACAAACTACAGCCTCGAAATATTATAAGGCAAGCTATATCGCAGCGACCCCCAGTGTTTCGCGTAGACGGAAACAATGATGATTTTCCCGCTTATTCGAACGACCCGCTAAGCACGCTCGTCCACACAACCACTGCTACCGAAAACAAACGTCCCCTGCTACTCCGAAAAATAGCAGCACCGACAGTTCAGTTTTTGATAAAGAAGTGATGCCCAGCCTACTTACAAGCCGCACCTTAACTAGGGAACCTCTGATTAATCTCCTACAGCAAAAGGCACCCAAGGATGTGGGTGTCTGCACCTTTTGCGCTAACAATCAAGTTACTTTAGCTCTAGCCTGTTCTGCTCGGCTGTCAACGTGACATAGGCAGCAGAACCAGCGCCCATACGTTTCACCTGGATTTCTTTAAAACTATCATACTGGTCAAAGAGCTTGACTGTGATTTCATCAAGCTCCGAAGGGGTATCGCATTCAAAAATATAATAACCGTCAAATTCAGGGGAGGTGTTATCGCCTGCCTTGGTCTTACCATCGATAATCACTGAGTTCACTTCCGCCACAATGGTATGGCAAGCGGCCTTCTCCGGGAAGGCAAAGATATTCTCTGGCCTGCTCAACCACGCTACCGAGTCCTGTAATAAAGCCTTTTGTTCCGGGCTCTCAGCAACACCGTTAAAGCCGAGCACGTTCACTGTTTGCGTATAGAACTCGATTTCGATATTACTCGCAGCGACGGCAACCGTCATGCGAGCGTACCCCGGCTGCGAGGTCTGTGTCTCAACCTGCTTATCTTTATGATTACTAACATGATGCGCCATCGCTGGTGCTGACAGATATATTGCAAACAACACTACAAGGCCACTAAGCTGCTTCATCTAATAAAGCCTCCTGAAAAATTTGATACCTATTATCGCAGATCTGACAGACAAAGTGGCCTATCAAGCCCCCGTGTTCACGGCTGACAAGAGAACGGGTACTGCGACTGCTTTCGCATACGGCGATCACAACTGGAAAAAAGCGAACTGGAACCAGCTATCTTCCATTCCTTGATATTGTCCCAGTTTTACTGCACAAGCCAATGTACAGAATTGACGTTTCGTGCGTGCCATTTCGATTCGATACATTTCGCACTGGAGTCATACAGACCAAAATGTCCCGTTGATAAGAAACGAATACCGGCGCTCACCCACTTAGGCTTAAGTAAAGTTCCAGCGCCCAAGCTCTCTACATTGGAATATCAAAAAGGATAAGATGGATGAAAATGTCACTTATCTGCGTTAGATAGCAAGCTATGCAATGGGTAACCAACATGGATAATGAAAAATATGACGGATTAAGTAAACCCATTTTGTGGCATGCATTAAACTATGAACACGTTTTTAAGCAGCTGACTTGCACTGCACAAGGGCTCTCCTCTGCAGAGGCTGAAGCACGCCTGTCTCAATACGGTCACAACCGGCTCAGTCCACCAAAAAAACAGAGTGCGCTGCGGCGTTTTTTGCGCCAGTTTCATAATGTTCTCATCTATGTCTTGATAGGCGCAAGCATCGTCACCGCTGTACTTGGTCACTGGATCGACAGTGGCGTTATTATTGGCGTAGTGGTCATCAACGCCATTATCGGTTTCATCCAGGAAGGCAAAGCGGAACAGGCGCTGGACGCGATCCGCCAACTGCTGTCACATCAAGCGATGGCAAAACGCGACGGCAAGTTCATCAGCCTGCCTGCCGAACAACTGGTTCCGGGTGATGTGGTTTTACTTCAGCCCGGAGACAAAGTCCCAGCCGACCTGCGTTTGTTCAAGACTCGCGAACTCCGCATTGAAGAAGCCATGCTCACCGGCGAATCGGTAGCAGCAGAAAAGAACCCCATGCCAGTGACAAAACAGGCCACTATCGGCGACCGCAAATGCATTGCCTATTCCGGCACTTTGGTCACCTGCGGCCAAGCTCAGGGTGTGGTAATCGCAATCGGTGACAGCACCGAGATCGGTCGCATCAGCGGTATGCTGCGCCAGGTGCAAGTGCTCGTCACTCCGCTGCTGCGGCAAATGGCGATATTTGCCAAGCGGCTTACCGTCGCCATTGGCATTCTAGCCACCGCCACGTTTGCCTACGGTGTGCTGTTTAGGAACTATGAGATTGGCGAGATGTTTCTTGCCGCAGTGAGTCTGGCGGTCGCCGGTATCCCGGAAGGTCTGCCCGCCATCATGACCATCACCCTCGCCATTGGCGTACAAGCCATGGCGAAAAAGCATGCCATTATTCGCCGCTTGCCTGCCGTTGAAACCTTGGGTTCGGTGACCGTTATCTGCTCGGACAAAACGGGCACTCTCACCCGCAATGAAATGACCGTGCAAGCCGTCACCACCAGCGCCGGACGCTACGAGGTCAGCGGCACCGGTTATGATCCGCATGGCACTTTCAGCTTCAACGGCACAGAGATCAGCGCCGCCGAATCACCGTTACTATGGCAGCTAGTTCAGGCGGCATTACTGTGTAACGACGCCACCCTGACCGAGGTCGATGGTCAATGGCAGATACAGGGCGACCCCACCGAAGGTGCCCTGGTTACCCTGGCACTGAAAGCAGGCCTTGAACATAACACCTACTTGACCCAGTATCCGCGCACTGATGCCGTCCCCTTTGAGTCGCAGCACCGCTTCATGGCCACTTTGCACCATGACCATGCCGGCCATGGCTTTATCTATCTTAAGGGCGCACCGGAACGAGTACTGGAAATGTGTCACCAACAACGCATGTATGGTAAGGACACTGCCCTGGACAAGGCCTACTGGGAAAACTGCATAAACACGATGGCCTCATCGGGCCAACGGCTGCTGGCCATTGCTTTCAAGCCGGCAGCCGCCGAGCAGCAAAACCTCACCTTTGCTGATGTCGAGGACGGGCTGACCCTATTGGGTATGGTGGGTTTCATCGACCCACCCCGCGAAGAAGCTATCCGTGCGGTACATGTCTGCCAATCAGCCGGTATCTGCGTCAAAATGATCACCGGTGATCACGCAGTGACCGCCCGCGCAATCGGCAAGCAAATGGGGATCGGTGATGGCATGATAGTGATCACTGGCTCGCAGCTAGAGACCTATAGCGAAGATGAGTTGAAAGATGCCATCCAGCGATCTGATGTTTTCGCCCGTGTCTCGCCTGAGCAGAAGTTGCAGCTGGTTACAGCACTCCAGGCCAGCGGCGAAGTGGTCGCCATGACCGGTGATGGCGTCAACGACGCGCCTGCATTAAAACGCGCAGACGTCGGGATTGCCATGGGCCACAAAGGTACCGAAGTCGCCAAGGAAGCGGCTGAGATGGTGCTGGCTGACGACAACTTTGCCTCCATTGCTTATGCGGTGGAGGAAGGACGTACGGTCTACGATAATCTGAAAAAGTCCATCCTGTTCGTACTACCCACCAACGGTGGCGAGGCACTCACCATCGTCGCCGCGATTATGATGGGCCGCTTACTGCCTATCACCGCCGCTCAAATCCTGTGGATCAACATGATCACTGCCGTAACACTGGCGCTAACGCTGGCCTTCGAACCACCCGAACGCCATATCATGCAGCGCCCGCCACGTGATCCTAAAGAACCGTTACTGTCCGGTTTTTTGATCTGGCGCATCATTTTTGTATCGCTGATCCTTGTCGTCGGCACCTTCGGCTTGTTTCTCTGGGAACGCGAGCATGGCGCCTCCATTGAGCTGGCACGCACGATCGCTGTCAACACCCTCGTCATGTTCGAGGTATTCTACCTATTCAGCGCCCGTTATCTGCTAGCACCGGCACTAAGCTATGACGGACTAACTGGCAATCGTTACGTTCTATATGGCATTGGCCTGCTGATATTATTACAACTGGCTTTTACCTATCTCGCTCCCATGCAAGTTCTTTTCGCCACCACCGCGATCAGTATCGAGGCCTGGCTGCGCATCATCGTCATCGCTTCTTCGGTGCTCATTCTAGTGGAAATAGAAAAGCTGCTGTTACGAAAAGGCGCCCACCTCAAACAAAATATATCAGTGACCACGGAAAAATAATATTCAAACACCTGTCACCACGGAAACGGGGACTCGCTTGCCACGGCATCGAGTACGGCAAAAAGCCTCGCTAAATAAGCTACCGCTAAGGCGAGCTGCTTAGCACAATAAACTACGCCGTTAATGACAGCAAAGACAGGATCGTTATTCACTCTGACATTAATGGCATAGCATCACCTCAACCACAGCAGGAACAACTTGCCAAAAAATATAATAAGTCATTGTTTTAAATAGAGAACAACCCAAATCACAGAATCAGACAATTGCTGGCACAGGACTGGCACTCTATTTCACGACACAAACCTAAGTTCGGGAGAAAACAGTGCATAAAAATATTGGTTCAATCGATAAAACGCTGCGAATTGTGATTGCACTGGCGATATTCGGCGCCGGTGTTTACTATCAAAGTTGGTGGGGGCTGGTCGGCTTGGTACCACTGCTAACAGCCCTGATCAGCTGGTGCCCACTGTACAGCTTGCTGGGCATTAAAACCTGCGCGGGAACACAAGAACCAGATTCACGTTAGCATACGAGATACAAACGGGGTGCCAGTGTGCTCGCTTGCGCCCCATTACAGACGGTGATTACAAACTTAACTTTTCCAGCTTTCGGTACAAGGTGCGTTCACTGACCCCGAGTTGCTGCGCGAGTGCTTTGCGGTCGCCTTTATGGCGTAACATCGACTGCTCCAGATAGCGTTTTTCCAGTTCATCGAGGCTCATTAACTCATCGCCAAAAACCGGCTGACTGCGCTTATCGGACAATGTTTTGCATTGCACATAGTGAGGCAGGGCCTGCGGCAATACAATATCGCCATCTGTGAGCAGTAAGGCATGCTCGATAATATTGCGCAGTTCTCTCACATTGCCCGGGTAATGGTAATTCTGTAGACATTTTTTTACCGCGGCGCTCAGGGTCGGCACAGCACGATTATGCACACTGCGCTGCAATATGGTTTCCGCAAGTAAAACAATATCGCTACGCCGTTCGCGCAAAGGCGGTAACTCAATCATAAAAGCGCTGATGCGATAAAACAAATCACTGCGGAATTCCCCGCGCTCCACCATGCCGCTTAAATCGCGATGCGTAGCACAGACCAAACGAAAATCCGCTTTCATTTGCTGGATACTGCCGACGGGACGATAAGTGGAGGTTTCAATCAAACGCAACAGCTTGACCTGCTGTGACATGGGAATATCACCAATCTCGTCAAGAAACAAGGTGCCACCTTGCGCGGCTTCGACCAAACCGGTTTTACGCGTGGCCGCACCAGTGAAAGCACCTTTAACATGACCAAACAATTCGCTTTCAAACAAGCTCTCGGGCAAACCGGAACAATCAACAGGAATAAAGGGTGCCTTACTACGCCGGCTGCGGTCGTGAATGGCTCGCGCCGCTAGCTCTTTGCCGGTACCTGACTCGCCCATGAGTAATGCCGTGGTATCGGTCACGGCCACGCGCCCTATCATTTCCAGCATATGATTAAACGGCTGTGACTTGCCCACTAAGCTAGCGTCAGATACCACTCTTGTTGTAGCGATATCAATACGGTGCAAATGTTCAAGGAAGTAAACAATATCTCCTTGCCCGTCACGGATAGGGAAAGTGGTGACTTCGCAATGCTCTTCGCCACGTGGCGTCTGGTGAATATGCATCACGCGTGTCGTTTGTCCGGAATCAAAGGCATTGAGCAAAGGACATTGCTCGCCGGCACGATCACAAGGCACCGAATAACCATGCGATACCTGGTAACAGTAGCGTTTCAGCAGCGGCTTGCCATCACTGTAGGTATTTTTGTAGGCCTGATTAGCATGGAGAATACAGTAATCCAGCCCCAGCAAGATCGCCGGTTCAAGATGCGTATCCACCATCGCCATTATCTCAGCGGAGATCGTTGGCGCCGTCTTTTGCTGTTGACGCGATATAGGCATGTTAATTCTGGCAAAACGTGATTCTGGGGCCGATATTGTATGCCATAAATAGCAGCTTGACCAGCTGCGAGTTCACCGAAGAAGAACAACAAGTGGTTGTTTTTAATGTGTTTTTACTGCATGGCATAGCAATTGATATAACTGCTTGACAATGACTGACATCAACTGGAGCGGTGGCCATGATTTTTACGCAATACTTCGACCAAGCATCAAGCAGCTACAGCTATCTTATCGGCTCAAGACCGACGGGCATGGCGGCCATTATAGATCCGGTACAAGGCCATGAAAACGACTACTTGAACTGCCTCAGTCAACACGATTTAAAACTGGCTTTCGCTCTGGATACCCACACTCATACCGATCATGTGACAGCAATGGGTGCCTTACGTGATCGTACCGCTTGCATTACGGTCATGAGCGAATACAGCAAAGCCCACGGTGTATCACGCCGCGTCAAGGACAAAGAGATTATAGAGTTTGATGACATTAAAATTATCGCCCTTTACACGCCAGGCCATACCAATGAGTCCTTATCCTATTTAATGACTGACCGCGTATTTACCGGCGACACATTATTGATCGGCGGCACAGGCCGCACCGATTTTCAATACGGCAACAGTTATGCGCAATACGACAGCCTCTTTAACAAACTGCTCACGCTGCCCGATGAAACCCTGGTCTACCCCGCTCACGATTACCACGGCAATACGGTTAGCACCATAGGTGCAGAACGTGCCAATAATCCACGCCTGAAAGTTGCCGATGCTGAACAATACGCAGCATTGATGGCCTCACTAAACCTGCCTAACCCTATATTGGCGGATGTAGCACTACCCCTGAACCCAAGTTACGGGCAAAGAACTGGCAACTATCCTGTTCCCAAGCAAAATTTTGATTATCAAAACCAAGCATCCGCCACAACACATAGCAAGCACCATGGCGATAGCGAACAAAAAGGAGAAGGGCAATGAGTTCATCACAATCACACTGGGCAAACCTGCCAAGCATCGGCCTGTCCATGCGCGTCTTATTTACCAGTTATTTGATGGCGGTAGGCCTGGGGCTGTTACTCGCAGGCGGCCAGATCATGCTGACCCACGGCATGGCCGACGGTAAGTTTGGTCTCTCTGTCGATGATATCGTTTATAGTTATTACGGCAATCAGAAAAACAGCCGTCTCGAAACGGCGTTAAATGGTATCATGAAAGACAAAGCCCCCGCTGAGGTCCGTCGCGATATCATTAATTGGGCCAGGGACGGTGCGCCAAAAGATCAATGGGATAGCCACTACAAAACTGTACTGTCAAACCATTGCACAGCTTGCCACGGCGAGCTGCCTGGAATTCCGGACTTCAATAACTATAATCAGGTAAGGTTGCTGGCCGAGGTCGATCATGGCGCCACTATTGGCTCACTGACCCGCGTCTCGCATATTCATATATTCGGCATCGCCTTCATCTTTTTTTTCGTCGGCCTGATTTTCAGCCTAGCGGTCAATATACCAAAGTGGCTAAAAGAAACAGTGATTGCCCTGCCATTTGTCTTTTTAATTATCGATGTCTTGTCTTGGTGGCTCACCAAATGGCATCCCGGTTTTGCCTGGCTGACCATTATTGGCGGCTTTGGCTATACCGCCGCCTCCATGTTTATGTGGGTCACCTCGATATACCAAATGTGGTTCATGAAAAAAAGGCCGGGGCAGCGATACCTCAACGAATGGCAATACGATTGACAAACAATAAGCGGACGACGGACACGCAGTGCCCAGCGCCGGAAATCAGCGGCTTGGCCTAACAAACCGGCTGCTGAAACCGGGCGCATTGATCCATAGCAAAACAGAAATAATATCGTTCTCTATACTGACCGCAGCGATTTCGATTCTTATGCCGGCAAACTGCTGGCACCAGATTTTAGCGTGTAACAGCTAAACCCGCTGCCTTCCAGGCGTCAAAACCACCTTCAAGATGGTAAATATTCTTAAAACCCAAGCGCTCCATCAGCTTAAGCGCTTTTGAGCTGCGCCCGCCTGACTTGCAGTGGAGCAGATATGGCGCCGCTTTATCAAGTGCAGATAATCGATTTTCAAAATCAGCGGCGTAAAAATCGATGTTTTTTCCGCCAGCGATGTGACCTGCCTTGTATTCCTTCGCCGTCCTGACGTCAAGCACGACAATATCGGGCTCATCCGCGATCACACCTTGCGCGTCCAGCGCTGTGACGTGTTGTACATGCCCTTCTTCCGCCTCACTGTTTAGCGAAGACACCGCCGCACCGGCATCAGCAGATTGCGCATCTAAACGATCTGCGCTGCACGCTGTAGATAACAGCGAGATCAAAACAAGAAAAATAATATAATGCATAGCACTGTTCTCCGTGAATTATTTAATCGAAATGTTTGTTTGAAAAGCTTAAGGCGGCGAATAACGGATGAATGATTTTCTATTAATAAGTTTACCCCAGTGACGATTATAGGGATGAATCGCTTGCGTTGCGCCTTGCGCGTTTTCAACTGGCCACGACGCGTTGTGCCAGGCAAAAAGACCTCCTTTCATATTGTAAGACTGGCGGGCGCCTTTTATCTGAAGTACATCCTGGATCCCTTGACTGAAGCTTGATGAACGATGACCGACAGAACAATAAAACACGACGGTTTTATTATTGACCCTGTCACCATACAGAGTCAGAAAATCATCCTGGCTCATCTTTGGCGGGATATAAATCGCATCTTTGATGTGGCTGACGACATATTCTTCTCGCTCGCGTACATCGAAAAAAATAATCCCATCGGGATCAGTTTGAAGCATCTTTTCAAGGTCTTGTAGACCAATATGCTTCACGCCTGGGTAGCTATCGATCACTTGCTGATGCACTGTAAGCAGCGGATCATCAGCGGCTACTGCTGTTACCATCGGCAAGAAAAAAATCGCCCACAGGAAAACCACAAATTGCAAAAAATTACCCATTCGACCCGGCCTTTTTACTGGAACGAAAAGGCAAGTTCAAACACCAGGTAAGACTGGACGGCCGCGAGGTCTGGTATTGCGAAAGGCCTATTGTCATTCGATCATGTCCTGCAGCGGGTTGAGGGATATAGGTTCTAAAAAGCCTATCCCAAACAGACAGGCTGAACCCATAATTGCTGTCGGTCTCGCGCCGGATAACCGAATGATGCACCCGGTGCATATCCGGGGTCACCAGGATCATTCTGATACCACGATCAAGCCAGCTCGGCAATCTCACATTGGCATGATTAAACATCGCTGTTGCGTTCAATACCACTTCAAAAATAAATACGGCGATGACCGCAGGGCCAATCAGCAAAACGCAGAGACACTTGTAAAACATGGAAAGCACAATTTCCACCGGATGAAAACGGGTTCCCGTTGTCACATCAATGTCGCGGTCGGCATGATGCACCTTATGAAAGCGCCAGAGTATCGGCAATTTATGCGAGGCGATATGCTGCCCGTATATCGCTAAATCAAGTAAAATAACCGCTGCCACAATTTCAAACACCACCGGCAAATCCACCAACGCAAATAGCCCCCAGCCTTTTGCTGACGCAATTTCCGCCGCCGCCAGCGCAGTAATAGGCACCAGCAACTTTACAGCAACACTGTCAATGACCACCAAACCAAGATTGGTCACCCATCTGCGGCCACGCCCTTGCGTTCTTTTCCTGCGTGGGAATAAAGCTTCCAGTATGGCCATAATGGCAAGCACAGCGGCAAAAACACCTATGCGGATAAAATTCTCATTACTGGCTACAGAAGACATCAATTATCAATCAATCCTGAACGGGAAAAGTATATTTCATACAAACAAGGAATATACAAAGAAGGCCTGGACTCTGACATATATAGCGCAATAGCCAACGTGTTAAATAAACGACCACGCTGTGTGGCAAAAACGAAGCGCAGCGGAGTTTGCGTCCGAACAAGCGCCTTATTATACGGCGACTGTATCAAGCTCACGACTTTCATCGTGCGATACGGAATAGCTTATCTTTAACCCTTGAAAGAACCCAGATACCTTTCTGGAAAGAATTTCTGGACAAGTCCAAGCGTCCACGAATATCATTTTCAACTTCATCCCACTCCCAGTCGCATCCAGACGTATCACGAACAACCAACGCCACATTATCCCCGTAATCTTTGTTTAGCTTGCTCTGAATACGATTTATCAGGTTGTCAGAAACATTACCAGACAGGGAGTTGTATTTTGGTTTTTCCAGTCCGGCAGCTACTCGCTCATTGCGTTTTTCGAGGGCATCGATACTAAGATGATCCGACCGACCTAGCATAGCCTGCGTATCCCGAGCATTGTCTTCGGTAGTTGTGATTTCAAGGTTTAGCTCATGCCCCCCAGAATCACGGCAGATAATATCGGGGGCATCCGATATTTTTTCAATCTTATAATCTGTTCCATGGTGAGGGTTGTAGAGGCTTAGAAAGCCATTAGCGGTTCCATACTCTATTTGGGTCTTTTCGTTCATATCAGGTGACTCCTTTCTCCGCTCCGTATAACAGCCGTATTATATGAACGTCATAGCAGTATCGTATATTCTATCAATGACACAAATTGACTAATTTAACGTCACCGAGTTCCGACCTTGGAGTGACGAGGTAGAGTTCTCGCTATGGTCTCGCCTGTATCAAACATGGCGCTAAGCATTATAGCCCGATCTGCCAATGTAATAGCTACGGAACCCTAGCACTATCATATTGATAAGCCAATACCCAACATCATTGTGGCAACAATATCGTATTATAGGAACAATTCCTTTGCTTGTTTGACTGCTCTCTGGTTTACCAACAAGTTTAAAGGCCGCCCGACTCCAGGCAACAAAACCCAAGCCCCTTATTGCCACCTTATCGCGCCCTGAGCGTGACTGCCAAAATTGACAAGCAATCGGCTTACCCCTGCCGATCAAACCCAAATTGTCACAGCAGAGCCATCATCCATAACCTGGATTCACATAAAATCATAAATAAAACAAATAGATAAGAAAATTATTTGCTTATGGCTCGCTATTTGCTGTTCAAGATAACAGGAGTAATGATTAACTGGCAGGAGAAACAAACTATGGAGCACCGTATAGGCACCCTGATTTGCCCGCTATTTTACGATGTAATCAGGGCTGATGACATGAACAGCCTAAATAATGTGCATACATGCGGTTACACCGTGTCTAGCAACTTTTAACGTACGGTATTTTGTGACAAAGACAATACTTCCTACTACGACTAACATCAATATTACTGGAGAACTGGTTATGAGTGTCAATATGGATATTAAAACGGATCATTTACAACAACCTGAAGTCACACCCTTTTTTGATAAAGAGACCAATACGTTCTCTTATGTGGTTAAAGATCCGGCATCGGATGCCTGTGCCATCATCGATTCCGTTCTGAATTTTGATTATGCCTCTGGCTCAACCGGCTATGACGGTGCCAATGAGATCATTCAATATGTACGTCACCATCAACTCAAGGTTGAATGGTTGATAGAAACACATGTTCATGCTGACCATCTTTCCGCTGCACCCTATATTCAGCAGACGCTGGGAGGCAAACTGGGCATTGGCGAACACATCATCACCGTTCAAAATACCTTTGGCAAAATATTCAATGCCGGCTCGGACTTTGAGCGCGACGGCTCCCAGTTCGATTGTTTGTTCAAAGATGGTGACAGTTATCAAATCGGCAACCTTGACGCCTACGCCATTCACACGCCTGGGCATACGCCCGCATGCATGACCCACGTTATCGGAGACAGTGCCTTTGTCGGCGATACCTTGTTCATGCCGGATGCCGGCACGGCAAGAGCGGATTTTCCGGGTGGCGATGCGCGAACGCTCTACCGGTCAATCCAGAAGGTCTTAAGCCTGCCCGAACAGACACGCCTGTTTATGTGCCATGACTACTGTCCCGCAGGCAGACAAGTCGAATACGAAACCACTGTCGAGGAACAATGCCAACGTAATATTCATATCAAGTCCTCTATCGATGAAGATACATTTGTCAAAATACGCGAGGCAAGGGATAAAACGCTGGGCATGCCGTTACTTATCCTGCCGTCATTACAGGTCAATATGCGCGCCGGTCATTTTCCGGCACCTGAAAGCAATAATATGGTCTATCTCAAACTACCCATTAACGCATTCAAATAAGCCATCATCTATAAGCGGACAGCTGCGGAGGAACGACAATGAAAATGAAATCACTTGATCAACAGGTCTCTGTTTCAGAACAGGTCACCGTTGACCACCTCAACGAATTGGCCTCATGCGGTGTCGAGGTTCTTGTCTGTAACCGCCCCGACCAGGAATCAGCGGAGCAACCCCTTTTTTCAGAGCTCTGCTCGGCAGCGAAAGAATACGGCATTGAAGCTGTCCATATCCCTTTTACTGCCGGCAAAATGGACGCGTCTCACTGTCGCCAGTTTGCCGAGCTTCTCGACAGTGGCAAAAGAATCCACGCCTATTGTCGCACAGGGAACCGGGCAAGCCAGTTATGGGCGGCGGCCAAAGACAAGCTTGGAATGGCGACAGATCAGGGCAACAGTGCGAATAAAGCAGACTTGAGCCCGGCAGACAGCGCCAGCCAAAAAACTACCCTGGCAAAGCCCAGCTACGATGTCGTCATCGTAGGTGCCGGCTCGGGCGGTATTGCCGTCTCCGCCAGTCTGCTCAAACGCAAACCCGGCTTACGTATCGCACTCATTGACCCCTCCACCGAGCATTTTTACCAGCCTGGCTGGACCATGGTGGGTGGCGGTATCTTTGACGCCGCCGCTACCCGGCGCGAAACGAAAACACTGATTCCCCACGGCGCAACATGGATTAAACAAGCCGTGACAGCATTTTCGCCAGAGGAAAACAAAGTCATCCTCAGTGACGGCAAGGAAATCTACTACCAGCAACTGGTGGTAACACCGGGCCTGAAACTCAATTGGTCAGCCATTGAGGGCCTGCCTGAAACACTTGGAAAAAATGGCGTTACCTCTAACTATCGCTATGATCTTGCCCCGTATACCTGGCGCCTGGTACAGGCACTCAAGCAAGGCAAGGCGATCTTTACGCAACCGCCAATGCCCATCAAATGCGCCGGCGCACCGCAAAAGGCTCTCTACCTTTCCGCCGACTACTGGTTGAAAAACGGCGTGCTCAAAAATATCGACATTAATTTTTACAACGCCGGCGCTGTATTGTTTGGTGTCGATGCCTATGTGCCGGCCTTAATGTCCTATATCGAGAAATATCACGCCAAACTTCATTTTACGCATACGCTGACCAGGATCGATGGCGAGACCAAGCAGGCATGGTTTAAAACCACCGATAAAGAGGGAAAGGAAAAAGTCGTTAGCACAGAGTTTGACATGATTCATGTCTGCCCACCGCAATGCGCCCCCGATTTTGTCCGCCAGAGCACCCTGGCCGACGCGGCCGGTTGGCTCGATGTCGATCAGAATACCTTGCAGCACAAGCGTTATAGCAACATATGGGGCCTGGGTGACGTAATGAATACACCTAATGCAAAAACCATGGCGGCGGTTCGCATGCAGGTACCCGTGGTGGCACAAAATATCACCGATGTTTTGCACGGCAAAATGCCAAGTGTCGGCTATAACGGCTATGGTTCCTGCCCGTTGACAGTAGAACGCGGCAAGGTCGTGCTGGCGGAATTCGCCTATGGCGGCAAACTGGTCCCCTCCTTCCCCGGCTGGATCAACAACGGCACCAAGCCCACTCGCTTCGCCTGGTTCCTCAAAGCACGCATGCTGCCCACTGTCTATTGGCACGGCATGCTAAAGGGCAGAGAGTTTATGGCCTCGCCAAAAAAAATTCAGCCGTAACAAGGCGGGCATCGTAATGAAAGGGACGCACTACCTGCCACTAGTAGACTGGGCAAAGAAATATAATAAGGACACTCTAACCAGTGATCTGTTGGCTGCAGCTGTTGTTACCATCATGTTGATCCCGCAATCACTGGCTTACGCCCTGCTCGCCGGGCTACCTGCCGAAGTGGGGCTATATGCCAGCATTTTGCCGCTGCTTGTCTATGCCGTGTTTGGTAGTAGCCGTACCTTGTCGGTAGGCCCAGTGGCAGTGGTCTCGCTCATGACTGCGGCAGCACTAAACGAAGTGGCACAGCAGGGCACGGCTGACTATCTCACCGCCGCCATTGTCTTAGCGTTTCTGTCCGGTCTGTTCTTGTTGCTGTTGGGGTTTCTGAAGCTGGGCTTTCTCGCCAACTTCCTCTCTCATTCTGTTGTCTCGGGTTTTATTACCGCGTCCGGACTCATCATCGCCCTGAGCCAACTCAAGCATATTTTTGGCATTGATGCGCATGGCGATACACTCACTGAAATCAGCGCCTCATTTTTCTCGGCATGGGGAAGCTTCAATATCTACACGCTGATTGTCGGCGGCTTGGTAGTGGCATTTCTGTTCTGGGCACGTACGGGTGTGGTCAGCTTACTGACGAAGACCGGAATAACCGAAAAATCAGCACAACTGGCAGCCAAAGCCGCACCTGTGCTTGGCATAATCGCTACAATAATCGCCACCTACTTCTTTCATCTGGACAGTAAAGGTGTCGCTCTGGTAGGCAATATTCCGACAGGTCTGCCACAATTGAGCTTCCCGTATTTATCCTTTGAACTGGTAAAAACCCTCGCCCTGCCAGCGATTTTAATTTCTATTATTGGTTATGTTGAGTCTATATCCGTTGGCAAGACACTGGCCGCCAAACGCCGGCAAAAAGTCGATGTCAATCAGGAACTGATCGGCCTCGGCTCCGCTAATATCGCGTCGGCCGTTTCTGGAGCATTTCCCGTTACAGGTGGTTTTTCACGCTCCGTTGTCAACTTTGATGCCGGAGCCGAAACACAGGCCGCCGGTATTTTTGCCGCCATCGGCATCGCACTCGCAGCGCTGTTTTTAACCCCGGTATTGTATTATTTACCTAATGCCACACTGGCCGCGACCATCATTGTCGCCGTGCTCTCACTGGTAGATTTCTCGATTTTCAAGAAAACTTGGCGTTATGCAAAAAGTGATTTTTATGCTGTGCTTGTTACAGTAGTAGTCACTTTATTATTCGGTGTTGAAGCAGGGGTCTCGTGCGGAGTGATTACTTCTATCATGTTGTACCTGTACCATACCTCAAAACCACATATCGCCGAAGTGGGCCTTGTTGAGGGTACGGAACACTTCAGAAACATTCAGCACTATCATGTGCTGACTGATCCGCGGATTCTCTCCTTGCGCGTGGACGAGAGCCTGTTTTTCGCCAACGCCGGTTATCTGGAAGACAATATTTACGATAGAATCTTTCATAATGACGCAATCGCACATGTTATCCTGATGTGCAGCGCAGTGAACGAAATTGACCTGAGCGCACTGGAAGTGCTGGAAGCGGTTAACGAGCGTTTGACTGAGCAAGGCATAACACTTCACCTTTCCGAAGTAAAAGGCCCTGTCATGAATATACTTGAAAAATCCGGCTTCTTGGAACATCTTTCAGGTAGGGTGTTTTTGTCCCAGTTCGAAGCATTTATGAAAATTAAGGGCGTATCCGAGGCCTCTTTGTAACTTAATGGCGGAGAGAGAGGGATTCGAACCCTCGATACCTTGTGGAATACACGCTTTCCAGACGTATGCCTTTGACCAATCGGGCACCTTACTTATAAAGTATAACTCATTGATTTTAAAAAATTTAACTTTTCCACCTATTTATTAAAGGATGAATATTCTGCTAAAAAAACCACTTACAATAAAGAAATTCACAAAAAATTAAAAAAACCCACAAACTCTTTTAAAAACAGATAGTTATGATAAATTTGGGTAAACGGTGGTGTGTGTCTGTGTATGCAGCAGTGTATCCGTTTTAGACCATTTTTAGACCAAAAAATTAAGAATTTCACTCACCATATGTGCGGGTATAGCATTGAGAAAACGCAAAATCGGCGAAACTGACCACCTAGTGTCGTACCAAGTATCCCGTAAACTCGAACTAATTAACAGCGAAAATCGGTGGCTTTCTCAAGGAAGCAAAAAAGTTGTGCTAGTCATTGCTCTGACAGAAAGGATCAATATAAAAACCTGATACGTTTGTGTAAAAGCTTCGGCAATACACTCATGATTAATGCCATTACAATCTTCCAATACAATTTCCCGCTTTCCAGAAGCTTTGCGTTTGCCCGTGGGGATCAAAGCGCCAATTTTGTCTTCCGGCATGAAATATTCTGGCAAAATTAATTCACCAAATTGCTCTTGAAAAGAGGGAGAAGAAACTATTCGTCGAAGGCTCGCTTTAAATCCGTTCCCTTTCTCAAGTACAGGGGGATTTAAAACTAATACGGTGCATGCCTTTGGATTTTTTGAAACATATTGTCGAACTGAGGAATAAATAGAAGCACCGTAATTTTTACTCAATTTAACCGGTGTAAATATACTAAACTCATGGTCATTCGCTTCTTCGGAAAAACTATCTAACTGAAATAAGACCTCAGATGCAAAAACATTTGCCTCCTTATCAAATAAATCTGCTACATCAGGGTCAAGATTCTTCTCACCATCTTCGAC
>WGFU01000014.1 GCA_015492075.1 Gammaproteobacteria bacterium
ATGATTGTCGTCGCGATTATCGGTATTTTGGCGGCGATTGCTATTCCGGCATTTCAGGATTATTCGATCCGAGCCAAATGGGCTGATAATATATCTTCCATTTCTGCACTTAAAGCAGCAATTGGCGAATGTTTAAATGATCAAAACGGAACGTTAACCTCGTGTGATGCAACAGGCGCAGGCAGTGAACTAACCCCTTACGGTATGCCAGATACCCTACCTACCCCAAAATATGGCAACATTATCACGGTTCAATCGAATACAGCGGCCCTGCGTATCACAGGTACGGCCGAAGTAGGAAGCTGTGTCTTTGATTTTAGACCTGCAGTAGCCAATGGCCAAATTACGTGGACACCAACTTACGTTTCTGGTGGTACTGCTGCAAAATGCCGCACCTATGTTAAAGGCGCAACTTAAATATAATTTCAACTTAACGCAAAAAACCCCTCTCCGGAGGGGTTTTTTGTTACATTACGATGATAAAAAACACAGCACAAGCTATGTCGTACACACGCTTGAGTATTATTTTTTTTACATTAGTTTATCTGGTTATAGGGAGTAATTATTCTTTTTTACCTGATTTAGGCTACTATGACGCGCAACGCCTATTTCTTGTTGCTATCCAGATTCTTGCCATAATAATCCTTGCATTTTCATTAATATTTGACACAAAATCCCTCAATTTTTCCTGCTCTCTATTCACAGTCGTACTATTTATTATATTAGTACTTACACTGATTATTAGCACCGCTGCCAACCCAAATTCAACACTCGACCTTACGGAAATTTTTAATCTGCTGGCGCTATTCGTTGTCGTATTAATGCTGGCGCAGAGCTCAATACAATTAGAGATCAATAACTATCAAGTTAGCACCCTCATCACTGTCGCTTTTACACTCTGTCTCGGTCTGTATGCTTTCATATTTCTCGTCAGCTACTTTTCTGCACTGATCACCTCCCTATCACTGGATGTCGAAGTGATGTTCCACGGCTTTAGCAACAGACGATTTTTTAATCAAATACAGGTTTGGATATTACCCATATTAGCACTACCATTACTGATAAAATTATCGGGCGGTAATTATCTCACTCGTTATCAACCATTATTTTCTGCACTGCTCTGTTTCAATATTGTATTGTTAGTATTTTCATCCGCGCGTGGTGCCAGCCTTGCTTTGCTGCTGTCATCGCTTATCGTTGTACTCTTGATCAAACCTATAGCTCTGCGATTATTACTCAAGCTCAGTTTACTCACTGTAGCGGCTTTCGCACTGTATTGGCTGCTGTTTATTATCACACCGCCTTATTTCGGCTTTACCATTACCGATAGTATTCGCTTGCGAACTGATTCGTCCTATCGCTTTGAATTATGGTTAATTTGTCTGAACATGATGAAACAATCGCCTTTATTTGGCATAGGGCCCATGGGGTTTGCAGCCATCCCAAACGAATTCAGTCTCTCTCACCCACACAACTCTGTCTTACAGCTGGCCGCAGAATGGGGTTTGATCGCCACTGCCATAGTCTTGTTTTTCTATACTAAGGGGCTTATGGCATTTTGGCGTTTATGCCTTGATCAATCGGTGGCCACCGAGCGTCGCATGTATCGTGTGTCACTGCTTTGGTCATTTCTGGCCGCCTCTATCTATTCGTTATTTAGCGGTGTCATCGTTATGCCGATGAGTCAATTGCTCGGCGCCACGATTATCGGCTTGATGCTGGCAGAGTACCGATCCAGCAAAATTGCATCACCTCAACAAGTTATCACATTAGTAACGCCGATCAGATCAGTGCTGGCGATTGCTTTTCTCGTGTTTGCTATCCTCTATGCTTGGCTGATCTGGCCACAACTCAGCATGAGAATGGGTAATGACCCATCTTATATTAGTAATCTCACAAATATCGGCCCTCGATTTTGGCAAGAGGGCGGGATACCGCTAAGCAACAAATGATCTTGACGGTTAGAGTTGCTCAAAGATCACACCCTGGCTGCCGATAACCCCTAAGACGGGGGACAACCATGCAACACTCAGCAACATCTTCTGACAAAATTATATTAAACGGTCTGGCGCGTTATCTCGTGCGCGAAGGCCTGCTCGACGAGAATACAGCGCAAGACGCCTATGAAAAATCGCATCAGGAAAAAATCCCTCTTGCTTCCTACCTGGTTGAGCACCAAATACTGAAAAGCAATGTAATTGCCGTCACTGCATCGCGTGAATTTGGTATTCCCTTATTTGATCTGCAAGCCATTGAACTAGAGCGGGACACGGTTGGTCTGGTCAAGGAATCCTTGATTCGCAAACACAATGCATTGCCACTGTTTAAGCGTGGCAGCCGTTTGTATATCGCTTTGTCGGATCCGACCAATCTACCCGCTTTGGATGAAATCAAGTTCAACACCGGACTCAATACGGAGCCTGTGCTCGCAGAAGATGACAAACTACGTAAGGCGATAGAGCGGGCACTAGATCACAATGCGGACTCCATGGACGCTTTTGCCGGTGACGAAAATCTTGAAGATCTGGATATGTCAGACGGCCCTGATCCAGATGCATCGGGGCCAAGCGAATCGGAAGTCGATGACACGCCGATTGTGCGCTTCGTCAACAAAGTGCTGCTCGATGCCATTAAAGCCGGGGCTTCTGATATCCATTTTGAACCGTATGAAAAGAAATACCGCGTGCGCACCCGACTGGACGGGGTGTTGAAAGAGGTGGTCGCACCCCCTGTCGCCATGGCCATGAAAATTGCGGCACGGCTCAAGGTGATGGCGCGGCTGGACATCTCGGAACGTCGTGTGCCGCAAGACGGTCGCATGAAAATGACGATTTCAAAAAACCGCGCTATCGATTTTCGCGTCAGCACTTGTCCGACCTTGTTTGGCGAAAAAATCGTCATTCGTATTCTTGACCCAAGCAGTGCTCAGATGGGCATTGATGCGCTGGGCTATGAACCAGAACAGAAAGAGCTTTATATTCACGCCTTGAATCAACCCTACGGCATGATTCTGGTCACCGGCCCGACGGGTAGTGGTAAGACCGTTTCGCTCTACACCGGCCTTAATATTCTGAATACTGAGGATCGCAATATATCGACCGCAGAAGACCCCGTTGAAATCAATCTGCCCGGGGTTAACCAGGTCAATGTGAATCCCAGAGCCGGACTCACCTTTGCCGCTGCGCTAAAATCGTTTTTACGGCAAGATCCTGACATTATTATGGTCGGTGAGATTCGTGACCTGGAAACGGCGGAAATTGCCATTAAAGCCGCACAGACAGGCCATATGGTGATGTCAACCCTGCATACCAATGACGCGCCGCAAACATTGACACGTCTCGCCAATATGGGTGTACCGGGTTATAACATCGCCGCGACGATATCGCTGATTATCGCCCAGCGCCTGGCACGCAAGCTCTGTAAAGATTGCAAAGCCCCGGTCGATGTTCCCAAGGAGGCTTTGCTGGCCGAGGGCTTTAGCGAAGAGCAGTTAAAAGAAGATTTTACGATTTACGCGCCTAAAGGCTGCGACCACTGCAACGTCGGTTATAAAGGCCGTATCGGTATCTACCAGGTCATGCCCATCTCGGAAGAAATGGGCAAGTTAATCATGGCAGGCGTTAACTCTATTACGCTTGCAGAACAGGCAGAACGTGAGGGAATTAACGATTTGCGCAAGTCAGGCTTGAAGAAAGTCATGGATGGTGTTACAAGCCTAGAAGAAGTGATAAGGGTAACAACAGAATAATGGCTGAAAAAGCAATTCAAGCGACCACCTTTACCTGGGTCGGTGCCGACAAACGCGGCACTAAGGTCAAGGGTGAACTGCAAGGCAACAGCATCCCACTGATCAAGGCTCAGCTACGTCGCCAGGGGATTAATCCTTTGCGCGTCAAGAAAAAACCCAAGCCGTTATTTAGTCGCAGTCAAAAAATCACCTCGAAAGACGTTACAATTTTTTCGCGTCAGTTGGCTACCATGCTGTCTGCCGGTGTACCCGTCGTTCAGGCCTTTGACATTATCGGTCGCGGCCATGAAAACCCTGCCATGCAAACATTGATCGGCACCATTCGTAGCGACGTAGAGGCCGGCAACAATCTAGCCGATTCGTTCCGTAAACACCCGCGCCAATTCGATGAATTGTTTTGTAATTTAATCGCTGCCGGTGAACAAGCCGGTATTCTTGAAACCTTATTACATAAAATCGCCACCTATAAAGAAAAGACCGAATCCGTCAAGGCCAAGGTCAAAAAGGCCATGTTCTACCCAACCGCCATTATTATCGTGGCATTTATTATTACTGCGATATTGCTTATTTTTGTTGTACCGCAGTTTGAGGCCCTGTTTTCCGGTTTCGGCGCTGATCTTCCTGCCTTGACATTATTTGTTGTCAGGCTGTCCGAGGCTTTTCAAGCTTACTGGCACATCATATTTGGCGGCATTGGCGCGGCGGGCTTTCTCTTTGTCAATGCCCACCGAAAATCAAAAAAAGTGCGTAATGCTGTAGATCGTCTGATACTTCAACTCCCTGTTGTTGGCAATATTTTGCACAAAGCGGCAATCGCTCGCTACGCCAGAACTCTATCCACCATGTTTGCAGCGGGCGTACCGCTTGTCGAATCAATGACCAGCGTGGCCGGAGCTGCCGGTAATGTTGTATACAGTAATGCCATACTACGTATACGCGATGAAGTCTCCAGCGGCACCAATTTAAATGCTGCCATGGCACACACCGGCGTATTCCCCAACATGGTCAACCAAATGGTCGCCATTGGTGAAGAATCGGGTTCATTGGATTCCATGCTCGGCAAAGTGGCCGACTTTTACGAAGAAGAGGTCGATAACGCCGTTGGTTCCATGACCAGCTTGATCGAGCCGATCATTATGGCATTTCTCGGCGTCGTCATTGGCGGACTGGTCATTGCCATGTATCTGCCTATTTTCAAACTCGGCGAAGTTGTCTAACTAATAGAAGTTTGCTTTGATAGAATTAGCAGTCTTTCTGCAATCCAGTCCGGCGCTCTTTATCGGGCTGATTTTTATTGTCAGCCTGCTGGTGGGCAGTTTCCTAAACGTGGTAATATATCGCCTGCCCATTATGATGGAACAGGACTGGCAAGCACAATTTGACTCCACCAACCCTGACCAGGAAACGGAACATCCATCGAATTTTAACCTTGCCGTGCCTCGCTCAAGATGCCCCCAGTGTCATCACAGCATTGGTGCCTTGGAAAACATTCCAGTCATAAGCTACCTATTCTTGCGTGGACAATGCAGCCACTGCAAAACTCACATCTCCGCTCGCTATCCTATCATTGAACTAACCACAGCGATTCTCTCGGCGCTCGTCGCATGGAAGTTTGGTTTTGCTTGGCCAACCCTCGCAGCGCTGCTGTTTACCTGGTGTCTGATTTGCCTTGCCTTGATCGACTTTGATACCCAGTATTTGCCTGATAGCATCACCTTGCCGTTGTTGTGGCTGGGCTTGTTCGCCAGCTTGTCACCTCTGTTTATTGATCTACGCGCCGCAGTCATCGGCGCCATGGCCGGTTACCTAAGCCTTTGGCTGGTCTATCACGCGTTTAAACTGATCACCGGCAAAGAAGGCATGGGCTATGGCGACTTTAAATTATTGGCCGCCCTCGGCGCCTGGCTTGGCTGGCAGGCGCTGCCAACGGTGATATTCTTTTCGGCCTTGGTCGGGGCCGTGGTAGGAATATCCCTAATCGTGATCCGTGGCCGCGACCGCAGCCACCCTATTCCCTTCGGACCTTTTCTCGCTGCGGCAGGGTGGATCACCTTTATGCTAGGAGATCAGGCTTCCCGCTTTTATCTTGGCCTGCTTGGGCTTGCTTAAGGCAAATCAACGCCCATGCTGAGCATTGGTCTTACTGGCGGCATTGCTAGCGGAAAATCTACCGTTATCGATTTATTCAGCGAACTCGGCATAGCTTGCTGCGATGCCGACGACATTAGTCGCCAGCTAACTCAAGCCGGATCTCCCGCACTGGCCCAGATCGTAACCCAATTTGGGCCTGAAATCCTGGCCAAAGATGGGCAGCTCGACCGAGCAAGGCTGAGAAAAATAATTTTTTCCTGCCCTGAAAAGCGGCACCAGCTAGAGGCCATTCTGCACCCACGCATTGCCGAGGAAATTCGGCAATGGATAGCGCGACAATCTGGCAAATATGTCGTTGTTTCGGTCCCTTTGTTGGCCGAATCCAAACGCTCATACCATTTTGACCGCATACTTGTCATCGAGACCGATCCAGAGACCCAGCTGACACGGGCCACCATACGCGATAACAGCACTGCGGCTGAAATTCAAGCCATCCTTTCCGTCCAGGCAAGCGCAGCGCAGCGCCGTGCGATAGCCGACGATATTATTATCAACAATGAAGATATCAGTGCTCTAAGACGACAGGTCGCAGAACTGCACCGGAAATACTCCAAGCTAGGCCAAGGCAAACCCACCATCCAGGATTAGACAAGCCCGTCAGATACGAATAAGATCACCGCTTAATTGACAAAAACCGGCGTAAACAGTAGCAAGTTAATTCCTGGCTGGTCAAAAAATAGAGAATATGGACTTTAGCTCCGACATCATTCACTACGAACAACCACTCAATGAACGTATCCGCATCTACCTGAAGCTGGAGCATCTGTTCAAGCAAACCAGTGCCTGCGCACCTATCGCAACGATATGGGGCAGCCGCAGCGCCCTGTTTGCTATTCTCGACACCTTGAACATTCTCGCCCGTAATGATCTCAAGGCCGACATACTCAAAGAGCTGGAGCGTCAGGCAAAAAACCTGTCGCGGCTTGAATCCAACCCGGAAGTCGACACCAGCCAGCTTGCCGACATATTAGATAGACTCGATATCTTAATCGACCGCCTGCATTCACTACGAGGCCAAATCGCACAAGAACTACGTAGTAACGAGTTGCTCAACAGTATTCGCCAGCGCATGTCCATCCCCGGCGGCGTCTGCGACTTTGATTTGCCGGGTTTTAATTTCTGGTTAAAGCAAAGCGATGCCGCTCGCACACATGACCTGCTGTCCTGGTATGAAAGCTTTGATTTGGTTCGGGCCGCCATCGACATCATCTTGATGTTAGTCCGCCGCAGCGCTCAACCTGTTGCCTTGCAGGCTATCGAGGGTTTCTACCAACAATCATTGGACCGTCGTTTCCCGCAACAAATGATTCGCGTTTCTCTTCCGTCAGATGTACATTGCTTCCCTGAAATCAGTGGTGGCAAGCACCGCTTTACCGTGCGTTTTATGTCAGGTGACCTGAGCGAACGCCCTTCACAGGTACACGAAGATATCGACTTTCAACTGACCTGTTGTGTTTTATAGCCATGGAAGTAAAATGCCCGACCTGTAATAAAATCATATCGTGGTCAAAGAAATTCGAGTTTAAACCGTTTTGCTGCGAACGTTGCCGCTTGATTGATCTTGGCCAATGGGCCTCAGAACAGCATCGCATTCCCGGCACCCGGCTAGAAGCAGCGCCGGGAAACAATTCCGATCAAACAGCATCCGCTGATAGATCGGATAAAAACCTGCACTAGCCGACTTCCTGATCCCAAAACCCGGAAATACCCGCAATACCCTGGCAGCCTATCTGTTGTGCCTGCCTAAGGTGCGCCTGATTCATGCCGCCCAAGGCATAGATGGGGATATTCGCCCTCGACACCAGCTTCTCCAGCCCATCCCAACCCAGCGTTAGTGCGTCAGGGTGGCTCCGGGTCGGCAACACCGGCGATAGAAAAACGAAATCAACACCAATGTGCTCGGCATGCGCCAACTCCTCGGCACTGTGACATGATGCCGATAACCATCGGTTCTCCGCAATGGGGCGTGAGCCTAAATTCATCAGGCCTTGCGAGGTTAAATGTAAACCAACATCGCTCAGCGTCGCAACCCATGCCGGCTCGGCATTGAGTATTATCATTACATTATGTTCTGCGCCACGACGAACAATATTCAGGGCATGCTCTTTATATTCAATCGGCGATAAATTCTTGGCGCGAAATTGCAGTAAATGAATATTTTGCGACATTAGATTATCTAATTTTAAATAGAAATTATCAGATGCACCAATCTCTGGTGTAATAGCGCAAACTTCCGGCAACGCCAAGACTTTCATCAAGACCTTATTGGCTTCAAGAAAGCGATAGCGGTCAAACTCACTGGGGTAAAGCCAGCGTACCGTCTGGCCTTCGGCACCACGGGCCTTACCACGGTAGCTATCAATCAGCCAGGCATCCAGTCGAACATGCCGGTCATTGTATTGATAATTCCAGCAAAACAAGGGGCGCGCATGTTCTACGACTATGCCCAGTTCCTCATGGCACTCACGCCTTAACGCTTGCAATCTATCTTCGTCAGTCTCCCGCTTACCACCCGGGAACTCCCAATAACCGGCGCAGTCAGTCGTAGCAGGTCGCTGCGCAACCAGGTAGCGTCCCTGCGTATCCTTGATCACTGCCAACGCTACGTCGATAATTCGATGGTTCATTTTTTCTCAACTTGTACTAAGCTTGCTCGATGGCAAAAACGATAACGGCATACCCATTCGTTTGCGCGGTTGTCGCAAGCACCCTGCTCAGCCTGTTTGCGCCCCATAAAACGAGTGCCAATAATGCTGACGAACTTTACTTCAAGGTTGAAGATATCGCGCAATGGCAACTAAAGGCATTTGCTGGCAACACCGAGTACGCCGTTGCCACTGCCAATGACCAACAGATCATTACCGCGACCAGTGATCGCAGCGCCTCAGCCTTGTTCAACAGGGTCGATATTGACCTTAATGCCACACCCTATCTCAACTGGACCTGGCAAGTCGAGCAACTGCCGGACACTAAAGCGGATGACAGCACAAAAAACGGTGACGACTATGCCGCCCGGCTTTATGTCGTATTCAAAACAGGTATCGGCTTCTGGAATACCGCTTCGCTAAATTATGTCTGGGCTAACCAACGACAAGAGGGAGAACATTGGCCTAACGCCTTTACCAGCAATGTGACTATGCTGGCGATTGAGTCGGGGACAAAGCACCGTGGACAATGGCGCTCATATAAACGCAATGTTGCCGAAGACATTCGACGCTACACAAACAAAGATATCAGTACTCTTAAAGCCATTGCCATCATGACCGACAGCGACAATTCACAGACCCATGCCAGCTCTTACTATGGAGATATTTGGTTTAGTGCCGAATAATGATGCGTTTAGACGAAGGTATCGACTTGGCGCTGCGCATTGCTGAACACTGCACCATTGCTCACATAGGCGGCAACCGCATCATTGGCCGCAATAATTTTGGATGCCACGCCCAAAGAGGGAGAAAAACGGGGGTCAAAACCCATATCGGCCTGGACACCGATAATATCATCGATAGAGAAATCCGCACGACTGACATCGCGCAATAACTCACCCTCGATAACACGTTCGCTTGAGTCTCGACGGCTAGCAGCGCTTGGACGCACAAAAACTTCTTCGCTTGCCACCGTTCGCGCTACCGTCACACGGCCTAAATGCGCCGGTGTCGCAGTCAATGCTGTCATCGATGTCGCCATACCATGAACCATCTACTTAGCGCAGCTTGCCAAAACTCGTATAAACAGGCACACAGACACGGTCGCTACGACCTACTAACACACTAACCGTATAATGAATGCTCAACCCTATTTACTATTTTGCGATGCAACGATTGCCGTGTCAAGCCTTTGACGTTGCGTCAGCGGCCCAGCGCCGCCCTGGCGGCTAGCCATACGTCGATACGGCGTGCACCCTTATATATTAGCGCACGCGCCAGCTCACCCACCGTCGCGCCTGTGGTCATCACATCATCGATAATCACAATGTGCAGTCCTTTGATAGGGCCCGTGACAGTAAATGCATTCTTGAGATTGTGCCTTCGCTGCAAGGCATTAAGCTGTGATTGCTCTTTGGTCTCACCGGTACGGACGACGACCCCCTTGGCAATTGAGCATCCCAGCAGTCGTGCGACCGGCCGTGCGATTTCATAAGCCTGGTTATAACCGCGCTCATTCATGCGTTTGCGATGCAAAGGCATAGGAATAAGCAGGTTCGGCATAACCAGATGCTCAGCTTGCGCAACCGTCTCGGCAAGCGCTTCGCCGAGAAAACGGCCATAGTACAGCCGCCGACCAAATTTTAGACCATGCACGATATGGCTAACCGGGTCGCGATAGCTAAAGCTAGCGAGCGCTCGATGATAGGGTGGTGGCTTACGCAGACATTGCCCACATATGGCGTCGTGAACCAGTGGCAAGGCGCAAACCGAGCAGCAGTGGGTATTCCAGGGCAAATCCCGTAGACAGGCAGAGCAAAGTGCCTTGTCGAGGCCCAGCGGTCCGTCACCACAGAGGTGACAAGATTGCGGCCACAGCCATGCCTGAGTATTTTTTAACCAGTTGTTAACTTTTGTCATTCCATTGAGTTGACAGCCATCCGGCTTGCGGTCATAGTCGCCGCAATCCCTGCCGCGCGGTGAATTCTAGCGCGAATTGGATAGAAAACCTAAATTTTGCACACACTGTCAATAACGAGAGTAATATGGACAATAATATCTACCAACGCATTGATAAAATTACCCAACGCCTGCTCGATGGCGGCGAAATGTCTGGCGCGGAAGGCCGCTGGATGATCGCCCTCGATCACGACTATTTACCTTGGTTGATGGCCGGCGCCGATCGCCTGCGCAAAACCTTTCGCGGCAGTGAAGTCGAGGTCTGCGCTATTGCTAATGTGCGCTCAGGTAACTGCTCAGAAGACTGCTCATTTTGTGGCCAAAGTGGTCACCATAAGACCGCAGCGCCAAAGTATGGCTATATCAAAAATGAATCTCTGGTAAAACAAGCGCAGCAAGCACGCGAATGGGGTGCCAGTGATTTCGGTGTGGTTTCCAAAGGCTGGGGGGTACGTAGCGATAAAGAGCGTACACAACTAAAAGAATATTTTAACGAACTCAAAGACCATAGCGACATTGGTCGTTGTGCCAGTCTCGGCGCATTGGATCGTGAATCTGCCGACATGCTCAAAAACATGGGGATGGAGAATTACCACCATAATCTCGAAAGTGCCGAAAGCTTTTTTGATAAAGTTTGCACCACGCACACTTACCAGGAAAACATCGACACCATTCGTCATGCACAAGACGCTGGCCTGCGCGTTTGCGCGGGCGGCATTCTTGGTATGGGTGAAAGCCTTGACCAGCGCATTGAATTGGCTGAAACACTGCGCAGGCTAAATGTAAAATCGGTACCACTGAATTTCCTCAACCCGATTGAAGGCACACCCATGGCTTCGCTCAAGCCCATGCAGCCACAAGAAATTCTGCAAGCCATTTGTACCTTTCGTTATATGCTGCCCAAGGCTGAGATCCGCATCGCTGGTGGTCGTCACTTCCTCGGTGATATGCAATCAATGATCTTCATGGCCGGCGCTTCTGGTGTCATGATTGGCAATTACCTCACCACCCAAGGTCGCCAGGTACAAGATGATCTCAAAATGTTAGCCGATCTTAAGCTCACTATTCGCGGCGATACCCAACAACGACGCGCAGTCACCGTACAGTAATGTTAAATCTTAGAGACACTCTGGCGCAGCAGCGCCAGCAGGGTCTTTATCGCCAGCGTCAGGCCGTTAGCAAGCGCGATGGCAGTCACATTATCGTCGAAGGCAAGTCTTACATTAACTTCGCCAGCAACGACTATCTCGGACTCGCCAACGACGCGCGATTAATCGCGGCCTTTAAAGAAGGTGCCGACCGTTACGGCGTTGGCAGCGGCGCGGCGCAACTCACTACTGGCTACAGCAGCGCCCACCAGGCGCTGGAAGAGCGTATTGCCGATTTTCTTGGGCGACCACGCGCACTGTTATTCGGTAGCGGCTACATGGCCAACCTGGGTGTCATCACTGCCCTGCTATCGCGCAATAGTACGATACTGCTCGACCGCCGCAGCCATGCCTCATTGCTTGATGCGGCACTCTTATCGCGAGCCAAATTAAAGCGCTATCACACCCAGGAACTTGCCAGCCTGCATCAACGTTTAAATACAACGCCCTCATCCGGCCTGATTATTAGCGACAGCGTATTCAGCATGGATGGCGATATTGCGCCGCTGCCCACACTCATAGTACTCAGTAAAGAGCAACAGCTTCCCGTGCTGATCGATGACGCACACGGCTTTGGCGTACTGGGTAAAAATGGTCGCGGCTGCCTGGAGCATCTTGCTGTCAGCAACAATGACGTCGAGATCTATGTCGGCACGCTAGGCAAGGCATGCGGTACGAGTGGCGCCTTTGTTTGTGGCAGCGAAGCATTAATTGAAACGATTATTCAAAAGGCACGCAGTTTTATTTACACCACCGCAGCGCCCCCTGCTATCGCCCATGCGACGCTTTGCAGTATCGACATCATCGAAAAAGAAAGCTGGCGCCGCGCACACATCACCGAACTCATCACACGCTTTCGCCAAGGTGCCGCCCAACTTGGCTTAAGTTTAACGAATTCTGATACCTCGATACAGGCCGTGCTAATCGGTAACAACGATGCGGCCATTGCAGCGAGCGAATACCTTAAATCCCAGGGCCTCTATGTCAGCGCCATTCGCCCACCGACCGTGCCGAAAAATACTGCGCGACTACGCATTACCTTATGCAGCCACCATCAGGAAAATGATGTCGACCAGCTGCTTAGCGCATTGGAAAGCTGGCAGACATGAATCATCCTGGCCCACATTTTTCACCAAGGTTCGTAGCGATAACGGCGAGATATTGCTCTGACGCGGCGTCCATAGCAGAAAGCGGGTGAGAAATGCGGGCTAACATCGTCTTATTACACGGCTGGGGCCTTGATCGCCACATCTGGCAGCCCTTGCAAACACTGCTAAAAGATCAACACGTGGTCACGATCGATCTACCTGGCTACGGTGACCAAACCGGCAACCACACCGAATGGAAACTGGACACACTGGCAAAAGATATCATTGCTCGCTCACCCCAACAGGCCATCTATGTCGGTTGGTCACTCGGTGGCTTGCTGGCTTTATGCATCGCATTACACCAGCCTCAATACATCAAGGCACTCATGACCATTGCTACCACACCCTGCTTTGTACAAAAGCCGGGCTGGGAGTGTGCAATGGATAGGCTCAGCTTTGACACATTCAAACAGTCATGTCAAAGCGACAGCGTAAATTGTCTTAATGAATTTAAACATCTGATCGCACTGAACGGTGACAAAAAAACAGCAAGAAAAATTCATCGTCATCATTGCCATGTCGACACAGCAACGCTGCTTTTCGGTCTCGAATTACTGGCGACAAGCGATCTACGTTTTGCCCTGCAGTCTCTTGCTTGCCCGACAACACATCTCTTTGCTAAAGGCGATGCCCTGGTTCCAGCCGCCGTAGCCGAATCGATGCGCAGTCTTTCACCCAATGCCAATACCCTGTTAATCGACAATGCGTCGCATGCCTTACCGATAAGTCATGCCGATGTGATTGCCCAACAATTAGACGCACTGATCCATGCCACACACTGATCTTGAACATGATTATTTTATCGACAAAGAAAAAGTCAGGCGCGCGTTCGATCGCGCCGCCGAAAGCTACGACAAGCACGCAGCACTACAAGCTGAAATCGGCGCACGCATGCTGGACCGCCTGGACTATATTCGCATTGAACCTAAGCGCATCATCGACCTCGGTGCGGGCACCGGCAGAATCACCAAAGACTTATCACAACGTTTCCCCAAATCCACCGTCGTCGCACTCGACCTAGCCGAGGGCATGCTCAAACAATGCCGCTCCACACAAAAGCAAGGCCTCGGTCGGTTTTTTAGCCGCGTGCAACATCTTTGTGCTGACGTAGAGAACTTACCGATTGCGAGCGATAGCCTTGACTTCGCCTTCTCCAATGTCACCTTTCAATGGTGCAACGATCTCGATAAGGCACTGCAGGAATGCTATCGCGTGCTAACACCCGGCAGCCTGATACTGTTTTCAAGTTTTGGCCCTGACACACTGAACGAACTCAGAACCGTATGGCGCGAAATCGATAACTATAATCACGTTAACGCCTTTATTGATATGCATGATGTCGGTGATGCCTTAATACGCGCAGGCTTTCAATCACCCGTTCTCGATGTCGAACAGTTCACGTTAACCTATGACAACAGCAAAGACTTAATGCGCGAACTCAAGGCCATTGGCGCACACAATGTGACTGCTGGCCGCCAACGAGGCCTAATGGGCAAGCAACGCCTGCAAAAATTTGAACAAGGTTACGAACAATTTCGATCAGAAGGAAAACTACCCGCCAGCTATGAAGTCATCTACGGCCATGCCTGGGTACCAGAACAAAAGACACGAAAAGAAGAAGATGCTATCGAAGTAAAAATTTCTCTTAAACAATTAGGCCGAAGATAGTGGCCAAGGGCTTCTTCATCACCGGCACCGACACCGAGATTGGCAAAACCACTCTCTCACTTGCCCTCATTAGCGCATTACACAATGCCGGCTATCGCGTTTCGACAATGAAACCTGTCGCCAGCGGTTGCACTCTGCAAGATGGTCAACTTCGTAATGACGACGCACTAAAGCTCATCGCGGCATGTCATCAAGACCTGGATTACAACGAAGTCAACCCCTATGCCTTTGAACCACCCATCGCACCACACATCGCAGCAGAACAAGCAGGTGTGCAAATAGATATTCAAGCTATCGCAAAGCGAATGCATACCATGCAAACAAAAAGCGACTACTGCATCGTCGAAGGCGTTGGTGGCTGGCATGTCCCGCTCAATCGCACCGAGACTGTCGAAGACCTGGCCATCGCCCTTAAGCTCCCCGTAATCCTCGTCGTAGGACTTCGCCTTGGTTGCATAAACCACGCATTATTGACCGCCAAGGCGATACAAAACGCTGGATTAGCTTTTTTTGGCTGGGTTGCAAACCATTGCGACAAAGATACCAGTTATATCGATAAAATGATCGAAAGCCTGGAGCAACGCATTGATGCATCCTGCATAGGTGTTGTGGATTATTTCAATGAGCTTGATGCGAAAGTAGTTGGAAATAAGTTAGATATTAGTCTTCTATTAAAAGATCAATATTATTAAACATTTGATTTCGCCTTTTCCTTAAAGAGCACGCGGCGACCTACTTGCGAAAAGGCCGCGTCAATAATAGGGTAGTCAACGGCGCAGCAGAAAAATGTCTGGCTGTAGACACAAGCTATGAGCTATAAATGCCTACATCCAGGAATAAATGTTTACATATATACCGAAATGCCTATATTTAGACACTATGTCTAGATATAGGCATGCGTATGAACAAACTGTTATGTGTCAGGAGACAAGCGGCCATGAAAATTAACCCAGACAGATACGATTCCATAGTTGCCGCATCAGTGGCCGAAGGACCCTCTGGACTGGGGGCATCAATAAAGTCGTGTCACATCAACCAAGGGTTCAAGGTTTCAGATAAAGACGAAGTCGCAGCAACATCGGAAATAGTTATTGAAGCAGTTATAGATTTCCCAGAATGCTTTAAGGGTTATACGTTTTTGGCGGAAATCACCGGGGTTGCTGAGATAAGACTGTGGGAAGATGTTGAT
>WGFU01000015.1 GCA_015492075.1 Gammaproteobacteria bacterium
CAGGCATGAGGCGTTGACAAAACAGCGTTTGGCTTAATACTTTCAATGTTTATTATGCGGGTATTTTTCAGCGCCCGAGGGGCGATAATTTAGCCACTGCTCTGGCCGGCAAGGTATTTATTGAAGGAATCGAATACTTTTTGTAATAAATTACTGCTGCGAGCCAGTGGATCCTGGCGAATCTTTGCTTCTTCTAGCGCTAATTTAGTGAACAGGCCGTCAAGTGCCTTGCTGGTGATATATTTATCTAAATCGAGGTTTTCTTTGTCAATAAACTGGCCAAGAATCCGCGCTTTGCTGGTGAAATTTTTATAAGACGAAGTTACCCCTGTCTCGCTGGTGGCAGTTTGGATTATGGGATACATCGACTCATTCAATTGGCTTTCAGTGTTGCGTCTGAAAAAAGCCGTCGCAGCATCGTCCGGGCCGCTAAGAATCGATTGCGCATCCACCAGAGACAGATTCCTGACCGCCTCGGCAAAAATTGTAGAGGCACGAGGGATCGCTTTTTCGGCGGCATGATTTATGGTGCCGATAAACTGGTCGGCGTATTTATCCTGTTTAATGGCACGTAAGCCTTTTTCTATTGATGTCAGCGCACTTGGCATGGAGATGCGTACGGAATCGTCATTAAGAAAACCACCGTCTTGACCAAGTAGGGCAATTGCGCGTTCAACGCCTACCGATAAGGCCTCTTTCAAGCCGTCAATCATTTCGCTCTCGGTCAGCGAGCCGGGTATTGCGCGATCACTTTTTTCATCACCGCCGAGGTATTTACTGAAAAAATCACTAAAGCCTGCCGCACTGCGCGGGCTGAAGGTCAGAGTCATGACGCCGGCGATAACGCAGACGACAGTGGCTATTTGAAATTGCCTGGCACGAATCCTGGCTTGTTTGGAGTCGATCACTTTGATAGATCCATGCATAGCGCGGTTACCATTTTTGTTGGTTTAGTGGCGGTAATGCCGTTTTTTATAGCGATAGTGCCTGTCACCATTATGATGATAGCGCTTTTTCGGCGAGTAGTATCTGTCTCCGTGGTGTCTATCATAGCGATGGTCGCGATAGCGATAGGCGCTATAATAACCGTCATAGCGATGGCGTTGCGCGTATTTCCTTTTATGGGTGTAGTCGGCATAATCATGACGCTTTTGGTAATGTTTGCCGTGTTTGTAGTAGCGCGCGCCATAATGGGGCTTAGCTTTGTAATGACTGTGCTGGTAAGCAAGATAAGTTGCGGTCACGATGGCAGTGCCAGCGATAATGGCGACAGTTGGATCGGTGTGCCGCTGATAGTCGGCCTGAGCGGCTGGTATCGTTATGACCGCTGCTACGATAACGGCGGCCAGAGCCCCGGTTAAGCGTTGGAACAACATGGCGTACCTCCTTGAATGTGGCTTGCTTTGTACGACATCTACATTGCAGTATGTTGACTGAACGGTTTGTGAATTATTGGTCAGGCCTGGTCTCAGCTGGCTTTTTAGTGGTGTCGCTTGATGCCAGAGCGGTGGCAGATTTTTTATCGTAATAGTGTTGGCGGTGGCTTGATGCAAGCCGTTGACACGGGCAAGTGGCGGATTTCATTTGCTACTAAAGAGAGATAGCGCTTGCACTGACGACGACAGGCGCTAAGAGAATGGCGGTCTGCTTAAAATAGAAACAGGTTTCACGCATCATAAAATAGTTTAACTTTTACAGGAAATAATTAATAATAACAATGAGTTATATTCGTATAGTAATGTTATATATGGTATTGTTCTCGTTTGTCTCCGGGTGCAGTACGGATGACGATGCCGAGGAGGCAGCTTGGTTACACGGCGTCTGGCAACTGAGTTATAACCCTGATAATGATGATGAAGATGAGCTGGTGTTTAAGCCTGATGGTCAGCTTGTTATTCTGACCCAGCATGGTCAGATTCAGGGTGAATATGCACTCGATGGCGATTTGCTCAGAATGCTGGTCAAGGTGAATGCCAGGCCAGTCATTACGGAGTTTAAGCTGTCGCCGAATAAGGATAAACTGATTTTCGAAAACGGTGCTGAATATTCCCGTAGAGTTCCTTAGGCTTTATTTGAGCTCACTTAATAACACCTCTTTGGCTTGATTGATTTTGGCCGCCAGGTAGTCAGACCCGCCACGGTCAGGATGCATTTTTTGCATCAGCCTGCGATGTGCCTGAATAATCTCTTGTTTGTCCGCTCCTTCGCTGAGGCCTAAAATTTCGAGCGCTTCAGTATGCGACATTTTGCTGTCGCTGTTTGGAGCAGTTTGCTGGTGTTGCGGTTGGCGCCAGCGATCAGCGTAGATACGATCTAGATAGGTTTCGACCAAAGCCGCTGATTCGTTATCGTTTTGCAGGCATTCTTCATACAATTGCACAATTGCCTCCATCGACATAGCGCTAAGCTGCTGCCCGGCGAAACGGCCTGCGGTAACTTCGCCATCGAGTTCATTGCTGTCGTGATTTAAGGTCATGGTGACGTAACTTGCACTGACTTTGGAGCTGTTGCCACTGTCTTGTCGTGCCGACTGGTGCCGGTCTTTAGTAAAACCGCTTTGGCGTTGTTGCCAGCTGCGCAACCATTTGATTAAGGGGAGGTAGCGCAGTAACGGCAGCAAGCGCGGCAGCGCGGCGAATATGGTGGCTATGGCGGCGATAATCCAGTTTAGCTTGGTGATGGCTAAAACGATGACCAGCCCGATGGCGACATAAAAACCGATCTGTTTGATCTTCCTGGCGACATGGGCGGGACTGGCTTTCAGAAACGCATTAATCAATATCGCGGCGGCGCCAATGACTAAAAGGGCAATGATGAGTTGGGGTGGCATCGTGCGAGCTAGGTTTTGGGCAGCTGCTGACTAAGCTGCAAAAGGTTATTACCACGTTGTTCACTGTAGTTTTCCAAGGCCTTACGGCCGCCAGCCGCGTAGGCGGCAACGGCGCCCATCAGGTCACGTAGTTGCTGTGCGCTGCCCGAATCAAAATGACAATAGGCGCCTTGGCTCAGAGTTGCCATATGGCGAAATACTTGGCGAGCATGTGGATCGTTACCCTCTTGAAAGACAAACAAGGGGACACCGAGCACACCAAGTTGCCCCGCCACACTGCAAACATCGTCAATATTTTCTTCGCAGCAGTCGCCTACAAATACCACCGCATTGATTTTCTGGCGCTGTGTCTCGCTGATAGCATGGCGCAGTACACGCTCAATCTGGGTGTGGCCGCCGAGGCAATGAACGGACGCCATATGGCGTCCTAAGGCATCGGTATCGACTAGCCATGCTGTATGGTCAAATTCTTTGAATCCACGAAAATAGCATAGTTGCACTTCCAGGCCGCCGAGTTCATTGCTCGCGCTAAACATCTCGTTTTGCAACTGGCAGGCGTGATCCCAGGTTGGTTCACGGCTGGCGGTGGCATCCATAGCGAACAACAATCGTCCACGTTTGGTGGCCGGTTTAATGCTGCGGGTGGCGGCAACCTTTTGCAAAAAGGCGTTAATACCAGGATTTTTTGTTTCTTTGCTGAGTGTTTTTTTTACCATGACGAAACCTGCTAATGGAGAGCCTCGCTGCTAATGCGTTGTCTATGTTGTGGCTGTCTTGATGGCGAAGCGTGGTGCAAGATCATCTGCCAGCCAGCGTCATTCAGCGTATAGACATTGGTGGCGTGGATGACGGATTGCTGCACGCTGTCTGCTTCGATCAAGGTGATATGCTCATCCACGCAATGAACGGCCAGTGATGTCCCGACGGTGCGGTATTGTGCCTCAATTTTTATGGATAACCCAAGCGGTTGCTGGAACATAGAGCGCCAACTGTCGAGAACTTCTTCACTGCCAGTGAGTCGATCAGACATTGGGTGTATACACTCAATATGGCCACCATCGGCCCAGACAGAGGCCATTAGATCAAAATCTGCGGCTTCAAAGGCGTGGTAAAAGGCGTCCTCTGCTTCTTGAGAGGTGGCGTAGCGGCTGCGTCTCATTGTTTGTTTTTCTCGGTACAAGGTTTGGTGTTAGGCTCCGACAAGTATATACGGTGAGCGAGTGCCCTGGTTTATGGCTATTTCGGACAGATATTGGCCTTATGGCAGTAAATGGGGTATAACCGGCGCTTTTCAACGAATTTTAATGTTTTTGCTGGAGAAATAAGATATGGCTTCAACAGTTGATGAGCTTTCGGTGGAGTACACGGACAATGGGGTGGTAACAGTTAAGGAGCTTGACAAAATTGTCCTGACCAAGGGTGCCTGGGCGACGCTGATCTACCGTTATCAGGACCTGGATCGAAAAACCAACGAATACGGCCCCGATAAATACACTATTCGTCGCTATCAAAAACGTAATAATGAGTATCAGCAGAAGTCCAAGTTCAATATTTCCAGCGCCGACCAGGCTCGCAAGATCATTGCCGCACTGGAGCAGTGGATAGATGATTAAAGTGGTGCTGGTTTCTAGCTCCTAAATTTGTTAGAATTTTGTTAGGGATTTTGAGTCAGGCGCGCGTAAGCTTAATGCGGTTATCGTGGGCTTTTTTCGATAAATCCGGGCTTGATTTCGACGGAAACGTCTATAATATCGAGCATTCACATTTTCAGTCTTAAAACATTTTTAATCTTAAATTTAGGTACAACAGTCCCATGGCAGTAAAAAAGAGAAAACGTAATCCGATGAGCAAGCCTGCAATTGTGCGTATTGATCATAAAAGTACGCATGGTTATCAGGTTAGAGTGCCTTTTGAACACAGTCCGCAAACAAGGTTTTTTGCTGATGGTGTTCATGGCAGCGGCCGCAAGGCGCTGAAGGCAGCAGAGGCTTGGCGCAACGAAGTCTTTGCGAAGAAAGGGATTAACCCTAGCAACCGGCGTACGATTCGGTTTACTCACAAAAACAACAGTACAGGCGTTGTGGGTGTCACCACCCAGTGGATTCGCAAGGGTGAATACGAATACAAGCACTATGTGGTGAGTTGGTGTCCAAAGCCTTATCACCAGCAGAAAAAGACATTTTCTGCACACAAATATGGTGATGATGAAGCCCGTGAAATGGCGATTAATTTCCGCCAGGACCGTGTTAAAGAAATGCTTGCATAGTTCCAGGTGAAAAATAAAAAGCTCGCTCTACCTTAACGGTATTGCGGGCTTTTTTTTGGTGAGTTGGTTGTTTTTTGGCGGGCCAGTCTTAAGCTTAGCGGAACTTGTTGTCTTACAGGGTGTTAAAAGCGGATCATTGAGTTATGCAGCGTATAGCCTTATTTGTTATGACGGGTGTTGGCGCGTTAATTGTGGGGGTAGTGCTGGGTGTCAATGTTTTGGCCGAGAGCAGGCTGTTTAAGCAGTTCGGCGCTACACACGAGGGTTCAGATAGCACTGTTGTTCACGAGTTGGACGACGTTTCTCATTTGGCGCAAAGACTTGAAGTGCTTCAAATGCGCCTTGAAGGCGCCGAGAGCCGGTTACAGTCTCAACAGCAAGTCTTACAACACCTTAGCGACGATATGGCATCCCTGCATGCTGACCGATCTGCGGCGGAGGGCCAAATAGAACAAAATGATGACGTGACCGAGAGGCCGCAGCAATCGACTAGCATTAGCTCATTTATCGATGCGGGGTTTTCGTTGGACGACGCAGCACAATTGGAAGCGCGTTATGCTGATCTTGAGTTGAAGCGCTTGTATCTGCGTGACCGTGCTGTACGCGAGGGCTGGGTTTCCGCGCCGCGCTTTGGTGAAGAGCGTGCCAGGCTCGACGCAGAAGAAGAGGTCATTGCAGATGACTTGGGCGAGGATGCCTATGACCGTTATCTTTATGCGACCGGGCAGCCGAACAGGCTTAGTGTGTTATCAGTGATTCGAAAATCCCCGGCTGAGGCAAATGGTATTGAGGCTGGAGATGTCTTTTATAGTTATGCCGGTGCACGCATTTATAACAGTTTTGATTTGCGCAATGCGACCAGTGATGGTGCGGCAGGTGAGCTAGTTACCGTCGAAGTCTTACGTAACAACAGCGTTGTTCAACTGTATGTGCCGCGTGGCCCGCTCGGTGTTCAACTAGAGAACCGCAGTGTGGCACCTTAAATATGGTGAACAGTAATGTGACGCCGCGCAAACAATTTGTTGTCTTCGCTACCATCGGCCTGGCGAATCGCCTACAATGTCCACATTAAACAGGAGATCGTCATGACGGAGATGACTGACATGGTGAATACAACTTTACGTCCACGGTTGCTGGTTTTGCTGCTGGTGTTACCGTTTGTCGTCAACGCTGAGCTTCACGAGGAAGCCCTGCATGATGACCAGATGATGGAAGAGGCGGAATTTATTGAGGAGTTGTTATCGGAAGAGCGGGATGTTCCAGTCGAAGAAACACCACTTATTACCCCCGCTGATGATGCTGCAAGCTCCGGTATTATTGACCGCTATCAAGCCGCGCCAGCTAGCTCGCAGTCGGGCAATATTACTCGTTCTACGTTTGCATTAGCTGTTGTTGACCGTGAGCCGGTCGATGAGGTTGATGTGGTGAGTGCTGATAGCGTTTATTATTTCACAGAGCTAAGCGGGCTTGAAGGTGCAACGATTCGTCACCGTTGGCTATATCAAGGTGAGGTTATGGCTGATGTCGAGTTTCATGTCGGTGGGCCGCGTTGGCGCGTATGGTCAAAGAAAAACCTGTTGCCACGCTGGACCGGGTTGTGGACCGTAGCCGTTGTGGATGAAAACGGCGTTGTGATCCACACTGACACAGTGGAATATCGCCGGTAACCCATGTACTAGCAGGCTGTTGAAACCCCTCTGGCAATAAGATAGCGCGTTAATAATAGCGCAAGTATTCATTTGCTCCGTGTAAGCAGTACTTTCCAGGCGCCCTTGGGATATTCGCTATTTTTTTCACGTTCCGCACTCACCATGGACTGTTTTCAATAGCCTGCTAGTGGCTGGGTCCCTGGGGCGGCAGCCGTCGCAGCATTCGAGCAAGCTTGAGTAGAAAAATGACGGTAGGAATGCCATGCAGCAGCAGGTCGAAGATATCGGTTGAGCTGCTTAAGTTGCCAGCAAAGAGCATTTGCAACTTTTCGTAGACATGAGGCGGTTTAAATGGCGCCAATGCCAAGGGCAGCGTGACAATCGCCAGGATTGCCAGGGGGATTTTGTCGAGCCATTTCATCTTTTTTGTTCTCTCTTGGCAGGAATTCGCTGACTCTAGCAAATGTTAAAGCCTTAACGCCAGTGTGTTATTACTTTGTCCGCCACATCGTGGCCTGTTCGAATAATTAAACCGCTTTGCGTCGCAAATACTTGATAGTGCGCGTTGTTATTGAGCGGAACATAGGCAGCACTGCCATATACTGCATCGACAAAGGGCAGCCAAGCCGGATAACGTCTTGCCAGTTGCCAGATATCAATAGGATACTCGACGTTGAGAGAATAAACACTGCGCTGCGCCGAATTTTCTTGGGAAATGTCGCGAAAGCGCCCGCTCAGACGTTCAAATTGGTATAGCAAGTCCAATCCTAGCAAATTGGCGTAGCTATGCCATTTTAGTACCCGGGCATCGATTTGCCAATCATCACCTCTGATGTCAAATTGCTCGGGTTTTTTCTGTGGCAAGGTCAGGGTAAGCTGATAGCGCTGTGCGCCGACACTTTTTATGTGGACATCTGCCAATAGCCGTTCATAAGTGAGGCGGTGGTAGTTATAGAGATTGCCTGCGAGCAAAAGCAGCGTCGTTGACAGTAATGTCAAAGTGAGCGTAAGGGTGGCGTTGATACTGCCCCACAGCCATTTTTTACGGTGCCAACAGCGAATGGTCATAACCAGTGAAAGTAGACCTAGGGCGAGGAAAAAAAGAATAAATAGGCTTGCTGTCATGGCTAGAGTGAAAACTGTCAAGTGTTATGGGATCTTAGACTTGCACGTTGTTACGTGTAAACTGTTTTGTCTCAAGTGGTTCGCGATGGGAAGCTTGGATGAGTAGTACTGAAAAAACAAACAATGCCATAATGCGCGAGGCGATTCAGCGCATTGCGACTGGGCCTGCGCTGAGCAAGGATTTATCGGCAGAGCAGGCAGAGCGGGCGATGCAGCAGGTGTTGTCGCAGCGGGCAGACCCGGTTCAAGCGGCCATTTTTCTGATTGCATTACGCATGAAGCGTGAGACAGATGACGAGAATATCGGCGTATTGCGTGCCATTCGACAGGCGACAAAACATTGCGTTGTTGACGTCGATGAGGTTGTTGATCTGTTTGATCCCTACAACGGATATATTCGCTCACTGCCGATGTCACCGTTTATACCCTGCGTGCTTGCGGCTTGTGGCCTGCCTTGTTATAGCCATGGCGTTGACCGAGTGGGCCCAAAATACGGTGTTAGCCACGAAGAGGTGATGGCTGCTGCAGGGATTAATGTCACGATTTCTGTTGAAGCTGCCGCTGCCAATCTGGCGGCCGCCGATATTGGCTGGGCCTATTTATCACAATCCGAATTTTGTCCACAGCTGGCTGACTTGTCAGATCTGCGTCATAAAATGGTCAAGCGCAGTGTGTTGACGACGGTTGAGGGACTCGCCGGGGCATTAGTGGGGCGTCAGCGAACACATTTGGTCACAGGCTATGTACATAAGGCCTACCCGTCTATCTACCTCGATCTGGCGCGCACGGTAGGCTATGGTTCGGCATTGGTGATTCGCGGGATGGAGGGCGGTGTAGTCCCTTCTTTACGTCAGAGCGCCAGAATTCACCGCCTCGTTGATGGTGAGGTGAGCAGCCTGGAGATTGATCCGGCAGATTTCGCCGTCGAGCAGACGCAGCGCGCTGTAGCGCTACCCACAGAACTGCAAGGTGTTAAAGGAGCGGAACTGTGTGCTTCGCAACGCAGGCAGTTGGCTGAGGCGGTTTTAGCGATGGGCATGATGGCGCTGTCCGGCGAGCGCGGTATTGCGCGTGAGGCACTTATTTATGGTGCTGCACTGATGTTATGGCATTGTGGCAAGGCCGTCAGCCACGCTGCGGCTGCGCAGCAGGTAGCGCGAGTGATTGATGCTGGTTTGGCGGCTGCGCATTTTAATGTGTTACGGAGTATTTAGGCGGTTTTATTGCCCTGGTTAAGCTGATGATCGCCTGGCCTTGGCAGAGTTCGCTAGCTTTAATCTTACCTATTGTCATTATGACGCCGAGTGATACGGTCTGTTTAGGTAGCGACCATATTGGCCGCGCATTGCGCGGCGCTATCGAAGATATCCAGAAATCGCTGTTCCTCGCTTTGCTCCGCTCCACTACCGGATAAGCACTGTTCGCACAAGTCGCAAAATCAAAGGATATGGAAAAACAGCATGTTTCGATGGTGAGCAGCGAAGCAGCTAAAGTCATCCAGCACTTTACGTTATCGCCGACAGCTTTTGCCGCGATTTTTGTAAGTGCTTCACTTTGCATGTTGGTGGTAGCACGTAGCAAGCCGCTATGGCTAAACATGTGGCGAACAGCGCCGATACGTAACTACAGAAACCATCATGTCATTGCATGGCGATATGATAAAAAGATAAAAATAATCGATGATATCGACGGCGCGCTAAGCAGTGACTAGGCTTGTTAAACCGCAAGCGAATCAGAAAGGCGAAACATTGAATCTATTACTGGTTGAGCCTGACCACAACGATTACACCACGATTGTCAGCGCGTTGCGTCGCCATGACTACGAGCAATTTAATATTACCCATGTAAGTCGCATTGACGATGCAATCAGGGCGCTTGGCCAGGAGCGCTATGATCTTGTCATCTCAGAGTTCAATCTTCCTGATAGTCGCTCTGCAGGTACTGTATACAAGTTGGGTCAATATGCTGAAAGCGTACCTATCATCATGCTAGCCAGTATTAGAAATGAGCATGTTGCGCAAATGGCCATAAATAATGGCATTGAAGACTATCTTGCCAAAGATTATCTCAATGATATTCACTTATTATTTAAGACCATCAACTTTTCTATCGAGCGTCATCGCATTAAAAGCCAATTGCGTCGTGCCCGTACTGAGTATGATTATATGGCTACGCATGACGTCATTTGCGCCATTCCTAATCGCTTATTGTTTCTTGACCGTCTCAATCATGCCTTGTCGCATTCAGATCGTTCAGGCGACTCTCTGGCATTGGTGTTTATCAATCTAGATGATTTTAAGCCTGTTAATTATGATCTCGGCCATGATGCGGGTGATTTTATTTTGTCAACGGTGGCGCGGCGTATTCAAAATCAGGTGCGTGAGTCTGACACTGTTGCCCGCATCAGCGGTGATGAATTCGCTGTGTTATTACCATGCTGTGACGACGCGTTGAACCTTGATCAGGCATTACAAAATATTAAGCGTGTTTTATCAGAACCTTTTATGTATCAAAATTTGACGTGCTCAGTGACGGCAAGCATCGGGGTGGCGACTTATCCTAAAGATGCGGTAACACGCCACAAACTAATGTATTTTGCCGATTTGGCTATGTGTGAAGCTAAGGAACAAGGTGGTAACCGTATTCGCTATTTCCGGGTGTCCATGGCAGCGGGGCTTCAGCACCGACGCCAGCTGGAAAATGATTTGCGCGACGCGCTGGACAAGGACGAGCTAGTATTAAACTATCAGCCGGTTCTACGGCTTGGTGATGATGCCTTATATGGTGTCGAAGTCTTACTGCATTGGCCGCGCTCAGGTAAAGACGGTGATATGGGTCAGTGCGAACTTTTACGGGTCGCTGAAGACAGCCGCCTGGCGGTTCGTTTGGGTCATTACATGCTCAAAAATCTGAGCATAGATATGCAGCGTCTGGTGCAGTCCGGCGCCCAACGGCTGATGATTAACTGCAGTATCATGCAGTTACGGCATAATGGTTTTGTTGACACTTTGAGTGAAATCACCAAGCTCTGGAATAACTTTGGCCGCGAGTGTTTCGTCGAGATTGCCGAGTCGGACATGGCACGTGATAAAAAATCGGCGCTATCAGCCATTCGCAAGCTCAACAAGTGTCGGGTCAGGTGCGTTATAGACCATTTTGGTGCTGGCCAGTACTCGCTTTCTTATCTTAAGACCATGGGTTATGGCATTGACGTCGTCAAAATAGACCCTGGTTATATTTGTGATGCTGATAGTGACGAGTGTGCTAGCAGCGTACTCAAGGCCATGATCAGCTTGATCGAAGACCTGGGTTTAGCCTGTATCGCCTTGGGTGTAAACACTGCAGAACAAGATGCTTGTATCCGCAGCTTGGGTTGTCAAATCGCACAAGGCCTCTATTATTCAAGAAATGTTAAGTTAAACAGTCTCCCGCGCGAAGCCAGTAATATCAGTTTGCTGCAAAGCCGAAAATAAGATTTCATAGAACCGATTAGTATTGCATTGCGACGCATCGTCATATACTGCGTCATCGTGCCTGTTATGATCACTTCCCACTCGCTATAATGCCAAGTTACCGTGTTACTGACACCCGATAGAGACAGCCATGGCTTCTGAGAAACCCAACACCAAACCGAGCTATATCGCACCATGGGAACATGCATTCGATAAGTTCAGGACACCGTTTGAAGAGTTCATCCACAATCAGACCAGTAGTGGCATTGTATTGATGGTTGCCACCGTTATTGCTTTGCTACTGGCCAACTCAACGTATGCAGATAGCTACCATCACTTTATCGAAACGCCATTGAGCATCGGTTTTGGAGCAGCTGTCTTAGAAAAAACCCTGCATCACTGGATCAACGATGGCCTTATGGCCTTGTTCTTCTTTCTTGTCGGACTTGAAATAAAGCGCGAAATCCTGGTCGGTGAATTGTCTTCAGTACGCAATGCTATCTTGCCGATAGTGGCCGCAGTTGGCGGCATGGTAGTGCCTGCGCTGCTCTATCTTGCAATGGTTTCAGAAGGCAATGCAGCTTCCGGCTGGGCGATTCCGATGGCGACAGACATAGCCTTTGCGGTGGGAGTGCTGGTTTTGCTGGGTAAGCGGGTGCCGGTGTCGCTGATGATGTTTCTGGTCGCGTTGGCCATCGTCGACGACCTGGGTGCAGTGATTGTTATTGCATTGTTTTATACCGAAACCATATCGATTCCCGCATTGATTATGGTTGGCGTTTCTTTCGCAATATTGGTGGCATTCAATTTGTTTGGTTTACGTCGGCCACTACCTTACTTTCTGATCGGTATTGTGCTGTGGCTGGCGATGCTCAAGTCAGGTATCCATGCAACACTGGCCGGGGTGTTGGTGGCTTTGACCATTCCCGCGATGTCAAAATACGACCCATCACTATTTGCCGATCATATGCGTGATTTGGTCGACAAGTTTCGCGGTGCCCACCGGGAAGGGGTTGGCATTATGCGTAATGAAAAACAGCGAACTGTGTTACAGACCATGGAAAACGGCATTCATATGGTGGAAACGCCCCTGCAACGACTAGAGCACGGTTTTCATATCCCTGTAGGCTTTTTTGTTATCCCAGTTTTTGCTTTGGTCAACGCCGGTATCCCCATCGATTTTGCCGCGCTGGATCAAATTATTGCCCACCCGATTACCTTGGCCATTATTGTCAGCTTGGTTGGTGGTAAATTTCTCGGTATTTTTGGTGCTGTTGTCATCGCAGTGAAGCTGGGCTGGGCCAAATTGCCTTCAGGTGTAGCGATCCGCCATATTGCTGGTGCCGCGTTGCTGGCCGGTATCGGATTTACCATGGCGATATTTATCGCTGAGTTGGCCTTTGTCGGCGCGGAGGAGGCCTTGTTAATGGCCAAGACCGGCGTTCTTATCGCATCGCTAATTGCAGGTATCATTGGCAGTATCTGGTTGCTAACGTGCAAGCCCTGTGGTTTGAATGATGTAGCGGTCGATAACGATAAAAAAGGATCCTAGATCTATTTAAGCTTATTCAGGAGTTAATATGAAATTGATTTTATTGGGTGCGCCTGGTGCCGGGAAAGGCACGCAGGCTGGATTTATCAGCAAGCAATACGGTATCCCGCAAATTTCGACCGGTGATATGCTGCGAGCTGCTGTGCGTGAGGGGACTCCACTGGGTATTGAAGCCAAAAAAGTCATGGATGCCGGAGGCCTGGTGTCTGATGAAATCATTTTAGGTTTGGTGAAAGAGCGTCTTGCGCAAGACGATTGTAGTAATGGCTATTTGCTCGACGGCTTTCCGCGCACCATCGCCCAGGCCGAAGGCATGAAAGAGTTGGGAATCGACGTTGACTATGTAGTTGAGATTAATGTCGATGACGAAGAAATTGTGGAACGTATGCAGGGGCGCCGTTGCCACCCAGCATCAGGTCGTGTTTACCATGTTCGGTACAACCCACCAAAAGAAGAAGGCAAAGACGACGTCACGGGTGAAGACCTTATACAACGCGCTGATGACGAAGAGTCCACCGTGCGTAAACGTCTCCAGGTCTATCACGAGCAGACCCGTCCATTAATTGATTATTATGCCAGCCAGTCAGGTGACGGTGCGCCAAACTATATTCGTGTTGAAGGTGTTGGCAGCGTCGATGACATCAAGCAGCAGCTGTTGACTAAACTAGTCTCATAATATGAGTGGTTTACCTCAGTGTCCTGAGTGTGGCTCGGATTATACCTACGAAGAGGGCAATAATGATTGTTTGTCCGGAATGTGCACACAAGTGGTCACAGGAGGCGGCTGTTGATAGCGCGGATGATGAGAAGCTTATTAATGATGCTAATGGCAATCGGCTGCAAGATGGTGATACAGTGGCAGTAATCAAAGATCTTAAGGTCAAAGGCTCATCATTAGTGGTGAAAGTGGGCACTAAGATCAAAAATATCCGCTTGGTTGATGGCGATCATGATATTGACTGCAAGATTGACGGCGTGGGCGCAATGAAGTTGAAATCGGAATTCGTTAAGAAGATTTGATTCATGCATAATGAAACAACTGAATTTTAAGGTTTGTTGCTATAAAAGCACGCTGTTAAGGTAAATTAAATGTCTGAAATACTTTATCCGGAATTGTATAAATCACTAGAAAGTGCCCGTTGGGATATGGAAAAAGATATTCCATGGGATCAGTTTGATACTGACAAGCTCACCGACGAGCAGGCACTATCTATTAAGCATAATGCGATCACCGAATGGTCAGCATTGCCGGCGACCGAGATGTTTTTGCGTGACAACCGTGATGATTCCGATTTTTCGGCATTTATGTCGGTGTGGTTTTATGAGGAGCAAAAGCATGCGTTGGTCATGATGGAGTATTTACGCCGTTTTAGGCCGGACATAGCGCCTACCGAAGAAGAATTAGATAATGTTCGTTTCGAGTTTGATGAGGCGCCTGCTAACGAAACATTGATGTTGCATTTTTGTGGCGAGATACGTTTGACATATTGGTATCGCTGCGCTTCTGCCTGGCATACTGAGCCGGTGATCAAACAGATCTACAATGTATTATCCGCTGATGAAGCGCGACACGCGTCCTGTTATATGCGTTATATGCGCAAAGCGATTGATAGCCTAGGTGATCAAGCACGTTTGGCATTCGCTAAAATTGGTGTGTTGATGACGAATACCAAAACATCGCGCGCGATGCACCCGACGAATCTGCATGTTAACGCCGATATGTATCCTTACGATACGGTACAGAGTAAAATGCCTGACCCCGATTGGTTGGAAAATTGGTTAAGTACTCAAATCAAGTTCGATAAAGTTTGGGAAGACAAGGTCGTGACCGCTATTCTGCGTAAACTGTCAGGTTTGTTTGATACCAGTTTTGATTGCGCTAAAGATCTTAGGATGTATCGCAAGAAATTAGCTAGAGCTTAGCCTGATCAATGGGGTCAGACTCACTGCTGTCCCAGTTAAATTCTGCATAGAGCCAAGGTAAACTGAGGTGATTTACCAGGCTTACGTTTTATCGGAAGAATGAGCGTTGATAAATCACGGCGAATAAATAGATTGGTTTGTAAAAAGCATATTAATTGCTGCAAGCTTAATTGAGTTTTCGATGCAAACTTAATATAAGCAAGCAATAAGTACGTACACAAAGCAATCATCACTTGTGTTAATACCGCGTTCTGACTTGTCCCTAAGAAAGATTGGATTTCGAGATTTTGTTTAATCCATTTAAAAAATAATTCTACTTGCCAACGTTGTTTATAAATATCAGCAATAGTTTGTGCTGACCAAGCAAAATGATTCGTAATCAATACATAATGCTTTTTCGTCTCTGGATCACGATAACCTATTCTTCGTATGGGAAGTAATGTGTCGCTATCACGTTGAGATGATGCATATTCAATAATTTGATCTGACGTAATTGCACTATTCCCTGGAATCAAGCGTCGCTCCACAACACGGTAAACAGCATTGCCTCTAATTCGTGTCACCCAAGTGATTCCTTTATCAGTCAATGACTTATGCCAACAGTAATTGTTATAGCCTTTATCAAATACCACCACAGAGCCTTTGGGCGCAGACCAGTCGCACGCCACTTCATTTTCAGAAATACGCCCCTCGGTGACTCGAACAAAGTGTGGGACTAAGCCGTCATGATCCAACCCAACATGAAGTTTGAATGCGGCGTTCATGGTATTATAATTGGCCCAACGAAAGACTTTCATTGACACGTCTAATAGGCTGCCATCTAAGGAAAATAACTTGGATTTAAAGTTCAGCTTATGTCGCGGTGCACTGGCAGCACAGCGCTGATAAAGCAGACCAAATAGTTCAGCATAAAATTGATAATCCAGACTTTCATTGGCACGAGCTAGAGCAGATTTACTTACTATCTGACTGCCTAGATGATAATGCTGTGCCCGTTGACTCGATAACGTGCTTTCGATATCTCGCAGGCTCGAGCGTTTGCATAGATGACCTGCTGTTAATGCCACAAACTGACTCCAGCGGCCAAGTGCACCGGCACGACGCCTTTGATCCAGGCGATTAACAAGCTTTCCAAATTCATGTCTCGGTACCAATTTGAGCATCTGTGATAACACGGTGTTAGAATGTGCCATCGCTTAAACCCTCGGTAATTACAGTGTTTTCTGATAATTACAGTGTAACAATACCGTGGTGTTTAGGACTCCTATCATTAATTAACTGGGACAGCAGTGGGACTGACCCCATTGATTGTTGAATTTCTGCTATTCTTACCCGAGCTCCCCATCAGAGTAGGGTTGACTCATGGCACGATTACCCCGTTTTGTGATCCCCGGTCAACCTCAACATGTCATTCAGCGTGGCAACAACCGCGAAGTCATCTTTGTCAGCGATGACGATTACCGGTTTTATTTAGAGCATCTTGATGATGCTTGCAAGCAGTATCAATGTGAGGTGCATGCCTACGTGTTAATGACCAACCACGTTCATTTGCTCATGACCCCGAGAGCTGAAAACGGCATCAGCAAAGTTATGCAAAGTCTGGGGCGACGGTATGTTCAGCACTTTAATTACACGTATGACCGAACAGGTACTTTATGGGAGGGACGCTACAAGGCCACGTTGATCGATTCTGAACAGTATCTGTTAACCTGTAGTCGGTGTATTGAGTTGAACCCCGTGCGCGCCCAAATGGTTAATCATCCGTCGGAATATCCGTGGTCAAGCTATTGTTACAATGCTCTGGGTACGGTAAATGCGTTGCTGATCCCGCATCTGCTATACAAGCGACTAGGCAAGTCATCGGATGCAAGACAAAGGGTTTATCGGCAACTATTTCGGGCGCGTATTAAGGAGATGACCCTGGAAGAAATCAGGGAAGCCACGAATAAAGCCTGGGTGATGGGGAATGATCGTTTCAAGGCAAAAGTTGAAAAATTAACCGCTCGGCAGGCAACACCGAAAGCACGAGGCGGGGATCGGAAGTCTGATGATTATCAGGAATCGCAGATCAATCGTGTCTGATCCTATTGCCCTCCCGGAAAAAATGCTTCGTTGCGAGTGCTTATCTTTTTTGTGCCGGCAGGTCAGATCTGAAAATCTGAAAATCTGAAAAGCGGCTTTGTATTATAACATGGCGCTATGTCCGCTTAAGGCATTACCTCAATCTCTGATGCTTGTTTAGATCTTTCCCGAATTTTAGTGCGCACAATAATAGTTATTGCGATAACTATTATTTATTATTTTTATATCATAAAGATAACTTGTTGATTGTTAATTGATAAGAGTCTGAAGGCCGAAAAATATGTGGCCAATTATTGATTGGCAACCAAAATAAACGGTTGCCTTTTTAAAAAAGTCCGTGCTAAGGTCACGTTCAGCCTCAAAAAAGTAATATATTGGTAACTGTAATAACAGTTATTTAACGTAAGGGACTACATCTGTGCATAGGGGATTGCACCAACTTCTTGTTTTATTTCTATTTCTTCCACTGTTAGCGCAGGCAGAAACCCGCGTCTTTACCGAGTTCGTTTACGATGCCTCCGGCAACGTCATTGGTATTCAGAGTGATGTTAGTGTGGCCCCACCTATTGTAGCCAACATATCACCAAGTCTTGTTCGCATTGGCGAGACATTTTCCCTTGTGGCGACAGGCAGTGATTTACGTGGCGTGACAGTGACACCACAAGACGGCAATGTTCGAATCAGCAATGTCGCTACTACTACTGATCAGGTCACCTTCGATGTGCTTGCGGGGAACGATACACCGTTAGGTGATTACCCGCTTATGTTTAGTACTCCCCTTGGCACTGTGTTGGCGAATATTTCAATCGAAATACGCCAGCCATCCTTAATCATAGCGCCGTCGCCACTTGCTATCTCGCCTGGTACAAGCCAAATACTGGATATTCGTCTGACAACGCGCGATGTCTTTGACAATACACTGAGTTTCGCAGTGGCGAATTCATCACTTATTTCAATCGCGCCAGATACGGTAAGTATTCCACTTGGCGCTACTGTTCCAGATCAAACGGTTACGGTTACAGCGCTGGCTGAAGGCAACACTTCCATTGCCATTGATGTATCTAATCTCACCACTCCGGCTATTCCTGTGTTTATTACAGGTGAGTTTGTACCGCGACAAGGTGGTAATCAGTTCTTCGCCCCCAATCTTGGGGTCGAGATTGAAGTACCTGATGTGCCGGAATTAGTAGAGATCGGGCCGTTCGCAGCAAGACCACTGGGCATTCAACTGGGCGATGGATCGCAACCGCAACAAAATACCATAACGCCAATTATCACCAATAACCTGGGTATCGCCGCTGGCAATATTGCTACCAGTGTTTCACCTGATGAGATGGCCGTCGGCAGTGGACCCATCGATATTATTGTGAGCGGTGTCGGTCTGGATACCGTTACCGGTGTCAACATTACTCCGGCTGATGATATTACACTCGGCACGTTCACCGTTGCAGCCGACGGCCAAACCCTGACCATGCCGGCGACAATCGCCGACACCGCCGCCGAAGGCCTGCGACAAATCGCATTAACTACAGTTGACGGATTTATTCCCTTTGCTGGTTCTAATACAGACCGTATTAATATCGCCGTCAATCTTCCGGTCATCGAATCAATCAACCCCATCGTCGTTGTCCGCAATACCGATAGTCTTGCTGTTACTGTACGCGGCCAACACCTTGATAACGTTGAGACCATTAACATCCTGCCTGCAACCGGCATGGTGGGCAGTAACCCACAAGTCTTGCTCAATGGCGCCATGCTCACCTTCGATCTATCCGTGCCAACCAACGAACCACTGGGCCAACGTGTGTTAACCATTACAACAGATGCCGGCACCAGTACCGATGTGGCCAGTTCAGCCAACAGCTTCGAAGTGGTGAATGGCCCGGTAGAAACATTAACGCCCATCATTGCGCCGACACTGGGAATTGAAATCGCCAGTGACAATCAGACATCAAGTGACTTGGAGATTCGTTCCAATAATCTGGGTGTATCACTCGGCGATGTCATAACAGGCTTAACACCCGATCAAGGCCGTACCGGAACAGAGCTAACGTTAACGATAAACGGCAGCGGCCTACAATCCGTGGCAGGTATTATTATTACACCGGATACCGGTATTACCACAGGTACGTTAACGGCCAATGCGCAAGGCACGCAAGCCACCATTGATGTCACCATTGTCGCTGATGCACCAGAAACATTACGTCGCATCGATTTGGTTAATGCCGACTTGGTATCACTCATACCGGCTGTATCCAGTAGTGCAAACCGCTTCCTGGTCGTCGGTAACCAGCCCGCAGTAACCGCCATCACGCCAAACTTTGTTATTCGCGACGCCGCACCCGTTTTAGTGACTGTGGTCGGTGACTTCCTCGATGGTGCAACGGCCGTCAGTGTTCAACCCCCACAAGGTGTTAGTGTTAGTGCACCTGTCGTCGCCGCCGACGGCCGATCACTCACGGTGAATATTTCCGCAAGAGCCGATGCGCCATTAGGTCAGCGCGTCGTCGTCGTGTCGACACCGGCAGGCGATACCTCTGCCATTGCCTCGGCGGCAAACAGTTTGACCATTGCTAACACCATCAGCGCCCAGGTCACGCCGGTTATCGCACCCGTACTCGGGGTTCAACTGCAAGCCGATGCCGGCACACAGCCAACCATTGACCGATTAATCACCTCAGCGCAGTTAGGTATCGATATGGAAATTATTCCTGAGCCTAACACCCGCACATTCAGCAATCTTGGTTTTACCCAGCTAGGCATGGTGCTTGGTGATAGTGCCACATCGATATTGCCAAGCGCCGTCGCACTCAATAGCACCGTAACACTAACAATCAATGGTACTGGCTTAACAGACGTAACATCGGTGAGCCTGAATCCAGGCGATGGCATAACCGTTTCTGCACCACCAACCATTAATGCGGATGGAACACAGTTAACAGTAGATTTGAATATTGCCAGCGATGCACTGATCGGTGCACGCCAAGTGGTTTTGAATACGACCGATAGCACAATTGCCTTTGCTAATAGCGCGCAATCACAATTAAACGTTGTCACCGCCATGCCACAAATCGACTCTATCACCCCCATTCAGGCCATCGCCGGTAGCACCGTCGAGCTGATTATTCGCGGCATCAACCTCGATGGTACCAATGCAGTGGCCGCGACACCGCCAAATGACATTACCTTTGCCACCTCACCGTTCGTCAATAGCGCAGGCACAGAAGTTACCATTCAAATGAACATCGCCACTGGCGCCACCGCCGGGTCACGCGTCATTACCATTATTACCCCAGTCGGTGCCAGCGATAGCACTGCCTCATCGGCCAATACCTTCACCATAGTCACTAATTAACGCGTTAACCAAGGAAAACACCATGAATACACACAGCAACCGCACTATCAGGAGGGCTCAAACCATGAACCATACAATTTATAAAACACTGCTGCCCCTGGTGGTAGCGATTGCAATGCTGCCAATGGTGGCCTCCGCCTTTGACAGTGGTAGCACTGAGATCGATGGCGCTTTTATACCAACAGTGAATACGCAGTTGACGTTGCCGCCCGATGGCATATTCAATTTTACTAACGTTACTATTCCTGCTGGTGTGACGGTGACCTTTCAAAAAAATGCTACCAATACACCTGTCACTATATTAGCGAGTGGTGATGTCACGATTGACGGTATTATAGATGTAAGCGGTGGTAGTTCGGCTGATGTTGGTACAGCAGGTAATGGCAACGTTGGCGATGATGGACTGCCTGGCATCGGTGGCCCAGGTGGTTTCGATGGCGGTGCCGGTGGCGATGCTAGTGGCAATAGGGTTGGCATGGCGGGGCTAGGGCCAGGCGCGGGGTTCGGCGGCGCGGCCAGTACAATCCCTAATTGGAACTGTGGCGGTGGTAGCGGTGGTTATGGAGGTAGTGGTAACAGGGCTGCTAGAAGTAGTTTTAATAATTCTTCCTGTGGTTTTGAGCCTTTAAGAGCTGGGCGAGGAGGCACAACCTATGGCAGCGCGACCTTGCTGCCACTTATCGGCGGCTCAGGTGGCGGTGGTGGTGGCGCCGGAACAGTGTTCTCTGGTTCCGGTGGTGGTGGCGGTGGTGGCGCCATTCTCATTGCCGCATCCGGCACAGTTTCTGTCAACGGATCAATATTTGCTGATGGCGGTATCTCTGGCTTTAGTAGTGGTAGCGATAGGGCTGGTTCCGGTGCAACGGGCGGTGGTGGTAGTGGTGGCGCTATCCGTATTGTTGCCACCACGATTGAAGGTGATGGCGTCATCAGGGCAAATTTTGGCACAAACGGAACGAATAGTGTTTCTGGTCTCAGTAACGGTGGGCGTGGTGGTGTCGGTCGCATCAGGCTGGAAGCCGACACCTTTGCCTTCTCACCTGCAACCATCCCGGCATTTGCCTTCGCCGAACCCCAAGACATTTTTGTGCCAGGCTTGCCTACTCTACGCATTACCAGCGTAGCAGGTGTCGCTGCACCTGCTTCACCAACGGGTACAGCAGATATTTTACTGCCGGCCGGTACTGCCAACCCGGTCACGGTTACTTTTGTAAGTAGTGGTGTACCAGTGGGTAATACGGTTCAGCTAACCGTAACACCAGCGAGTGCACCACCAGCATCAACCTTAAGTGGTGCTTTGTCCGGTGATCTTGCCAACGCAACAGCCAGTGCCACCATCGAGTTACCTGATGGCCCCAGCACCTTATCCGCCCAGGTCAGCTTCACTGTCACTGCATCAATGGGTGACGACATGTCACGTTTTGCCCGGGGCGAGCGTGTAGAGCGCATTGTTATTGCTGCGGGCATGGATGGCTCCACCGAGACTGTGCTGACTACTGTCTCTGGTAAGGAGTACC
>WGFU01000016.1 GCA_015492075.1 Gammaproteobacteria bacterium
ATTTATATCCTACCCCACGCTAGTGACAAAACCTGTCGTGAGTATTTATACAGTAGTTTTTTAGGGTTATATTTCATTGTAAACCTCTAGGGCCATGTGTAATTGGCGCTTGACGGCGTTTTTTAAGCGCGCTGGCGATTCTACGACGACATTGGGACTGTGGCGCAGGATGTCTTGTACCAATTCGCGTTGGTCGGAATAGGGCAGGGTGAGCAGGTAGTCTTTGCCATCCCACTCTCCGTGTTGCTGGGGGTGCCATTGTTGTTTGGCAATGTCGCGGGCAATGGTAGGAAAAAACCGTAGGGTGGCTTTATATTTATTGTTACCTGCAAACAAGCCATAGCCGGGGCTGTAATGCTGGTCCAGTTGTTCGTTGGCAATGTCTATGGCTTTTTTGTTTGTCAGCTCAGCTTGTTCAACGCGGGTGAGGGCAAAGGTACGTAGCTCGTCGCGGCGATGGCACCAGGCATCGCAAAACCAGTTGTCGCGGTAATAGACGAGGCGTTGTGGGCTGATGGTTCGGTGGCTGTGTTGCTGCTGGTAATCGCAGTAATCTAGGGTAATTTGTTGACGGTTGATGATGGCGTTAAAAAAACAATAGAGGTGTTTGTGAGGTAGGGCAGCATTGGCCAGGGGAATAATCTTGATACGTTGACCTATTTGGCTGCGAGAGATATTGCGTTGTGCCAGGGTGCTATTGATGAGTTGTTCAACTGGTTTTAGCTCTTTGCGCATGAGGCCATTGCCAAAACGTTTGAGAATGGACAGCAACAGCAACATCGACTGAATGTCTTGTTCGCTTAACCATAAACCTGGTATTTCCCAGTTAGGGCTATTTTTCTGGTCGAGTATCCAGCCTTTACTGGGCAGGTTATCTAACGGTGCATGGTAGATGTCTCGCAAATCGTCGAGATAGCGTTGCACTGTTCGGGTGGTGCAATCGAGTTCTTCTGCAAGAACGCTAATAGCAATTGGAGTGCGTCGCGCCTTTAAAATCTGACTGAGTATTCGAATCCTATCGTGTTTCATGTGCTCCTGCGATTTCACCCAATACTGATGTAATTCAGAGTCAGATGGGTGCTCCATAGAGCCGAGTTGGCATGCCGATCATAACAAATAATATTCTATCTTGTTATTTGTTATTTTTTTATTTTCGAGCTTACTACCATCAATCGTTGAATTTGGTGTTTCTCCCAGTTGCTTTATCGCGCTGGAAGCTTCTATTTCCCTCGTTATTGGGTTTTCTATATAGCCTATTGCAAATGGTGTCAGTAAAAATAATTCGATTTTCAAATAACCCGTTGAAAAAATAGTATTTCGGGGTTTTTTCTGTTGCCGTATGCGAAGGCGGCGAGATGGTGGTGGATAGTTCGAGATAGTCGAAGCGGTTGGCAGCTTCACAATTGGATGTGGGGGGTACGGCCGCAGTGTACACTTTAATAGACTCATCAGATTATTATTCGCTTTGCTGTGAACCAGCACCGTTCAAGTTGAACGGTCTGTGGGCCGGTATGCACAAAATAGAGTTTACGCCGGCACCTGCTATCTAGCTGATGATATGATACGTGTATTATTTTTACGCTCATATTTAAGGGAAAGCATATGACACAAAACGCTGATCAGTCCAATTCTGTCTCCTCAGTGTTGAGCTGTTTTAAGGCCTATGACATTCGTGGTCAGTTGGGCACGGAGCTTAATGAGGAAGTGGCTTACCGTGTTGGCCGTGCTTTTGGTGACTTTTTGCGACCGAAGACGGTGGTGGTGGGGGGCGATGTACGTGAAACGTCTGCGGCGTTGAAGCTGGCGCTTGCCAATGGTTTGCAGGATGCCGGCGTTGATGTGATCGATATCGGTATGGTGGGCACGGAGGAGATCTACTTTGCTACCTCGTATCTCGAGGTGGACGGGGGGATCGAGGTGACGGCATCGCATAATCCTATTGATTATAATGGTATGAAACTGGTGCGTGAAGGCAGCAGGCCCATTTCTGGTGATACCGGCCTGCGCGATATTCAGCGGTTGGCAGAAGAGAACAACTTTTCGCCAGTGTCGGAGGCTGATCGTGGCTCCTATACGCAGCAATCAACACTCGATGCCTACATAGAGCATTTGCTTGGTTATGTTGATCTGCCCTCATTGAAACCGCTGAAGCTGGTGGTCAACTCGGGTAATGGCGCGGCAGGCCATGTCATTGATGCCATCGAGGCCAGTTTCAATGAGAGAAAAATTCCTGTCGAGTTTATCAAGGTGCATCACTTGCCCGACCCGACCTTTCCAAATGGTATACCTAACCCATTATTGCCAGAGAACCGGGCTGATACCGCCGATGCGGTCATCGCGCATAAAGCGGATATGGGTATTGCCTGGGACGGTGACTTTGATCGTTGTTTTCTGTTTGATGAGAACGGTGAGTTTGTCGAAGGCTACTATATTGTTGGCTTGCTGGCGCAAGCCTTTTTAAAGAAGAATCCGGGCGCAAAGATTATCTACGATCCGCGTGTTTACTGGAATACGGTCGATATCGTAGAAGCGAACGGTGGCATACCGATTATGTCTAAAACTGGCCACGCCTTTATTAAAGAACGTATGCGTAAGGAAGATGCTGTGTACGGTGGCGAGATGAGTGCCCACCATTATTTCCGTGACTTTGCCTATTGCGACAGTGGCATGATCCCCTGGTTGCTGGTTGCCGAGCTGATTTGTCTGAGTGGTGAGCCACTATCTGCCATGGTCAAAGATCGGATTGCTAAATATCCTAGCTCGGGGGAAGTTAACTTTACGGTGGATGATGCCAAAGCGGTGCTGCAGCGAATAGAGTCGTATGATTGGGGTGAGTCGTTTGAGATGCACCGGGTCGATGGCATCGACATGGTGTTTAAAAACTGGCGCCTCAATGTTCGCAGCTCTAATACCGAGCCGGTGTTACGCGTTAATCTGGAATCGCGTGCGGATGAGGCATTGGTGGCAAGCAAGTTTGCAGAGCTGAAAGCAATTATTTTACAACAGTAGTGTTCTGCTAATGGCCAACTTGAATTAACAAAGGCCGGAGTGATTGATCAAGTCATGGAATCAGTTTTTCAATCGTTTATGGATGGCTTGGTATTATGGGTGCCTAAGGTGGGCGCGGCCATTTTTGTTCTTCTGATCTTTCTATTCTTGTCAAAAATTATAAAGCCTGTAATAAATAAAATCTCACGGGGCCTGAATTTAGAGAGTCATATTACGTTACTTGTTTCGCGCATCGCGGGTGTTTTGCTTGTGATATTTGGTTTCGTCGCGTCTTTGGGCATTCTCGGCGTTAATGTTTCTGCGATGATCGCGGGGTTGGGTCTGACCGGTTTTGCATTGGGCTTTGCGCTTAAAGATACGATTTCCAATCTGCTGTCTGGTGTGCTCATTAGTTTATATCGTCCTTTCAAGATCGGTGACCACATAAAAATAGCGGGTTATGAAGGTGATGTGGTGGCTATCGACTTACGTTATACCGAGCTGAGTAAAGAGGGTGACAAGATATTAATACCCAATTCAAAACTCTTTACCGATCCCATTACTGTATGCGACTCGGCGGGCAAGCAGTCTCTGGATAGTCCTGATTAATAAACCGACTCAATGAGTTTTCCATATCATTCGGTGGTTGGCTGAGCGAGTAATCATCTTAAAACACAATACACACTGGAGCACACCCGATGGGGAACTCACTTTTTGAGCAGTTGCGACAGACTGGCCTGGTCGATGAAAAGAAGGCCAAAAAAGTTAAGCAGGGCCAATATAAAAACAAGAAACAGAAGGCGAGGAAAGGCTCGCCTTTACCTTTAGATGAAGCGAAGCTGTTGGCGCAAAAGTCTCATGCTGAAAAGGTGGAGCGCGATCGCCTACTGAATCAGCAGAAAAAAGCAGCGTCGGAGCGCAAGACGGTTGCTGCGCAGATCAAGCAGTTGATCGAAACCAACCGTATTAAAGAGCACGATGGCGAGTGTGTTTATCATTTTACCGATGCCAATGTGGTCAAGCGTCTTTACGTTTCAGAGCAGGTGCATAAACATCTCACATCCGGTCGCTTGGCTATCGCTAAATTGTGTGATGCTTATGAGTTAGTGCCGGTGCCCGTGGCGGAGAAAATCAAACAGCGCGATTCACAGTGCATCATTGTCAGTGATTCTGGCACTGAACCAGTGCAGGATGAGGATGATCCTTACGCTGCTTATAAAATCCCTGATGGTTTGATGTGGTAAGGCTTGGCAGCTTGTTACTTTGCATTGGGCGCGACGCTTATTGACTTAGTTAAGCTGTTCTTTGGCTGCCAAATTCCACACCTTGGCTGCATAGATATTCGTCATAAGTGCCGCTGAAGTCGGCAATGCCATCTGCGGTGATTTCGATTATACGAGTAGCAAGGGATGAAACGAATTCACGATCGTGACTAACAAAAATAAGGGTTCCATCGTAATTTTCCAGCGCGAGATTAAGCGACTCAATGGATTCCATATCAAGGTGATTGGTAGGTTCGTCCATGAACATGACATTGGCATTTTGTAACATGAGTTTTCCGAACAGCATGCGTCCTTGTTCGCCACCGGAAATGACTTTGACGGATTTTTCGATATCATCCCGTGAAAATAACATGCGGCCCAAGGTGCCACGAATGGCTTGATCGTCGTCGCCTTCTTTGGCCCATTGGCTCATCCAGTCGATCAATGTCATGTCGGTTTCAAAATCGGCGCCATGATCCTGTGCGAAGTAAGCAATATTGATGTTTTCTGACCACTTGATATGACCGCTGTCTGGCGTCAGGTCATTAGCCAGGCAACGAAGCAGGGTGGTTTTACCAATTCCGTTAGCACCAATGATGGCGATGCGCTCACCGACTTCGACCTTAAGTTTTAGGTCGTTAAACAAGATGTTTTCGCCAAAGCCTTTGCTGATATTTTCGACTTCCAGTGCCAAACGATAGAGCTTTTTCTCCTGCTGAAAGCGAATGAATGGATTGACGCGGCTAGACGGTTTAATATCTTCTAACTTGATCTTTTCAATTTGCTTGGCACGTGAGGTGGCCTGCTTGGCTTTCGAGGCGTTAGCAGAGAAGCGGCTGACGAAGGTTTGCAGTTCGGTGATTTGCGCTTGCTTCTTGGCGTTCTGGTTAAGCATTTGCTCTCTGACCTGGGTTGAGGCCGTCATATACTCATCGTAGTTGCCGGGGTAAAGTCTTAGCTCGCCGTAGTCAAGATCCGCCATATGGGTGCATACGCTGTTTAAGAAATGACGATCATGCGAAATGATAATCATGGTACTTTTGCGGCGATTCAGTACGTCTTCCAGCCAACGAATGGTATTAATGTCGAGGTTATTGGTTGGCTCATCGAGCAACAGAATATCGGGGTCGGAAAACAAGGCTTGGGCTAATAAGACACGCAATTTCCAGCCCGGTGCTACAGCACTCATAGGGCCGTTATGTTGTTCGAGTGGAATGTCGAGGCCGAGCAATACCTCGCCGGCACGTGATTCTGCGGTGTAACCGTCCATCTCAGCGAACTGGACTTCAAGCTCGGCGACCTGCATGCCTTCTTCTTCGCTCATTTCCGCCAGGGAGTAGATACGATCACGTTCCTGTTTGACTGTCCATAAATCCTCATGGCCCATAATGACAGTGTCGAGCACAGTACTGTCTTCATAGGCGAACTGGTTTTGGCGTAGTTTGCCCAGGCGTTCATTGACATCGATGGTAAAGTTGCCCGATGTCGGCTCGAGTTCGCCGCCGAGTATTTTCATAAAGGTAGACTTGCCGCAACCGTTAGCGCCGATCAGGCCGTAGCGATTACCACCACCGAATTTGACGGAAATGTTTTCAAACAGGGGTTTTGCCCCAAACTGCATGGTGATATTTGCTGTGGTTATCAAAATGGGTTTCCTAAATGACTTGGGGCCGGTATTTAAGCCCAATGTCAGTAGTAGAGGGTCTTACAGGCTTGGATTTACTGGTGCGAGAATCGCAAAGCACATAATTATAATGGCAAAGTCAACGGATAGTCACCGTTTATTTAGTTTGACTGGCTCGCGGCCGCCACCGTACACACTCAGCGCTGCTATAATAGGCTAGCTGCTATCCAGGAAACCTTAGTGCTAGACATTGCGCAAAATGTTTCACTCCCTGACACTGAATTTCAATTTTCGGCCATTCGGGCGCAGGGGGCGGGTGGACAAAACGTCAACAAGGTCTCATCGGCGATTCATCTGCGTTTTGATATTAATGCGTCCTCTTTACCCGATGTTTATAAGCGACGTCTCTTAAGCTTGCGCGACCGGCGTATCAGCAATGAGGGTGTCATTATCATTAAGGCGCAGAAATTCCGCACGCAAGAGAAAAACCGCAACGATGCCCTTGAGCGATTAAAGGCATTAATTGCAGGGGTCATGGTTGTGCAGAAACCAAGGCGGCCGACCAAGCCTACAGTCGGTTCGCAAAAGCGGCGATTAGACAGCAAAGTAAAGCGCGGCAAAACCAAATCACTGCGCGGTAGGATTATCGAGTAATACCGACAACGAATAATAGAAAAGGAATCATCTTATGGTGTTTGTGTGGCGTTAAAACCAACGATTTATAAATTAAATATTTCCTTATCTGATCTTGATAAAAATTATTACGATACGCTGCCTTTAACCATTGCTCGGCATCCCTCTGAAACGCTTGAACGTATGATGGCACGCGTGTTGGCCTATTGTATTAATGCCAGGGAGCATCTTGCTTTCACCAAAGGGCTGAGTGAAGCGGAAGAGCCTGATATCTGGCGGCGTTCGCTGGATAATCAATTGCTCTTGTGGATTGACCTTGGCGAACCCGCTGCGGATAGAATTAAAAAAGCGACACGTCTTGCGCAGACAGTCAAGGTGTACAGTTTTAATTCAAAATCAGATGTCTGGTGGCAGCAGAGTCAGGCAAAATTCAAGCAGCTGTCGGCTTCTGTCTATCGCTTCCAATGGCAAGACATACAATCGTTGGCACGGTTGGTCGAGCGCACCATGGAGTTCTCTGTCACCATCTCGGATGACTCTGCGCATATTGCCGCGGAGCTAGGAGAATGTGAAGTGGCTTGGACCGTCTTGCAAGCCAGCTCATAGCTCTGATGTCAGCATCGTCTGTTGGTCGGGCTTGCGGTTTTAGCAGCGCTAGAACGTATAGCTTAGCCCGAAAGATATCACCGGATAGAGTTCGAAAATATCGAGGTCATCTTGTAGCTCACGTTCTTCTGTTTCTATTTCACTTAATAAGAGGGCATTATTGGAAAACAAGCCGCCAACGGATCTTAGGTCTACGTCGGGCTTGCCCTGGAAGACGACGCCTAAATCAAAATTAAAGCTATAACCCTGATGTACCGCACGTCCCCAGCCGACACCTAGGTAGGGCGAAAACGAGTTGAAGCTGATATCACCTTGCAGCTGCCCAACTTGTGCAGAAGTAAAGGTCATATCTCCCACCTCGAGGTTTGCCCCATTTAAATTGCTGTTAGCGCTAAGCCTGTTGTCATTATAGAGCCCACCCAGTGTCACTCTGAATCCGTTATTCAAAGCGTGCCAATCAAACAGCAGGCCGATGCTGCTTAAATCCAGGTCGAGATCATAATCGACGCCATTAGTGGCACCATCGGTGTCATAGCTTGCGCCATTGTATTCAAGGCGGAGATTAATATTATGGCTCAGGGACTGCGCGAGCTGTATATTGGCGCCGAGCGTACTTAAGCCGACCCCCAGCGAAGTGTCCGCCGTCGAATACGAAGATATCAGCAGCAATAGACTGGAAATGCTGATTTTGATTTTTATTGGCATAGCAAATCTCCTTATCAATAAACTTTTTATCAGTTTTGCGTTGGCGATAATGTGCATAAGTAGGCAAAACGGGAATGACAAAACACTATTGTTACTGGCAGAAGGATGGTGCTCTATCCAGGCTTCACTTATGAAAGCTAGTGGTCTTCTAGGTTATAATTGATTCGTCTTCTCTTGAGTGAGGAAATGCCATGAAACAATGGGCGGGGATTGTTGCGGTTTTATTGATGGCTGGATTGGCAGTGTCGGCCGCACAGGCATCTGACAGGCTGCGCTATTCGGGTGACTATCGCCACCATAACAGTGCGTTTATTGAGCCAGGCTCAGGTGAGGCAATGGTGCTCGATGCGCTGGTGTTCCGGCCGATAGGTTTGGTCACTATCGCAATTGGTGGCGCGGCCTTTGTGGTCTCGTTACCGTTTAGCGCCTTGGGTGGTAATGTCGGTGAGGCAGCAGACAAGCTCATTGTGGAGCCTGTTGACTATACGTTTAAGCGCAAGCTGGGTGATTTATAGCGCCGTTAAAAACAAGCCGTCTTTAATTTATTCATTGATTGCCTGTCATCCTTGTCTAAGCGGGGGCGAGTAAATCGATGAGTTGTAGATTCGCGCTTGCGCGAGAATGATGTTAGCAATCAAGAGGAACCCCTAACGCTCATGAGTTTTTACAATCATTAGCGGTTCTCTTTCATCAGGCGCTGCTTGTCACGTGACCAATCGCGATCACGTTGTGTAGCGCGCTTGTCATGTTGCTTCTTACCCTTGGCCAGACCGACTTCGAGTTTGGCGCGACCGTGTTTCCAGTAAAGCGCTGTTGGCACCAGGGTATAACCCTTGCGTTCCACAGCGCCGATGAGGTGGTCGATCTCACGCGCATGCAGCAGGAGTTTTCGTGTTCGGCTGGGGTCGGGCTTGATGTGGGTAGAGGCAGTTTGTAGAGGCGAGATGTGGCCATTAAACCAAAAGGCCTCGCCGTCTTTGATAACAACGTAGCTCTCCGCCATTTGCACGCGCCCGGCACGCATGCTTTTGACTTCCCATCCTTCGAGCACGAGTCCGGCTTCAAAACGTTCCTCGATAAAATAATCGTGACGTGATTTCTTGTTCAGGGCGATGGTGTTGTCTGACACCTTTTTCTTGTTTTTAGCCATGACATGATTATACAAGCTAAACTTGTAATATTGTCTGCAAATGCTTGTATTGGATGGATAAATCCAAGACAATTGATGCTATATATAGCGCTGGTGCTATAAACTGTGCCAAAAAGAGCACAGATTCTTACTATTCAAACGACTATGGCAGACAATAACAGAACCTCACTGCACGGGCTTTGGACATCGCGCTGGGCCTTTATCATGGCAGCGACGGGCTCAGCCGTTGGCCTCGGTAATATCTGGAAGTTTCCTTATATCACCGGTGAGAATGGTGGTGGCGCCTTCGTTCTGGTCTATTTACTGTGTATTTTTCTGATTGGCGTACCAATCATGATGGCCGAGGTGATGTTGGGCCGCCGTGGCCGCCGTAATCCAGTTGACAGTATGAAGCATCTGGCCGCAGAGACAGGCCATTCGCAGCTATGGAAGTTTCTTGGCTGGACGGGCATAGCGGCCGGGTTTTTGATTCTGTCCTATTACAGTGTCATTGCCGGTTGGGCGATCAGTTATGTCTTTACCACGGCTGCAGGCACGTTCGCCGGCGCTGATGCAGCCTTGGTTGGCCAGCACTTTGATGCGTTGACCAAATCGCCGGCCACGCTGATTTTTTGGCACAGCATTTTTATGCTTATTACCATGGCTGTCGTCGCGCGCGGCATCGAAGGAGGGATCGAAAAAGCCGTACGCTTTTTGATTCCGGCCTTGTTTGGTTTGATTATTGTGATGGTGTTGTATGCCATGACTACCAGCGGTTTTGCTGAAGGCCTGCGCTTTATGTTTGCGCCGGACTTCTCCAAGCTGACCACGGAGGGTGTATTGAAGGCGATGGGACAGGCGTTTTTTACGCTTAGCATCGGCATGGGAGCCATTATGGTGTATGGCGCCTATTTGCCGAAAGAGACCTCTATTACACAAACCTCGTTCAGCATTGCCATTGCCGACACCTCAGTAGCGGTGCTGGCCGGTGTCGCGATCTTTCCCATTGTCTTTGCCAATGGTCTGGAGGCCGGCTCCGGTCCGGGCCTCATCTTTGTGACCTTACCTCTGGCCTTTGGCAATATGGCCTTTGGCGCCTTATTTGGCACCTTGTTTTTTATTCTTCTGGTGTTTGCCGCATGGAGCTCTTCGATTAGCTTGATTGAGCCTGCGGTAGCCTGGTTAATTGAAAACAAGGGTTTTAGCCGCCTAAAGGCCAGTATTGTCCTCGGTCTGTTGACTTGGTTTATCGGTTTGGGCACGGTATTTTCGTTTAACGAGTGGTCTGACCTGACACTTTTTGGTAAAACATTTTTTGATCTGCTTGATTATCTGACGGCCAATATTATGTTGCCTTTGGGCGGGGTATTAATGGCGGTTTTTGCCGGTTGGCTAATGAAAAAGAGTGCATCACATGATGAATTGGCGATCAGCGAAAGTGCTTATGTAATATGGCGCTTTTTGGTGCGTTACGTTACTCCGATAGCCGTTATGCTGGTATTTCTTAACGCTATAGGCGTTTTTTTCTAAGCGAGTTTATTGTGCATAAAATCAGTCATAGCGTGCTGGTGCCTTACAGCGCCGATGCCATGTTCGCCTTGGTGGATGACATCAAGGCCTACCCCGAGTTTTTACCCTGGTGTGCGAGCAGCGAAGAAATTGCGCGTGATGCGCAAGGCGTGCGCGGTAAGGTTGAGCTACGTAAAGGCATGGTGCACAAGTCGTTTACAACGCAGAATATCAATGAGCCTGGTGTCAGCATTACTATGCAGCTGGTCGAAGGACCGTTTAAAAAGCTAGAAGGAGTATGGTCTTTTCAGGCACTCGATGCGCAGACATGCAAGGTGTCACTGGATCTGGAATATGAGTTTTCTAATGCATTACTTAAAATGACAGTAGGACCTGTCTTTCAAAAAATCGCAGACAAATTGGTTGATGCCTTTTGTCAGCGTGCGAATGATATCTATGGTTAGCAAAACTATTGATATAGAAGTGGCTTATGCCAAACGCGATGAGCAGGTGATCCTCAAGCAGAGCGTCGCCGCAGACGCAACGATAGAGGAGGCGTTGCGAGAGTCCGATTTGCTTGAACGTTTTCCGGAAATCGACTTATCCGTGAACAAGGTGGGTATATTTGGCAAACTCTGCAAGCTTGACAGCAAGCTGCGCGCAGGAGACCGTATCGAGGTTTATCGCGCCTTGATTGCAGACCCGAAAGAGGCCAGGCGCAAACGCGCCAATGAGGTAAAAACTGCGATAAAATGAGGATGCCTAGTGAGTATCTGAAGCCGTTTATTATAGTGACGATAGCCACCGTATTCAGCCGTATTACCTCAAAGGCTTATATTGAGGCTCTTTAGTCAATTTTGTCATTGCATCTTATCGGATCAGAAAACCTGGCACATTTTACCTTCAACTGCGCCAATATCACCCAAGCAATCGCGTCGGAAGACAGTAGGCAATGGCAACAATGTATCGGGGGCAAATCATCGCCTTGCTGTTGACAGCTTCTAAAATGCCGAAGGTGTCTGGAATCTGAACCGCTTTATGAGGGCCTGATCCGGGCCCGCACTTTATTGCGTAAGGAATCACTAGATAACGATATAGATGTCCTGCGGTGGATAGTGCTTACTACTCACTGAATCAAGGTCGACCGTAACGCTCTAATTTAGTTGTCGCAATGAGTTGTGCGGTGCTATTGTAGTTACAAATCCCTCATTTGATGTCTTGAGCGTGGTACAGGCAACTGAAATACACCCAATAGAAAGTAGTGATAGAGGACTCGATGTTGAGACGTGGTTGCATAGTCTGGCATCTGAGTATAGCTCACATGAAATCGATGTGATCCGTCGCGCCAGCGATCTTGCACAAAGAGCCCACGTAGATCAGACCCGCGCATCGGGTGAGCCTTACTTTCAACATGTACTTGCTGCGGCCAACATTTTGGTTAGCCTTAAAATGGACTATGAGGCTATTGCTGCGGCTTTATTGCATGATGTTGCCGAAGATACGGCGATTTCCCTCAAGGATATTGAAAATCAGTTTGGCGTTACTATTGCTAGGCTGGTTGATGGCGTCACTAAGATGGACGTTATCGACTCCTTGCCTGGCCATGATCCGGCTATGCTTAAAGAGCATGCACAGGCAGAAAGCCTACGAAAAATGCTTTTGGCGATGGCCGAAGATGTTCGGGTGGTTTTGATTAAGCTTGCAGATCGCTTGCATAATATGCGGACCTTATCGTGCTTGCGCCCACAAAAGCAAAAACGTATTGCGCGCGAAACACTCGATATTTTTGCGCCGCTAGCAAACCGCTTAGGTATTTGGCAACTGAAATGGGAATTAGAAGATCTTTCTTTTCGTTATCTTGAGCCGGAAACCTATAAGCGTATTGCCAAGATGTTGGAGATGCGCCGCGCCGAGCGTCAGGATTACTTGGGTGCGTTTAAACAGCACCTAGAGCAACGATTATCAGATGCTAATATCGAAGCCGATATCCGCGCACGACCTAAACATATTTATAGTATATGGAAAAAAATGCAGCGTAAAAATCTGCATTATCACGAGCTTTATGATGTGCTTGGGGTTCGGGTACTGGTTAGCGATGTGGCGCAATGCTACGCTGCGCTGGGTATTGTCCATTCAGAGTGGAATTACGTCCGCGGTGAGTTTGACGATTATATCGCGACACCAAAAGAAAACCATTACCAGTCATTACATACTGCTGTAATAGGCCCACTGGGTCAAACTGTCGAAGTGCAAATTCGCACCTACGATATGCATGCCCATGCCGAGCATGGTGTTGCATCACACTGGGCGTATAAAGAAGGTGTCGCGCATGACACTACCTTCGAGGATAAATTGCAATGGATGCGCCAATTGCTGGAATGGAAAGAAGAAGTATCTGATGCCAGTGACTTTGTCGATCGTTTTAAATCAGAGGTGCATTCTGACCGTATCTACGTCATTACCCCTCAGGGAAAAATCGTTGACTTGGAGCGTGGTGCAACCCCGGTTGACTTTGCCTATCACATCCACACGGAGGTTGGCCATCGTTGCCGTGGCGCCAAAGTTAATCAACAAATGGTGCCATTAACGCATACCCTGGTAACGGGTGACCAGGTCGAGATTTTAACGGTTAAACGCGGAGGCCCTAGCCGTGATTGGCTGAATCCGCACCAAGGCTATGTAAAGACAGCTAGAGCACGCAGTAAAATTCAGCATTGGTTGCGCCTACAAGATTTTGAACAAAACCTCGTTGCTGGTAAGCAAGCGCTGGATAAAGAGCTAGACCGGCTTGGTTTAGATCAGGTGAATACACAGAAACTCGCCGAACATTTCAATTGCAGCAAAGTTGACAGCTTTTATGCTGGAGTGGGTCGCAATGAAATCAAGCTTGGCCAAGTCGTGCGCGCCGCTGAGCGTCTGCTCAAGCGCAAGCCGGATCAACCTGCGGCCGACCTACCGCCACCCATTAGCAAGCCTGCGCCACGCGATACCGGCGATATTAATGTGCAGGGGGTCGGTAATCTGATGACGCAACTGGCACGTTGTTGTAAACCGATTCCTGGCGAGCCGATTGGCGGATACATTACTCGCGGTAGCGGCGTCAGTATACATAGACGGGATTGCCGCAATTATCTGCGTTTAAGTGCTGAATCCCCGCAACGTTTAATCGAAGTTTCATGGGGGCATAGGCCCGATAAAGACTATAGCGTTGATATCGAGGTGACCGCCTATGACCGCCATGGTTTACTACACGATGTGACATCGGTATTCGCTAACAATAATGTCAATTTGATTGCTGCGAATACCTCGTCAGACAAAAACAATAATCAGGCTAAGATGCGGTTAACCATTGAAATCAGCAATATTGATGATTTAAGCCGCGTGCTGGCAAAAATCTCGCAGCTACCTAACGTGATCAGTGCCCGCCGTATCAGCGCTTAATTGGTTTTATGTGGTTAGTAGGCGCGGCTGCTGCCTGCTACAATTATTCACTGTCTCGCCGTCGATATTTTTTACACTTATTTGTATTCAATGACATTACATTTTTCTAAGCCTTTGATAGTCAGTGGTAAATGTATTGTGGCGTAAAGCTTGCTATAAAGCAGCGCTGATGAAATTTTTTATTTAATAGCATTGAACTAGTCAATGTTTTATCAAAATATTAAAAATTGTCATGAATATCTTACATGAAAACCTGGGATTATCTGATATCGTTTCGATCAGTTAAGTTGGGGTGGCGTAGAGCACCCGCGAGTTCATAAATTAATGCCTTTGTGCAAAGGGAGAACCCCATGCTGTTTTCACGTGTTGTAGTAATTGTTGCGTTTTTACTTTCTCTAGCCGCTTGTGGCGGG
>WGFU01000017.1 GCA_015492075.1 Gammaproteobacteria bacterium
GTCAAAGTACTAGTCGAGGGTCAGCACCGCGCTGAAGTTCATTCATTTGAAGAAGATATCGAGGATTATTTCGCTGCGCATGTTACCGTGCTAGAAGCTAAAGTGCTTGGTGAGCGTGAAAGTGCTGTTTTGGTGAGATCGATACTTAGCCAGTTTGAGCAATACACCAAACTCAATAACAAGGTTCCACCGGAAATCAGCGCATCATTATCGGGTATCGATGATCCTAGCCGTTTGGCGGATACCATCGCTGCACATATGTCGCTGAAGGTTGAAGAAAAGCAGTCTTTGCTTGAGACCATTGACGTCAGTGCGCGCCTTGAGCGCTTGATGGGCCTGATGGAGTCTGAGATCGATTTATTGCAAATCGAAAAACGGATTCGTGGCCGTGTAAAACGCCAGATGGAAAAAAGCCAGCGCGAGTATTTTTTGAATGAGCAAATGAAAGCCATTCAGAAAGAGCTTGGCGACATGGATGATGTGCCTAATGAAGTGGATGAGTTGGCTGAAAAAATTGAATCAGCGGCTATGCCTAAAGAGGCTAAGGAAAAGGCTCTGTCTGAACTGAATAAACTCAAGATGATGTCGCCGATGTCGGCCGAGTCTACTGTTGTTCGTAACTATATTGATTGCATGGTCAATATACCGTGGAAAAAGCGCAGTAAAATTTCCAAGGATATTAAAGCTGCGGAAAAAATACTTGAGGCTGATCACTACGGGCTTGAAAAAGTCAAAGAACGTATTCTTGAATACCTTGCTGTGCAGCAGCGTGTCTCTAAACTAAAAGGCCCAGTGCTGTGTTTGGTGGGGCCGCCAGGGGTAGGTAAAACCTCGTTAGGACAGTCCATTGCGCGAGCAACCAATCGAAAGTTTGTTCGCATGGCTTTGGGTGGTGTGCGCGACGAGGCCGAGATACGCGGTCATCGCCGTACCTATATTGGTTCTATGCCGGGTAAAATCATTCAAAATTTATCTAAAGTAAAAACAAAGAACCCATTGTTTTTATTGGATGAGGTTGACAAGATGGCCACGGATTTTCGTGGCGATCCTTCTTCGGCTTTGTTAGAAGTATTGGACCCAGAACAAAACCACACCTTTAACGATCATTATCTTGAAGTAGATTACGACCTGTCTGATGTCATGTTTGTCTGTACTGCAAACTCGTTATCGACGATTCCTGCCGCGTTGCTTGATCGTATGGAGGTCATTCGTCTGTCTGGTTATACCGAGGATGAAAAGCTTGCTATTGCACAGCGTTATCTTGTGCCCAAGCAAATGAAGAACAATGGCCTGAAGGAAGGCGAGTTAAAAATATCAGAAGGCGCACTGCGCGATATCGTTCGTTACTACACACGTGAAGCAGGTGTGCGCAGTCTGGAACGTGAGATTTCAAAGTTATGCCGAAAAGTGGTTAAACAAGCAGCTTTGGAAGAGCATAAAGGTACTGTTCATATCAATTCACGCAACATTGAGAAATTCCTTGGTATAAAACGGTTCCGTTTTGGCCGTGCTGAAGAGATTGATCATGTTGGTCAGGTCACAGGTCTGGCCTGGACAGAAGTCGGTGGTGACTTGCTGACCCTGGAAGCAGCCGTCGTTCGTGGTAAGGGCAAGCTATCCATTACCGGACAGATTGGTGATGTCATGCAAGAGTCCGCGCAAGCGTCGATGACGGTGGTGCGTAGTCGTGCTGCGATGTTAGGTATTGACCCTGAATTTTATCGTGATAACGATATTCACATTCATGTGCCTGAAGGCGCCATACCTAAAGATGGGCCAAGCGCAGGTGTCGGTATGTGTACCGTATTGGTATCGGCTTTAACGGGCATTCCTGTGCGTTCCAATGTGGCAATGACCGGTGAAATCACCCTCCGGGGAGAGGTTTTGCCTATTGGTGGTCTAAAAGAAAAATTACTGGCAGCGCATCGCGGTGGTATCGACACTGTACTCATCCCTGAAGAGAACAAGCGCGACCTCGAAGAGATTCCCGGCAACATCAAACAGAAGCTGGATATTCGTCCCGTCAAATGGATCGATGAAGTATTTGCCGTGGCTTTGCAACATATGCCAAAGCCATTAAGTGAAGATGAAGTACAAAAACTGTTAAGTAAGAAAACAGAAGACAGAAAAAATAAAGACGGTCATATTCGAGCGCACTAGGGAAAATTTCAGGCCGTTTTTTTCTTCATTGCTCTGCAAGCCGCATAAACACTGCTTGACAGGGCTTTTTCTTAGTTGGTATAAAGAGTCACCCTCTCGCTCCGTTTGCGTCATTTGCTTTCGGTGTGCGGCTACTACATCAAATTCGGGTGGTTGGACGTTGGCTTGTGCTCACGACACCCGATATAAATACTGAGGAGTATATATAGTGAATAAATCAGAATTAATCGACGCCGTTGCCGAATCTGCAGATCTTTCGAAAGCTGCGGCTGGTCGCGCTCTTGATGGTATTATTGAAGCGATTACAGGAGCGTTGAAAAGTGGAGACCAGGTAACGCTAGTTGGTTTTGGTACCTTCTCTATTAAAGAGCGCGCAGCACGTGAGGGCCGTAATCCACAAACGGGCGCAACGATCCAGATCAAAGCCTCAAAATCTCCAGCATTTAAGGCTGGTAAGGCATTTAAGGATGCCGTACAATAGCGCTCCTTTCATCGGGTGCTTAGCTCAGCTGGTAGAGCGTCGCCCTTACAAGGCGAATGTCGGGGGTTCGATCCCCTCAGCACCCACCAGAAGTATTAGGAGTGGTAGTTCAGCTGGTTAGAATACCGGCCTGTCACGCCGGGGGTCGCGGGTTCGAATCCCGTCCACTCCGCCAGTCAACAGTTACAAGGGTTCCAGTGGTTCCCTTGTTGCTTCTTTTTTTAAGTAGCAAACTGCTGGGCCTCAACTCCGATCTGGGTTATTATTCGGCCCACTATTTCATTGCAATAAAACCATTCCATGCTTGAATTTATTCGCCAACGTGCAACAGGTGTTATCGCCTGGGTCATTGTTCTCGGCATTGTCGCGACGTTTGCTCTGTGGGGGCTTGGCGATTATTTGTCACCCGATGCAAATGTCTATGTCGCTGAAGTCGATGGTGAAAAAATCACCCAGAATGAACTGCAGCGCCGTTATTTGCAAAATCGTGCACGCTTGCAAGCGACACTGGGCGATAATTTCAATCCTGCTTTTTTTGGTGAAGAGACGCTGAAAAGACAAGCGCTGGATAGCCTGATTGAAGAGAAATTGTTGTTGATGCGATTGATCGATGCCGGTCAGCGTATCGGCGACCAGCAACTCAGAGTCACTATCCAATCACTCGAGGCATTTAAAACCAACGGTGTGTTTGACCCCGTCAGTTACCAAAATCAAATTCGCGTTCAGGGTGAATCGGTGGAGGGTTTTGAAAATCGCCTGCGTCTTGCCATATTAACGGATCAAGCCGTTAACAGCGTGGTGCAAAGCAGTGTCGTGAGTGATACCGAGCTGGATGCTTTTATCAGATTGCGCGACCAACAGCGAGAAATCAGTGTGCTGACAATCCCTCGCGATCGATTTGCTGCTACTGTTGAAATTAGTGATGCAGCCATTAAAAACTATTACGACGAAAACAGCAGTCGTTACCAAACAGCGGAACAGATATCCGTTGAATACCTTGTACTGGACGCCGATGACTTCACTACAGATATCGAGATTGATGAAGCAGATTTGCGCGCCGAATACGAAGCCAGAAAAAGCCAGTTCGTTGTAGAGGAGCAGCGTCGTGCCAGCCACATACTCTTGGAGTTGGACCCAGAGGCTGATGAAGCAGCCACCGCAGAAATTCGCGCTAAGGCGCAAGCCTTGCTTGATCGCGTTAACGCCGGTGAAGATTTTGCCGAGCTGGCAAAACAGTACTCAGACGATGCAGGTTCAGCAAACAGCGGCGGTGATCTGGGATTCTTTGGTCGCGGTGTCATGGTGCCAGCCTTCGAAGAGTCAGTATTCGCGCTCGCCGAAGGTGAAGTCAGCGGACTGGTTCAATCCGGTTTCGGTTTTCATATTATCAAGTTAACGGGCGTGCAGCCGGAGCGCGGTAAAACCTTCGATGAAGTGAAGCTGCAACTTGAAAATGAATTAAAACGTGACAAAGCAACGGATCTGGTCATTGAGCGCTCAGAGCGCTTAACCGATGCCACTTATGAAAACCCCGAGACCCTGGCCGTGGCGGCCGAAGAGCTGGGCTTGGAAATTCAAACCAGCGAACTGTTTGAGCGCGGACATGGCACCGGCATTGCCAGTGATGAGCAAGTACGTAATGCCGCCTTCTCTGATGAAGTCCTTCGAGGGAACAACAGCGAGACCTTGCAGATCAGCGGCAACCGTATTGTCGTGCTGCGTTTAAAGGAACGTATTGAGCCGCAGACGAAACCGCTAGAAGAAGTGCGCGATCAAATCATGGCGACACTGAACCATCAGGCGGCGCGCGATGCGGCGCAAGCGCTCGGTGAAAGGCTGCTTGCTGATCTAAACGCTGGTCATGATATCAGTGAGCAATTGGCTGAAAACGAGCTGACATGGACCGAGGCCAAATTCTATCACCGTAATGACGGCCAGCTTGATCGCGTTATTTTGCAAGAATTGTTCAAGGCTACTAAAGCGAGTGAAAAAGCCAGAGGCATCGAGTTGGCTAACGGTGATTATGCACTGCTTAAAATAACTGCAATCAAAGACGGCGACCCGGCCAGCCTCAGCGCCGAACAACGTCAGGTCTTAAAAGACCAACAACAACGCGCGCGTGGTAACAGTGAATATACTGCGTGGATTGAAATGCTAAAGAATTCGGCGGAAATATCTTTGTTTGAGAAAAATATTTAGACATATTTTTTCGCACTGCTGGGCGAAAAACAATGCTAAAAATCAACCCGTACCGCTACTCGTTTCTGAGTTGTTTGGGACTAATCTATCGACCACAGCGGCACCGACCGAGTCCCCCCATACATTGACCGTTGTTCTAAAACGATCCAAGAACCAATCCACCGCCAATAATAAGGCAATACCTTCTAAAGGTAGGCCAACGGCTTCTAATACAATCACCAAGGTTATCAACCCTGCTTCGGGAATACCGGCGGCGCCGATGGCGGCGAGTGTCGCGGTGATAAAGACAATGACTTGCTGACCAATAGTGAGATCGATGCCATAGGCTTGTGCGATAAACATGGCAGCGCAGGCTTCATAGAGGGCGGTGCCGTCCATGTTGACGGTAACGCCGAGTGGGGTGACAAATTGCACTGAACGTTTGCTGACGCCGTTTTCACGCAGGCATTCCATGGTCAAAGGTAAGGTGGCTGCGGAGCTTGCGGTACCAAAGGCAGTGAGCAGGGCGCGCAGCATGCCAGTGAGATAGGCGCGCCCGCGCCCGGTGATAACCAATAAAATAATAAACAAGACAACGAAATGAATGGCGAGGCCGCTCAATACGGTGGCGACGTGCAAGCCGACAGCGGTGATTTCCGCCATGAACTGTTCGCCGCCACCGGCCTTGCCCAAGCGCCCTGCAACCAGACCGAAGATGCCGATGGGGGCGAGGTACATGACCCATACGACTAATTTCATCATGGCGTCGTTGATACCGCGGAAAAAATCGATAACGATTTTGCCGCTATTACCCAAGGTCGTTAACGCGGCAGCAAAGAGTATAGAAAAGAAAATAATGGGTAGTAATTGTGTGTTGGCGGCGGACTCAATGAGATTGGGTTGAATCATCAACAGCACGATATCGCTGATGCCAGTGTCTTCTTTGCCAATGACCTTGTCAGGCATGACGGCGGCGCTGGCATCGATACCAACGCCGGGTTGTATGAGATTAACCATGACCATGCCGATAAACACAGCGATGGCGGTGGTGCTGGCATAAAACAGTAAGGTGGTGCCGCCAATGGTGCCAAGCTTGCGAATGTCACCAAGGCTGCCGATGCCGCTGATGACTGCTGCCAGAATGAGTGGCACGATCATCATCTTTAACAGGTTAAGAAAGACGTCGCCGATCCAGGCGACCGACAGCATGGCAGGGCCCCAGATCCAACCACTGATGATACCGGCAACAACTCCGATGATAATAAACAAAAGCAGAATGACGGCGTGTTTATGAGGCATAGGTGATCACCTTAATTGTGGTTGGACAGCGGCTGGTCGGCGGTGTGGATGTGAACCTTATTACTGTAGCGGCCACAGCGTGCAGGGTCATAGTTCGATCAATCAGACCATACCTACCGTATTGAAACCGCAGTCGACATAGGTAATTTCACCAGTAATACCGGAAGCGAGATCAGAACACATAAAAGCAGCAACATTACCGACCTCGTTGATAGTGACATTACGTTGTAAGGGTGCGGTGTTGGCGACTTTATCAAGCATGGCACGAAAATCACTAATACCTGCTGCGGCCAAGGTTTTGATCGGCCCGGCTGAGATGCAATTAACACGAATATCATCAGGGCCAAGGGTCTGCGCCATATAGCGCACATTGGCCTCAAGACTGGCTTTGGCCAAGCCCATGACATTGTAGTTGGTGATGGCTTTTTCAGCACCAAGATAACTCAAAGTGAGCAGGGCACCTTTGCGGCCTTCCATCATATTACGCCCGGCTTTGGCCAAAGCAGCGAAGCTGTAGGAGCTGATTTCATGGGCGATGTTAAAACCCTCTCGTGTGACACAATCGAGATAGCTGCCTTGTAATTGTTCGCGTGGGGCGAAGGCGACGGAATGAATAATGATGTCGAGTGAATCCCAATAATCGTCAAGCCGGGTAAATACCGCTTCGATTTGCTCATCGCTGCCAACATCGCAGGGTATGGCAATGTCACTGCCAAGTTTTGCGGCCATGTCTTCGACACGCGACTGCAGTTTTTCATTTTGATAGGTAAAGGCCAGCTCGGCACCCTGCGCATGCATGGCGCTGGCGATTCCCCAGGCAATGGAACGTTGACTGGCCAAGCCGACGATTAAGGCGCGTTTACCTTCTAAAAACCCCATGATATTCCCCTTTACTTAGCGATGAATAGTGCTTGGCCGGCATATCCCTGTAGGGAACTGCTTGCCTAGGCAGACTGTCACCATATAATACCAAGCATGGTGCTAATAGGTAACGTAAGGTTGCTCTGGCCACCACATTGATAAAAACAGAGCAGAACCGTGTGTACACCGAAGTTTATTCTTAAAACGCTAAGCTGCCTTGTCGCGGCAGGGCTGGTGGCTGCCTGCGATATGCAGGGTTGGAATAATCCTTATGCCGATAGCGACAGTGGCAAGAATATTCTTTACAGCGCATTTTCTGCGCGTCCCAAGCATCTTGATCCGGCTCAATCCTATAGTGCAAATGAAGTGCAATTTACCGCGCAAATCTATGAGCCACCGCTGCAATATCATTATTTAAAGCGTCCTTATGTGCTTGTGCCGCTAGTAGCCAAGTTGATGCCGGTGCCGGTTTATTACGATGCTGAGGGGAGAGTGCTCGATGGTGATGCTGATGCCAGTCTGGTGGCAAAGACTGTCTACGAGGTCAAGATTAAGCCTGGTATTCGATATCAGCCGCACCCTGCGTTTGCGCGTGATGGCGATAATTATCTGTATCACCAGCTCAGTGAAGCACAATTAGACGATATCGATGTGTTGGCTGACTTTAAGCAAACCGATAGCCGTGAGCTGATCGCCGCCGACTATGTGTATCAGATTAAACGTTTGGCGCATCCGAAAATTCATTCACCGATTTTTGGTTTGATGACTGAATATATCGATGGCCTGTCTGAATTCAGCACGGTACTGGGAGAACAACTTGGAGCTGATGATAAGGCATGGGTGGACTTACGTCAGCATAGGCTGGCAGGTGCTGAAGTGGTTGATCGTTATACTTATAGAGTGATACTTAAAAAAAAATATCCGCAGTTTCGATATTGGTTGGCCATGCCGTTTTTTGCTCCCATTCCCTGGGAGGCAGACAAGTTTTATGCGCAGCCTGGCTTGGCGCAAAAAAATATTACGCTGGATTGGTATCCGGTAGGAACGGGGCCGTATATGTTGACGGTCAACAATCCGAACCGGAAAATGGTGTTGACACGCAACCCTAACTTCCGTGGTGAAGCCTATCCCAGCGAAGGCGAAGCCGGTGACAAGGAGGCTGGCTTGCTCGTTGACGCCGGCAAGAGTATGCCATTTATCGATAAAGTGGTATTTAGTCTGGAAAAAGAAGCCATTCCCTATTGGAACAAGTTTTTGCAAGGCTATTACGATAGCTCGGCAATCAATTCAGACAGCTTTGATCAAGCGGTGAATATTGGCAGTAGCGGAGACGCCACCTTAACTGATGAGATGAAGCGGCGTGGTATTAACTTGTATACGAGCATCGCCACATCAACTTATTATGGCGGTTTTAATATGTTGGATCCCGTAGTGGGAGGGGATAGTGAGCGCGCCCGTTTGTTGCGTCGAGCTATAGCGATTGCGCTCGATTATGAGGAATTTATATCCATATTTCAAAATGGGCGAGGTATTCCGGCGCAGGGACCGATACCGCCAGGTATTTTCGGCTATTCTGATGGCGCAGCAGGTATCAACACCTATGTTTATGACGTGATTGATGGTCGTGCGCAACGTAAGTCGATAGAAGAGGCGCGTGCGCTCCTGGCCGAGGCGGGTTACCCTGATGGTATTGATCAATCTTCGGGTGAACCCTTGCTACTTTATTATGATACACCTGCTGTGGGTCCGGCTGCCAAGGCAACGCTGGACTGGTGGCGCAAACAGTTTAAGAAGCTCAATATACAGTTAGTGATTCGTAGTACTGACTATAATCGTTTTCAGCAGAAGATGCGTGATGGTAAGGCGCAGATATTCAGCTGGGGCTGGAACGCAGATTACCCTGACCCCGAGAACTTCCTATTTCTTTTGTATGGGCCGAATAAAAAGGCGCAGTTAAACGGTGAGAACGCGGCAAACTACGCTAATGCGGAGTTTGATCGGCTGTTCGAGGAGATGAAAAATCTGCCTAATGGCCCAAAAAGAGCGGCAGTGATCAAGCAAATGATCGATATCGCCAGAGCGGATGGGCCATGGTTATGGGGTTTCCATCCTAAAGTGTTTGTTTTGCAGCACGAATGGCTGAAAAATACCAAACCTGCCGATGTGGCAAACAATACCCTAAAATATAAGCGGCTTGATCCCGTTTTACGCGAACAGCAACGCGCTGCCTGGAACAAGCCGATACTTTGGCCGCTTTTCGCTGTTTTATTCTTTTTAGCTGCTTTGCTAGTGCCTGCGTTTATCGCGCATAAGCGACGTCAACGTGCGTCAGCGATATCATCGTTTCGAGCTGCAGCGGAACGCTAATGCTCGCCTACATCGCCAGACGCCTGCTTTATGCTATCCCGATATTGGTCGGCGTTAATCTAATTACCTTTGCCTTATTCTTTGTTGTTAATTCACCCGATGATGTGGCGCGCGTTCATCTTGGCGGCAAGCACGTGACCGAAGAAGCCATGACTAAGTGGAAGGCGGACCGCGGCTATGATAAACCGCTATTTTATAACCCGGATGCGAGTGGTGCCGACAAATTCCGTGAAACAATATTTTTTGACAAGTCGGCAAGGCTGTTTGTGTTTGATTTTGGCGCCGCTGATGACGGTCGTGATATTGCCTACGATATTCGACAACGTATGTGGCCGAGTTTGGCTATCGCCATCCCTTCGTTGCTTGTCGGTCTACTGGTCAATATTACCATTGCCATGATTCTGGCATTTTTTCGCGCCAGCTATATAGATATTGCCGGTGTCATTATGGGCGTTGTCTTGATGTCTATTTCTTCGATGTTTTATATCATTGGTGGCCAGTATCTTGTTAGTAAATCTCTGCATTTGGTGCCGATATCGGGCTACGATGATGGTGTAAACGCCATCAAGTTTCTTATTCTTCCAGTGATTGTTGGTTTGATTGGCGGTATCGGTTCGGGTACTCGCTGGTATCGTACGATTTTTCTCGAAGAAATTAATCGCGATTACGTGCGCACAGCGCGTGCCAAGGGCTTGTTAGAAAGCAGTGTTTTGTTTAAGCATGTTCTAAAAAATGCGATGATTCCGATCTTGACCGGCGTTGTTGTGATATTGCCAATATTGTTTATGGGTAGTTTGATAACAGAATCATTTTTCGGCATACCTGGATTAGGCAGCTATGTCATTGATGCGATACAGGCGCAAGACTTTGCCATTGTTCGTGCCATGGTATTTCTCGGTTCAGTATTGTATATCGTTGGCCTGATATTGACTGATATTTCCTATACGCTGGTTGATCCGCGGGTCCGGCTGAACTGATATCGATTATGCATTTATTGGGCTATCAATTCTCACCACTGTGGACTGATTGGCTAGTTTACCTGTTGGTCTTTTCCGGTGTGGCATTTTTTCTCTATGCACGTCGGCATGAGCATTTGGTGCGACCATGGCGTCAGGTTGCACAGCGGCCATTGGCGATGGCGGCGGCCTTGGTGTTGATGGCGTATATCGTTATTGGTCTCGCTGATTCATTTCACATTCGTGAGCAACGTGATAATGGCGGTGTGAGTGATGGCCCCGTGTTTTCATCTGAAGTGGTCTCACTGCTTGATATTGCGTTGACGACTTTGCGCGAGCGGCAAGAGAAAACCTACTCGGCACCGTTTGCCCTCAATTCCTACGCCAAGGAAAGCATTGAACTGGCAGCGGGTGCCATTGTGCGAGACTATCCTAGATTGCAATATGGCGGCGCCCATCTGGAAGACTTGTCACAACGGCAGGCGGATATTATAGCTAAAGCCCTAAGGGCATTGATTGAGTCTGTGTTGGTATTTTTAGTTATCACAGCAATGCTCAATTATATGCTTTCGCGCCGACAAGCGCATGGGTTTAGCCGGCAATTACTCTTGTTGATAAGGGGTGATAGCAAGCTCCCGTGGCGTTCCTTATTATTGACCGGTTTTGCTATCACCTTGACAAGTTTGCTGCTAGTTAGATTAGCACCCTATTACCATGTGTTGGGGACGGATAAGGTGGGCCAGGATGTGCTCTATTTATCACTTAAAAGTATTCGCACCGGCCTGGTTATTGGTGGTTTGACGACCTTGTTTGTTTTGCCCTTTGCTTTGACGCTTGGGATTATGGCCGGTTATTTTCGCGGCCGCATTGATGATATTATTCAGTATCTTTATACCACGCTGAGTTCCATTCCCAGTGTATTATTGATTGCTGCATCGGTATTAATGATTGATGTCTATATCCAGAATAACGCTGATCAATTTCCAACCATCGCTGAACGTGCCGATGCGCGTCTGCTATTTCTTTGCTTAATATTAGGTGTGACAGGTTGGGTCGGGCTATGCCGCTTATTGCGTGGTGAGGCCTTGAAGCTAAGAGAGATCGATTACATTCAGGCGTCGCAGGCATTTGGCGTATCACATGCACGAATATTGTCGCGTCATATACTGCCGAATGTCATGCATATTGTTTTGATTACTTTAGTGCTCGACTTTAGTGGTCTGGTACTGGCTGAGGCAGTATTGTCTTACATTGGTGTGGGGGTTGACCCCTCAATGATAAGCTGGGGCAATATGATTAATAGTGCGCGTCTGGAGATGGCGCGTGAGCCAATAGTATGGTGGTCGCTGGTGGCGGCATTTATTTTTATGTTTTTACTGGTATTGTGTGCCAATCTATTTTCAGACGCGGTGCGCGATGCCTTTGACCCGAGGGTTCATGGACGCTAAGGTGACGACACAGGCTGCCGCTCAGCAGGCGGATATTTTATTACGCGTTAATAATCTCAAGACACAGTTTAGCACCCATCGTGGCACATTGCGTGCTGTTGATGGTGTTAGCTTCGATGTGCGTAAAGGGGAGACCTTTGCCTTGCTGGGTGAGTCCGGTTGTGGGAAATCGATGACCGCTTTGTCGATTATGCGTTTGGTGCCACAACCAGTTGGCCGTATTGTTGAAGGCTCGGTGCACTTAGGCGATGTCGATCTATTACAGCGCAGTGAGATGGATATGCGCAGTGTACGTGGCGGCCGTATCGCCATGATTTTTCAGGAACCGCAATCATCACTTAACCCCGTGTTGATGATTGGTGAGCAGATCATCGAATCAGTGTTATGCCATACCCCATTAAAACGTGCGCAGGCGAAAGCTCGGGTTTTGGAGTTATTGGATGCGGTAGGGATTCCTGATCCAGTACGGCGTTATAAAGAGTATCCGCATCAACTTTCGGGCGGTATGAAACAGCGGGTGATGATCGCCATTGCCTTGGCCGGGGAGCCGGAGCTATTAATTGCCGATGAGCCGACTACGGCTTTAGATGTCACTATTCAAGCGCAGGTACTAGCCTTGTTAAGTGACTTGCAGAAACAAACAGGCATGGCCATGCTGTTTATCACACATGATCTCGGTGTGGTATCTGATATCGCAGACCGCATTGCGGTGATGTATGCAGGCCAAATTATCGAACAAGCAGGGCGCGATACGTTTTTTAGCAAGCCGCGACACCCTTATACCTGTAAATTGTTTGAGTCTTTGCCGCGTGCTAATAAGCGCGATGAATCGCTGGCTGTGATCGAAGGCAGTGTCCCTTCATTGTTGACGGATTTTTCCGGCTGCCGTTTTGTTGATCGTTGTGATTATGCCTGGGATACCTGCCGGCAAAGGGTGCCGCGTTGGTTGGGGAATGAGGAATATGGTGTGCGCTGCCACCGTTTCGATGGTGAGGTTGAGCAGGTAGAACATAAACTGGTAGAAAAGACACTCGAAACAAAAATTCAAGCACAAGCGAGCAGTCACACCTTGCTCAAAGTGGATAATCTTAAAGTATATTTCCCTATTCAAAAAGGCTTGTTCAAACGTACCGTTGGATATGTCAAAGCCGTTGATGGTGTCTCTATAGATATTGCCAAGGGGCGCACGCTGGCATTAGTGGGTGAATCAGGCTGCGGCAAGACCACGGTCGGTAAGGGCATCTTGCAATTAATTACACCGACCTTAGGGCGGGTAGAGTTCGATGGTCGCGAGTTAACCACGCTTGATAAGAAGACCATGCGTGGTTTGCGCTCAGATATTCAGATCATTTTTCAAGATCCGTATTCATCAATGAATCCGCGCATGATGGTTAAGGATATTATTGCCGAGGGCATGATTGCGCAAAATACCGTAGCCACTCGTGGCGAGCGCGATCGGCGAATAGATGAATTATTGCAGCAGGTTGGCTTGTCTGTTGACAGCAAACAACGCTATCCGCATGAGTTTTCTGGTGGCCAACGTCAGCGTATTTGTATCGCACGTGCGTTAGCGGTAAAGCCTAAACTTATCATCTGCGATGAGCCAACCAGTGCATTAGACATATCGGTGCAAGCACAGATATTGAATCTATTAAAAGATCTACAGCAAAGTCAGGGTTTGGCCTATTTGTTTATTACGCATAATTTATCAGTGGTGGAATACTTGGCGCATGATGTGGCGGTGATGTATTTAGGCCGCATTGTTGAACGCGGCCCGGTCAGGACCGTTTTTGCTCAACCCGCACATCCTTATACTGAAGCATTATTATCAGCAGCCCCCACTTTGGATGACGAAAGTCAGCGTGATGTGATACGACTGGAAGGGGATCTGCCATCACCGGCAGCACCTCCTGTTGGCTGCCATTTCAATCCGCGTTGTCCTAAGGTGATGGAAGAGTGTCGTCGCCTCTACCCGGAAAAAGTGAATCTTGATAAGCACCACATTGTGCGTTGTCATTTGTTTAAAAAAGAATAACTTAACCAGGCTTTAGTTTTTTCCCGGTCTGGTATAAGCTAGACAAAATGGGGTTGTAGCGCGTGGAAACAATGGCATATATTGGTGTAGTTTTTTGCTTGGTTGAGAGAATGGCGTAATGGCGTTGCTTTCAGGTAGTCAGCTGTCAGTTTTAGGAGAGATGCCCGTCGAGCTGCGCGCTTCCGTGACCTCCTATCTTGAATCCTTCCATCGTGCTGCCAAGGCGGCCAAAGTGCGCTTGGTACCCCATACGGATTTGCTCAAGGTCTTGTGGCGCGTATGGTCTTATAGCGAATATGTCGCTGACAGCTCGGTGCAAGATCCCGCAATGTTGGCTGGACTGATCGGCAGTGGCGATTTGCTGACGGATTATTCCCCCGCCGAGTACTATGAAAAACTACATGTCTTGTCCGCGGCCTTGGATAGTGAAAGCGAATTGGCCCGTGTTTTACGCCAGTTTCGTCGCCGTGAGATGGTACGCATCGCCTGGCGCGACTTGGCCAAGTGGTCTGATATTGATACGACTATGCGCGAGCTATCAGCTTTGGCGGAGTGTATTGTCAGGGTGGCAACGGATTGTCTATATCATATGCATTGTGAGAAATATGGAACACCATATGGCGAGCAAAGCGGGTTGCAACAGCAGTTGATTGTCATCGCTATGGGCAAGCTCGGTGCGGCTGAGCTGAATTTCTCCTCTGATATCGATTTGATATTTTGTTATCCGGAAGAGGGTGAAACGAAGGGTGGGCGTCGCAGTTGCAGTAACCAGGAGTTTTTTACCCGCCTGTGCCAGTCTTTTATTAAGGCGCTTGATAAAAAGACCGAAGATGGCTTTGTTTTTCGTGTCGATGTGCGCTTGCGACCCTTTGGCAAAAGCGGCCCGTTGGCGGTTAGTTATGACTTTTTAAGTGATTACTACCAAACTCATGGGCGCGAATGGGAACGCTACGCCATGGTCAAGGCGCGTGCTATTACCGGAGATGGCGAGTCGAAGGCGGCGCTGGAGAAAATCATAACGCCTTTTGTTTATCGTCGTTATCTTGATTACGGTAGTGTCGATGAATTACGTTCAATGAAGGCAGCTATTAATGCTGAAGTGAAGCGCAAGGCTAAGCAGGGAGATATTAAATTGGGGCGTGGCGGCATTCGGGAGATTGAATTTATTGGGCAGACCTTTCAACTTATTCGTGGCGGTTGGCAGGCTGCTTTACGTCAGCGCCCTATTCTTGCCGTGCTGGATTATCTGGGACGTCTAAACTATTTACCACAGCAAGCGGTCGTTGAGCTAACACAAGCCTACCGTTTTTTACGTAAATTGGAGAACCGCATTCAGGCATGGCGCGATGAACAAAGCCACACCTTGCCTCGAGATGATATCGGACGGTTCCGTATTGCCTTGTCCATGGGTTTCGATAGTTGGGATGAGTTTTCACAAGAACTGGACAAGCAGCGTAGCCGTGTTAGCGCACATTTCGATGCTTTGATTGCTCTCCCGGAAGCAGACGATAATGATGCTGCCGATGAGTTGGCCGTCGATACCTGGCAGGCGGTGTTGGATGAGAATGAAGAGATCGCTGAATTTGATGCTTTAGGTTATGCCGATGGCCATCACGCCTTTGAAATTCTCTTTGCCTATGCGCAATCGGCTGCTTACCGTCAACTGACAGCGCAAGCACGGAAACGTGTTGATCAGTTAATGCCTTGCTTGTTAAAGGAAATTGGCGAGCGCAGGCAGCCTGAAGTCGTTTTGCTGCGCGTGATCAATGTGGTTGAGGCGGTTTCTCGACGTGTCACCTACTTGATTTTGTTGCAGGAAAACCCGGCTGCTTTGACACAGTTTGTCACCTTGTGTGCAGCCAGCCCGTGGGTGACAGATCAATTGATTGCGACGCCCATATTAATGGACCAGTTACTTGATGTGCGAGCCCTGTATGCGCCACTGGATTCTAAATCGTTAAGCGATGAGTTGAATAATTCGCTGATGGGTATTGCTGACAATGATCTTGAACAGCAAATGGAGGTTCTTCGCCATTTCAAAATGAACCAGGTTTTGCGTGTCGCCGCCGCCGATGTCGCGGGGGTCTACCCGTTAATGGAAGTCAGCGATCATTTGACATCGATTGCAGAGACCATATTGAACAAGGTTATTGCCATGGTCTGGAATGACTTTACCGTACGTTACGGTAGGCCGAGTGAGAGTCGTAATGGGGAAATCTATTATCCCGGGTTGGCGGTAATTGCCTACGGCAAGCTGGGCGGTATTGAGCTGAGCTATGGTTCTGACCTGGACCTCGTTTTTTTACACGACAGCGGCGACGAAGGCGTTACTGACGGTGATGAAGCTATTGATAATTCGTTGTTTTTTGCACGCCTGGTGCAGCGGGTTATGCACATAATGGCCAGCCATACATCGGCGGGGGTGCTTTATGAAATGGATCTACGCTTACGTCCCAGTGGTGCCTCGGGTCTGCTAGTGAGTGACATCGATGCCTTCTTCGAATATCAAAAGAATGATGCCTGGACATGGGAACATCAGGCATTGGTGCGGGCCCGGGCGGTAGCAGGTCATGAGCGGCTTATGCAGCGTTTTAACGATATGCGCAGGGATATTCTGACCCAGCCGCGCAAGAGTAAGGAATTATTGTCCGATGTAAGCGAGATGCGCCAACGCATGCGTAAAGAACTGATCAAGGCCAAAAAAGGTGAATTTGATCTCAAACAGAGCGTGGGGGGTATTGCCGATATAGAGTTTATTGTGCAATATCTAACATTGCGCTGGGCCCGTTGTCATCAAGATTTGACGAAATTTACCGATAATATACGACTGTTGCAATTGTTGTCGGATCGCGGTTTGCTGGCTAAGCGAGATGCCGCGTCATTGGCGGATATTTACCGTGAGTACCGCGTGGCGGCGCATCGTCAAACATTGCAGGGCGAGTCAGCCGTCGTTAAGTTGTCGGCATACAAGCAGCAGCGTGAAACAGTCAGTAATATTTGGAACAAGCTTTTTTCTAAGTAATTTAACGAGGCGGTCTGTAGTCTCTGACATCGCCTGAGGTGAGGGATTAACATGTTTGGAAAGGCAGAATCTGAAATGAATGAAATGCAGGTACCCAAAGTATCTGCTGGTGCGGGTAGCCGCGAGCAAGCGACGGTCGGCTCATCAATTGCTATCAAGGGTGACCTGGTTGGCGAAGAAGACTTGGTGGTGCATGGTCGCCTGGAAGGGACTATTACGCTAAAACAAAATAGCCTGCTGATTGGTAAGGATGGTCATATCAAGGCCGATGTGCGTGCCCGTGTCATCATTGTTGAAGGACGTGTTGAAGGCGGTCTGTTTGGTGATGAGCAGGTTATTATTAAAAAGTCCGGTGTTGTCCAAGGCAATATTGAGGCACCACGTGTCGCGTTGGAGGATGGCTGCAAATTCAAAGGTAGTATTGAGATGAATGTCGGCACTAAGGTCGCGGAGCCCGCTGCAGTGGGTAAGACTGCTACCGGAAATGGGCATAAGGCCGAGGCTGTTGCAATCAGGAAGTAGCGATGTTTAGAGCACAGGGCGCTGCTGCGCGTGTATCAGCGTCCGATGACAACGAGTTAACATATCGTTCGCCAGGCCTGCAACTGATCTTTGAACGTATCAGTAGCGCAGATAAGGTCAACATCCTTGATCTTGGGCCACCACTTTCCAGCAACGTCGAATTCTTGTCTTCCTATCCTTGTCGCTTGTATATTGGCGACTGGTTACAGTGGTTACCCCTATATGGTGATCACTGGGGTGAGCACCCGGCATTTAGCCCTTTGTTTTCGGAAATGTTATCCCTTAAGGCTGATGATCAATTTGATGTGATCTTGGGCTGGGATATGATCAATTATCTTGGTGAGGAAAATATAAGGCGATTCTCCCGTTTTCTTGCCGAACACACTCACGCTAACGCTTTATGTTTTTTTTCTGTGGCGACACATAAGGAAATGGCGGCGCAACCAGCAAAATATCGTATTTTGTCTAAGGGCAGCCTGCATTGTGAGCAGGCTGATTGCAATCCATGTCCTTCGCCGCGCTTTACTCAAAGTCGATTACTGGAATTGATGCCGGAGTTTCAATCACATCGCTCTTTTTTATTACAGAACGGGCGTCAAGAACAAATCCTTCGTATTCGTTGATGCCGTGTCTGTACGGCTAGCGATAAGTTCTTCAGCTAACGTCAAATCATCGGTTGAATTGATATTAAGAAAGCACGAGGTGCCTCTAGGAAACTCTGCATAGTTGCAGTTGCTTTCCTCTATCCAATCGATGACACTGCGCCGCCCGCTGTTGATATAGTCGGCAATGCCGGTTATATGTGCTTTTTCTATGAGTAATAACAGTGGTTCTATTTGGCTACCATGTTTAACAACGCTAATAGGGCGACAGTTCGCTTCCATAGCCTTTTGCAGGCGCGGGAACAAATCGGTTGGCAGAAACGGGGTATCGCAAGGCATAATGAACAAATAGTCATGTTTCATATATTCAAGTGCAGAGTAGATGCCTGCTAGCGGACCTTGAAAACCAGAGATGGAATCGCCTATAACTCGTTGGCTATAGCGAAGATAGGATGCCCTATTTTTGTTAGCACTTATGATTGGCCTGTCAGGCGTACATGAGGTTCGTTCCAGTACATATTCAATCAAGGGTCGTTTGTTGAGTACGAGCAAACCTTTGTCGACACCGCCCAGGCGTTGTGCTTGGCCACCAGCAAGAATCAAACAGTCTGCGACGAGTTCGGTCACGACGTCAGGCTAAACAGCGCAGAGTAGGGGATGAAGTCGACAGTGTCTCCCACACAAATATTGCGCTCTTTATCAATTCGCACTAAGCCATCGCTGTAATGCAATGAAGATTGAATGCCTGAGTCTTGCGAGCAATAAGGCCTGGCATGAAGTATGCCGTTCTCTTGCTTGAGACTGACGCGAAGATACTCACACCGTTTCTGAGTTCGCCACTCAAAGGCAGATTTAACAGGGTATTGATGAAAAGGTAAATGACTTACCCCTTGGCAACGCAGCAGAAACGGTCGTGCAATAATTAAAAATGTAATCATTGCCGAGACGGGATTACCTGGCAGCCCGATAAAGGGAGTGTCCTTGATTAAGCCAAAGGCTAGTGGTTTGCCAGGTTTTATCGCTATTTTCCATAGGTACATGGTGCCGATATTTTGCAGTGCCATTTTGACGTGGTCCTCGTCACCGACCGAAACACCGCCTGTTGAAATGATGACATCAGCATCCTTGCTGTGGCGTTCCAACTCGGATTGAGTTTGCTCCAGAGTGTCGGCGACAATACTATGATGCGTCACGGCAAAGCCGAGCTGTGTGAACGCTGCAGTTAAGGCGTAGCAATTGGAATTGTAGCGTTTTCCTGTTTCAAGACCGCTACCAGGCTCAACCAGTTCATCTCCGGTGCTTAACAGGGCGATACGTAGTCGTCGGTATACCCGTACAGTATTGATACCGAGAGAGGCAATTATGCCAATTTGTGCCGGGGTAATCGCGTCACCGCTTTGTAATATCAGTTCTCCCTTTGCTATATCTTCACCTGCATAGCGGACATGGCGCTTGGTAACGGGTCTTATCTTAAAATGGACGCTATGCTCGTCGTAATCACAGTCTTCTTGTGGGACCACACAGTCTGCGCCCTTGGGTAAATTGGCACCGGTAAAAATGCGTGCTGCGGTACCGGGTTCTAGTTGCGTCGCCATATGCCCTGCTGTAATGCGCTGGCTGATTTTTACTGGTGAATGCGTTAAATCATCCATGCTATTGCAGGCAAAGCCATCCATCGCGCTATTGTCGCTATCCGGCACATTGATTGGTGCGATAATATCGCCAGCGCAGATACGACCGTTTGCCTCGCTCAGTGTGATCTCTTCGCTATTGACTAGCAATCGTGCGTGACTGATTAGCGTTTGAATGGCGTCTTGCTCAGATAGCATAGTGATGTCTAGTCTATTTATTTTTCTTTGAGCCGTGGCATCAACTGCACTAAGTTACAAGGCTGCGTACGACTATCGAGCTGCTGGCTAATTATGTGCCGCCAGGCCGTGGTGCAAGCACCGGTTGATCCGGGCAAACAAAATATGATGGTACCATTGGCGACCCCAGCTAGTGCGCGCGATTGTAAAGACGATGTCCCTATCTCTTCTATTGATATGGCGCGAAACATTTCACCGAAACCGTTAATCACTTTATCGACTAATGGAAGAATCGCCTCGGGTGTGCCATCGCGACCAGTCAAGCCGGTGCCGCCATTGGTGATAATGGCTTGTACGTTGTCGTTGGCTATCCACGATGACACGATAGAACGTATCTTATAGATGTTGTCGGCGACAATACGTTTCTCGATTAGTCGATGTCCAGCTTGCTCTAGCTGATCAGCCAGGTATTGACCTGAGGTGTCTGATATTTCATCTCTTGTATCTGAAATGGTCAGTACGGCGATATTGATTGATGTAGGTGCTTTGGTATCTTTCACAATGAGTATGTAGAGCCTGGTAAATAGCGTTTAATTATAGCCCGTCGTTGTTAACAATGTTATTGGTTTTCCATGTTAGTGTGTTGACGAGCAGCATAGAGGGCAATTATTTATCATCAATTAGCGTCGCTATCGCAAGTTGATTTAGCTAAGTAATCTGTAGACGAGAAACCCGTTTATAGCCACCATGACAATGGCCAGGCCACGCCAAAAAGCCAGTGGGCTACGCTCCAATATTGGTGCTTTCGCCTCTTTGCTAAGCGCATGGTTGGGATGAGAGAGATCGTAAATAAATTCTGATAATACCTCGTAGCGGCTTTGCGGATCAGGGTCGACGGCTTTTTGTAAGCAACGGTCCATCCACAACGGAATCATGGGGTTGTATTGATTGCTGGGATAGTATTTCAAGTTTGAGGCCGACTTCAGGCTAGTAGTTTTATCCAGCGCGGTGCCGTAAGGAAATTTCCCGGTGAGCAATTCGTAGGCGATAGTGGCTAGAGAAAAGATGTCAGATCGGTTGCTGCCTGGTTGGCCTAACAGGTATTCTGGTGCCGTATAGTTTTTCGTGCCAAGCAGATTGAGGCGCTCAATAGGTGAGGATATTTCTGCAATACCGGCAATTTTTGTAGAGCCAAAATCGATAATGGTGATTTTGCCGTGAGCGTCGATCATAATATTTTCCGGTTTTAGGTCCTGGTGCAGCATCTGTAGTCGGTGGAAGGCGCGCAATCCGGTTGCGATTTGCTCAATGATGAGGCGTACGTCTTTAATGTCAGGCTGCGAATGTAGATCCATCCATTGGCGCAGGGTTTGGCCATCGATATACTCTGTCACATAATAGAGAAACTGTCGTGGCCGAGCTGGCCGGATGACTTTTAGCACGCGAGAGTTGTGGATGCGCTGGCCGACCCATTCCTCACGAATAAACCCCTCAATATAGGTAGGATCATCTTCATAGTTTACTGAGGGCGTCTTAATGACCACTGTTTTGGCACTGTCTGTATCAACGGCTTTATAGACTTGCGTACGCTTACTGGCATGAATTTCACGTTCGATGCGGTAACCATCCAATATCATACCGGGCTCGAGATCAGGGGGGAACGGCAGTTTGGTTAGCGCTTCTACGGCCTCATTCGTGCTCTGTAAGGGCAGTGATTCGACTCGCAGCACCTGACAGGTAATGTTGTCGTGGCTGCCATTGGCCAAGGCGAATTGGGCTATTGTCTTGGCGCTGTCACTCAAATCTTGTGAGTCGGTAATAAGGTGGGCAATATGATGATCATCGATGAAATCATGTACACCATCGGTAGTGAGTACAAAGATATCACCAATTTCGACACTGGTACTGTAGTAATCGATATCCAGATGAGTATCGACCCCCACCGCACGACTGAGATAGTGTTTATTGGCGACAAAGCGGCGGTGGTCACTGGTCAATTGTTCCAGGGTTTTACCCTGTAGGCGATAGACGCGGGAGTCACCGACATGAAATATATGGGCGGTGGTTGATTTAACTATCAGTGCGCTTAATGTCGTTATGAGTCCGCGCCCGGATTCCTCACTTTGCTGGCCTCGATGATAGAGCCAGCTGTTTATAGCCATAAGAATTTTATGCGCAGAAGTTTTTGTTGTCCAGGAATCGGGCGTGGAATAGTAATCGGAAAGAAAACTTGTGATGCAGGATTCAGCTGCTTCGCGGCCGCTGATGCAACTGCTAACGCCATCAGCGATGGCGACAGCAATACCTTTGTTGGTTAACTGTGGCTCCTTTGGGTTGACTGCGCCACAACAATCTTGATTTTCTTCCTTGACACCTTGCTCTGAATGTTGGCTGATACTGATACCGAGTTTTGCCGTCATAGACGTTCCTGTTTTTTCTTTACATGGGAAATTGCCTGTCAGTAACAATCTTAGTCAAGCAACATCGCTAGTTAGGTGGTGACTTATTTCACTTCTATCATCTGTACCGTACCATCGGGCAGGGTTTCAGCCATTTGGCCTTTTGGTTCTTCCAGAAAAAATAAAATCAGGGCGAACAGGGCTGTTGCGATAATACCAATAAAAAGAAAGAATAGGTCGTAAGAAACAAGAGAATTGACAGTTAAAAAGGTGACTGCGCCGACATTACCAAAGGCACCTGCCATGCCTGCAATCTGCCCTGTCATGCGCCGTTGCACCAATGGCACCATAGCGTAGACTGCACCGGATCCCGCTTTAGAAAAAATACCCCCGACGATTGTAATTGCAACGACCAGCCATATCGACCAGCTTTTATCAACTAGGCCCAGAATTAGAAAGCTGGTAGCTATGCCGGCGAAGACGATAATTAGCGTGCGGCGACGGCCAATGATATCGCTTAGCCAACCACCGCCAGGTCGTGCCACAAGATTAACAAAAGGATAAGCACCAGCCAAAAGTGCGGCAGTGACTTTTGGGATATCAAACCAGGAGACATAGAATAGCGCTAGCATGGAGACTACGGCTAACTCGGTACCAAAGGTGACAAAGTAGGCCCAGTTGAGGATGGCCACTTGCTTGAACTTATAGCGATGTAGCTGCGGTACCGGCGTTTTCAGTATATGTGCGTTGACATGCCAGATTTTTACTAACTGAGAGAGATAGATGATGGTCAAAGCGCCATAAATCATATAGCTGGCGCTAACGGTAATTAGTCCTAATTGTGTGGGTGAGAGTTTCCAGGTCAGTAATGCCAGCGCTAGAAATAAGGGGATATTCATTAGCATATAAAGTATCAGATCAGAACCGCTAGTCACTTCCATTGAGCCCATTTTTTTGGATTTGAAATAGGTCGAACCTTTCGGTGTATCGCTGACCACGAAGTAGTAGATAACACCGTATAGAATGGCGACGATACTGGCAGCGGTCAGGGCAATACGCCAGCCTTCATCAGCGCCAAAGTTAGCGGCGATGAAAGGTAAAGTCATCGCCGCCCCGGCGGAACCCAGATTGCCCCAGCCACCATATATACCTTGCGCCAGACCAGTTTGCCTGGCCGGAAACCACTCGCCTATCATACGAATACCGACAACGAAACCGGCACCGATGAAACCGGAGAGAAAACGCATAAGCGCAAGCTTTTCATAGCTGTCAACCCAAGCAAAACCGATGCTAATGGCGCCGCCGAGCACCAGAATAGCGCTATACATGATGCGTGGCCCGAGTTTGTCTACTAGCATACCGACGACAATACGCGCAGGGATGGTCATAGCAACATTGAGAATAAGCAAGACCTTTGCTTGCTGGTCGGTGAGAGAGAGCGCTTCTTGTATAAAGGGCATCATCGGTCCCAAACCCAGCCAGACTACAAATGTCATGAAAAATGCGAACCAGGTATAGTGCAAAATTCTTATATTCGGCTTGGAGAGGTCAAAGATATTGAGCCTGTTACCCAACATTGGCGCGTCCTTTTCTTTGTTGAAAGTAGATTTTTCTTCTATGGCAATTATCGAGCCATAGCTCTATATTATTGAAAATAAAGGAGATATTTTATTTTTGCTTTGATGCGCAACTGTATTTGATCAAATACAGTGCAGCTTGTGGCGAAGACGAGACAATAATGAGGCACTTTTTGGAGTTATTGATGCATCGGTAGCGTGCATCAGAGAGGCAAGGAGTAAGGTTTATCAGTGTTTCGCGATTGTTCACAGGCGCATATTTTTTTCGCCTCATAGCGAGGCGGGATGAATAGGGCGCGCACCGGTTTGGTGCGCGCCCGTATTGAGTGGTGCTAAAGACAAGGTGCTTTATCTATATATCGTTATATATAACAATGACTTATATGGTTTATTTGTCTCTGGAACAATTCTTGCTCAATGTGTATGAGAGGCGCAAGTCGCGGTGTGCATCGCTAATACACGGAGAGATTTATGAAAGAAAAATTGGTCATGGTCGGCAATGGCATGGCGGGTGTGCGTGCCATTGAAGAGCTGTTAAAGGTCGCGCCGGAGCAGTACGACATTACTATATTCGGCAGTGAGCCTTATGCCAATTATAACCGTATTTTATTGTCACCTGTTTTAACAGGTGAAATGGCACTGGAAGACATCATGCTCAATGATGTTGACTGGTATAAAGACAATGGTATAGATCTGCACCTCAATAAAAAGGTTGTCGATATTGATCGCCGTGGTCGTGAAGTGATTGACGAAGACGGCCAGCGTATACCATACGATCGCTTGCTCATTGCTACCGGCTCCAATCCGTTCATCATTCCTGTGCCGGGCCATGAGCTAGAAGGTGTGATTGCCTACCGAGATATAGCCGATGTTAACTACATGCTTGACAGTGCAAAAAAATATAAAAATGCTGTTGTTATTGGTGGTGGCCTGTTAGGTCTTGAGGCGGCCAATGGCCTGAAAGAACGCGGTATGCAAGTCACGATTGTGCACTTGCTCGATACACTTATGGAGCGCCAGCTGGATAAGGCATCAGGTGCCTTACTGCAACGTTCACTGCAAGACCGCGGACTGAACTTTTTAATGGGCGTGCAAACCGAGTCAATTATTGGTGACGAGCGCGTTGAAGGTGTGCGTTTTGCGGATGGCAGTGAAATTGAGGCAGATATTGTTGTCATGGCTGTCGGCATTCGACCCAACATCGAGTTGGCGCAGAAAGTTGGTATACACTGCGAACGCGGCATTATTGTTAACGACACCATGCAAACCTATGATCCGCGTATTTATGCCGTGGGCGAGTGTTTGCAGCATCGTGGTGCGACTTATGGCTTGGTGGCACCGTTGTTTGAACAAGCCAAGGTGTGTGCCAACCACTTGGCCCAGCTTGGTCATGCGCGTTATGAAGGTTCGACAACGTCTACCAAGCTTAAAGTCACTGGTATTGATCTTTTTTCTGCGGGTGATTTTACCGGTGATGAAAGTACTGAAGATATTGTCTTTCAAGACCCAACCGCAGGCGTTTATAAAAAAGTCGTTTTGAAAGAAAACAAAATACTTGGCGCCGTGCTCTACGGTGATACCGTTGACGGTGCCTGGTACTTTGACCTGATGCGTAACGGCACTGATGTCAGTGATTTTAGGGAAAGCCTGTTGTTTGGCCAGGCCCATATTGGCGATGCCGGTCATGGTGAGACCAATGCCGCTGCTGCTTTGCCTGACAGCGCCGAGATTTGCGGTTGTAACGGTGTTGTTAAAGGCGACATTGTTAATGCGATCCGCGAAAAGGGTTTGTTTACGCTGGATGACGTACGCGCCCACACCAAGGCGTCCAGTTCCTGTGGCTCCTGTACCGGTCTGGTCGAGCAAATACTGGCGTCAGTGGTGGGTGACTACTCTGAAACGCCGAAGAAAAAAGCCATGTGTCAATGCACCGACTTTACTCATGATGAAGTGCGAAAAGCGATTGTTGAAAATGAATTGAAAACCATCCCTGATGTGATGGCGAAAATGGCATGGAAGACAGCCAATGGTTGCGCCTCGTGCCGCCCGGCGTTGAATTATTATTTGATTTGTGCCTGGCCCGGTGAGTGGGATGATTATCAGTCTCGCTTTATCAATGAGCGCGCGCATGCCAATATCCAAAAGGACGGTACTTACTCGGTGGTGCCGCGGATATGGGGTGGGGTCACCAATCCCGCCGAATTACGCGCCATTGCCGACGTTGCTGATAAATATAATATTCCCACAGTCAAGATCACCGGTGGTCAACGTATCGATCTGTTAGGAGTAAAGAAAGAAGACCTACCCAAGGTGTGGGGTGATTTGAGCCGCGCTGGTTTTGTTTCCGGCCATGCCTATGCTAAAGGCCTGCGTACAGTGAAGACTTGTGTCGGTAAGGAGTGGTGTCGCTTTGGTACGCAGGACTCGACCACTATGGGCATCGACCTTGAAAAAATGACCTGGGGTGCCTGGGCACCACATAAGATCAAATTGGCTGTGTCGGGTTGTCCACGTAACTGTGCCGAAGCGACGATTAAAGACTTCGGTGTGGTCGCGGTGGATTCTGGTTGGGAGCTGCATGTCGGTGGCAATGGTGGAATAAAAGTACGTGCGACCGATTTTCTGTGCAAGGTGGTGACAGAAGCGGAAGTGCTGGAATACTGTGCTGCTTTTCTTCAGCTCTACCGTGAAGAAGCGCATTATCTTGAACGTACCGCACCGTGGATCGAGCGCGTGGGTTTAAGCCGTGTAAAAGAGCTTGTCGTTGACGATGAAGCTGGCCGCAAAGCGCTAGCACAGCGCTTTTTAGCGTCGCAAAGGCACATGCAAGATGATCCATGGAAGCAGCGTGCCGAAGGTGCTTGCAAAAATGAATTTGAGCCGCTTACTGCGATAGCATAGGTAAAAAAATGTCCTTATTAGAAATTGGAAAATTAGAAGATATCCCTAAATTGGGTTCGCGCGTGGTGCGCACTGCCCAGGGTGACATCGCAGTGTTTCGTAACAGTGATGACGAAGTGTTTGCTTTGCTCGATATTTGCCCGCATAAAGCCGGCCCTTTATCACAAGGTATTGTTTGTGAGCATACAGTAACCTGCCCACTGCATAACTGGAATATTGATATGCGCAGTGGTGCGGCTTGCGCGCCTGATGAAGGTAAAACAACGGCATATGAAGTGACTTCAAAGGCAGGCGTATTATTTCTGAAGCTGCCGGATGGTGCCGAGAAAGTAAGTAAGCCGACTCAAACCGTAGGTAGCTAAGCACTACCATGACGCTGGCGCAAGACTTCGAACGTGAGGTGCGTACTACCTGTCCCTATTGCGGCGTCGGCTGTGGTGTCATCGTTTCGCAAACCGCGGATGGCGTAGCGAGTGTAAAAGGCGATACAGAACACCCGGCGAACTATGGACGGCTTTGCTCCAAAGGTTCCGCGCTTGCCGATACGGTTGATCTGGATGGTCGTCTGCTGGCGCCAAAAATCGCCGGGGAGACGGTCAGTTGGGATCTGGCGCTAGATACCGTTGCTAATAAATTCAGGTCCGTCATCGAACAGTACGGCCCCGATGCCGTGGCCTTTTATGTTTCAGGGCAGCTATTGACCGAAGATTATTACGTTGCCAATAAACTAATGAAAGGCTTTATTGGTAGTGCCAATATCGATACCAATTCACGTTTATGTATGGCCTCATCGGTGGCGGGGCATCGCCGTGCTTTTGGGATGGATACCGTGCCCGGTTGTTATGAAGACCTCGAGCTGGCAGATTTGATTGTATTGATCGGGTCGAATACCGCCTGGTGTCACCCGGTGCTCTATCAACGCATCGTAAAGGCAAAAGAAGCACGGCCGGACTTACAAATTATCGTCATTGATCCGCGCAAAACGCCGACCTGCGGTATCGCAGATCTGCATCTGCCTGTACGTATCGGTAGTGACGTGATGTTGTTCAATGGTTTGTTGAATTTTTTGCGTCGCGAAGATTATCTCAACTTCGAATATCTTGAAAATCACACGGAAGGGTTTAGTGCGGCGATGAATGCTGCGCGTGAGTCGGCCCCTTCAATTACAGCGGTAGCTCAGGCTTGTGATCTTGATGCTGCTGATGTTGCTAGCTTTTATCAGATGTTTGCTACAACTAGCAAAGTGGTGAGTCTCTATTCACAAGGTGTTAACCAGTCATCTAGTGGCACGGACAAGGTCAACAGTATTATCAACTGCCATTTGGCGACAGGCCGTATCGGTCATCCCGGCATGGGGCCCTTATCCATTACCGGTCAGCCCAACGCTATGGGCGGGCGCGAAGTGGGTGGTTTGGCCAATCAGCTGGCGGCGCATATGAATCTGGAAGACGAGGCGCATCGCGATACCGTCACGCGATTTTGGCAGATAAATTCAGTGCCTGACCAGCCAGGCCTTAAAGCTGTTGATCTATTTGATGCCATTGACGATGGTAAGGTAAAAGCCGTCTGGATTATGGCAACCAACCCTGTCGTCAGTATGCCTGATGCCAACAGGGTAAAACGTGCACTCGGTAAATGTGAGTTAGTGGTGGTATCAGACTGTATTGAGAATACAGACACTACTGCTTGTGCCGACATATTGCTACCCGCGGCAGGTTGGGCGGAAAAAGATGGAACGGTGACCAATTCAGAGCGGCGTATTACTCGCCAGAGAAAATTTATGCCCGCTGCGGGTGAGGCCAGGGCCGATTGGTGGATCATCACCGAAGTCGCCAAACGCATGGGTTATGCAACGCATTTCGCTTATCACAGTGCCGCTGACATCTTTCGTGAGCATGCCGCTTTATCGGGTTTTGAAAATAATAATGACCGTGACTTCGATATCAGTGCGCTGTCAAATATTGACGATGATGATTACCACAACATGGCGCCCATACAATGGCCAGTAAACGTCGCTTCACCCAGCGGCCAAGCACGTCTATTTGCCAACGGTGATTTCTACACGCCCAGCCGTCGCGCACGTTTCGTCGCCGTAATGGCAACTGCGCCGACCAACCTGGCCAACGCAGAATATCCTTTAATATTGAATACAGGTCGCCTGCGCGATCAGTGGCATACCATGACACGTACGGGTAAATCAGTACGCTTGTTTAGTCATCAGTCAGAGCCTTTTTGCGAGATCAACCCAGATGATGCTGAGGACTACGCCGTAGCCGATGGTGGCATTGTCAGGGTGAAAAGTCAGTGGGGTGAGATGCTGGCGCGGGTAGTGGTTACTGAAAGTCAACCGCGTGGCTCTGTATTTGTGCCCATTCATTGGAACGAGCAGTTTGCCAGCAATGCCAGAGTCGGTGTCCTGGTCAATCCCGCTGTCGACCCGATTTCAGGTCAGCCAGAATTAAAACATACACCGGTAGCCGTGTCTCCGTACACTGCACTTTGGCATGGTTTTATCTTAAGCAGAAAAGAAATACACCAGGCAGGGAATCTGGACTACCTGGTGCGCATTCCGGAAAAACATTGCTACCGCTATGAGCTATGCGGTAACGACATCATCGCCGATTGGCATGCCTGTTCTAGGGCGATGTTACAAGAGAACGAAGCAGCCGACTGGCTTGATTATTCTGACCAGGCACATGGATGGTATCGCAGCGCATGTGTCAAAAACGGGCGCCTACAGTCTTGTTTGTATATTGCACCAATGAAATCATTGCCTGCGCGAGACTGGTTAATTGAATTATTTGCCAAAGCCCAGCTTGATGATAGCGAACGTATGTCACTGCTTGCCGGTAAGCCTGGCACACCACGTAAAGATGTCGGCCGCACGGTTTGCGCCTGTCTTGATGTCGGTGAAAAAACCATTATAGAGGCGATTACCGAAGACGGTATCGATAGCATAAAAGGTCTCGGTGAAAAATTGAAAGCAGGTACAAATTGCGGTTCTTGTATTCCGGAACTTGGTGCTCTAATTAATAAATATTCGTGACCTTGCTAAGGAAGCTCTTACATGGACACCGCCCGTATGCCAAGAGAATTCTGAGAAAGAGGATCGATTGCAGTCTTACATCCGGCCTGTTGATGGAGTTTATGCTCCTGGCCTCTATGGTATTCGCCGACGGGGCCCTATCTGATTAGCGAGGTTTGCACCTCAAGAGATTCCCCGGGTTTGACCCGCCGCGGTTCGACCTGTTTTCCCATGCCTCACTTGTGCAATCGTTGAGTGACCTCCGTTACTCGTTAATCGGTTATTTGTTTCGGTACATCCATTTAAGCAGGACGTGCCGGACAATACGTTTCGTCTCTTGCCAACACAACCCAGGCAGTTCGAGCCATTTTATTGGCCAATGCGACGGCCGCCTCATTCACGTGACAGCGCTGTAGCAATTGCTCCACCCAGGCATTACCGCCTGGCCTGCCGGCCTTCATACGGCGCCGAATATGATGGATCACCGCTCTGGCGCCATGGACCAGCAAACAGCGCAGATAACCATCACCCCGCTTGCTGATGCCCAATAACCGGTCCTTGCCACCCGAAGCGGGGCACTAGCCCAAGATAAGCGGCCAGTTGTCGGCCATTACGGAAGTCCTGGCCTTCACCCACCGTGGCCGCCAGGGCAGTCGCAGTCAATACGCCAATGCCCGGGATACTGGCCAGTCGCTGACTGACCGCGCTACTGGCATGCCAAGCTTTTAACTGCTGCTCACATCGGGCAATCCGCTCCATCAACTGATCATGCTCGGCCTTGAGTTCCGCCAGCAGATGCCGAGCCAGCATCGGCAGTTCATTATCTGCATCTTCCAGGAGTTCCGGAAAAGATCGCGAGATGACCTTGACCCCTTGTGGCACGACGATGCCATACTCTGAGAGGATTCCACGAATGTGGTTACTCAGCGCAACACGTTGGCGTACCAATAACTGGCGTCCATGATGCAGGTGCAAGACGCACTGTTGCTCTGGCATCTTTGGCTGGACAAACCGCATGCTCGGCCGCTGTACCGCCTCACAAATGGCTTCTGCATCGTTACGGTCGTTCGTGTTTGACTTTAGATACGGTTTGACAAAGACCGATGCCATCATGCGGACGGTATGCCCCAACCGGGTCAATTCCCGCGACCAGTAGTGCGCACCGCCGCAGGCTTCCATACCAATCAAACACGGTTCCAGCTTGGTAAATATCTACACATTTCAGATCGCCTGAGTTGTTTATGCACCACCACCTCGCCCTCTGCATCAGTCCCGTGTACTTGAAACACATTCTTTGCCAAATCTAATCCAACCACGCTAAGCTTGTTCATGGGTGCCGTCCTCTCTGTTTTAGTTGAAAATCACATCTCAACTATGGCACTTTGAGGCCGGTTAAGGGAGGGCGGTGTCCATTCCATCTGATTCATTCATCTATGAATGATCAGAGCACGAAAAAGATAAAATGCGATGCTATCTTTTTCTTAATTTCAATGGCTTGCAAGCCATAAAAAATGGCAGCATATCCCAGTGCTGCGGAAACTCTGAATAAATGAGAGTTTCCTTAATAGCGCTTGAGTAGTTGAGGGGTATTTAGTTTTATCTGTGTGCCAACGGCTTATACTGTCAATAACGCTTAAGAGGCGAGTAACGATAGACGGAACTGTCGGATGCAGCCTTTTTTATTATTTCATTGGTATAGGAATTGACTACAATGAGTACATCGATAAAGGCGTTGCTATTGTCTGCATTGGTATTTCCTGGGGCGGGCCATATTTTCTTAAAGAAATACCTTATTGCTGCTGCATTGGCTGGCAGCGCATTGATCGCACTCTATTCCATTGTGTCTAAGGCGGTCGAGATGGCTAATGAAATATTTTTGAAAATTCAAGGCGGTGAAGTTTCACCTGATGTGGCAGCCATCTCAGAACTTGTCACGCAGCAGACTATGTCAGTCGATGGGCAGTCAATGAATATTGCTGCTACTGTCTTAATTGTTGCCTGGCTGATAGGTATTGTTGATGCTTATCGGCTTGGACGTATACAAGATCGCCTAACGACGAAGTAATGGTATGGACAGTTTTGAACTAGATGCCAGGCTGGCACGCGATTGCTTGGTATTAGGTGAAATGGACATGAGTCTTGTCTTGCTGATGAACAACTCATTGCTGCCATGGTTTATTTTAGTGCCTAAAACGACTGAAACCGAAATGATTGATTTGCCACGGTCAGAGCAAGTGCGCGTATTAGAAGAAATTAATCTATTGTCCGCTTTCGTAAAAAATCATTTCGCTGTCTCTAAGCTCAATATTGCCACAATAGGTAATATTGTGAAGCAGCTGCATATCCATATTGTCGGCCGCACGCCCAATGACTGCTGTTGGCCCAACGTGGTATGGGGGACAACACAGCGTGAAAACTATTCACCAGAGCGGGTAGAAGAAATAAGGTTGGCCCTTAAAAGGTGTTTGGCTGATAAGTTCACCTGCAAAAAATAATCACTTTGTACGTAATGTGAAAAAACGCCTTAATTTGAAGTACTTATATTGTTAGTGAGAATTATCTAATTCAATTAGGCTAAGCCGTAATAGGCATTATCACCCAGAATGTTTAGCGGTTTCTTCGTGCTTGAATCGTTTTATCACCTTGCAACGGAGTTTGCCTCGGTGCAATCGAGCATCGATTTCGCTGCCAGGTTCTACCATCGTGGCATCGGATATCACCTCATTAGAATCAGTGTGTGTCACGATGGCATAGCCGCGACTAAGCGTGGCTAGCGGGCTGACGGTGTTTAGGCTATGGCTGGCATGTTGCAGGCGCTGCTTGGCTGATTTGAGTCGTTGTTGGTAAGCCAGGTGAAGACGCGAGTGTAATGACTGCTGTTGTGTGCGCCAATGTTGTAGACGATAGGCCGGGTTTTGTTGCATTACGCGTTTGCTTAGCGCAATAACACGTTCATGTAGATAGCGTTGTATATGGCGCTGTGAGATGACTAAACGTTGCTTAAGTTCGAGTAGACGTTGTTCTTGTAAGCGCAGCCATTGGCCTGGGTGGCATTGTGTTAAACGTCTTTCAAGCCAGTCAAGTTGTTGTTGCTGTTGTTGCAGTGCCCCTTTCATTTCCCCGAGTAAATTTTGTTCTGCCAGTTTTAGCTGTTGCTGTAAGGCATTTTGATCCGGCGTAATGAGTTCGGCGGCGGCAGATGGCGTGGGTGCCCTGTGGTCGGCGACAAAGTCTGCGATGGTGAAGTCGACTTCGTGACCGACACCGCTGATCAGTGGAAGAGGGCAATCAAAAATCGCGCGGGCAACGACTTCTTCGTTAAAAGCCCATAGGTCTTCCAGTGAACCGCCGCCACGGCTCAAGATGAGCACATCGCATTCATCGCGCTGTGCGGCAAGCTTAATCGCCTTGGCGATTTTTACGCCAGCGCCCTCACCTTGCACCGGTACTGGATAGACAATCACCGGTGTGAGGGGGAATCGACGTTTTAGAACGCTGAGGATATCGTGCAGGGCCGCGCCGGTAGGGGAGGTGACGATGCCGATTTGTTGCGGTATCTTAGGCCATTCTTGCTTGTGTTCGGCGTCAAACAGGCCTTCGGCATGGAGTTTCTGTTTGAGGCGCTCGAAGGCTTGCTGTAGCGCGCCAGCCCCTGCTTGTTCCATGCTGTCGACGATCAACTGGAAATCACCGCGGCCCGGATAGAGGCTGACACGGGCCCGCACTTTAACCAGCATGCCGTGCTCAGGGCTAAAGCGCAGGCGCTGGTTGTCGCCGCGAAACATGGCGCAACGCACTTGTGCGCGATCATCTTTGAGAGAGAAATAGATATGGCCGGAGGAGGGGCGGGCCATATTGGAGATTTCGCCTTCTACCCAGATCGAGGGGAAGTTTGACTCAAGCAAGGCCTTGACCTCACCATTGAGTTGAGAGACTGAATAGACAGCACCGCTGTCGCCGGCGTCGCGATAAGCGCTGTCGAAGTCAAATGTATTCATGGCCGGTATGATAACGCACAGAGCAGCGATTGTGCGGGATCGCGGATTTATGTTTACCACTGCTGCAAGTCCTTGATACAATAAGGCGTTTACTCGTTTGGTGAACGCATGCGCATCGTCCAAGAAGCCCTCACATTTGACGATATTCTCCTGTTGCCCGCGCACTCGACTGTGTTACCTAAGGAAACACAGCTGCAGTCACGTCTGACCAGAGATATCTCTCTTAATATACCGCTGTTATCTGCGGCCATGGATACCGTGACGGATTCCGGTCTGGCCATTTGTCTGGCACAGGAAGGTGGTCTTGGCATCATCCATAAAAATCTGAGTGTCGAAGAGCAGCGTGACCAGGTCGCTATTGTCAAGAAATTCGAAAGTGGTGTGATCAAAGACCCCATTACCGTTACCCCCGGCACCACGATAGGCGAAGTGCTGCGTTTGACCTTGCAACACAAGATTTCTGGTGTTCCCGTTGTGGATGGAGCGGAATTGGTGGGTATCGTGACCCATCGCGACCTGCGCTTCGAGACCCGTTATGATGCGCCCGTATCGCATGTGATGACGCCGAAAGAACGTTTGGTGACGGTACAAGAAGGCGCTTCTCGAGAAGAAGTAATGAGTTTGCTGCATCAGCACCGTATCGAAAAGGTGTTGGTGGTGAATGGTCATTTCGAATTGCGCGGCATGATTACCGTCAAGGATATTCAGAAGGCCACAGATTTTCCCAATGCCTGTAAAGACAGCTATGGTCGCTTGCGTGTGGGTGCTGCGGTCGGTACCGGTGGCGATTGCGAGGAGCGTGTCGCGGCTTTGGTTGCGGCAGGTGTCGATGTGGTTGCGGTGGATACCGCGCATGGTCATTCACAAGGGGTGCTAGATCGCGTTAGTTGGATTAAGAAACAGTACCCTGATGTACAGGTGATTGGCGGCAATATCGCTACTGCCGCAGCGGCTAAAGCCTTGGTTAAAGCGGGGGCCGACGCTGTCAAGGTGGGTATTGGCCCGGGCTCTATTTGTACGACACGTATTGTGACGGGTGTCGGTGTGCCACAGATAACCGCGATCGCCAACGTAGCCAGTGGCCTGAAGGGGACAGACGTACCCTTGATTGCCGATGGTGGCATCCGTTTTTCCGGTGACTTGGCCAAGTGCATTGTTGCTGGCGCGCATGCAGTGATGATAGGCAGTATGTTTGCCGGTACCGAGGAGTCACCGGGTGAGGTTGAGCTTTACCAGGGCCGCTCCTATAAATCTTATCGCGGTATGGGTTCAATCGGTGCTATGCAGCAGGGCTCCAGTGATCGTTATTTCCAGGAGGCCTCTGCCGTTGAAAAACTGGTGCCAGAAGGCATCGAAGGTCGCGTTGCTTATAAAGGTACGGCGGTGGCGATTATTCACCAGCTTATGGGTGGTTTGCGTGCCAGCATGGGCTATACCGGCTGCGCCGATATTGACGAGATGCGTACCAAGCCTGAGTTTGTCCGTGTCACGGGTGCCGGTATGGAGGAAAGTCATGTCCATGATGTCACCATTACGCGAGAAGCCCCGAACTATCGCGTTGACAGAAGTTAGCTGTTTTGAATACCGAGACCGATGCCGGTACCTGCCAGGCACATGTCCACCGTATACTGATTCTCGATTTCGGTTCGCAATATACCCA
>WGFU01000018.1 GCA_015492075.1 Gammaproteobacteria bacterium
AAAAGTGCTCAACAAATTCTGCGGCTGCTACAGCTAAATCTGTTCGAAAAACGCGACTTGATAGCATTACTGCGAGGAGACCCAGTTAGTGGAAAAATACACAATTGCAATCAACTCGTTTTACTGTGAAAGTTAACGGGACAGCAGTGATAATTTATCTAAATTTACTGTAATAATTCTGGTTATCTATTTCTTTATTCTTTCTTAGTCAGCGAGCGTAGCCTGGGTGAAGTGATAACGTAACCCAGGTTATCTATCGGTTTGGTTATTCTTTCTTGGTCAGTACTAAGAACCCGTCCATCACACACACAGTAATTTCCTGTCCAGCGAGGGTGTTCAATATTCTGTGTCAGCCCTCCGGCATCACAAAGTGATGTGATCATCGAGCCTGCCGGGAAAATGTATCGCCATTTGTGACAACGTCAGGTTCCAGTTCTGCACAGGGTGCGTCCAGCGCTCCGAAGCTTTGAGTATACCGGCGTACAGGAGCTTGAGTAAGGCATTTTCACTGGTAAACCCACCCTTGGTCTTGGTCAGTTTGCGAAACTGTCGGTGCACGGCCTCCACGGCGTTTGTGGTATAGATGGCCTTGCGTACATAGTCCGGGTATTTGAAGTAGCTGGACAACGTCGGCCAGTGCGTGCGCCAGGACCTGATCACCAGCGGGTATTTGTCGCCCCACTTGCTCTCCAGCTCATCCAGGGCGGTTTCAGCAGCATTGAGGGTGGCCGCCTTGTACACACACTTCAGGTCGCTCATAAAGGCCTTCTGGTTCTTCGAGGCAACGTATTTGAGAGAGTTGCGTATCTGGTGGATGATGCAGTGCTGGATTTCCGTGTGAGGGTAAATACTCTCAATGGGTTCGGGAAAGCCCTTCAGACCATCAACGCAGGCGATGAGGATGTCCTTGACGCCATGGTTATAAAGGTCTGTGAGCACACTCAGCCCGTGATGGGCACCTTCCTGATCTGACAGATAGAGACCTAGTAGTTCCTTCTTGCCCTCGATGTTCAGCGCCAAAATGGTGTAGATGGCCTTGCTGGTATAGCGACCATTCTCCCGGATCTTGTAGTGAATGGCGTCCAGCCAGACGATCGGGTAAATGGCTTCAAGGTCACATTCGCGCCATGCCTGTAGCTCCGGCAACCGCTTGTCAGTGATGGCATTGAGTGTTCCGTTGGAAACGGCAATCCCATACAGTTCCCGGATGTGATTGCGGATATCCTGGTAGCTGTTGCCCAGAGCGAAAAGGCCGAGGATTTTGCGTTCTACCTCGTCGGTCAGGTGAGTCTGGTGTTTTTTCACCAGCTGAGGCTCGAAGGTGCCGGACCGGTCTCTCGGGGTGTTCAGTTCGAAGGTGCCAGCCGGGGACTTGACGGTCTTGGATGAGGATCCATTCTTGCGATTGGGTTGATCATCCCGGGCCAGGTGCTCTTCGAGCTCTGCCTTCATGGCAGCTTCGGTGAGCTGTTTGATGAGCGGCGTAAGAATGCCGTCCTCTTGCAGGCCTGTGAGACATTGCCAAGCTCTTCGGCCAGATTCAGCAGACCGATCTTATGTTTGATGATTCGTTCGTTACTATCGGCGTTTTTCAAGCTAGTTGACGCCTCAAGTTAAAATATTTACGCCGCCTCTTTTTGCTTACCTTTTATCGGATTTAGATTTACTTCTACAATAGGTTCCCAATTTCTGATATCGCCGCTCCAGCGATCAGGCTTTCTAGTTTTTGCGGCTTCATAAACTGCTCGACGATTTTCGAGTATTTGGATATCTTCTCCTCGATGCCGTTGCGCCGGCGTGACAAACTTAATTGCGCTATGGAGGTGTTCGTTGTTGTACCAGCTAACAAAGCCCGTTATCCACGTGCGTGCGTCCAGGAGGTTCTTAAACGGTTTCGAGGGATATTCCGGCCGGTACTTTAAGGTTCGAAATAGCGACTCTGAGTACGGGTTATCATTGCTGACCGACGGGCGACTGAAGGATAGAATGACACCTAGGATCTGCAAAGTCGACAACAGGGTGGCGCCTTTCATGGGGCTTCCGTTGTCCGAATGCAGGGTGACTTGATTCTTCGCAATGTTTTCACGACGGCAGATATCGGTCATCAAGTCCGCGGCTAGCGCGCTCGATTCGTCCTGATAAACCTGCCAGCCCACGATTTTACGACTGTAGATATCCATGACTAAATACAGGTATAAAAAGATGCCTTTTACCGCCGTGGGTAAATAGGTGATGTTCCAGGAATAGACCTGATTCGGTCCTGTCGCTGTCAGGGGTTCCGGCTTTTTTGTGCCACCAGGTTTCGATTTTTGTCGATGGGCCAGTTGCTTTTCCGCTTTCAGCACGCGATAAAATGTCGACTCTGACGCGATATCAATATCTTGATCAGCCAGTTTCGGTACGATCTTACTCGGGGGTAGGTCTGCATAGTCAGGCGCATTGGTGATGGCTAGCAATTGTTGTCTTTCTGCTTCACTTAACTTGTGTGGCGGTGATAGACGCGCATTTATCCGCCCGTCCTCAAGGTTATCTGGCGCGCACCACCGCTGATACGTTTTGGCGCTGATGTCAATCATGTCGCAGGCGGGCCGAAGGCGAGCACCAGCGGCTCGCGCTTCGTCAATTAACTGTATCACGTTTTGTCGCTCCCTACTCACTATGAGTTGTCCTCGCCGTCGCCCCAAATCGCGTTGACTTTTTTTTTGGAGCACTAACAAGGCTGCTGTTTCGGCAAGTGCCTTTTCCTTGCGTCGCAGTTCCTTTTTCAGCTCCTTGTTTTCGTGCTTTAACTGTTTAGACTCAGTTGCACGAGTCGACTTGTCGCCGTTGGTGTTGCCTTCAGAAAACGCTTTTTTCCAATCGGCAACATGGTGTGGATAAATACCTTTTTCCCGACACAACTGACTGACGCCGGCTTCATCCAAAGATCCGCAGGCGATGACCATCTCCAGCTTTTCGTCCAAACGCTAATCCTGTGGCCGTTTTTCTATTGTCATTGATTCCGTCTTTATTTCCAGTTCGTGATTTCTTGATTGTGCCAGCCATTTCTGGAGTGTGGAATAACCAACACCTAACAATTTTGCTATCGACTCAACACTCGTATCTGTTGATCGATTCAGCACCTTCTCCACTGCTTGTATTTTAAACGATTGTGTAAATCTTGCTCTCATTTTCCACCTCTAATTGTTTAATTAGAGGCGTCAACCAGTCTGACACAGGGGGATATTAATCATGAGGGTTACCTTTTTAGGTTTTGAGTGAAAGTTCACACTTTCATCAAAACTGGTAACCCTCACTTTTTTCAAGTAAGGTGTCAGATTAAGTCTGAACTACTACACCTAAGCCAATACATATACCTTAATATTCCAATCACTTGGATAGGTATGCTGGTTATTTATCGAGGTGCAGATTATGGAATCTGTTTATTTCGCCATTCCTTTAGCTTTCTATTCCAGCAAACTCTTGATTGTCTTCCCTTCGAGCGCTCGTTCCAGCTGTGATTCAATATGTTCGCTAAGTTTTACGCTGGGGGCGAACTGGCGGTTTGTTGCTAACATAGGGGCGTGGTGACAGTTTTCTCTAATGGCATGTAGTACTTCTACCAAAGGTGTTGTATCAAAAGGTTTTGCTGGCAAGTATTGCCCATTCTCGGACAGGACCAATAGCCCTGCTGCGACTAATGAGTCAGTAATCTGTTCTAAGTTGTAAGAGGGTATTGACAGCTCTTCTATTAAGCCGGTATCACTTAATGGTGACTCATTGCGATAAAAGCGCTCGGCAATTAATTGCATGACTGCGAGTCCTAGTTGCTCGCGGTGCCGGTTGCTGAGCTTTGTTGGGACGCTGTCTCGTGTTAGGGATTCCGGGTGTTGGTGATAGAATACGATGCTTGAGCCAATCAGTAGTATTAGCCAGGCAAGATATAACCAAAACATAAACAGGATCAATGTCGCAAAGGTAGAATAGATTGCGGTGTATTTTTCTGATTCAGCAACGAAATTAGCAAAGCCCCAGCCAACGGTGACCCATAAGATAGCGGCAACCGTGCCACCAACGAGTGCTGAGCGAAGTGTTACTTTTGTGTTGGGAATGAAGATGTAGATAAATGTGAAAGCAATCATGATGAGTATATACGGCAATAATAGGCCGATAACGGTGAAAATGCTGCCTATGGGTTCGATCTTGGAAAGCGCGTTGACCACGGTATTACTTTGTACGGATGCGGTGAGACCGAGGGCGGAGACGACTAATATTGGCCCAACCATAATGACGCTGAGATAGTCGCTAAAACGTTCGCTCAAGGCGCGTGCTCGCCGTACTCGCCAGATATGATTAAACGCTTGTTCGATTTTTTGAACAAGTGATACCGCGGTGTAAACGAGAAAGGCGAGTCCCAGCGTGCCGAGCACGCCCGCTTTGGTGTTGTCGACAAAGCTGATGATTTGTTTAATGATCTCACCACCTTTGTCGCCGAGTGGTGAAACCATGTTGAGGAGTATGGGTTCTATTTGGTTGTGAACGCCAAAACCCTTGAGTACCGAAAAGCTTAATGCCAGCAGCGGCACTAATGATAACAAGGTAGTATACACTAGGCTCATGGCGCGTAGGGTAAGTTGGCCATCTGCGAGATCGCCGATGACATTATGGGCAATGCGTAACGTGTGCAGCAGCCAGGCGCGCCAGCGCGGCAGTGTGTTGAGATCCACGTCCCAGATGGCCTGGTTAATCAGACTGGAGATTTTACCCATGTGTGTCTCATTGTCATTTTTCAGTGAGTATAGCGATATCACGGCATTGGCGGAAAGGTAGATGGCCGCGAATCATAGTCATTACCCTATTAGGCCTGCTTTGTTTTTACTAAGACTCAGTCTGGGTGGTTTTTTACTGCTTTGGGGTGTCGATAAGTTGGTAGCGCCATTTGCCACGGTAATGACCTTTAAGGGGTTCTATGGGCTGGCTATTGACTCCACACTGGCCTATATTGCCGGAATTTTAGAGATCCTGCTTGCTTTGGCCATTATGGCGGGATTTTATAAAACATGGAGCTATGGGCTGGGTCTGTTATTGCATAGTGCTTCGGTGATTGTAACGCACCATCAATGGCTAGCCCCCTTTGGTGAAAACCATTTATTTATCGCTGCCTTACCTGTTTTGGCGGCTTTTGTGGTGTTGTTTATGCTGCGTAGGGCAGATACGCTATGGAGTGCAGATAGTTGGCGTGACAGGCGTGGGCAACAGGGCTAACACGCTGAGGAATAAGTTGTAGCTAGTGCACATGGCTATGATAGAGTCTGCGCTTTTAAATATTCGGCTTAAGGTTTTATATGAGGCAAGGGGCACAACGCATCGCGGAGTCACGCGGTTTTGAATATTTTATTGTCGCGCTGATTCTCATCAACGCGGTCATTCTGGGCATGGAAACTTCACCCAGTATGGAAGCAGACTACGGAAAATATCTACATTGGGGTAATCGTCTCATACTCGCAGTGTTTATCATTGAAGCGATGATTAAGATTGTCGCCGTAGCGCCGCGCTTGCGATTGTATTTTGGTAATGGTTGGAACCTGTTTGATTTCTCGATAATTGTCCTATCGCTAGTGCCGGCTACCGGCCAGTTTGCCATGATCGCTCGACTCGCACGTTTGCTGCGAGTATTCCGCTTGATTACCGTGATTCCGGAATTGCGTTTGATTGTTGCGACTTTGATTAAGTCGATACCGAGTATGGGCAATATCATGCTGCTGATCGGCGTGATTTTTTATATGTATGCGGTGGCAGGTTTTCATATCTTTCACGAGCATGATCCCACGCACTGGCGTGATTTGCCGATTTCATTGTTGACCCTGTTTCGTATTTTAACCCTCGAAGACTGGACTGACGTTATGTACACGGCGATGGAGATGAACCCCTATGCGTGGATTTATTTTGTGACGTTTGTGATTATCTGCACCTTTGTCGTGATTAATCTGTTTATTGCCGTGGTGCTGAATAACCTTGATGAGGCAAAGAATGAACGTCTGCTCAAATTGATTGAGCCTGTGTCAAAAGAAGAGTTAATAAAAGAATTGCAGGCGACTCAGTCAACTTTGACGCGCTTAAGTAAAGCCTTGGAAAAACACGGTGCTTAACCTGGGCTTGTTGAGTTAACTACTGGCGCTGGTATCAGCCCTGATATCGGGGTATTCTCTGTTTCATTATGAAATTTACTGATGATGTAAGTTATCTGTTCTTGCTTGGGCAGATCATATTCTTTTGTTTGCTCGTCGCATTTGTGATATTTCTCGCTGTGAGCGACAGGCGCGCGAGTAAGCGCCTTGATGAGGAAGAGAAAGCGCAGATGGCCAAAAATAACGCCGACACCTCGAAAGAGCTCTGATAGCGCTTTTTCCCTTTAAATACGGGCCAACAAAGATAGCGTGGCCGCCAAACCAATAGGCCGCAGCGCGGTATGTGATGGACAGTGGCGATAGTAAGCATGGTGTCGCCCGCTAAAGCCGGCGATTGCAAACAGCGGTTATGTTCTTGCAGTGGCTATTGATACCTCTTTATCAAGATACGACGAAAACAAGTCACGTAATTGCGTCAAGGGTTCATCGACGCTGAGAGGCACGGCCTTGTTAAAAAAGTTGAGCAGGATGGCGGCGTTAACAACAGGTTCTTTATTCAAAGACACGTGATGAAGAGCTCTTTGTGCTTAGTACTTTCTATTTTGGCACGAGAACACAAGGCTTGGTGGTGGCGTTAAAATTGGCCAACCATAATATTCAGACAAGGGTGGGGCATACTGTGGAAATCGGGATACCGCGAGAAATAAAAATACGAGAAGGGCGTGTCGCGCTGGTGCCGGCAGCGGTGGCGAGCCTGGTTGCAAATGGGCACCAGGTATTTGTGGAACGCGATGCCGGTGTGTTAAGTGGTTATGACGATGCGGCATATGTCGTTGCGGGCGCAAAGGTGGTCAAGGATGCCGCTACGCTTTATGCCAAAGCGCGTCTTATTGTTAAAGTAAAAGATCCTGTTGCTGAAGAACTTTCTTACCTTACCTCCGGGCATATTCTCTTTAGTTATCTGCATTTGGCCGCTAACGCCGAGTTAACCCGGGTGTTGGCCAAAAATGGCGTGACGGCCGTTGCCTTTGAAACCGTGATAGATGATAGCGGCCACTTGCCTTTACTGGCACCCATGAGCGATATTGCCGGTCGCATTGCGATTCAGGCAGGAACCCATTTATTGCATTATTCGCAGGGTGGTAAAGGGGTTTTGTTGGGCGGGGTGCCGGGATCGGAGCGCGGTCGTGTCGTTGTCATCGGCGCTGGTGCTGCGGGCTTTAACGCGGCATCGATGGCGGCCGCTATGGGCGCCGAGGTGACTGTTTTTGATCGCCAGCGCCAGCCACTTGAACGTGCGCGCGCGATAGGCGCTAATGTGACGGCACTATACGCCTATCCGGATACGGTGGAACAGGCGGTAGTGGACGCCGACCTGGTAGTCGGCGCGGTATTGATCGCAGGTCAGCGTGCACCGCACGTGGTCAGTGCCAAGACAGTAAAGAGGATGTCTGCCGGCAGCGTGATAGTGGATATCGCTATCGATCAAGGCGGTTGCATCGAGACGTCACGACCGACCAGCTACGATGCGCCGACTTATCTTGTTGACGAGGTTATTCATTTTGCGGTGACCAATATGCCGGGCGCGGTGCCGCGCACGGCCAGCCAGGCATTATCAGCAGTTATCATCGAGCCGCTGCTGCGCCTTTGTGATTCAAATTGGCGCCAGTATAGTGACTTGGTCAGTGGCATTAATATTGACCAAGGGAAGATCGTTCATCCTGCCCTGATCGCTTAGAAGCATGTTATCAGCCAACAAAGAGCGGGCACTTCACTATATAATGATCGCCACACATTAAGTATTCCTCGGATCACACGACAACTTGGCTCAAGCGACACAAAAAAAAGAACGTTCAGGACTTGTCACTGCGCATATCGGCCGTGGCGTGCGCGAGGGGGCTTTGTTTATCCTGCTCGCCATCGCTGTCTACCTGTTTATCGCGCTAATCAGTTTTGACCCAAGCGACCCGGGTTGGTCGCAAAGCGGTGGCAGTGGAGAGATCACTAACCGTGGCGGGGTGGTAGGCGCCTGGTTTGCCGACGTCTTTCTCTATCTGTTCGGTTATCTTGCCTATTTATTGCCGATCATGGTTGCCTATAGCGCCTGGTTGATCTATTCCGGTAGCAAGGGTCGAGTCGCCTCGTTCGATATCAATGAGTTGTGGTTGCGCGCCGGGGGCTTTGTCTTGGCCTTAACGGCCGGCGCCGCTCTGGCATCGATGCGTTTTGGCATGGCGCTGGGCCGATTGCCACACGATGCCGGTGGTATTCTTGGCGATACGGTGTCAAGCAATTTGATTGGTTTGTTTAATATCACTGGCTCAACACTGTTTCTGTTAGCGCTATTTCTTGCTGGCGTTACGCTGTCGACCCGTCTGTCATGGCTTGGTTTGATCGATTTCACAGGTCGCTGGGCGCTGCGTGGCTACGCCGCAACCAGGGATTATTTTTTTCGCATGGTTGAGCTATGGCGCCAATTGTCCGCCCGGCGCCAGCGCGAGGAAGTTATTCGAGAAGAAACCAAACGTACAAAAAAACGCAAACCCGTGCGAATTGAACCGGTACTTGCCATGCCTGAGCCGAGCCCGCGCCCGGAAAAAGAGCGGCAGGTACCTTTATTTGAGCCTGCCGTCAATTCCGATTTGCCGCCGCTGTCACTACTAGACCCAGCAGAAAAGCCAAAGCACTCGGTGTCGCGCGAATCCCTGGCTGCGATGTCACGCCAGGTTGAATTGAAGCTGCGCGATTTTGGTATTGATGTCGAGGTAGTATCGGTACTGCCGGGGCCTGTGGTGACACGCTATGAAATGCAGCCCGCTGCCGGTGTCAAGGTCAGCAAGATCGTTAATCTGTCGAAGGATCTGGCGCGCTCTTTATCGGTAATCAGTGTCCGTATCGTCGAGGTGATTCCAGGCAAATCTGTGATTGGTTTAGAAATACCGAATGAACATCGCGAGATCGTTCGTCTGAGCGAGATATTACGGTCGAAGCAATACGATGATTCAAAGTCACCATTGACCCTGGCCTTGGGTAAGGATATTTCCGGCCAGCCGGCGATTGCTGACCTGGCGCGCATGCCGCATTTGCTGGTGGCGGGCACCACCGGTTCAGGTAAGTCAGTGGGCGTTAATGCAATGGTACTTAGTCTGTTATATAACGCGACACCGGCAGACGTACGCATGATAATGATCGATCCAAAAATGCTGGAGCTTTCTGTTTACGATGACATTCCGCATTTATTGGCGCCTGTCGTCACAGATATGAAAGAGGCGGCCAATTCCCTGCGTTGGTGTGTAGCCGAGATGGAATTGCGTTATGCCCGTATGGCGGCACTCGGTGTGCGCAACCTGGCGGGCTACAACCGCAAGATCAAAGACGCCGAAGAGGCGGGTAAACCGATTGCTGATCCACTGGTTACACAGCCGCCAGAAGGCGAGGAAATACCGATGCTCCACCATCTGCCGCATATCGTCGTCGTCATCGATGAATTTGCTGATATGATCATGGTCGTCGGTAAAAAAGTCGAAGAGCTGATTGCACGTTTGGCGCAGAAGGCCCGTGCGGCGGGCATTCATTTGATTGTCGCGACGCAGCGGCCATCGGTTGATGTCATTACCGGCTTGATCAAGGCCAATATACCCACGCGTATCGCATTTCAGGTGTCCTCTAAAATTGATTCTCGTACGATCCTTGATCAGGTCGGTGCAGAACAATTGTTAGGCCAAGGTGATATGTTATACCTGCCGCCAGGTACGGCGATTCCTGTCCGAGTTCACGGTGCGTTTGTTGCTGACCACGAAGTGCATAAAGTGGTCAAGCAAATCAAAAGCAATGGCGCCCCGAACTATGTCGAAGCATTGATGGGTGGCGGTTCGGGTATCACGCTTGGCAGCCAGTTCGATGATGTTGAAATGGATGCACTATATGATGAGGCCGTGGCCATTGTGACGGAGACGCGCCGTGCATCGATATCGGGTCTGCAGCGGCGATTGAAAATCGGTTATAACCGTGCTGCACGTCTGGTTGAAACCATGGAGCAGACGGGGGTGGTGGGTCCAGTGCAGTCAAACGGCTCGCGTGAAGTTTTGGCGCCGCCGCCACCCAAGTAACGGCTAATAGAGATTATGATACTGAAAATGTTAAAAACCGGGTGTCTAGCTTTTCCATTAGTGTTTTTGCTGATGATCGCTACCGCCAGCGCCGGTACGGCTAAAGACAGGCTGGATCACTTTGTGACTGAACTGAGTAGTATGCGCGCTGGCTTTGTGCAAACGGTTATTGATGGCAATGGCACGGTCGTGGATGAGTCAGAAGGCACCATGGCCATGTTGCGTCCCGGCCGCTTTCGTTGGGACTACAGCTTGCCCTATGAGCAGCACATTATTGCCAACGGTAAGCGTCTCTGGATCTACGAGCCTGATTTAGATCAAGTGACCATTAAGCCTTATGAGGCCGCTGTAGGAGAGACACCGGCTTTACTATTGTCGGGTGATGCCAGTGTTTTCGAGCGCTTTAGCGTGAATGAGCTGGATATCACCGATAGTAAGTACGAATGGCTTTTACTGCAGCCTCTCGACCAAGAGAGCGGCTATGAATCAATCCAAATTGGATTCGACCAGTCTGGCTTGAGAGTGGTGCGTTTTTCTGACGATTTTGGTTATCATACCCAACTGGAATTTGTTGATATTGAAGCGAATGTAGCGTTGGCTGAAGATGAGTTTGAATTTCAGCAACCCGAGGGCGTTGAGGTCATTAGTGACCCTGGCCTGTTTTGAGCCGTGTCCGTAGAGCCATCACCATCTACTCAATGCCCGGCGCAGCCGTTTGATTTTGATCAGCCTCTGGCTGACAGGATGCGGCCTCGGTGCCTGGACGAATTCGCTGGTCAGCAGCACTTATTGGCTGACGGTAAGCCGCTTAAGCAGTTAATTGATCGTGGCCAACTGCATTCCATGATTTTCTGGGGTCCCCCCGGTACAGGTAAAACTACTTGCGCACGGTTAATGGCGTCGCGTGTTGATGCCGAACTGGTTACGCTGTCGGCGGTCATGGCCGGTGTTAAAGAGTTACGCGATGCAGTCTTGCGAGCGCAATTCAGCCGCGATCAACAGCAACGCTCAACAATTGTTTTCATTGACGAGATTCATCGTTTTAATAAATCGCAACAAGATGCTTTGCTACCCTTCGTTGAAGACGGTACTTTTACCTTGATTGGAGCGACAACGGAGAACCCCTCTTTTGCCTTGAATAATGCGCTTTTGTCTCGCACCCAAGTCTATATCTTTAAGTCGTTAGTTGAGGAGGACCTGATTCAGGTGATAGAACATGCGCTGAATGATCATGACAGAGGCTTTGCCAGTCAAATCTCCATCGCCGACGATGTTACCAGACAAATCGCTTGCTCAGCCGATGGTGATGCCCGGCGTGCGCTCAATATTCTCGACGTGGCAGCGCGTTGCGTCATGTCTGGCGAGCAAGCCTGGCATATTGATGCGGTGATATTTAACCAGGTTGCGAGCATCGAGTTGCGCCGCTTTGATAAAAGTGGAGAAGCCTTCTATGATCAAATATCCGCGCTGCATAAATCGGTGCGCGGGTCAGATCCGGACGCCTCCTTATACTGGTTTGTGCGTATGCTTGATGGCGGCTGTGACCCATTGTATATCGCCCGGCGAGTCGTGCGTATGGCCAGCGAAGATATTGGCAATGCTGACCCACGCGCATTGAGCTTGGCCCTCAATGCCTGGCAAGTGCAGGAGCGATTAGGTAGTCCTGAAGGCGAACTGGCGATTGCGCAAGCCATCAGCTATTTGGCATCGACTCCCAAGAGCAATGCCGTTTACAAGGCCTTTAATCAGGCGCGCCGAGATGTCAGATCACAAGCATCGTATCCTGTGCCCAATCATTTGCGTAACGCACCGACCAAGTTAATGAAAGACATCGGTTACGGCCATGGTTATCGCTACGCCCATGATGAGCCGGATGGCTATGCCGCCGGTGAAAACTATTTTCCAGAGGAAATGAAGCACAGGCCACGATATTATGAGCCGGTAAACCGCGGCCTGGAAATAAAAATTGGTGCACGTTTAGCGCATTTGCGGGCACTGGATAAAGCCGCCAAATGAGAGTGAACACAGCATGATGATAATAGCGGTGGCCATAGGCGGCGCCTTGGGCGCTACCTTGCGCTATGGTTTGCTTGGCTGGGCGCAGATGTGGGGTACGGGCTTCCCATACGGCACGCTGCTGGTTAATGTTGGCGGTTCGCTAATAGCTGGTATTGTTTATATGATATTGATGGAGAAACTAGCGCTGGATAGTGTGATGCGCGGTTTTATCCTGGTGGGGTTTTTGGGTTCCTTGACTACCTTTTCCACCTTTTCCCTGGAGACATTGCATTTGCTAGAGGCAGGGGAATTGGCCAAGGCCGGAATCAACAGCGTGCTGAGCGTTGTCTTGTGTATTGCCGCGACCTGGTTAGGGTTCTTCATTGTTCGAATCTGGTTTCGCGCATTGTAATCATGTGTCCAGTAAAAAATTTAAGACCTATTTGGAAACTATAGTATGTTAGAGATTCGTTTAATCCGTGATGATATTGATGCCGTTGCAGCACGTTTGCAAAAACGTGGTTTTACGCTGGATATCGATAGAATTCGTAGCCTCGAAGAAGAACGCAAGCAGGTACAAGTTGAGACGCAGGACTTGCAGGCCGAGCGCAATCAACGCTCCAAGGCAATTGGCCGGGCCAAGGCTGCTGGTGAAGATATCCAACCTTTGAAAGACGAAATTGCCGGCTTGGGCGACAAGCTGAAAGCGGTTTCCGGACGCCTGGATACACTCCAAGCCGAGCTTGATACACTGTTGTTGAGCGTTCCCAATCTGCTACATGACAGCGTACCCGAGGGTCTGGACGAAAATGATAATGTCGAGATTCGTCGAATTGGCGTGCCACAAGCGTTTTCTTTTTCGCCGAGGGATCACGTTGAACTGGGTGAGGCACTTGGCCAGCTTGATTTTGAGCGCGCCGCTCTGATTGCAGGCAGCCGTTTTGCTACGCTGAACGGAGGTTTGGCGCGGTTACAGCGGGCATTGATTCAATATATGCTTGATACCCATATCGAACAGCATGGCTATACCGAAGTTTACGTACCGTATCTCGTAAACAGTGAGAGCTTGAAAGGTACCGGTCAACTACCGAAGTTTGAACAAGATTTGTTTAAGATTGACGGCGAGTCTGACTATTATTTGATACCCACTGCCGAAGTGCCGGTGACTAACCTTGTGCGCGACCAAATACTGGATGCGGTGAGCTTGCCGCAGCGTATGGTGACACATACCCCATGTTTTCGCAGTGAGGCCGGCTCGTATGGTAAAGATACCCGTGGCCTGATACGCCAGCATCAGTTTGAAAAAGTTGAGCTGGTGCAAATCGTCAAGCCAGAACATTCCTATGAGGCCCTGGAACAGTTGACCGGTCACGCTGAGGTTTTATTAAAGAGCCTTGAACTGCCTTACCGCGTCATGTTGCTTTGCAGTGGCGATACCGGCTTCTCAGCGGCCAAGACCTATGATCTCGAGGTGTGGCTGCCGGCACAAAATGCCTACCGTGAAATTTCGTCTTGCAGCAATTTCGAATCTTTTCAGGCACGGCGACTAAAAGCGCGTTGGCGTAACCCGGAAACCGGTAAACCTGAGTTGGTTCATACCGTTAATGGTTCGGGTCTGGCAGTGGGCCGCACCTTGCTGGCTATCATGGAGAACCATCAAAATGAGGATGGCAGTATCAATATTCCTGCCGTCTTGCAACCTTATATGCGTGGCCAGCAGCGCCTTGAGAAAGCCTCGAGCTAAGGTTTGGGCGTTGCTGCCTAAATCGTATTGATCTGGTAAGTGTATGGATTATTTTCCTTTATTCACCAAGCTTGTCGGCGTGCCTTGTTTAATTGTTGGTGGCGGCGCTGTCGCGGCACGCAAGGCGGCGGCTTTACTACGCGCCGGTGCGAAGATCACGCTAATTTCCCCAGTCGTATCGACTAACCTACAGACTTTCATCGCAGATAAAAGTTTGCATCACGTTGCGCGTAAATATCGAGATAGCGATATCGACAACGCCTATCGCTTGATTATCGTTGCCACTGATAATGCTGAGCTTAACCGCCATATTGCGGAGCAAGCGCACGCCTTATCCGTGCCGGTTAATGTGGTGGATGCGCCGCATTTGTGCAGTGTCATTCTGCCAAGCATTATTGATCGTGATCCCGTTGTGGTAGCGGTGTCCAGTGGTGCGCGCTCCCCAGTCTTGGCGCGCTTGCTGCGCGCACGCCTGGAAACATTGATTCCTGCCCGCTACGGTCGTTTGGCAGAATTGGTGGCGAAGTTTCGTGGCAAGGTAAGAAAAAAAATAAGCCTGCCGCAGGCGCGCCGCAGTTTTTGGGAAGGTGCATTACAAAGCCCTGTCAGTGAGTTGGTGTTCAGCGGCAGAGACTCCGATGCGGAACAATGGATCGAGCAGATATTAGACGACGCCAAGAATGCGCAATGTGGTGAAGTTTATCTGGTCGGCGCTGGCCCCGGTGATCCTGATCTGCTGAGCTTTCGTGCTCTGCGCCTCATGCAACAAGCCGATGTGGTGTTGTATGATCACTTGGTTGCGCCGCAGATTCTAGATCTGGTGCGGCGTGAGGCAGAACGGGTTTATGTTGGCAAACGCCGGGCTTATCATGCCGTACGACAGGAAGAGATTAATGAGACCTTGGCGCGTTTGGCGCTAGAAGGTAAACGCGTATTGCGTCTTAAGGGTGGCGACCCGTTTATTTTTGGTCGTGGTGGTGAAGAGGTGGCGACGCTGGCCGAGCAGGGCATACCTTTTCAGATTGTACCAGGCATCACCGCTGCTTCAGGTTGCGCTTGCTATGCTGGCATTCCGTTAACGCATCGTGATTATGCTCAATCGGTTGTGTTTGTTACCGGTCATTTGAAGGAAGGAGAGCTACAGCTTAACTGGTCGCAATTAGTGCAGCCACAGCAAACGGTGGTGGTCTATATGAGTTTGACCAACATTGACGTGCTCTGCAGTCAATTGATTGCGCATGGCATGCCGGCGGATACACCCGTGGCATTGGTTTCACGCGGTACAACGGTTGATCAGGATGTGATTACTTCCACCTTGGCGAACATGGTCAAAGCAATAGATGGCAAGGAAATACATGCCCCCACGCTAACCATAATTGGTGAGGTGGTTAAGTTGCATGGCAGTTTGAACTGGTTTAATGGCTAAGAGATTTTAGTGCAATTCAATTGCTGTTGCCTAATAATAGCCAACAAAAAAGCCCCACCCGTTTTTAGCGGGTGGGGCTTTTTGCCTATATTTGGATACAATTAGCGTCTAGTCATCACCGCTAAAGGCGCCGAGCAAATGCAACAAACTGGTAAACAGATTGTAGATGCTGACATAGAGAGTTACAGTCGCCAAGATGTAATTGGTTTCACCACCATGGACAATTTCACTGACCTGATAAAGAATGAGACCGGACATCAACAGCACAAACATGGCCGATACTGCTAGTGACAAGCCAGGCATGTTGAATATCATGGCGCCGATGCCTGCGAGAAATGCGACCATGATGCCGACAAAGAGGAAGGCACCCATAAAACGAAAGTTTTTCCGGGTCGTTAATGCGTAGCCAGCCAGACCCAAAAAGATAACAGCAGTACCGCCTAAAGCAGTCATGACCAATTGGCTGCCATTTGGCAGAGCGAGGTAATGGTTCAGAATGGGGCCAAGACCAAAACCGAGCAAGCCGGTAGTGGCAAATACGGCGACCAAACCCAGGGATGAGTTGGCAGTACGCGGTATGACAAACCACAACATGCCGAGTGCGGCAACAGAGCTGACTAGGCTAACCATATAGGACACGTTGAGCGCCATGGAAACACCGGCAGTGATGGCACTAAACAATAAGGTCATTGCCAGCAAAGTAAAGGTATTGCGAAGTACCTTGTTGACAGCCAGACTACGTTCTAGCGTGATATCAGAACCTATTACATTCATTTCAGTCTCCGTTGATAACCCTTATATTGCCTATTCTATCGGCAACTGAGTTCATTTTCCAAGCTTGACAAAAATATATGGCCTTTTTTTGGACTTTCAATAGAGTCTTCGCTTGCAAAGTGCTAAAAACCCTAGTATTTTCCTCGGACTTAAACTTTGAGCAAAAGTTTCGGAGAGGTGGCTGAGTGGTCGAAAGCGGCGGTCTTGAAAACCGTTGAAGGGAAACCTTCCGGGGGTTCGAATCCCTCCCTCTCCGCCACGCTTAACAGAGTTTGTCTGCGGGCGTGCTCTGTTAAGCGTGTAAGGTGATAAGAATCCCGGATCGGGACGGCTAGTTCAATCAAGTCGTGGCGGCCTGCAAGGTCGGTGCATGAAGTGCGCGAGCAAGCCTCTTTTGGCCTCCTCTCTTTGCCGCACAATTGATGTAGTGGTGTCGATGGTGCAAAAAAATCGACTTATCTCACTTACGAGTGATCTAGCACAGTGTTTCCTCGTATTGCCAAAAACTAGGGACAGATGCAAATGATTAGGGTGATGCTGGTTGATGACCATGAGCTTGTTCGTACCGGAGTGCGGCGTTTGCTCAGCGATTATGATGATATCGATGTCGTTGTCGAAGCCAGCAGTGGTGAAGAGGCGCTAGGCCTTGTTCGTGACCATGCTCTCAATGTCGTGCTAATGGATGTCAATATGCCTGGCATCGGTGGCGTAGAGGCGACCCGAAAGATACTCAAGCTGGCACCGGAGCTTAAAATTGTCGCTGTGACAGCCCATGGTGAGCAGCCCTATCCCTCGAGACTGCTTGAGGCGGGTGTTAAAGGTTATATTACCAAAGAGTGTGACAGCAGCGAGATTGCTACCGCGATTCGTACTGTTGCTGCAGGTGAGTTTTACTTCAGTCAGCAAATCGCACAAGAAATGGCGATGAATTTTGCTACCGAAGGTAAATCACCGTTCGATGGATTATCACAACGTGAATGGCAAATCATGACCATGATTTCACGCGGTGATAAGGTGCAAGATATCGCTGACAGCTTGTGTTTGAGTCCAAAGACAGTGAGTACTTACCGTTATCGTTTAATGGAAAAGCTTAAGGTGAACACCGATGTCGAATTGACGCATCTGGCGATTCGACATGGCGTGATCGATGCTTGACCCCTGTTGAGTGTTCCATCGTCTGCGATCAGGGCCTATAGCCAGGCGTAAATTTTTGTATGATGCAGCTTTTTGAGCTTGGACTCCCCCGCGCCCGACCTGTTTTAGGGAATTTAATGCGCCAAGTTTGATTGCTTCCTCGAGCCTCGTTGGTCCAGTCACTATTATGATCAATTCTTTACCAGTTATCTTTCTCATGGGGCCGACTGCGGTCGGCAAAACGGCGCTTGCCGTGGAGCTCGTTAAGCATTTGCCGCTTGAGATTATCAGTGTTGATTCAGCGCTGATTTATCGTGGTATGGATATTGGCACCGCAAAGCCGGATCAGGCGACGTTAGAGCAGGCGCCGCATCGCTTGATTGATATTTGCGAACCGGATGAGATTTATTCGGCTGCCCGTTTTCGACAAGATGCCTTGGAGCAGATCGCAGATATCCACAGGCAGCAACGGATCCCGTTGCTTGTAGGAGGCGGCATGATGTACTTCAAGGCACTGGAGGAAGGCCTGTCGCGGTTGCCGGCTGCGGATCCAGTGATTCGGGCCAAGCTTGAGCAAGAGGCGGGACGAGTGGGTTGGGCACAAATGCATGTGCGCTTGCGAAGCGTCGATCCCGCAGCAGCTGAACGAATTCACTGCAATGACCCGCAGCGCATTCAGCGCGCGCTGGAAGTCTACGAAATCTCGGGTAGCCCGATGTCTTTATTACAAGATGAAAAAAAAGCAGCGCCATTGAACTATCCTTTGCTCAAGATTGTCCTTTCTATCGAGGATCGCGCCCTATTGCACCAACGTATCGAACAGCGTTTTGACATGATGTTGGCGCAGGGCTTTGTCAGTGAAGTGCGTCGGTTGCATGAGAGGGAAGGTATGCATGCGGCACTGCCCGCGGTTCGCGCTGTGGGATATCGGCAGGCATGGGAGTATCTGAACGGTAGTTATGATTTAGATGAAATGCGTCATCAAGGAATCGTTGCCACCAGGCGTTATGCAAAGCGTCAAATGACCTGGTTGCGTAGCCAAAAAAATGGTTCCGTGTTTGACGCGATGAGCCATACGCTGGTTGACGATATCAAGCGGGAAATAACGCAGTTTATACAATAGGCGCTTCTGATCAATTCTTGCCCAGACCCGATCAGAGCCACCATAATTTGTGCGCAAGTTTTATTTGCCTATGATAGGATTCAAACTAGCGAAAAGTAGGGGTTTGGCTGGAAGCTGTAGATACCCTTATTCGATGAGGCGTTGGTTGGACTCGAGTGTTGATCATTGAACAAGCGGTGTCTGAAGACTAACGTTCTTATGAAAATAACAATTAATGACAAGGAGAAGAACCATGGCAAAAGGGCAATCACTCCAAGACCCTTATCTCAACGTATTACGCAAGGAACGCGTCCCGGTATCGATATATCTTGTTAACGGCATTAAGCTGCAGGGGCAGATTGAGTCATTTGACCAATTTGTTGTGTTGCTTAAAAATACAGTGAGCCAAATGGTCTATAAACATGCTATTTCAACCGTTGTTCCAGCGCGTAACGTCAAACTCCCTGTGCAGGAAGATAGCGGCAACCTCGCTGGCGACTAAGTGTTAGTCTCGCGGGTCAGGATAAGACAAATTGTTTGATCGCCCGCGCGCGAACGAGCGTGCCGTATTGGTTCATATTAACTTTTCGTCGTATTCAGACGATCAGGTGATAGCAGAATTCATCGAACTGGCGCGTGCAGCGGGCGCTGAGCCTGTTGCGCGAGTCAGTGGTAAACGAAGAAAACCCGATGCCAAACACTATGTTGGTAGCGGCAAGGCAGAAGAAATACGATTGTTGGCAGAAGAAAATAAAGCCCAGCTCGTTATTTTCAATCATAGTCTCAGCCCGGGGCAAGAGCGTAATCTAGAAAAACTGTTGAATTGCCGGGTGCTTGACCGTACCGGTTTAATTCTCGATATCTTTGCCCAACGCGCGCATTCTTTTGAAGGCAAGTTGCAGGTCGAGCTGGCCCAGTTACGCCATCTTTCCACTCGGCTTGTGCGAGGCTGGACACACCTTGAACGGCAAAAGGGTGGTATTGGTCTGCGCGGTCCGGGTGAAACCCAGCTTGAGACTGATCGTCGGTTAATTAGCAAGCGCATCAAACAGCTCAATCAGCGTCTTGACAAAGTCGCTCAGCAACGTGAGGGGCGGCGCCAGATGCGGCGTAAACGTAATATTCAAACCGTGTCCTTGGTGGGTTACACTAATGTCGGCAAGTCGACCCTGTTTAACCGCTTGACGGGCGCTGACGCGTATTGCGCCGACCAGCTGTTTGCGACCCTTGACCCAACTTTGCGGCGGGTGTTTGTCAAAGGTGGAGAGCATGTAATTTTGGCCGACACGGTAGGATTCGTCAGTGATCTACCGCATGACCTGGTGGCCGCGTTTAAAGCCACCTTGGAAGAAACACGCGAAGCGAACCTGCTGCTGCATGTGGTCGACGCCACCGTGGAACAGCAGGACGATGTCATCACCGAAGTTGAGGCAGTGCTAAGGGAAATTGGTGCCGATGAGGTGCCAATCATTCAGGTTTTTAACAAAATCGACTGCTTGGATAACGCAGAGCCGCGGGTAGAGCGCGACATTAACGGCGTGGTTAGGCGCATTTGGTTGTCTGCCGTAACCGGGCAGGGTATCGATTTGCTAAGACAAGTATTGCGAGAAAGTTGCTTGCCGGGCGAAGCCATAGAGGCCACCATCGAGCAAACAATGGAGCAAGATAAGAGCGATGACGCGAAAGCTGCGGCTTGTGTATACTATAGCGTTTAAGTTGTAGCTATTTTGAACAGGATTGGAGTAATGCATGGCGTGGAATGAGCCTGGCGGCAATAAAGATAACGACCCTTGGGGCGGCGCTGGCAACGGCAAGAACCAAGGTCCGCCTGATCTCGATGAAGTGGTGCGTAAGCTGCAAGACAAGTTGAGCAGCTTGCTGGGCGGCGGTCGGCGCACAGGCGGTGGCCGCAATGTTTCCAGTATTGGCGGCTCTGGCGGTAATAAGGGCGCTATTGGACTCGTATTCGTTGCCCTGATTTTCTGGCTTGTCTACGACAGCTTGCATATCATTGATCAGGCTGAACGTGGCGTGGTGACACGCTTTGGCGCCTATGTTGCCACGCTTGAGCCGGGTTTGAATGTTCGCATGCCGCGGCCTATTGAGTATGTGCAGCGCGTCAATATCGAGCAGGTACGTATTGCTGAAATCGGCTATCAAGGTGGTAATACCAAGTCTACGGTGTTGAGAGAAGCGCTAATGCTGACCAAGGACGAAGCTATTGTCGAGGTTAAGTTTGCAGTGCAGTACAAGGTGATTGACGCCGCCGACTACCTGTTTAATATTGTCGATCCTGATGATACCCTGGTGCAAGCCACTGAAAGTGCCATTCGCGAAATTGTAGGTAAAAACGGTACTGACTATGTCTTGACCGAAGGGCGTAGCGAACTTGCGCAGAACGTGCGTCAATTGACGCAGGAAATTATTGATCGTTACAACACGGGTTTGATTGTGTTGGATGCCAATATGCAGGATGCGCAACCGCCAGAGCAAGTACAGTCAGCGTTTGATGACGCAGTTAAATCGCGTGAGGATCAGGCACGCTTTATCAATGAAGCACAAGCCTATTCTAACGATATTTTACCAAAAGCACGTGGTCAGGCAGCGCGTCAGATCGAAGAGGCTAATGGTTATAGAGAAAGAGTTATTGCTCAGGCAGAGGGTGAAGCCAATCGTTTTACCAAGGTCTTGAAGGAGTACGAGCGGGCGCCCGAAATCACCCGAGAACGCTTGTATATCGAGGCAATGGAGTCGGTACTATCAAATAGCAGCAAGATTCTGATTGATACCGAAAGCGGGAATAACTTATTTTATCTTCCCTTGGATCGTTTGATAGAGCAGTCCGGCGGCTCGGTTTCTTCGCGTGGCAGCACTCCTGCATCTAGCCAAATCAATATCCCATCGGCAGGTTCGCGAGAAACACTGCGTGGCAACTCACGCACACGAGGAGGACGTTAATGGATCGTCGTATGTTACCCATCGTTCTAATAGTCATTGCTGTCGTGTTGGCGTCACAAGCACTGTTTACCGTGTCTGAAACCGAAAAAGCGGTGCGTTTCCGCTTGGGTGAGATTGTCGATACAGACTATGCTCCTGGCCTGCATTTGAAAATGCCGTTTATCAATAATATTCGTAAATTTGATGCTCGCATCATTACTCTGGATGCCGCTCCGGAAGAGTTTTTGACGGCAGAGAAAAAGAATCTGGTAGCCGATTCTTTTGTTAAATGGCGTATCAAAGACGTTTCCAAATTTTATACCTCGACTGGTGGCAGTATCAGCACAGCGAATTCGCGTTTATCTCAGGTCATTAAAGATACGCTGAAGAGCGAGTTTGGCCGCCGTACTATTAAAGAGGTGGTTTCTGGTGAGCGTCGAGTGGTCATGGACAACCTTACCGTTAGAACTCATCAGCAAGCAGAAAAGTTTGGCATTGAAGTCATTGATGTGCGTTTGAAACGCATCGATCTTTCCGAAGAGATCAGCGATTCCGTCTTCCGACGTATGGAAGCAGAGCGTTCTCGTATTGCCAAAGATTTTCGTTCAAAAGGTGCTGAGGCTGCGGAACGTATTCGGGCTGATGCCGATCGTCAGCGTGAAATTATTAAGGCAGAGGCGTATCGCGATGCAGAGCAGATCCGAGGTGACGGTGATGCCAAAGCGACTGAAATATACGCGAAAGCCTATAGCGCTAATGAGGAGTTTTATTCGCTTTATCGTAGCTTGAACGCCTATAAATCAACCTTTAATGATCGCAGCGATATTCTGGTGGTCGACCCGAGTGCTGAATTCTTCAAGTATTTTGGTCAATCAAATCCTGCCAATAACTAGGACTTGAGTGTGGTGGGCATGGTTTAAGCCGTGCCCAAATCATCGTGTCGGACGAATTACTTGCAGCATTTGCCCTATTCCTGGTCTTCGAGGGCTTGCTACCGTTTGCCAGTCCATCGATGTTTCGTCAGACCATGATGCAGGTGTCGCAGATGAGTGATAGGGCTTTACGCCTCACCGGGCTTGGCGCAATGTTGTTTGGCGTGGTCTTACTGTCCGCATTTCGTTAAAATCCTTGGTTTGTCCGGGCGCGAGCCTCAACCTCAAAAGATTGAGCATAACTATGTCCCAAAATACCCATTGGCTCTTGCCTGAAGGCATAGAAGAGATGCCACCAGTTCAGGCGGAACGTCTCGAGCGTATGCGCCGCAGTTTGCTCGATCAGTTTCACCGCTGGGGTTATCAGCTGGTATTGACACCTTTTATTGAGTATGTCGAATCCCTGCTTGTAGGTACTGGTAACGAGATGGATTTGCAGACCTTCAAGATGGTTGACCAGATCAGCGGCCGTATGCTTGGTATTCGAGCCGATATGACCCCTCAGGTAGCGCGTATTGACGCATGCCGCCTTAAACAGGATGTGCCGACACGACTATGCTATATGGGCACCGTGCTGCATACGCGAGCGCAGGGCTTTGACGGCAATCGCAGTCCCTTGCAAATGGGTGCTGAGCTTTACGGTCACGCTGGTGCTGAGAGCGATGTTGAAATTATCCATCTTGCTGTCGCCACACTTGCATGTGCAGGGATCAAGGACGTTCACATCGACCTGGGGCATGTCGGTATCTACCGCACCCTGATGCGCGAACTTGGTTTTAACCAAGAGCAGGAAATGGAATTGTTTGATGCGCTGCAGCGCAAAGATATTTCAGGTATTGACACCTTTTTAAAGCAGCACGAGATATCCGGTGCCCAGCACGATATGTTGGTGGCTTTGCCGCAACTGAACGGTGATCGAGATGTGCTGTCGCGTGCGCGACAGGTATTGTCTGCGGCAGGTAAAGAAGTGAACAATGCCATTGATAACCTGGAACGTATCGCCGATCTTGCCGAAAGACGTATACCAAATATCCCCATTAATTTTGATATTGCCGAATTACGTGGTTACCAATACCAGACTGGCGCTGTGTTTGCTGCCTTTGTGCCGGGTTACGGCCAAGAGGTTGCGCGTGGCGGACGCTATGACGAGATTGGCGCAGCCTTTGGTCGAGCCCGACCGGCAACAGGCTTTAGTACCGACCTTAAAACATTACTACAATTAGGCAGCCAGAGTGATGAGTCCGTCTCCGGCATTCTCGTACCGTTTGCCAGCGATGACAGTGCTTTATTGCGGAAAATAGCGGAACTGCGCGATGCCGGTGAGCGTGTTATCGAGCTATTGCCAGAGCAAATATCAGACCCGGCTGCTCAAGGCTGTGACCGCCAACTTGTTAAACAGGGAAGTGATTGGTCGTTGGCACACATTTCCCAGGCTAGCATTTCCTCTTAAACCACTCGAGTAATTATGAGCAAAAACGTTGTAGTCGTCGGCACCCAGTGGGGCGACGAGGGTAAAGGTAAGATTGTTGATCTGTTGACTGAGCGCGCAGGCGCCGTGGTTCGCTTTCAGGGCGGCCATAATGCCGGCCACACCCTGGTTATCAATGGCCATAAGACAGTCCTGCATCTGATTCCATCCGGCATCTTGCGAGAAGACACCTTATGCTTGATTGGTAACGGTGTGGTGCTATCGCCCGAGGCCTTGCATGAAGAGCTTGCCATGCTTGACGAACGAGGTGTCGATGCGCGCTCGCGTTTAAAAATCAGCCCCGCCTGCCCGCTGATCCTGCCTTACCATATTGCCCTCGATAATGCGCGGGAACGCGCACGCGGTGCCACAGCGATTGGTACGACAGGCCGCGGCATCGGCCCAGCCTATGAAGATAAAGTGGCACGCCGCGCATTGCGTTTGGGTGATCTGTTTCACCGCGAGCGTTTTGCCGCCAAGCTAGGCGAAGTGATTGATTATCATAATTTCGCCCTAAAACATTATTACAAGGCGGCGACGCTCGATTTCCAGCAGGTATTGGACGGCGCCCTGAGTTATGCCGATGAACTTCAGCCCTTACTAGCGGATGTTGTCGAGATCCTCGATGATCTTAAACAAAAGCAAGTTCCGGTAATGTTTGAAGGTGCACAAGGCACCATGCTGGATGTTGATCACGGCACTTATCCCTATGTCACTTCCTCCAACACCACTTCAGCCAATGCGGCGACGGGTTCGGGTGTCGGCCCAACCTCACTGGGATATGTGCTGGGTATCACCAAGGCATATACCACTCGCGTCGGCGCCGGCCCATTTCCGACCGAGTTATTTGATGATATGGGAGAGCATCTGGCTCGCGTCGGGCATGAATTTGGTGCGACTACAGGGCGTGCACGCCGTTGTGGCTGGTTTGATGCCGTAGCCCTGCGTCACGCTGTGCGTCTCAATGGTATCTCCGGTCTGTGTATCACCAAGTTGGACGTTTTGGATGAGTTAGATACCATTCAAATCTGTATTGGCTATGAATGCAATGGTAGTGATACGACATCATTACCGCTCGATAGCGATGCCTTTGCCAGCTGTCAGCCGCGCTATGAAAGTCTGCCGGGTTGGAAACAGTCCACCGTCGGTGTCCGCCAATATGACCAGCTACCGGAAGCTGCGCGGCATTATCTAAAACGCATCGAAGAAATTGTTGCAACACCTGTTGACATCATCTCTACCGGCCCGGATCGGGCTGACACCATCGTTCTCAACCACCCTTTCTCATAATTGGCGGACAAAAAAAATGGCGGATAGTTAACCACTAACCGCCAGTTAATTAAGGAGAAAAGACATGCCGAATTCGGTATGTCATACAGTATCTAGCAATTCTTGTGCCTAACTATAATAACGGCAGTTAGGCGAGCCAACCGATTGATTCTTAACAAAATTCATTTTTAGCAGCATCTCGTGTAGCGGGCTTTTGTGTGAGTTGGCGTGCAAAAGATGGCGTTAGATGGCGTTATCGGCAAAAAACCGCCTAAAACTGACGTTTTTCCGCTTTAGTGTGATTCAATAGCCGGATCACGGATCACGGATCACGGATCACGGATCACGGATCAAGATATTGGTTTATTAGAGAGCTGACCTCTTGCCGGGTTCGCATTAAACAGGTAGGCAAGCCAATATTTGTTTCTCTATTTTATCGACAGTGTTGCGGTGGATGAGTTGGCGAGTGGCATGAAGAACAATTACCTATTATGAAATAGCTGGCCTGTCGTTACATAAAAAGGCTATTCGATAACGCAGTTCGCTCGGAATATATTCTTATCCTTTTACGTTCATGGCGACCTCAAGAAGTCGAGTTTTCCTCCGGTCATGACGAAGTTGCGAAAAAAATGATGGGTCTGGCGTGATGTTTCGGCCTCGATCTTACTTTGTTTTATATGACCGATATTTTTATTCCTGGGATTAGTATTAAAAATACTGAACAGGCAGCTATGATCGATCACGCATGGTGTTGCGTGAGCGAGGTTTTGCCAAACGGAAAAATTAACCTTGTTACTATGGTAAGTTTAGTAGGTTCCGATGACAGATATTGCGTCGACGCTGAGCGGGGCTGTGTATCGGGTGTCCTGCGGCATTTGGCTGGAATTGATACAAAAGGGCGAGTGGCTTGCGGTGATCGACAGTGTAAAAGGGCGCGTAGGTGAAAGAGTATTAGTCTTGGCTCAGAGAGCCTGAAGTCATTGTTTTTTCCTTGGTATGAGCAAAAGCAAGGAGTTCAAATGTCTGATTCAGTTAGTACATCACAGGATGCTGCCGCTAGCGAAGCCCATGAGCTGAAACCGCTGGAGGTTGTTGAGCAACATTTACAGCAGGCGTTCGATTGCCTGCAAGATTTGGATCGCGGTCTGATTGCCATGTTGAGTCAGCCTAAACGGGTGATGAACGTGAATTTCCCTGTTGAGATGGATGATGGCTCATTGCAAATGTTTCAGGGTTATCGTGTGCTCCACAGCCAGATTCTGGGGCCAGGGAAAGGCGGGATACGTTTTCATCCACAGGTCAGCGGTGAAGAGGTCGCTGGTTTGGCAGCGCTGATGACCTGGAAATGTGCGTTGATCGACGTTCCCTTCGGTGGCGCCAAGGGCGGCGTTACCTGCAATCCCAAGTGTTTAAGCGAAAATGAGCTGCGCCATATTACCCGGCGTTATATTAGTGAACTGGGTGACAATATCGGTCCCCATACCGACATCCCGGCACCGGATCTTTATACCGACGAGCGTACCATGGCCTGGGTCTACGATACCTATGACATTATGCACAGAGGGCGTAACAACCTGCCTGTCGTCACCGGTAAGCCGCTTGATATGGGCGGGTCCCAGGGGCGACTCGAAGCCACGGGCCGGGGGTGTCTCTATACTACGGAGCGATTTCTTGCCAAAGCTGGGCTGTGCGATGTTGAGTCGATTCGCAACGCCCGTGTGGTGATCCAGGGTTTTGGTAATGTCGGCGCGGTAGTGGCTCGATTGTTTCGCGACGCTGGTGCAATCATTCTCGCCATCAGTGATACTCAGGGTGGCATTTTCAACGAGGATGGCATTGATCTGGATGCGGCTTCTGCGTTCAAACAAGCACACGGTACCGTGGTCGGTTTACCCGAAACGCGGACCATAACCAATCAGGACCTTCTCGGCTTGGAGTGCGAGATCCTTATACCTGCTGCGCTGAGTCATCAGATCTGCTGTGGCAATGCGAAAAATATTCGTGCCAAGCTGGTGGTGGAAGCGGCAAACGGCCCGACAAGCCCGGCAGCGGATCGCATCCTGAACCGTCGTGGTATTCCAGTGCTGCCCGATATTCTAGCCAACGCCGGCGGTGTAACGGTCAGTTATTTCGAATGGGTGCAAAATATCGAAAACGAGCAATGGGATTTGAGCGAGGTCAACGCCAAACTCAAACGCAAGATGTACCATGGCGTTGATGTAGTGTTCGACCGTTGGCGACAATTAGCAAAGATTACAACACCTACGATAATGGAAACAGTAGTGAAACCGATACAGAATAATCAAGATACATTTCCCAGCTTGCGTACCGCCGCTCTGGTTATCGCAATAGAACGTTTATCTCGGGTAACGTTAGAGCGTGGCATCTGGCCATAAGATGAACATCCTGGGCCCTCCAGTCACCTTAGTGGTGATTCCGCTGCAACCATGAAGTGGCTTGAACATCAGCGTATTCGTTATACGCTCAGCCACCACCCCATCCCCCACGAGGCATGGGAAAGATTAATGCGCGAGGCCGATATCTTCCGTGGCCTGAGCGCCGTGGAGAGGGCTCATCTGCGCGAGCTGACCACTTTGTTCCTACACCGCAAGAGCCTCAGCGGGGTTCAGGGTTTGATCGTTACCATGGAGCTGGCACTGGCGGTAGTGGCCCAGGCTTGCCTGCCGATTTTGAAGCTTGGATTGGACTATTATAGCGGCTGGGTTGAGGTGGTAATTTACCCTGGCGCTTTTCGAGTAGTTAGTGACAGCACCGATACAGCGGGGCTGGTTTCACACCAAGAGCAGGCCGTGAGCGGTGAATCCTGGTCACATGGGCCGGTGATTCTTTCCTGGGATGATGTTGCCGCAGGCCTGGCTGCGTCACTTCCCGGCCACAATGTGGTGGTGCATGAATTCGCCCACAAGCTGGACATGCTCAACGGCAGCGCCAATGGCATGCCGCCCCTGCATCCCGATATGGCGCAGCAGCGGTGGGCGGCGGTTTTTAGCGACGCTTTCGATCATTTGCGACAGCTGACGCATCATCATCGTCCTACTATAAACGCTTACGGCGCGACTGCTCCGGCAGAATTTTTTGCGGTGGCAAGCGAATACTTCTTTACCGACCCGCAGACGCTACAACATCAATATCTGGCGGTCTATGATCAACTCGCGTTATTTTATCGTCAGGATCCGGCAGCGCGGCGGGCCGAGACATTGTTAGTAAACTAATGGAAAAAAGGAGACCATCATGAAGCACCAGAGCACATTGCAACAGACCGTCGCCGACCTAGTCGACGCGCACCGCGGCATTCTGGCAGCTGACGAAAGTCACCCTACCATGGCCAAGCGTTTTCAACCCATCGGGGTGGAACCCAGCGAAGAGACCCGCCGCGCCTGGCGTAGCCTGTTGGTTACCACACCGGGGCTGGGGCAGTACATCAGTGGCATCATTCTGTTCGAAGAGACCTTGGAACAAAAGACTGCTGACGGCACGCCCATTGCCGAGGCCGCCTGGGCGCAGAATATTGTCCCTGGTATCAAGGTCGACAAGGGTAAGATACCGCTCGCATTGTCGCCAGGGGATCTCATCACCCAAGGGCTGGATGGCCTGGCCGAACGCCTACAAACCTACCAGGCCCAGGGCGCCCGTTTTGCCAAGTGGCGTGAGGTCTATGCCATTGAGGCGACGGCGCCCAGCCGGCACGGCATCGAGGCTAATGCCGAGATGCTGGCGCGCTATGCGGCGGTATGCCAGGCTCAGGGCATCGTACCCATTGTTGAACCGGAGGTGCTGATGGACGGCAGCCACGATATTGATCGCCATGCCGAAGTCACCGAACGGGTGCTACACGCCGTATTCCATGCCCTGCACCGCCATGGTGTGTGCCTAGAACTGATGTTACTCAAACCCAATATGGTGTTGCCGGGTAAGGCATGCCGCCGCGCCCCGGCTGATGAAGTCGCAGCGGCGACACTGAAGGTATTGCGCCATACCGTGCCGGCGGCGGTGCCCAGTATCCACTTTCTCTCCGGCGGCCAGGAGCCGGAAGAAGCCACTGCCAACCTCAATGCCATCAATCAACAGCGCGGCAATGCGCCCTGGCAGTTAAGCATTTCCTATGGCCGTGCCTTGCAACAGCCCGCACTACAGGCCTGGAATGGTCAAGCGGAAAAAGTCGCCGCTGCCCAGCAAGCCTTGCTCAAACGTGCTCGGCTCAACAGTTTGGCGCGAGCAGGGAATTATGCGGTAGCCATGGAACGAGAGGAGTGATGATACCGGGATGAAGCTGGAAAAAGTGGCGGTGGGCGTATCACATGAATATTGGTGCGGGAGGCTATGTACGATTCAAATTTAAGCTGCTAGGCAAGAGAGTGGGAAAGCTTGGGAAGCTATTATTCGTTAGGCGGGTTGCAACCGTTCGTTCGGTTGGGGTGACTCTTCCAAGCAACTGAGGTGACAATAATGGTGAAAAATTAGAGCTGGTCAAGGATGCAAATAGCCGTCTCACAAAGACCTCATTGGTAATAGTCTTATCACCGAGTTGCGGATATTGAAAGACGATGACCAGCGCAATCTCCGCCTGCGATCATTGGGTCAGGCTGTTCGGTGAGTTTATGGTGGCGGTTAGCCCGTGATAGCCAAGGTCGTCTGCAGGTTCGCAACTCAGTACGGAGTATCTGGCTGCTTGAGGTGATAGAGGAGCATTAGCAATTTCGTCAGGCGCGTGCAGGGTGAAATGCTGGTCACCCAGCGATAGACAGTTGAATTAACTCGGTAGGGGAAGAGTATCTACGATATTAACTGTGAAAATTACCCAATGAAGCATGTATAGCATGTATAGTGGTTCAGACTTGACCTGACACCTGAGTTGAAAAGGGAGAGTTGCCGACAAAATACAAAGCGGTAACCCTCATGGTCAGTAGTAACGCCACCCCCCCAAGGTAGATCTTGCCTTGAATGTGATAGCGGGATGTTTATTCGCTAACATAAATTATCGCTCGTCGCTTTGCCATCATAAATCTCCTCCTACGGTGAGATGGTAATGACAACCGTCAGATAGCTCACGCGGGCTAAATTAGCAATAACATTTTTTCTCTTTGGCTGGCCCGGCAACAGATCCGGGAACCATTTTTACTTGTGGAGAGTGACCTGATTTTCGAGACCTGGATGCTGGAGGACATGCTTCAACCGGACAGAATGGCGGTTTCCAGGATACTTTCCTGGATGAACGGTACTACAATGGAGCTTGGGGTAGAGCAGCGAGTAACGGCTTTTCGTGTGGGCGGCGATATTTATGATGATGTACGCTAATACAAAACCGTCAATCTCTACAGTTTATCCCTTAATTCATGGCGCAAGATTGAAGAAATGTTAAGCCGCTATGTCTCGGAAGGCAGGCTCGGTGCTGATTCGAGAACGGCTGGCGGCATTATCACGAGGCTGCGAAAACAGATACTCTCCCGCGCGCAGATCCGCCCTGGTATCGATCTCATACCATCGCCTCGCATCGAAGATAACCGCATCGAAGCGGAGTGTGCCGTCAGCAACCAACTCGGCAAACACAGCCTCGTAATACTCACCGAGCCTGCCTTCCGAGACATAGCGGCTTAACATTTCTTCAATCTTGCGCCATGAATTAAGGGATAAACTGTAGAGATTGACGGTTTTGTATTAGCGTACATCATCATAAATATCGCCGCCCACACGAAAAGCCGTTAC
>WGFU01000019.1 GCA_015492075.1 Gammaproteobacteria bacterium
AAATGGCGTGGTCGCATCTTTGACTAAGCCTAGTTTTATTGATCATGTGCTAGATTGGTTGCTGCCGACTGCGGCTGCCGATTTAACTGGGATTGCGCCCGTGCCTGGCGGCACAGTAATCGAGTTGGTAAGACTCAACGCGACGGGGAGTTCAGCTTCAGTATTGGCCACCACTGCAACCAATAGCAATGGTCGCTACAGCTTTAATTTGACGAATCTTGGTGTATCGCCGGGGGTTACCCTTGCTGTGCAAATACCGGCTGGTGTCAGCGTACCGTTGAGATCGATCGTCACGAGTACTGATATTGATATTACACCTGAATCAGAGGTCATTTTTCAGGCAATTGTTGCCGAAGTCTTGGCGGGTGCATTACTAACAGATTTTACTTTGGGAGAGATCACAACGCTTGTTGCTGGATTGCGGCGCGTCAGCACGGTGAGCGGCGGCATGGCGGGTATAGATATCAGTACGACCCTGGCATCTCTTAATACCGTGCTAGCGGGAAACAGTGATCTCACCAGTTTTATCAGTGCTGCTTCCGCAGCAGGGCAAACGGCGCAAGGGCCAGGCAATAACAATTATGTACCGACAAACTCTGGCGCTGTTTACATCTATGATGGTAGCGTGAGTATCAATGGCGGCGCAACGTCAACTTATTCGAATACGACTACTATCAGTGGTTCGCAAACAATTCAAGGAGTCACCGCTACACGTTTTACATCGACCAATTTTTTCAGTTTAGGTGCTTTTGAGACATTTGTCGCGCCGACTTTGACAGGATTTTTTGATTATACCGATGTGCAAAGTGGCTCAAGCAGTGAGCCAACAGCAATATTATTATTGCCATACATTCAGAACGAAATGACAGTGCTTGATAATAATCTTAGCATTGACGGTGAGTCTTTCAGTGTGACCTACCGAAGTTTTCCTTTGCAGACGCTGACAGTATCCGCCGGGACTTTTAACAATGTTGTTCATACCAAATTATCGGCGATAAGCAATAGCACTACCAATGAAATCACTGTTGATCGCTATTTTGCGCCAAATATGGGCTTGATTCGCCAGGATATATTTACCAGAGCGAATGGCAATACCTTGTCAGCCTCCGAGCAAGCATCCAGTATAGTGCTGTAAGTCGATAATGCCGTGGGGCAAGTAATATTGACCCGCGGCATTGCCATTGGCGTAGATACTGCGAATGTTTCAACGACTAAATGCTTGGCCAGTTGTGAAATTGGTGTGCCAATTACCTGGCCGTAGCCGCCGCAGCGCTACTCTCATAGTAGAATATGGCCGTGTTAGCTTATCGCAATTGATCTGACTAACAGCCCACGGCTTATTTGCCGCGATAATTGCGCATGTCGAACCCCGTATACTGAGTCTGTGTCAAAGATAACGGTTCTATTATTGGCTGCGCTCGCATTGATCACCTTTGCAGCGAATTCGGTGTTCTGCCGTTTGGCCTTAGATACCTACGCTACAGGCCCAGCCAGTTTTTCTTTACTGCGTTTAGCATCGGGCGCGGGCGCTTTATTGTTTATCATCTCTTGCTTAAATCATTCTAGAAAATCAGTGCTGCGTGCCAGTGAATGGCGTGCATCGATTTTTCTTGCGGTTTATGTGCTCGGTTTTTCTTTTGCGTACATCACGCTTGATGCAGGAGTCGGCGCCTTGATCCTGTTTTCCTCTGTGCAGTTAACACTGGTGGCTGTTGCGCTTTACGAGGGCGATTGGCCACATATTATCGAGTGGCTGGGGTGGTTGCTAGCGATAGCTGGCATTGTTGTGTTGAGCTTGCCGGGCGCTTCGCCACCCTCTGCGTTGGGTGCTTTATTGATGGTGGTTGCAGGTATCGCCTGGGCGGGATATACGCTGCGTGGCCGCGGTGCAACTCGGCCACTGCTTGCTACGACTGGAAATTTTGTGTTGGCGACAGGCATTGCTTTGCCGCCGTGCCTACTGTTGCTCAACTTGGAACATCTACCTTGGCAGGGTGTAGTGTTAGCGCTTTTATCGGGTACGATGGCTTCGGCCGGTGGTTATGCCATTTGGTACGCTGTGCTGCCGCATCTCAGCACAGTGCGTGCAGCGCTATTGCAGTTGGCTGTGCCGGTATTGGCGGCGGCAGGAGGCGTATTCTTTATTAGTGAGCCAATTACCATACGTTTTGCTATGGCGAGCGCTTTGGTACTATGCGGGATCGCCTTGTCGCTTGGATATAAAGAAATACCAAAAAGCTTGAAAAATAAACTATAAGTTATTAATTTTTTTAATAAAAATAAATTACTGTGGTGTCAGTGACGAAGTGGTGGGGCGCTGTTATACACGATATGACAGTGATTAGTGGCAGCGGAAAAGCAGGCTTGATCATTCAAGCTTGAAACAAGCATGGATGATGGGATGATGGGTAGTTTGAAGGTGGCAATTATGGGTGACGTAATTTTGAATGTGCAATGGCTGAATTGGTACTGCGTGCAACGATGGCTAAGAACAGGCAGTGTGTCTCAATGCGGCTGATCTTGCTTCTTTCCTGTATAGATAAGCCAGGGCTGGTTTCCCGACTATCCAGCTTTATTTATGAGCATGGCGGCAATATCCATAGTCTGGATGAATATGTAGACATTGCTGACGATCGTTTTTTTATTCGTGTGGAATGGGGCGTTGAAGCCGAGCGGGTTTCCCTTTCAGACTTGTCAAAGAAGTTCGCACCGCTCGCTAGGGAAATTAATGCTGAATGGGTGTTGCGAGACAAAGGCAAGAAATTACGGGCGGCAATTTTCGTTTCCAGATACGACCATTGTCTGCGTGAAATATTATGGCGTTATGAAGCGGGAGAACTAGCAATTGAAATACCGTTGATCATTTCTAATCATAATGATTTATCTTATATCGCTGATCAGCACTCGATACCGTTTCACGTTTTTGCCATGACTCACGAGACGAAACCGAAGCAAGAGAAAAAAGAACTTGAGTTACTCTCCAGCCATAATATCGACGTGATTATTCTGGCCAGGTATATGCAGGTGCTTTCCGCAGAATTCGTTGGCCATTATTGTCGGCAGATCATCAATATTCACCACTCATTTTTGCCTGCGTTTATTGGTGGTAACCCCTATAAACAGGCCCACGAACGTGGTGTGAAAATCATTGGCGCGACTAGTCATTATGTAACGACAGATCTGGATGAGGGACCCATTATCGAACAGGATATCGCCCGAATCAGTCACCGGGAAACACGACAAGACTTGATCAGAAAAGGCCGTTATGTAGAACGTCTGGTATTGGCGCGAGCAATTGAGGCGCATTGTAACCACCGTGTTTTGGTCAGTGGCAGCAAGACCATAGTGTTCAATTAAAGGCCCTTTGAATAAATTATGACTCGTTATCTTGGCGCATAAAATGATTCATTTCTGTACCGCTTAAAGTGATTATTGTTAGTGACGCAGACAATTTTCTATCTCAATCTGCTTTACCCCGGCCTGTTTGGAGGCTCCTTCGCTATTGAATTAGCGGAGGCCATGATATTGAAGACAGTTGTTTGACATGTCAACATTTGTGGAGGCGAGCCATGTTGGCTGTGCAGCTTATCAATTATATCGGCTATAAAAAGGGCTTTTTATTTGTGCTGACTAGCTGGCTGTATCTGGTGTCGCCTAATGTTAGGTTTTGAGTCTATATTGGATCGCTTTAGCGAACTATTATTGTTGCTTATTTTGCTGATAGTGGCTAACGGCGCCCCCATTATTGCACGCAAGCTATTACTCGATGTGGCGGCATGTCCGCTTGATTGTGGTCGCAACTTTCTTGACGGAAAGCCTTTGTTTGGCATTTCTAAAACAGTGCGCGGGCTTATTTCATCGTTGCTGTGTACTGCGCTGGCGGCGCCGTTACTCGGCTTGTCCGTATCTATCGGTTTAACTATTGCGGTTGGCGCCATGTTGGGCGATTTATTGTCCAGCTTTATCAAACGCCGCCTGTCCATTGCACCAAGCAGAATGGCATTGGGTTTGGACCAAATACCGGAATCGTTGATTCCGTTATTGCTTGTTCAGTCACAACTAAATTTGTGTGCCGAAATGATTGTTTTAATCGTTGTTCTCTTTTTGATTCTCGAGCTTATCCTGTCACGGATACTCTTTTATATGGGTATTCGAGACAAGCCTTATTAGCAAACCGCAAGGCCAGTTATTGTTGCCGGCTTTGCGAGATTATAGCACTGAAGAGTGCCGAATTCGCTATGAAAAGGCAAGCAGGGGTAGCATTGTAATGTGGCTTATATCTAGAGAGGTGACGACAGGACAAGGCGATGGTACTTATTTTGATGACGTTAACAGCAGCAGTTAAGTGTCCGCGAAGACGCGTCAATTGACCCTGATGTTGGTGCCACTTGGTAAGTACATGCAGCGCTTAACGTACAGCTTTGCCTTTACCCTGATTAGGTGATGAGGTTAAGAACAAGAGGCGCATTCTGTTAAACTACGTCTTGTAATGTGGGTCCAGAATATCTGGGTATCATTTTGTAATAGTCCTTGTGCCGATGGGTGTATTGTTTATGCTACCGATGGCGGTGGTGTCTTTCGTCTGCGCTTTACGTGAGTCGCGGTGCTAGGGTGGTTTTCAGTTGGGCTAGATGGGCTTGCTGGGTGTTTAGGTGGCCTCGAAGAGAGGCTCGAGTTTAACTTGCTTGGCCTCAATTTGTACCTTGAACTTTTTGATCTCGCTACAGAATTGCCAGGCATTAGTCAAACTGGCTCGCCGGTGCTTGAACACGACGGTATCTTGTATACTAATAATAGTTAGGAATGATTGCGATAGCTGATATGGAAGAAATTAATAATATTATGAAGCAAGCGGATTTAATCCATTCTTTTGCTGCAATTGATCAAGCAATGACACGCATGGCAGGTGAGATTTGTAATAATCTTGCCGACAGTAACCCTGTGGTGATTTCATTACTTAAAGGGGGACTTGTATTGTCAGGGCAATTGTTACCGCGCTTCGATTTTCCCTTACAGCTGGATTATGTTCATGCGACACGTTACCGTGATCAAACCGAAGGCGGTTCCTTGCACTGGATAGCGCGCCCATCTATGCCTATTAAAAATAGAACAGTTTTGTTGCTGGATGATATCTTCGATGAAGGCCATACCTTGGCGGCTATCTATGATTACTGTTTGGCAACGGGCGCAAAGGAAGTGCAGACAGCGGTTCTGCTTGAAAAGCGGCATGATCGCAAAGCCAGATTGATGGTGGATTATGTCGGTTTAACCGTACCGGATCGTTATGTGTTTGGCTTTGGCATGGACTATAAAGGTTATTTGCGTAATGCTAACGGTATTTATGCAGTAAAGGGACAGTGAGGTAATAATGAGTCGTCTAGGAATTATCGGTGGCAGCGGGCTGGCCAAGCTGGACAATCTTGAGATTACAAAACGAGAAATGGTGCAAACGCCATTTGGTGAGCCGTCAGGTCCTTTAATCACCGGCATGCTTTCAGGTCACGAAGTGATTTTTTTGGCTCGCCATGGTTATGGTCATACCATCCCACCACATAAAATTAATTATCGTGCAAATATTTGGGCATTTCAGGAGTTAGGCGTCAAAAAAATCATTGCAGCGGCTGCCGTCGGCGGCATTAGCAACAACATGGCGCCTGGTCGACTGGCGGTGCCGGAGCAGTTGATTGACTATACCTATCGGCGTGAAGGCAGTTATTTTGAAGGAGGAGAGAGTGGTATAGAGCATATCGATTTTACTTTCCCTTATTCGCAAAGCCTACGCGAAGTACTGATTCTCGCCGGAGAAAAGGCCAATATAGATATTGCTCAGGGCGGTATATATGGTGTGACAGAGGGGCCACGCCTGGAAACGGCAGCGGAAGTGAATAAGCTGGCGCGCGATGGTTGCACTATCGTCGGTATGACTGCCATGCCAGAAGCCGCACTGGCGCGAGAGCTGAATCTGGATTACGTCACCTGCGCTTTTGTCGTTAACTGGGCAGCGGGACGCGGCGACAGCATCATCGATATGAAAGACATTGAAAAGTATATGCAGGTGGGGACACAGCAATTGCGCCAGCTATTGGCGGCGGTGCCAGCGCTATTGTAGCGGTAGCGTTGTTGGCGGATTGTTATCGTTTGCTGGTAGTGTTTCAATTTTTAGTTGTTTGTCCTGCTCTATGACATTGGCAGTGGCAGTACTTTCTACTGGCGTGATCAAGGCAATAACACCAAATGCCGGATGATCAAAATAATGCGCCTGCTTGCTGCGCATGCGTCGTGATTCGCTCATTTTGAAACTGATAATGTCACTATCCAAAGATTGATAGATGGCACGTACCTGATCGTTATCCTTGCTGTTTAATGGACGGTTAAAATCCAAATTAAGCTCCAGATGCAGATAGCGTTTTAGCGTTACCGCTGCGCTTCCACTGAGTTCGAATAGGGGTCCGTTTGCTGTGGTTTCGGTGTCGTCACTGCTAAAACTACCGCCAAACTTTTTATTGAAGCGATTAGCAGATCTTAAGAAGGGGTCAGCCTCTTTGACAATAACCTGATTGTCAAAATAAACAGGGGTAGCGATCTCATCACGTACCAGTCGCTGACGCCAAGCAAGGTAAAGTAAGGGTCGATATTGCCAGTGTTTAGCCATTTTTGCGACACTGCCGAGTAGTTGCTTGTCTGATTCAGCGACCGCTTCAAATGGATAAAGGCTGTCAGCGATGGCTTCCTCCAAGGTTAGCGGGCTGATTGTAGAGGTTTGTTGCGAACCAGGCGTGCGCCAACGTTCGCCAGTTAATGCGTAGGCGCTATTATTAGCAAAAATAAGCAACTCTATTTGATACCAGCGCTCATTGGCGTGTAACGGTGTACTGAGTAACGCGATGGATAACAGTGTGAAAATGATCTTCATTTAATACAACAACATTAGGACAAAAGCCCGGTAAATGACATATTATTATAGTTGAGGTTTCTATTCGAGGAGTTTTAACAATCATGTCGGTACGACAGGTGTTACGCATGGGGGCACCGGGCTTGCTCGAGGTGTCTTCTTCTGTTACAGAGTTTGATAGTGATGCCTTGCACCAGCTGGTTGCTGATATGTTTGACACTATGGCGTCTTATAGTGGCGCCGGGCTTGCCGCGCCGCAGATTGGTGTAAACCAGCGTGTGGTCATATTCGGTGTTGAAAAGAACCCGCGTTATCCTGATATTGAAGAAGTGCCGACAACGGTACTCATTAATCCCGAGATCGAGTTTCTCAGTGACGAGACTGAGCTAGGCTGGGAAGGCTGCTTGAGCGTGCCCGGAATGCGTGGCGCTGTCGAGCGTTGCACGCATATTCGCTATCGTGGCTACGATGAATACGGTCGCGAGATAGATCGTCAAGTCAAAGGCTTTCATGCCCGTGTTGTACAACATGAGGTCGATCACCTTGACGGCATTTTATATCCCATGCGCATCGATGATATGAGCTTATTCGGTTTTGAAAAGGAACTCTTCGCTGAAAGCGAGCAAGATCAGGAGTCGTAGAAATCCTTGATCAGTGACCAAAAATCAATCTCTTTACTGTTGCTGATATCATTATGACCACTGTCACCGGCAATAATAAATTCTTTGTTTTTATGGGCAATCGCATCAAAAAGCAATTGCCCTTGCGCTAGCGGCACCACCTGATCGTATTGACCATGTAAGATTAAAACGGGTGATTCAATATCCTTTGCTTTGGCAAGATTATCGAAGACATCTTTTGCCAGCCAGTCAAACCAGCCGAAACCCATTTGTTTCGCCATATCACGACCTGATGACAGCGGTGCTATCAAGACGACTCCAGCGACTTTGTTACGGCTAGCCAATTCAACGGCAGCTGTCGATCCGATCGAGCGTCCATAGAGGTAGATGTTGCTTTGTTCGAAGCCTTTGTTATGCATGAAGAGGTAAGCAGCGTGGGCGTCCAGATAAAGTCCTTGCTCACTAGGTGAGCCTTCGCTTTTTCCATAACCGCGGTAATCAATCAGTAAAACATTAAACCCCATGTTACGCAGAAGCAGTGCGTTAGGCAGACGGCTATAGGCATTTCCCGCGTTACCATGAAAAAATAATAACACCCGATCACTGTGGTTATTTCTCAGGTAAAATCCATGAATATTGATGTCATCCTGGGTGGTGATCCAGATTTCCTCGATATCGGTAGCAGCAATGGTGGGGTAGCTGTCCACCTTTTCCGGCAGAAAAGCAAGTTTCTCCACCAGATAATCCCTACAGCCTCCCATTAACAATAAAGGCAGCCCCAGAAGAATCGTTTTATAGACAGTTAATCGCACGCTACTCGTTCGTTCACAGTTCCCGCATCACCCATGCCAGCTAATGTCGGCTGATTCTCTCTAAAAGTGTGATGTGGTTCACGTTTTATCAATATCGGTTTGTCTGATAAATTGCGGGGCATCATCCCAGCTGGAACCACGTTGCTAACATTATAAACTATGCCAGCGAGGGTCAAAATTATACTCTGGTTGTTCGCAGGGATGGTAAGCCAATGTAAGAGGCAGAATTATTTTTCAGACAAGCACTCAATTAATTGCGTAACACAGCTGAAACGCGCCTCTTCGTCTTCCATATTGTCTTTGAAGCGCAATGTCCCGGGACCATCCATTCGATAATTTCCGTTAGAGGACTGCATTAACTTGATAATCGCCATTGGGTCAATATCAGGTTCAGGGTTGAACAAAACGCGTCCGCTGCTGGCACCTGCTTCTATCTTACGAATGCCCAACAATTCAGCCTTGATTTTGATCTCACTAATACGAAATAGCGTTTTTGCGCTATGCGGCAGCAAGCCAAAACGATCAATCATTTCGACCTGTAGCTCATAAAGAGCCTCGGCGCTATTGGCATTGGCTATTCGTTTATACATGACCAAACGGGTGTGAACATCTGGCAAATAATCTTCTGGTATCAAGGCAGGAAGGCGTAAGTCAATTTCACTGCCGTGCTTCAGTGGCTTGTCGAAGTCTGGCGTTTTACCCGATTTAAGGTCATTCACCGCACGTTCGAGCAGCTGTGAGTACATCGAGAAGCCGATTTCCTGGATTTGTCCACTTTGTTCGCTGCCGAGCAATTCCCCGGCGCCACGAATTTCAAGATCATGGGTCGCCAGGGTAAACCCAGCGCCAAGCTCTTCCAGCGATTCAATCGCCTCCAGTCGTTTTTGTGCGTCTGGCGTAAGGGCTGATTTCGATGGTACTAAAAGGTAGGCATAGGCGCGATGATGTGAGCGACCGACGCGACCACGTAATTGGTATAACTGAGCCAGGCCAAAGCGATCTGCGCGATGGATGATAATGGTATTGGCACTGGGAACGTCAATACCCGTTTCGATAATGGTGGTGCAAACCAGCACATGAAAACGCTGGTGGTAAAAATCGAGCATGACTTTTTCTAATTCGCGCTCGCGCATTTGTCCGTGTGCTACTTCAACTTCTGCTTCAGGTAGCAGCGCTCTAACCTGGTGTGCCACGCGCTCAATGTCTTCTACTTTATTGTGGACGAAATAGATTTGGCCGCCGCGTTTTATTTCGCGCCACATGGCCTCGCGCAAAAGCTGACTATTCCATTCACTGACAAAGGTTTTTATGGCTACACGTTGTTTCGGCGGTGTGGCGATAATCGATAGATCGCGCATACCAGCCAAAGACATATTGAGCGTGCGTGGGATCGGTGTTGCGGTTAGCGTGAGAACATCGACCTCGGATCGCAATGCCTTGAAGCGTTCTTTCTGACGCACACCAAAGCGATGTTCCTCATCGATAATCACTAAACCAAGCTGCTTGAACTTGATCGATTCCTGTAACAGTTTATGGGTACCAATAACAATATCGACAGTGCCGTTGGCAAGGCCCTCAATAATTGAGGCATGGTGTTTGGTGCCAAAGCGTGACAGTACCTCAATGCGTAACGGTGTGTCAGCAAAGCGATCACAGAAATTTTGATAATGCTGTTGTGCCAGTAAGGTTGTTGGCACCAGTACCGCTACTTGATGATGGCCATGGGTTGCCATAAATGCTGCACGCATGGCCACTTCGGTTTTACCAAAGCCAACATCACCACAGACCAAGCGGTCCATAGGCTGCGAAGAGACCATATCATTAATCACAGCATCAATAGCACTGGCCTGGTCAGGTGTTTCCTCAAATGGGAAAGCACTGGAAAAAGCCGCATAAGCATCATCTGGTGCGGGAAAGGCATGGCCTATGCGCGCCGCACGTCGTGCATAGACGTCGAGCAGCTCGGCCGCAACATCACAGGCACGTTGCGCTGCTTTTTTCTTTGCTTTTTGCCATTGTTCGGTGCCAAGCTTATGTAGCGGGGCATTTTCAGCTGAGGTGCCACTGTAGCGACTGACCAAGTTTAATGCCGATACGGGGACATAAAGTTTATCTGCATCAGCGTACTCAAGGAGTAAAAACTCCGTCGTTACTCCGCCGATGGTTAGCGTTTGTAGCCCGCGATAGCGACCGACACCATGATCTTCATGGACCACAGGTGTGCCGATCTGAAGCTCGGACAGGCTCTTGATGACGGCGTCGCTATCACGTGATCGTTCCTTGCGACGACGCTTTTGCAGCACCTGTTCACCAAAAAGCTGTGGCTCGGTGATGACGGCTAACGCAGGGTTGCGTAACATCGCCCCGTGTTCCAGTGGCGCAACGGTAATACTTACGCGGCTATCGCTTTGACAGAATTGCGCCCAGTTTTCCACTGCAGAAGGAAAAATATCATGGCGATGCAGCAGTTCCAGCATGGCCTCACGTCGACCGGCACTTTCCGCGACGAAAAGAATGCGGCCGTTAAAACCATGTATAAAGGTTTTCAGGGCGCGTTCGGGCTGCTCGTCACGGTGATTGAAATAAAGCTTCGGCGGTGACTGCGTCAGATAGTTCAGCGCATTGTCAGCAGTTTGCTTGACAGCTTTTAGGTTCAGGCGGGCCAGACTGCGACATTGTTGCTGCAAACTGTCTGGAGGCAAAAACAATTTTTCAGGTGATAACACGGGCCGTTGAATATCGTGGCACACTTGTTGGTAGCGTTCGTTTACCTCCTGCCAGAATTCCATCGCTGCCGCTTCACAGCCATCGAGCTCTATATACAGACTGTTAGCGGGCAAATAGTTAAACAGCGTGGCGGTTTCTTCAAAGAACAAGGGCAGGTAATATTCGATACCGGATGGCGCGTTACCCTGGCTGACCTCGCGATATATAACGGTTTCACTGGCATTGCCTTCGAATTCGTTACGGTAGCGCTGACGAAAACGCGTGATGCCATTCTCATCGAGCGGAAATTCGCGAGCAGGTAGCAAACGTAGTTGCTCGAAAGTTTGATCGGAGCGTTGGTCTTCAGGACTAAAACTGCGAATGCTTTCTATTTCATCGTCAAATAAATCGATACGGTAGGGCTGGTTGCTGCCCATGGGAAACAAATCAACGAGACTGCCGCGCACAGCGAATTCACCATGTTCCATCACCTGTGATACACAGCGATAGCCGGATTTTTCAAAACGCATACGCATTTTTTCGATATCGAATTGTTGGCCAACATTGAGAATAAGGCTGTTGGCATTAAGATAGCTGCGTGGGGGCAGTCGCTGTAACAAGGTGGAGATAGGTACGATAACGATGTTTTGTTTGGCTTGAGGAAGCTGGCAGAGTGTAGTTAGTCGTTCAGAGACAATATCCTGATGAGGAGAAAAGGCATCGTAAGGCAGTGTCTCCCAGTCTGCAAATAGATGGCTTGGAATTGTTCTATTGTAAAAACGTACTTCATCCAACAAACGGTAAGCACTGCGCGCATCGGGGGTGACGACGATAACAGCGGATGAATGTTGTTGCGCAATGGTGCTGATCAGTAGGCCTGTGGCACTGCCGTAAAGTTGTCCACACTGTAATTCTGTTCCGGCATCCGCAATGGTGGGAAGCAAAATATTAGGTTCGGGATTGTTTTCCCGGGAAATTAATGCAGAGGCCATAGTGTCAGCGTTTTTGCTTGAGCAAGACGTAAACAGCGCCAGTGCCACCATCGATTTGTCGTGCTGAGTTAAAGGCCACTACCGCATCGGAGCGGCGTAGCCAGTGATTGATTCGTGTTTTCAGTACTGGTTGTTGGTTACGTGAACGATAGCCTTTACCATGAATGATCTTGACACAGCGTTTACTACTAACTTGGGCCTGATAAAGAAATTTGGCCAATACCGGCTTCGCTATGGCGACAGTCATACCATGCATGTCAAGTTCGGCTTCAATTGCATATTGGCCACGCCGCAGTTTGCGCATAATACTCTGTTGCACACCAGTGCGCGCATAAGATAATGCCTCTTCAGTATCGGCTTCTATGTGTTCTGGATCAAAATCAGCAGAAAACATGTCTTCAAGGACTTGCTGCTCGTCTTGCCAGCGTTGCTTCGGTAGTGGCCTCGGTTTCGCGACCGGATGAATAATACGATTGGTCTTAATGCGTTTTACAGGACCGATAGCATTGCGAAATAATGAGGTGTCGGGGTCGTCGGAAGAGGTCATGGGTTTAGAGTATCTGCTTTGTTAATTCGCGCACGCTATTCTATGCGTATCGCAAATAATTATCACTTGAAATCACTGTCATTTATATAGCCATATAGAAATTAAGTTAATTTGGAGAGTGCCGATAGTACAATTATCGAAAATAACACGGGAGAGTGAAAAAGTGGAATTTCAAGAGATTAGAACAAGCATGGGTCGAGCGATTACTCATGGCGATGTATTCGGTCGTTTTTACGATATTTTTCTCGACAGCAACCCAAGGATTCGTCCCATGTTCAGCGATGTAGATATGGAAAAACAAAAAGCCTTACTACGGCAGGGGGTCAATTTGGCTCTTATGTTTGCTGAAGGGCGCGCTATAGGTCGATCGGCGATGGATCGCTTACGCAATAGTCACAGCAAGTCGAATATTGGTATAGAACCATCGATGTACCGTTATTGGCTGGATAGTTTCATGAAAGCATTGTCCGAGCTGGATCCGGATTTTGATGCCAATCTGGAAAAACAATGGCGCGCAGCGCTGGGCAAGGCGATAAATCACATTGCGGGCGGTTACGATGAGGCAAGCACCAAGTCAGCCTAATGTGTTTGATTGGGTAGTAGCAAACGGGTCGATATTTACTGCTTTCTTAATTGGCTCCCCGGGACGGACTCGAACCGCCGACAAAGTGATTAACAGTCACCTACTCTACCAACTGAGTTACCGGGGAATTACGCTGGAAAGCGCGATAGTTTAGCGATGCGCTCTATAGCGGTCAATAGCCTTGGGGGGGAATTAGTCTTGATATAGGCTAAATTAGCCTAGACAGTTTATTTCTCGACCGTTGGCTTGACGTGATGCGGTACGCAGGCGGCCTGTGTTAGACAGAATGAGCGCGCGTTTATAATTGCCGTGAGTTTTGTGACAGAAACTGAAGGTGCCGTTGTATTGCGTTGAGCCAGTGGCCTGGAAGCGGATGTAGTTGTCGACGGGGCGGCCGTTATAGCGAATAAGGGTTTGCTCAGCGAATGCATTTTTACGACGTATTATCGATTCTCCATGGTCGCGGCGGCGGTTGCCGTCACGATCATGGTAAATCATCCACCCCTGTTGCCAGCGGTCGCCCTTGTTGCAATTTACACCATCGTTAGTGATGCAAATGACGATTTCTGTGCCGCTTTTTATTGCCTCGCTACGCGCAAAATTCATGTCATTAACCAGCGTATTGATGGCTGTTATCAATTGATTGCGCTGGATCAGGCTGCCAAAGCCAATACTGAGGGTAACAAGAACGGCGGCAATAGCCAATGTAGCCATCAGCTCGATTAGGGTAAACCCTCGGGCACGTTGAAGGATATCCATATCACTTCCCGGTTTGGATTGTCGGTCTTGATTTGGCAGCCATCCTGGCCGCCCAGTTCATTATTACAGGTTTAGCCGGCTAACAAAGCCGGTAGAGTGTGATAGATGATGTAGGTTTTTGCCTATTTATCAGCGGCTCCTTAGTTAAAGCGTTTGGCGATGCGCGCTAAGGCGTCTTTTAAGGTCGACAGGTCGGTGGCAAAGGATAAGCGCATATAACCGGGTGCACCAAAGACACTACCCGGTACCAAGGCGACGCCCAGCTCACTGATCAGATAATCAGCCAGCGCCACATCATCATTGACGCCATCTACCGCATCAATCAGTCCCTGCACACTGGGAAAGGCATAGAAAGAGCCTGTGGACTGAATGCAGTGTATGCCGCGAATGGAATTAAGCATGGCAACGACATAGTCGTGCCGTTCCTTAAATGCCTTAACCATTATGCCCAGCTCACCGCTGGAGCAGTTGAGCGCGGCAGTAGCAGCGGCCTGAGAGATCGAGCTTGGGTTGGAAGTGCTTTGTGACTGGATCGTTTTCATTGCGTCAATGAGTTCTTTTGGCCCAGCGGCATAGCCAATGCGCCAACCGGTCATGGCATAGGCCTTGGACACACCGTTGATGACGACCGAGCGATCGATCAGTTCAGAGCAAACGTTGACGATATTACAAAATGGCTGGTCTGCCCAAAAGATATGTTCGTAGATATCGTCGCTGAGAATAACGACTTTTGGATAGTCGAGTAAAACCTCTGCCAATGCGCGTAACTCGGATCGACTGTAGACCGACCCGGTGGGATTGCTGGGGCTGTTAAGTATGAGCAAGCGTGTGGCATTAGTCAGCGCGCCCTTTAACTCTTTTGGCGTGATTTTGAATTGTTGCTCAATCTCGGTGTGGATAATAACGGGTGTGCCATCGGCCAGTTGCACCATATCAGGATACGAGACCCAGTAAGGGGCTGGAATAATGACTTCATCACCGCAGTCCAGTAGTGCTTGGCATACATTATAGATGCTGTGTTTAGCGCCCACCGAGACGAGAATTTGATCTGGCTTATACGATAGTTGGTTTTCACGTTGAAACTTATCACAAATAGCCTGGCGTAGCTCGATCGTGCCAGCGACGGCTGTGTACTTCGTCATCCCCGCATTGATTGCGTCAATAGCGGCCTGCTTGGCAATCTGCGGGGTGTCGAAATCAGGTTCGCCGGCGCCAAGGCCAATCACATCCTCGCCTGCGGCTTTAAGGGCATTGGCTTTGGCAGTAATAGCGAGGGTTGGTGAGGGTTTGATCTTCTGCGTGCGGTGCGCGAGCTTGATGGTCATCTGAGTGGGCTACAAGGCTGGGTTTCGTTATGAATTTATCGGAAACGGTTGTTGTCAATAATAGCTTACATAATAATGCATGAATTGAAATGCGCAACAGTAGTTGATGATGGTAGTACAGAGTAAAACAAAACCGCGGCACAGCAAACGCTTTGAACTGGTCTCAAAATTCTCGCCCGCGGGCGATCAACCAGCGGCGATAAAACAGCTTGCAGAGGGCTTGAACGATGGTTTGGCCAGGCAAACCTTATTGGGTGTTACCGGATCAGGTAAGACGTTTAGCATTGCCAAAGTGATCGAAACGGTGCAACGGCCAACCATGATACTGGCGCCAAACAAAACCTTGGCAGCTCAGCTTTACGGCGAAATGCGTGAGTTTTTCCCCAACAATTCGGTTGAATACTTCGTTTCTTACTACGATTATTACCAGCCCGAGGCCTATGTGCCAGCCTCTGACACCTTTATTGAAAAAGATGCCTCGATTAATGAACACATCGAGCAAATGCGTTTATCTGCCACCAAGGCCATTATGGAACGCCAAGACACCATTATCGTGGCGTCGGTATCGTCGATATATGGTCTGGGTGACCCCAAAGCCTATTTGAGTATGGTGTTACACCTTGTCCGTGGTGACATGATTGAACGGAGCACCATTTTGCGCCGCCTGGCGGAGTTGCAATATAAACGCAACGATACCGACCTCTATCGCGCCACTTATCGCGCACGTGGCGATGTCATCGATATTTTTCCAGCAGAGTCTGATAGTGAAGCCATACGTATCAGTATGTTCGATGATGAGATCGAGTCATTAGCATGGTTTGATCCACTGACGGGTGAGATCTTGCGTAAAGTACCTCGCCTGACGATTTATCCCAAGTCGCATTACGTCACGCCACGCGAACGCCTGCTTGAAGCCATCGAGCACATTAAAGACGAGTTGCTCGAACGGCTGGGGCAATTGCGCGACAATAATAAGTTGGTTGAAGCCCAGCGGCTGGAGCAACGCACGATCTTTGATATCGAGATGATACGAGAGCTGGGCTATTGCTCTGGTATCGAGAACTATTCACGTTATTTGTCTGGCCGCAACCCCGGTGAACCGCCGCCAACCTTGTTTGATTATCTACCGGGTGATGCCTTGTTAGTCATCGACGAAAGTCACGTGACGGTGCCGCAATTGGGCGCCATGTACAAAGGCGATCGAGCACGTAAAGAAAACCTGGTTGAGTATGGTTTTCGTTTGCCATCGGCCTTGGATAATCGCCCCATGATGTTCGAAGAGTTCGAGAAGCTGTCGCCGCAAACCATTTATGTTTCAGCCACCCCTGGGCCTTATGAGCAAGAGCATGCTGAGGATGTTGCTGAGCAGCTGGTGCGTCCAACCGGCCTGGTCGACCCTGAAATCGAGATCAGGTCCGTCGCGACGCAGGTGGATGATGTCATGTCTGAAGCCAATAAACGTGCAGCGATAGGCGAGCGTGTGCTAATCACGACGCTGACCAAGCGCATGTCGGAAGACCTGACGGAATACCTGAGCGAACACGGCGTGCGCGTACGTTATTTGCATTCCGATATCGACACGGTTGAACGTGTCGAAATCATTCGTGATCTGCGCCTGGGTAAATTCGATGTGTTAATTGGCATTAACTTGCTGCGGGAAGGTTTGGATATCCCGGAAGTGTCACTGGTAGCTATTCTTGACGCTGACAAAGAAGGTTTTCTTCGCTCAGAGCGATCATTGATTCAGACCATTGGTCGTGCTGCGCGCAACCTCAATGGCCGCGCCATACTCTATGCCGACCGTATCACCGGCTCCATGAAACGCGCGATAGATGAAACCGAGCGCCGCCGCAATAAACAGATTCAGTTTAATATTGACCATGGTATTACTGCCAAAGGGATTGAGAAATCAATCACCGATATTATGGAGGCGGCTTATCCCGGTGCACCTTTATCGCCTAAAAACTATGCCAAGGTGGCAGAAGATATGCTCGAATACGGCGATTTGGGCAGTGATAAGCTCAACCATAAAATCAAAGAGCTCGAGAAGAAAATGTTCAAACACGCACAAGAGCTTGAGTTTGAGCAGGCCGCCAAGATACGTGATCAAATTCGCAAGATCGAAGAACGTGCTATGGGCATGCCGGAATTGCAGATTATTAATCGTAAATAGCGCCGTTTATTCGCCCGAGTGGTTCGAAACTCCTGATTTTGTTGGAGAAAACCGCGATTGCGCTTGTAAGAGAGGGCGCTATTCCTGTATTCTTGCCCCCGGTTAGTCTGTCAGAGATTTTGCAGGCGCGTAGCTCAGCTTGGTTAGAGCACCACCTTGACATGGTGGGGGTCGTTGGTTCGAGTCCAATCGCGCCTACCAACACCTATAACGGATTTCTTAAATAACATCACGTGGCCTCTCGTAAGGGTCACCACTGAGAGAGCATGCCAGAAATTACACTCCCGGACGGTAGTAAGCGTCAATTTGATCATCCCGTAACAATTATGCAAGTGGCCGAGGATATAGGTCCCGGTTTAGCCAAGGCGACCATTGCCGGTCGCATTAACGGTGAGCTTGCTGATGCTTGCGTTACTATTGAAAATGACGCCACACTTGAAATCATTACCTCGAAGAGTGAAGAAGGTGTTGAGATTATTCGTCACTCCTTTGCCCATTTGATGGGACATGCGGTCAAGCAGTTGTATCCCACTGCCAAAATGGCGATAGGTCCGGTCATTGAAAATGGCTTCTATTACGATATTGATTATGAGCGCACGTTTACGCCGGAAGATATCGACGCCATCGAAAAGCGTATGAACGAGCTGATTAAAAAAGACTACGACGTTATCCGTAAAGTGGTGACGCGTGATGAAGCGTATGAAGCTTTTAAGTCACGTGATGAAGAGTACAAAATGGAACTGGTCGAGAATATTCCTGACGGCGAGACCATAGCGCTCTATCATCACGAAGAATATACCGACATGTGTCGTGGCCCACATGTACCGAATACGCGTCATCTGCGCGCATTTAAACTTACTAAACTAGCAGGCGCGTACTGGCGTGGCGACTCAAATAATAAAATGCTGCAGCGTATTTACGGTACGGCATGGGCGGATAAAAAAGCGTTAAACGCCTATTTGCGGCAGTTAGAAGAAGCAGAAAAGCGTGATCACCGCAAGCTCGGTAAGCAGCATGATCTGTTTCATTTGCAGGAAGAAGCGCCTGGGATGGTATTTTGGCATCCTAAAGGCTGGACGATTTACACCACTATCCAAGAATACATGCGTAAGATTCAGCGTGATAATGGTTATCAGGAAATCAATACGCCATTGCTGGTTGATCGCACCCTATGGGAAAAGTCGGGGCACTGGGATAAATTTCGTGACGGGATGTTTACGGTTGAGTCTGAGCACCGTGACTATGCGGTCAAGCCCATGAACTGTCCTTGCCATGTCCAGGTATTTAATCAAGGCTTGCGCAGCTATCGTGATTTGCCTTTGCGACTGGCCGAGTTTGGTAGTTGCCACCGCAACGAGGTCTCTGGCACGCTGCAAGGTATTATGCGCGTACGCGGCTTCACCCAGGATGATGCGCATATCTTTTGTACCGAGGCGCAAATTCAGGACGAGGTAGCGACCTTTATTGATCTGCTTTATTCCGTCTATGCCGATTTTGGCTTTAATGACGTGCTCATCAAGCTTTCGACAAGGCCGGAGCAGCGCGTAGGCTCGGATGAGAACTGGGATAAGGCCGAGCAAGCCTTAACCGATGCGCTGAATGCAAAAGAGATTGCGTTCGATATATTGCCGGGCGAAGGGGCCTTTTATGGTCCGAAGATCGAGTTCTCGTTGAAAGATTGCATTGGCCGCGTTTGGCAGTGTGGCACGATTCAAGTGGATTTTTCGATGCCTGGGCGCCTCGATGCACAGTATGTTGCCGAAGATGGTTCGAGACAAACACCGGTCATGATTCATCGCGCCATTTTGGGTTCATTAGAGCGCTTTATCGGGATTTTGATAGAGCAGTATGCGGGAATATTTCCACTCTGGTTGGCGCCCATTCAGGCCGTTGTCATGAACATTTCGGTCAATCAGGGCGAATATGTGCGAAAAGTTGAAAAAACGCTTAAAAAACATGGGTTCAGAGTCGATTCGGACTTGAGAAATGAGAAGATCAGCTTTAAAATCCGCGAGCACACCTTGCAGCGTGTTCCATATATGCTGGTCGCAGGCGACCGCGAGATGGAAAACGATACCATCGCGGTACGAGCGCTTGACGGCAAAGACCTAGGGTCAATGCCGTTAGAGGCGTTTGTTGCAAAGATGAAAAGTGAAATTATGGCGCTTGGCCGTAATACGGAGGATTAGAGTATCGCTGCTGATAAAAGAACTCGTCTAAACGAGGCGATCACATCGCCCAAAGTACGTTTGATTGGGGTTGATGGGGAGCAAGTTGGGGTTTTAGCTATCGCTGATGCATTGAGCTATGCTGTAGAACACAGCATGGATCTGGTTGAGATCGTACCGAATAGCGATCCACCTGTTTGTCGAGCGATGGATTACGGTAAGTTTATATTCGAGGCCAATAAAAAACGTCAAGCGGCCAAGAAGAAACAAAAGCAGACCCAGGTTAAAGAAATCAAGTTTCGTCCTGGTACTGATATTGGGGATTACAATATTAAGTTGCGTAATCTCAAGCGCTTCTTGGATGATGGTGACAAAACCAAGGTGACCTTACGTTTTCGTGGTCGTGAAATGGCCCATCAAGAACTGGGTCTACAATTACTGCAACGCGTAGCAAAAGATCTGGAAGAGCATGGCGTGGTCGAGCAGCATCCTAAACGCGAAGGTCGTGTTATGACCATGGTGATCGGGCCGAAAAAGTAGTTTTTTGTTTTATATTTTATCTATATTAATAGTGTTTATCGAGGAGTAATCGATGCCAAAAATGAAGTCAAACAGCGGTGCCGCCAAACGCTTTAAGCGTAACGGCAGCGGCAACTTCAAACGTGGGCAGTCATTTCGTCGTCATATCCTGACCAAAAAGAGTGCCAAACGTAAGCGTCATCTCGGTGACCCTGCTCAAGTTCACGCATCCGATACAGCGGCGGTTTCCCGCATGCTCCCGTATGCCTAAATATTTAGGAATCCAATCATGCCTAGAGTAAAACGCGGCGTTGTTGCACACGCCAGACATAAAAAAATCCTTGAGCAAGCCAAGGGTTACCGGGGTCGTCGTAAGAACGTCTTTCGTGTTGCCAAGCAGGCAGTAACAAAAGCTGGCCAGTATGCTTACCGTGATCGTCGTCAGCGTAAGCGTCAGTTCCGCGCGCTATGGATTGTTCGTATTAATGCTGCTGCACGTGAATTCGGTTTAAGCTATAGCCGTATGATCGATGGTTTGAATAAGGCTGAGGTCGAAGTTGATCGTAAAATTTTGGCTGACCTGGCTGTGCATGATAAGGCCAGCTTTGGTGTCTTGGCAGAAAAAGCCAAAAGCACACTAGCCGCCGCAGCATAAACGACAACGGTTTACCGTTGCTTTGCTATGCTGACAGGGCTGAAAAGAAGGGAAGGTTAGGCCTTCCCTTTTCTTTTTAGCCCTTTTTTATTTTTTGGAGCGCGCTTTTTGCAAGAACTCGATAAATTAGTGGCCTCTGCGAAGCAGGCCATAGAGCAAAGCCAGGACCTGAAAGAACTGGAGCAGCTGCGTATTGACTACTTGGGCAAGAAAGGCAGTATTACCGCCCAGCTGAAACAGCTCGGCAAGCTCCCTGCCGAGGAGCGCCCGGCTGCCGGTGAAAAGATCAATATCGCCAAACAAACCGTTCATGCCGGCCTTGAGCAACGTAAAACCATTCTCAAAACCTTGGAACTGGAAAGGAAACTTGCGAGTGAAACCATCGATGTTACCCTGCCTGGTCGCGGCCAGCATGGCGGTAGTTTGCACCCGGTCACACAGACCATTGAGCGCATTGTTTCTTTGTTTGCCTCGGCTGGTTTTGAAGTGGCCGAAGGACCGGAGATTGAAGACGAGCAGCATAATTTCGAAGCCTTGAACATTCCTGCCAATCATCCAGCCCGTGCCATGCACGACACCTTTTATGTCGATGAAAACACGGTGCTGCGTACGCATACATCTCCGGTGCAGATACGGGTGATGGAAAACAATAAACCACCGCTGCGTATTATTGCACCAGGCCGCGTTTATCGCTGTGATTCTGATTTAACACATACACCGATGTTCCATCAGATTGAAGGTTTTGTTGTGGACAAAGATGTTAGCTTTGCCCACCTTAAAGGCTTGCTGGATCAGTTTTTGTGCGCGTTTTTTGAAAAAGAATTGCCGTTACGTTTTCGTCCATCGTATTTTCCGTTCACCGAGCCATCAGCCGAAGTCGATATCGCCTGCGTGATATGTGAAGGAAAAGGCTGTCGCGTTTGTAGCCATACCGGTTGGCTTGAGATTATGGGTTGCGGCATGATTCACCCTAACGTATTTAATGCTACCGGTATTGACAATGATGAATATGCTGGCCTCGCTTTTGGTTTGGGTGTAGAACGTATGGCCATGCTACGTTATGGCGTTAACGATTTGCGCTTATTTTTTGAAAATGATGTACGTTTTCTACAACAGTTTGCCTGATAGAAGTTTGTCTGGCAGAGAGATGACTTATGCTAGTCAGTGAAAACTGGTTAAGAGAATTGATTGTAGCCGATATTGATACGGAAGACTTGGCGCATCAAATCACCATGGCCGGGCTTGAAGTTGAAGCTATAGAAGAGCTGAAGCCTGAGTTTAGTAAGGTGGTGATAGGCCTGGTTGAAAGCACCGATACTCATCCCAATGCCGATAAGCTCAAATTGACCAAAGTCAATATTGGTGACCAAGTATTGGACATTGTTTGTGGTGCAAGCAATGTTGCAGCGGGCATTAAGGTACCTGTTGCACTGGTGGGCGCCAAGTTAGCCAATGGTATGAAGATTAAAAAGGCCAAGGTGAGAGGTGAAGTTTCTTTTGGCATGTTGTGTGCTGAAGCGGAACTGGGTTTGGCCGTGGAGTCTGACGGGCTAATGTTGTTGCCTGCAGAGGCTCAAATAGGGCAGGGGCTCGCCGACTATCTGCAATTAAACGATCATATTATTGAAGTGTCACTGACTCCAAACCGTGGCGATTGCCTAAGCGTTTTGGGTGTAGCGAGAGATATCGCAGTGCTTAACAAGGTCGACTTGACACCACCGCCGTCTAAGGCGGTGTACGCCACTATAGAAGATCAGATTGACGTGCAACTTAATGCCGGTGATGCTTGTTCGCGTTATTGTGGCCGCATCGTGCGCGATGTTGATCTGTCCAAGCCGACTCCCATTTGGATGTCGGAGCGCTTGCGCCGTGCTGGTGTACGTAGCCTTAACCTGGTTGTCGATATCACTAACTATGTCATGTTAGAGCTTGGCCAGCCGATGCATGCTTTTGATTTAGATAAGCTCGATAATGGCATACAAGTACGCTTTGCTCGGCAAGGCGAGAAGATCACCTTACTTAATGATGAAGAAGTTGAGCTTTCGATAGACACAATGGTGATCGCTGATAAGGCCAAACCTCTAGCTATTGCCGGGGTTATGGGTGGCCTTGACAGCTCGGTGCAAGCAGGCACCCATCATATCTTTTTTGAAAGCGCATTTTTTCATCCTGATGCGATTGCGGGCCGAGCGCGCCAGTATGCCCTGCATACCGATTCATCGCATCGCTTTGAGCGTGGTGTTGATTTTGAGTTGGCGCGACAAGCGATTGAACGCGCAACCAGTTTATTGCTGGATATTACTGAGGGTAAGCCGGGCCCCATCACTGAGGTGGTGAATGAGCACGATTTACCTCAGCGCAAGCCGATATCATTGCGGCTTAGGCAAATCGAACGTTTACTTGGTCTTAATCTAGCTCCCGATGAAATCGTTAACATTCTTTGTCGGCTTGGTATGGACGTCGCGGTTGAACAGGATGGCGAATGGAGTGTAACGCCTCCCAGTTATCGTTTTGATATCGAAATAGAAGCCGATCTTATTGAAGAGATTGCGCGTATTCATGGTTACCATCACATTGCTCCGGTAGTGATGAAAGGCGCTCTTGAAATTAAGCCTCAAACAGAGACCAAAATCAGTAAACGACAGATGAGTCAGTTGTTAGCGGATCGTGGTTATCAGGAAGCCATTACCTACAGTTTTATTGCGCCGAATATTCAAGCGCTTATTAACCCAGAACTCTCCCCTGTTGAACTAGTGAACCCTATCTCTGCTGATATGGCAGTGATGCGTACGAGCCTTTGGCCAGGGCTGATACAAGCGGCTTCACGCAACCTCGCGCGTCAGCAGGAGCGTGTGCGTTTGTTTGAAAGCGGTGCCTGCTACTTCAAGGAGGGTGCATATCGGCGCGAACAAAAGCGGGTAGCCGGGATTGTGTCGGGCAGTACCTTGCCGGAGCAGTGGGGCACTAAAACCACTTTGCACGACTTTTATGACGTGAAATCAGACCTGGAAGCCCTATTATCGGGATCTAAGGCACGCTTTGTAGCAGATGGCCATCCGGCTTTGCACCCTGGCCAAAGTGCCAGGGTCGTTGCTATAAGTGGCGAAACTATCGGTTGGCTCGGTAGCCTGCACCCTCAGTTACTGCAGCAACTTGATATCAAGGCGGCGACTGTTTTCGAGCTTAAGCTTGATGCTGTTCTCGCGCATGACATAGCGAGTTTTGAGCCTTTATCGCGTTTTCCCGCTAATCGTCGTGATATTGCGGTTATCGTTGATCAAGATATCAGTGCCGACGCTTTGCTTGATTGTGCCAGGAATGCGGCTGGAGAGCTCCTTAAGCAGGTCGATATCTTCGATGTATACCAGGGCGAAGCCATTGATTTAGGACGAAAAAGCGTTGCTATGGGCTTGACCTTACAGGATTTTTCCCGCACTCTTACCGACGCAGATATCGAGAGAGTGGTAGCGGATGTGGTATCTGCATTAACCAATCAATTCAGTGCAAGCTTGAGAGATTAGTGAATGGGGACAACACTGACCAAGGCTGATTTAGCCGAAAAGTTGTTTGATGAGCTCGGTCTCAATAAAAGAGAGGCCAAGGAGTTTGTCGAAATCTTCTTTGAAGAAATACGGCAAATGCTAGAAGGTGACCAACAAGTGAAATTGTCTGGTTTTGGTAACTTTAATCTTCGCATCAAGAATGAAAGGCCCGGTCGCAATCCGAAAACTGGTGAAGAGATTCCAATCTGCGCACGTCGTGTCGTCACCTTTCACCCGGGCCAGAAACTAAAGGCAAGGGTTGAGGCCTACCATGGTCCAGACGACTCCAAGTAAAGAGCAAGCAGCAGTTCCGAATAAACGTTACTTTAGTATTGGAGAAGTTGGTCAGCTTTGTGAATTAAAACCCCATGTGTTGCGTTATTGGGAGCAAGAGTTTCCGCAATTGAGCCCCGTCAAACGACGCGGTAACCGGCGTTATTATCAACGTGAAGATATTCTACTGATACGCCGCATACGCACCATGCTCTATGACGAAGGGTTTACCATCAGCGGCGCCAAGCAACAATTGAAGGGCAGTCATGCCAAAGAAGTAAAGCAAGAGATATCTGAATCGAAGCAAACGATTCGCGAAATCAGAAAAGAGTTGGAAAATATCCTTTCAGAATTAAAGGATTAATCATCGGGGCGTAGCGCAGCCTGGTAGCGCACCGGCATGGGGTGCCGGTGGTCGGAGGTTCAAATCCTCTCGCCCCGACCAATAACTGTAAAAAACCTTAAAAATAAGGACTCGGGATTGCCAGCCCGCAAGCATAGCTTACGGGCGTTCGACTCGCACGAAGTAACACCTCGCATGCGGCACAGATCTGGCACTCTGGCCGCCGATCAAAAAAACTTTACGCCGCAATCGGTTTTTATCGTGTTTGGGAGCTCGTTAGCCTTGTCCATATTAGTTGCTTTGGCGACATGTTTTTTATGCTTGATGGTAAACACATTATTGATAAGCAGGTTAATCCATCTTTGATTAGGCAGGCATTACGTTTTTGGTTGATCGGCTTGGCCGGGTTCTTGGTCGATGCTGGCATTCTGTATTTATATAGAACTGTTTTTGATGTCGACTTATTTTTAGCTAGAGGGTGTTCACTTTCTATTGCCATGACGGTTAGTTGGTATTTGAACAGAAAATGGACTTTTCCCAGCCAAAATAACCGTCATGCGATCAATGAATGGCTTTGCTATTTGGCAGTGAATAGCGCTGGTGCTGTTGTGAATTATTCATTATTTATATGGCTGGTGATGAGCAATAACAACTTCTCCAAGCATCTGCTCATTCCTTTGGCCATCTCATCTGGCCTTGCTGCAGTTGTTAGTTTTGTACTGTCCAAATACCTGGTATTTCGTAACGCCAGCCTCGTCGCCGCCAAAGACTAAGATAAGGCTGTGATCAGCGTTTGCCTGGGCTATGTACGGCTCTTGTCACGTTACTTGTGTGGTGCCCGCTGTTTTGACGAAGTATGCATTCTTTCGCTTGCTTGTCGCTGTTATTATTCGTGTATTGATATTATCAATGGAGCCGCGTATGCGTTGGATAGTCGCCGCTTGGATTGCCTTGACGTTGTCAGCGTGTTCTGGCGCCATCGCTTTTAAAGAACACAAAGACTTTGTTCAAGAAGATGTACTGAATAATCCCAACATGACGACCTACTATATCGAGACAAGAGGGTTTCAGCTTCATGTAAAAGAAATCGGTGCCGCCAAGAAAGCAATAGTGGTTTGGATTCATGGTACACCTGGGGATTGGACTAACGGTTCCTATTTACTTCGTGACGAGAGTTTCATATCTCAGGTGAAACTGGTGATGCTGGACAGACCGGGATGGGGCCAGTCGCAGTATCGAACTGACCCGCGTGCAGTCACTTCTTTTAGCGAAATTAGCCGTTTGATTGCGCCACTTTTGCGCCAACTCAAGGAATCCCATCCAAAGCTGCCATTGCTCTTGGTCGGGTTTTCCTGGGGCGGGTCGGTAGTGCCCTCTATAGCGATAGATTATCCTGAATGGGTCGATGGCGTATTGGTTCTGGCTGGCGGGCTGGATCCCGAATTGACCAAGCCGCGTTGGTACCACAAATTAGCTGATACTACTTTGGGTCGGGCAGTGATAGGCGCAAACATGCGCAAGGCCAATACCGAGATGCTTGCCTTGAGTCCGCAATTGTCGATACTGGCTTCCCGTTGGCCTCAATTGTCACAACCAGCCATCGTTGTCCAAGGCACAGGCGACAGCTTGGTTGACCCGAGAAACGCCGATTTTGCAGCAGCAGTGTTGGCAAAAAAACAGTCTCGTGTATTGAGATTGGACGGCCAAGGTCATTTGCTACAGCTCGAACGGATGGGACTTATAGCGCGCTGTATTATAGCCTTGGTAGAGGGTGAGTTGAACCAATGTGCCTAAAGACATCTTGCGGCATGGTGGCACTGTTTTGTTTGCCATAAAGCCTGTTGATCAGCAAGAGATGACTGGAGGACAATAATCGGCGGCACTATGTTTTGACAGTGTGTTCGGGGCCACCGCTTGTTAAGTTTTCTATTGCACCGTAATCGTAATTTTTTCAGACACGATTGGCTCGGCATGTTGCATGTGCGAATGATCACCGATTAATAGCTGCAGAGTGTGTTCACCAGGAAGCAGTTCGATCACTGCTTCTGTTTGTCCTTTGCCGAAATGGTGGTGGTGTGCATCCGATGGAATCGCCTGCGCAGCAGGAGGTATGTCAGTATCAATAAGTAAATGATGATGGCCGGTATGTTCTTTATCGACGCCTGCCGGCGCAATACCCATACCTTTTAGTCCAAATATTACAGTAACCGGGCTGGTTACTGTCTCACCATTTTTAGGTGAGATAATATAGACCTCAGCATTGTTTTTCATTGTGGCGGTGGCATGTGCTTGTTCATGGTCGCTGGCGAAGACGGCGTGGCCGTTAACGAATATAAATAGTGCTAGTATTGCCATGACTTTATTCATTTATATATCCTCGATATGTTAGGCAATTGTAACCATAATTAGCTTTGTTCCTTGCCCCATAGTTGTTTGAGACGTTCATCTCGACCACAGCTCCAGCGATAGAACTTGTAGCGCGTGCTGTTACGCTTGTAATAATCTTGGTGGTATTCCTCTGCAGGATAAAAGGTCGATGCCTTTGTTATTTCAGTTACAATCTCTGCCTTAAAAGGTTTGATTTGGTTTAATCTGGCCAAGGATTCTTCAGCCATCTGTCGCTGCGTGTTATTGAGGTAGAAAATCCCAGTCCGATATTGTTTGCCTTTATCACAAAATTGACCGTCGACCTGAGTAGGATCGATGGTGCGCCAAAAATATTCAAGCAAGTCACTATAGCTGATTTTACTTGGATCGTAACGCACTTCAACCGCTTCGGCATGGCTGGTGCGATGAGCGGATACCTGGGCATAGGTGGGGTTTTTTTCTGTGCCGCCGGTGTAGCCGGAAATAACGTCAACGACACCATCTAGTTTTTCGAAATCTGCTTCGCTGCACCAGAAGCAACCACCAGCAAATATAGCAGTCTCAAGGCCAGTGGAATCGTTGAGTTCGGCGTCTGATGCACAAGCAGAGAAAATAAAGAAAATGCTGGCCAGGCTGATTAGTCCAGCGGCGATGGATAAGGTGAGGGTTCTCATTGTCGTACCTGTGGTGATTAAGCTGGCTATAGTGAAGCATATCATCTTCACTATTCTATGAAGCTAATCTGCCATTTTAGTGTAATAAAATAAAAAAGGCGTAAAAATCAAACAAATCTGCTCAAGCCTGGATAAAATAGCGAGATGAATGATTTCGATCTGAATTGCCGTGATTGTCCACGGTTGGCTACTTTTCTTGATGATGTCAAAGACCAATACCCCGATTATCATGCGCGCCCGGTCGCCCCGTTTGGCGTGGCCAGACCGAGGGTGTTGATTGTTGGGCTTGCGCCGGGGATGCACGGTGCCAATGCTACAGGTCGCCCGTTTACCGGCGATTATGCGGGAATCTTGCTCTACAAGGCCTTACATCAATATGGCTTTGCCAGCGCACAGGAATCACTTTCGCAAGACGATGGTTTGAAATTGATTCAGTGTAAAATTACTAATGCAGTCAAGTGCTTACCGCCTGAAAATAAGCCAATTACTGATGAGATAAAGCAGTGTAACCGCTTTCTCAAGGCCGAACTGGAGGACTTAAAAAAAGGCTCTGTCGTATTCACATTAGGCGGGATTGCACATAATGCAGTGCTGCGTGCTTTGCAGTTGAAGCTTAAAGAGTATCCTTTTGGTCATGCCGTTGAATATGATCTGCCGACGGGACATCGCTTGGTGACGTCCTATCATTGTAGCCGTTATAACACCCAAACACGGCGCCTTACCGAAGACATGTTTATGCAAGTGATGGCACGCATTAGGGCCTACATCGATACGTGATACGGATTTTGAAATGCATCCGAAAGTAAAAAAACGGGCTGTTATCAGTGAGCCAGCAGGGTTCACTGATGAATCATCGACAGTGGCCAAACAAGCCTTTGACGGCAAGGCCTTTGTCAAGCGCTTGGCTAATGCTCCAGGTGTTTACCGTATGCTGGATGCAGCTGGCAAGGTGCTTTATGTGGGTAAGGCACGTGATTTAAAAAAACGGGTTGGCAGTTACTTTAATCGTTCGGGGCTGGCGCCCAAGACACGCGTTCTGATTGCGCATACTCGCAATATGGAAGTGACGGTCACGCATACTGAGAACGAGGCACTGATTCTTGAGAACAACCTGATTAAGGAATTACGGCCGCGTTACAACGTTCTTTTTCGTGATGACAAGAGTTACCCATATATTTTTGTTTCTTCAAAGCATAGCTATCCACGTCTATCCTTTCATCGTGGTGGGCGTAACAAAGACGGTCGTTATTTTGGGCCGTATCCCGGCGCAGGAGCGGTAAGAGAGACGCTAAATCTATTGCAAAAGGTTTTTCAGGTGCGTCAGTGTGAAGACAGCTTTTTCAGCGCTCGCTCACGCCCCTGTTTGCAATACCAAATCAAGCGCTGCACGGCACCATGTGTCGGCCATATTTCGCAAAGTGATTACGCGCAAAGCGTTAAACACACCATGATGTTTCTGGATGGCAAGAGCCAGCAGGTGACCGAACAATTGGCGATGCGTATGGAACAGGCTTCGCATCGCCTGGATTTTGAGAATGCTGCACGCTATCGTGACCAAATTGCTAGCCTACGTCACATACAAGAACGTCAATATGTCGATATCGATCAACGCGATGTCGATGTGGTCACCAGCGCGATAAAAAATGGCGTCGCCTGTGTCCAGCTTATTTTCTTTCGTGATGGCCGCCATTTAGGCGATAAGACATTCTTTACCAAAGTACCTAGCGATGCCAATGTAGCTGACGTGTTGAGCGCGTTTTTACCACAATATTATTTGGGGCGTGCTATTCCAACTGAACTGATACTGGGCCACGAAATATCTGATAAAGAATTGCTGAGTAACGCCTTCGCCGACCATGCGGGACATAAAGTGCATCTGGCGACTAATGTGCGCGGCGAGCGTCGACGCTTGCTTGATATGGCTAACGTCAATATTGAGCAAGCATTAAACCGTCGCTTAAATAGCGGTGGTGAAATGCGTCAGCGTTTAGAGGCGCTAAAAGAAGCCTTTAATCTCGATGAGCTACCGCAGCGCATAGAGTGTTTCGATATCAGCCATACTATGGGCGAGGCTACCGTTGCCTCCTGTGTTGTGTTTGATCGAGAAGGGCCGCGTAAATCCGACTATCGACGTTTTAATATCGAAGGCATCACTGGTGGCGATGATTATGCGGCCATGAATCAGGCCATACAGCGACGCTACAAAAAACTAAGACAGGGTGATGGCAAAATTCCTGATATCCTCTTTATCGATGGCGGTAAAGGCCAGTTGCATGAGGCGCAAAAAGTGCTGGAAGAATTACAAGTCAGCGATGTCATATTAATTGGCATCGCCAAAGGGCCCCAGCGCAAAGCCGGGGCGGAGACGATGTTTGTCGCCGGTGATGAAACACCGATTGAGCTCGCACCGGATTCATCCGCCTCGCATTTGATCCAGCAAATTCGCGATGAGGCCCACCGTTTCGCCATAACAGCTCATCGCGCTCGACGCGCTAAGGCGCGCACCAGCTCGCCATTGGAAGGTGTAGAGGGAATCGGCCCAAAACGTCGCCGCGCGTTACTACAACACTTTGGTGGCATTCAGGGTATTGAAAGGGCGGGTGTGGAAGACTTAAGCTCTGTGCCGGGAATAAGTCGAGATCTGGCACAACGGGTTTACGGTTTGTTTCATCAGGATACCTATTAAATATATGACACTGCCAACACGACTGACATTGCTACGCATTTTTTTGATACCCATTTTTATTGTGGTATTTTATTTACCCTATGAATGGAGCCCGGTCATCAGTGCGGCAATATTTGGTCTGGCAGCGATTACCGACTGGCTCGATGGTTTTCTCGCACGCAAGCTTAATCAAGCTTCAGCGCTGGGGGCATTTCTTGACCCAGTTGCGGACAAGTTGATGGTCGCAGTTGCATTGGTGTTGCTGACACAAAAACACCCGACACTCTATTTTGCTATTCCTTCTGCGGTCATTATTTGTCGCGAAATCGCGGTGTCAGCATTGCGTGAGTGGATGGCAGAGTTGGGTGAGAGTGCCTCGGTGGCAGTATCTATGATGGGTAAAGTGAAAACCACCGCGCAGATGATCGCTATTCTGCTGCTTTTATATGCGCAACCTATTGCGGGTATCGACAGTTTTTATGTTGGCTATGTCTTGTTTTACGTGGCTGCCGTGCTCACCTTGTGGTCAATGGTGCTCTATATTAACGCCGCCTGGCCCATGCTTATGCGCCATAAAGGGGTTACGTTGGATAACGATGTTAATCGCAATAATCAGTGATTGATAAGTTAATGATCAGCTTGACAAAATCTCGCTGCGCTCTACAATGGGCGCCCTCACCAAATAAGATTTGCGGGAATAGCTCAGTTGGTAGAGCACGACCTTGCCAAGGTCGGGGTCGCGAGTTCGAGTCTCGTTTCCCGCTCCAAAATTGCGGTTTTTTTGGCGCTAAAAAATCGCTTAGATCTCTCTTCAAGCGACCACGTATGGCTGGGTGGCAGAGTGGCTATGCAGCGGCCTGCAAAGCCGTGTACGCCGGTTCGATTCCGGCCTCAGCCTCCAAGTAAATCCTGATTTATATGATCCGTACCGTAGCCCGATTTTGTTCGCTTTGATGCAATGGATTCATGTAGAATGTCACGGCTCAACCTGTGCGTACGCATGGGGAGTGTTAAGAAGTTCATGAGGTCAACAGCCTGCCTCGGCTTCATAGCCTACGCCCGGGTGGCGAAATTGGTAGACGCAAGGGACTTAAAATCCCTCGGTGGAAACACCGTGCCGGTTCGATTCCGGCCCCGGGCACCATTATCAAAAATCAATGATTTGCGCTTCTTGCCGCTTTTTGACACTTCTTACAGTAAAACAGTTACTTAACATGTAATCCCTCTTTTTCTTCCCGCGCGTTACCCCTCTTTTCACCGCTTGATGTATGATTTCCTTACGCCATATTTACGCCATTGGCGTAAATCAAAGGGGGGCATACATGGCCACATTCAGAAAACGAAACGGCGGCTGGCGCGCCGAGGTGTGTATCAAGGGCACGCGCACATCGGCGACCTTCACCACCAAGCGGAAAGCCCAGGCCTAGGCGGCGGGCCGGGGCAAACTGAAAAAGCTGGCGCGGGGGGTGCTATGCCTCGGTACCGCCCGGGGTGGATGCTGCGAAATTATATTACTGTCAGTCAAGTTTTTTATTCAATGGCGCAAATGATTAAAGATTGGTTGTGAAATAATATTTATAAAACAATGACTTGTTTGTTTAAGTCTTTAACTGGGCAGGCTTTTCAACACGTCCGCTAACAAGTAATAGTAGCAATAGGTTGAAATAATCCTATAATAGCCGATAATTAACAATATATTGTCAATTTGCGCTTATAAAGCGTTATTTGGGTGCTGTCATGCTTCATAAATACCGATTCAAGAACTTTTTCTCGTTTGCTGGCGAGACGGAGGTTTCCTTTTTGCTGAACCGCCAGACTCCAGTAACGGACCTGATCTTCGAGAGTCCAGGTGGCGCCCGCCTATCGAAGGTGCTGGCCGCTATCGGTCCTAATGCCTCCGGTAAAACCAATGTGTTAAAGCCGCTGGCTTTCCTGAGTTGGTTTGTTGCCCATTCGTTTACTGCCAGCAAACCGGAAGAGGATATTCCGGTGCAGGCTCATTTTTTCTCAGACAAGGCGGACTGCGAGTTTGAAATTGAGTTCGAGAACGAGGGTCAGCATTACCGTTATTCGCTTATTGTAAATCCAGAACGGGTCGTGCACGAATCCTTGCATCTCAAGACCAGCAAGTTTTTCAGCTTTATTTTCCGGCGTGACTGGTCGGAGCAAGACTCGGGCTACGACATACGCCAGCAAAAATTTGGTTTTGCCACTAGAGAAGCAGAAAAAGTACGTCCAAATGCCTCCCTGATTGCGACGGCCGCCCAGTACAATGTGCCATGCGCTCGTGCACTGGTCAGCTACTTTTCCCGGTTTTATACCAATGTGAACTACGGTGGCAGGGATCACTTCAAGACCAGCGATGTGTTTGACGCTACAGAATTCTTTCATGGTCGACCGGCTTTGCGTGCGCAGATGTCTGTGCTCTTGAGTCGACTGGATCTCGGTCTCTCAGAGGTTATCATTGAATCCCGCAAGGTTGTGGAAAAGGAATCAGGCAAGAGCGAAGAGGCCAATATCCCCGTTGGTGTGCACAGAATGAGTGAGCAGGTACAAAAGTTGCCATTCTGGTATGAATCCAGCGGCACTCAGGCGGCATTTGTGTTGCTTGAGAAGATTCTGCCGGCATTGGAACACGGTGGTATTGTTATCATTGATGAAATGGAGGCAGATCTGCATCCAGAGATGATTACCGCGATGCTTGATCTGTTTATTGATCGCGAACGCAACCCACATAATGCGCAAATTATCTTCACCTGCCATGCGCATGAAGTGTTGAACGACTTGCAGAAAGATCAGGTATTGCTCATAGAGAAGGATACGAATGGATTCAGCGAGGCATGGAGATTGGGCGATATGAAAGGTATCCGGCGGGATGACAACCTGTACGCTAAGTATCGTGCGGGCGCATATGGCGCCGTACCAAATCTTTGATGGCATAACAAATGCCAACTCGCAAACGCCGTTCCGTTTCTCATACCGTACTATTGGTTGGTGAGGGCGCAACCGAGCAGGCCTTTCTGAAACACATAAAGTCCCTGTACATAAGTCGGGGTTGTGGTGTGGGTGTCACTATCCGCAATGCTCACGGTAAAGGTCCTGATCATGTGGTGGATTATGCCATTGGGCAGTGCCGCAATGCAGCTTACGATCGAGTTGCGGTGCTTTTGGATACCGACCTGGAAATGTCAGCGGCGGCGCGCAGGCGGGCAGGAGCAAACAAACTCCAGATCATCGGAACATCGCCCTGTATTGAAGGCCTGTTGCTCGCAATTCTTGGAGAGCATGTGCCGGGAAGCAGTGCAGAATGTAAGGCGCGGTGTGGTGGGATACTTCCCGCTCGGCTGACGTTACCGGAGGACTATCGATCGTATTTTCCAAGAGATTTGCTGGATGAGCGGCGGGATGAGGTACCTGAGCTCGGGGAATTGCTGAATAGTCTGACATTTGATGATCGTTAACCCCAAATTCTTCGCTACAAACTGTCAGCATGGTCATTCATAGTATGAAGGGTGAGTTGGGTCGGACCTATCTAACTCGCTGAAAAAATGGCAAATCATTGAAAATTGTCCATAAATCCGTGCTTAAATGACGCATTTCATGGGCGAAATATATGCTTTAAGTCAGGTTACGCAGGATTCCTTTATCACGCTCTGCTCCCGGTAGACCCTCACGCAGATCGCGCTGAACACGTATACGAAGGGGAGATGGGTGGTTTTCGGATAACACTTGATATTAATGTTGGATATAGGGGAATATAACCCCTATATCCGCAAATAATGACAAGTTATTGGCTAACCCATGGACACCAGCACATTTCTGCAAACACATCGGGTTTTCAACCTTGATGAAGCCGTACAGGCCCTGGCCCCGTCCGGGGGGCGCAAGGCGACGCTGGAGCGCCTGAACTATGCGGCGGGCAGGGGCAAACTGAAAAAGCTGGCGCGGGGGGTCTATGCTTCGGTTCCACCCGGGGTGGATGCTGCGAAATTTCAGCCGGATCGCTTTCTTGTGGCGGCGGCGCTGCGGCCGGATGCGGTCTTTTCCCATCACTCGGCGCTTGAACTGCTGGGTGCGGCGCATTCCGAATGGCGGTTATGCACCGCCTACAGCGCTCGGCGATCGCAGCCGTTCGATGTGGATGGTCTTGAACTGCGCTTTTTGTCCTACCCGCAATCGCTGGTGCGTCATCAGGCGGTTGACTTAGGTCTACGCGCCGTCCACCGGCTTGATCGTGAACTGCATGTGACCGGACCTGAACGTACCTTGATCGACGGTTTCCGCCGGCCGGATCGGGTGGGTGGGCTTGCGGAGTTTGTCGAGTCGGCGGCGGGATTCTCTGTGCTGGAGCTGCCATTGTTGTTTGAGCTTCTGGACGTGTTTGGGCAGAAAGGCTTGTGGGCCGCGGTTGGCTGGTTTCTCGAAACCTACCGTGCCACCTTTTATGTCAGTGATGATGACTTCACAGTCATCGACAAACAGGTTCCAAAGGCACCGCTTTATCTTGCCAGGGATCAGCGTGGTGGTGTGCTGGTACGGCGTTGGAACCTGATCGTCCCTGATGAACTTGTAACGGGCAAGGAGCCGGATGAACCTCAGCGCTGAACACATTGAAAGACTGGTGACAGAGACCGGCTTCCGTCCGGAGACGCTGGAGAAGCTAATCCGCCTGGGCGAATTTGCGGCAGACGCCGGGCGTCATCCGCTGCTGTCGCGTGTGCTGGCCCTGAAGGGTGGTACAGCGTTGAACCTGATGTTTGGTTCTCCGGCCCGGTTATCGGTTGATCTCGATTTCAATTACATCGGGCAGGCCGACCGGGTGGGTATGCAGGCCGAGCGCCCGGAGGTGGAACGGGCCATTGCGATCATCGGAGAATGGCAGGGATACCGTGTGCAGCAGTCACGCGACGCCCATGCCGGCCGGAAGATCTATCTTTCCTACACCAGCTCGGCCGGTACGCCTGACCGTATCGAGGTTGATCTGAATTTTCTGTTTCGCATACCGCTCGGGGAAATCATAACCCGGCCACTCTGGCAACCACCGGGAATCGCGCGCCCGGAGATTCGGGTCGTGCCGCTGGAAGAGTTGTTTACCGGAAAACTGCGTGCCACCCTGGGTCGGGCGATGCCCCGCGATTTGTTCGATACCATTCGTTTGCCCGAATACGGGGCGGGTATCTGGGGAAGTCGGCGATTGCGCCGGATTCACGTGACGCTGGGTGTTGCACTGGTTCTACCAATACGGACGAGATCGCTTTGAGCGTGTGACCAACAGAAGTATCGAGGAGCAGCTCTTGCCCATGCTTCAGGCTAACGAGCAGCCAGTGGCAAGCGAGTTAAAGGAACAGGCGTGGGCCGTGATGGAACCGCTGGTTATGCTTGATGAGGCCGAGCGGGAATATGTGGATCGAGTACATGCCGGTGAACTGTCGCCGGAATTGCTGTTTCCCGATGACGAGGCACTGGCTGATCGGCTGGTACGGCATCCGGTATTGCTGTGGAAGATCGAAAACGTGAGACGGCATCTTTCCAGATCACGCCGGTAAGATGCGCGGTTTTTTCGTGTAGGACTTATACAGGATTGAGTTCTGTATCGTCCTGCGTTGCCAGGTAAAAAAAGCGCGTGATCTAGTGAGGCGAAGTTAAGGATTGTATACTCAGGTTGCATGAGCCGGCCGGTGGCGGAACTCAAATTGCTGAGCAATTACGCCAGTTTTACGCCTACGCCACGCAAAGGTAACTATTTGTTTATAAATGGCGTTCGATTCCGGCCCTAGGCACCATTAATTTCAATGGGTTGTGCATTGTTTCTAGAAATATTCTAGTCTTGTTTGCCGACTTTCCTTGCCGCAGCATAATAGTGTCGATGTCTCATCTTATGGCCGCCGCGCCTAGATTTAACGCGAGCACGTCTACATTTTTCTGGCGCGCTGCCTTGGGTAGGCGGTCCGACATGGCTGTCGATCCAATCAATTGGGTGGATAGTTTCAGTACGCTATGTCGTGCTCATGCTATTTGGCCCGGCAGGCGAAAAATGCCAGCTTGCGTTGTCATTGTGGCAGAGGCCACTTTATCTGCACGCTACTAAAAGCAGACACCAGCTTCACAGTAAAATGACAGTTTGGCGATCAGTTTTTAACATTTTAGAGCCTATACTGTGTGTTAGCGCCATTTAACGCATATTTACAGCCGGGTTGATGGCGGTTTTTTATACTACCGCTGGAGATTGATTGTGTCAGCGCATTTTTTATCAAAAATATGACGACATGCTCATGAACCGTAGCGGTATAGCTGCTAAAATCTCGCCATCTTTCTCCAATCTATGTAATTCGGATGCTTCCCACACAATGAGTCGAGCTGTAATGCCTGATCGCAGTTACGTAACACCTGGCATGCCTCCCCTTGATAGCTCTGCTCAAGCGGTTTCTTTTTTTGAGTTTTGGCCCGCCTGGCTAATGTATGGTCCCGTTGTATTGCAGTGGCTGGCGCTGTCGCTCTATTACCGATCATTGTCGCTGCCCTTGATTGCAAATCCTAATATGCCTAGTGCTGGCATGGTGGGTTTTTCGAAAAGTGATTTTTTGGCGCAAGCACAGGCAAATAGCCAGTCCTGGATATTGCCATGGGTGCGCCATACCATGAGCCAGGAGTCGGTGGTCTCTCAGGGCGATCAGCTCGCGTCCAAAATGATCGATGCTGGCTTGTCATTTCCCATTGTCGGCAAGCCGGATATGGGTTGCCGTGGTGTTGGGGTCAGGCTCATCGGGACGCAAGCCGAGTTGTATGATTACCTATCGCATTACCTAGTGGGCAGTACCTTAATGTTACAGCAGTTGGCAGACTGGGAGCCAGAAGCGGGCGTGTTTTATGTTCGTCACCCTGACGAAGAGAAGGGGCGTATTGTCTCGATGGCATTAAAATATTCGCCTTATGTGGTTGGCGATGGGGTCAGTACGCTACGCCAGTTGTTGCTAGCCGATAGCCGTGCGCGTCAGATCATGCACTTGTATGCGGCACGTCATCAGGATAGGTTCGAACAGGTGATTGCCGAAGATGAACCGTTTCGACTGGTGTTCGCAGCCAGTCATAGCTGTGGCGCGGTGTTTCGCGACGGTCGGCAGTATATTACGGACGCATTAACCGACCGTATTAACGAGATTATGTCGGGCTTTCCCGAGTTTTATTATGGGCGGCTAGACATTAAATTCAAGACGCTTGAGCAGATGATGAGGGGCGATGAGTTGGCCATTATCGAGGTCAATGGCGCCAGCTCTGAATCGTTGCATATCTGGGATAATCAGGCGCGGTTGCGAGAAGCATGGTCAGTATTGTTTAGTCAATATAACACTTTGTTTAAAATTGGCGCGATGAACAAAAAACGTGGTTATCGGCCACCAGGATTGATGAGCTTGTGGAAAGCTTGGCGCACAGAACAGGCCTTATCAAGTCATTATCCGGCGACAGATTGATATGAGTTACGAAAGTTTGGTTAATCCATTTCAGCTGCCCATCAAAAACCGGATTCTTGCTGCAATGCTTGAATCGGTGCTAGGTTTGAAGCCGCTGGCAGAGCATTATGCCCATCGTCCGCGTGATATCGCTGCGGATTCCTTTCTTGATTACACCTTGCAGTCTTTGGGTGTCGACGTCCGGGTGGAGCCAAATAACATGCTTGGGGAGACACCGCGCACCGGCCCAGTGTTGGTGGTGGCCAATCATCCTTTGGGTGGACTAGAAGGTGTCGCTATCGCGCAAATATTGTTGAAAGTGCGCCCCGACCTGAAAGTTATGACCAACCAAATACTGACTCGTATTCCCGAGTTGCGCGATATTTTTATCGGTGTTGACGTGCTGTCGGAAAATGCAGTGAAACAAAACTTGCGTGGCGTGCGAGAGGCGATGAAGCATTTGCGTGATGATGGCATGTTGCTGGTGTTTCCGGCAGGCCAGGTTTCTGCTATCAATGTTAGATCCAAGCGGATCGAAGACCGGCCGTGGGATCGTCTGGTCGGTCAGTTAGTCAAACGCAGCAAGGCGGTTTGTGTACCGATCTATGTTAAGGGAAAGAACAGTAGCTTGTTTTATATCTTGGGCTTGATTCACCCGCGTTTACGTACTCTGATGCTGGCACGTGAATTTGCCAATAAACGGGGCTGGAGGCTTGATTTAAAAATCGGTAATCCCATCACCCCGAGTGAGATTCGGCAACTGGATGATGAAGAGTCCATTACCCATTACCTGCGCATGAGTACCGACTTGCTCGGTCTCGAGTCAATAGTAATCAATCAGTCTGATCGCAGCCAAACACAAGAAATAAAACGCCCCAGCGCTGAGCTATTTCATGATATTCAGCAGCTCAGTGAATTTAAAATCAATGAGTCAGGATCATTCGACGTCTATATCGCCCCCTATGATCGCCTTGGAAGTATGATGGAGCGCATAGGCATCGCGCGCGAAATCACATTTCGCGCGGCCGGAGAAGGCACCGGCAACAGCGTTGATATCGACCGTTTTGATCCGCATTACCTGCACCTGTTTTTATGGGATAGGGAAAGACAGATGGTTGCTGGTGGCTATCGTATTGGACGGGTGGATGAGATTGTAAAAAATCACGGCATCGACGCCTTGTACGGACGCACACTTTATCGCTTTGATGAAGCCTATCTGGCGCGCATTGGCAAAGCGCTGGAAATCGGTCGGTCGTTTGTTCATCCGGATTACCAGCGGCACCCCGCCGCACTGGATTTACTGCTACGCGGTATTGGTGCATACGTTGCTCAATATCCTGAATATCCGACCTTGTTTGGTGCAGTGAGTATTTCACGTGATCATTCTGATATGGCACGTGCACTGATAGCTGAAAGTATGCTGGAATCATTTCGGGCTGAGCAACGATATATTGAAAATGTGAGACCGGTGACACCGTTTCGAGTCGCAGGCAAGACCTGGACCGACGAAATGCTGGCTTCTTTGAATAAAGTGTCAGTACTTAACAAGCTGGTAGGCCGTTGTGACCCGGGCAAGACCTTGCCAACACTATTGCGCCACTATTTGGCTTTAAATGGAAGGTTTGTCTGCTTTTCGGTGAACACGGTATTTAATGATTCTTTGGATGGCTTGATATTGGTTGATTTTCGTAAAATGCCACGCCGTTATGCCACCCGCTATCTCGGAAAAGAAGGCGTTGAGCGCCTTAAAACAATGTGGAAAGATAAATGCAAGCATTAATCAGCGCCAATATCGATGCCTTAGAACAATTACTGGCTCTCATTGAAATAGCACCGGACAAGTGGTATAAAAATGTTCCCGAAGGCATGACATCAGCTGTTGGTCGTCATGTACGCCATGTATTGGATCACTACACTGCCTTGCAGTCAGGTATGGCAGATGGCGAGATCGATTACGACCAACGTAATCGGGACAGTGTCATTGAAGCAGACCCAGTGCTAGCACTGGAGCAGATCAAAGGTTTGATTGCATGGTTGCGCATCAGTATTCGTCTGGACGCACCCATAAAAATGAAAACCGAGATATCTATGAGTTGCCAAGAGTCGCGAATAGTGGATAGCACACTGCAGCGCGAATTGATCTATTTACTCAACCACACTGTGCATCATGTGGCATACATTACCTTGGTGCTGCGAACTTTGGGTATTAATATCGCCTCCTATATTGGCGTAGCACCTGCGACCCAAAGTTATTTACGATCTAGTGCGGGTTAAGTATGTGTACCATAAGTATATTACGTGATAATAATGGCTTGACCGTGACATCAAACCGCGATGAAGTGCGTACTCGTAATGAAGCAGGTATGCGGCAGGAGTTAGCAGAGGCAACACTGCGGATTTACCCGCTTGACGCACAAGCCAAAGGCACATGGGTGGGGACAAATAATTACGGCATCGTTGCCAGCTTGCTCAATATGTATGAAGTCGATTATCAAGGCAGTTTGAGCCGCGGCCTGATCATCCCGCGTTTACTTGAATTTCGTTGTCTTGCTGATGTTAGAAAATGGTTGACTCAAGCGTTCGAACCGATTTTGTACAGTGCGTTTGTGTTATTGGTTATGAACAAAGACGAGCTTTATCGTTATCGCTGGGATGGCTTAAATTTTAATGAAGAGTTAATCGAGTTTTCGCGCTTCTTTCTTGAATCTTCCTCTTCAGTAGATTTAGCAACAACCGTAGAGTATCGGCAGCGACTGTTTAAAGACTGGCAAAAAAACGGTCATGCTGAAGAAGACATTTTAGCCTTTCATTGCCAACGTGATGAGGCCAATGCGAGCCAGGCAGTGTGTATGGCACGTGAACATTCTCATACCAAGAGCGTCAGTCAAATCAGAGTTGGCACCAGCCATGTCGAATTCCACTATCTTTCACCTGAGCGCCTCGAGCCTCTGGTCAATACGGATATCGAACTCAATCAATTGGCAAGCGTTCGATGCCAATTATTAACGCATACACGGCCGGATGAGGTCTCAGCCGAGATTGATACTGGTTGATTGTTAAGAAAGTGATTGTTGATTTTTGCATTATACTGCTGGGCTTTAGTGCCTCGGTCGGCGCCTATATTGCCAGATACCAACAAGTGCTTGAGTTGGCCAGTCTCGAGCAATCTGTGCAAGATAAAATCGCTAGTGTTTTTACCCGCCTGAAAAAACAAAACATAAGCTCATGATCAAGGCACTGGTCTTTGATCTCGGCGGTGTGTTGGTAGAGCTGGCGCCAGTACAGACAGTATTTTCTCACTCTGCCCATGAAGATGAAGCGGAGTTTTGGCGATGCTGGTTACATTCGGACACTGTTCGCCGTTTCGAGACAGGTCAATCGTCTCTATTTGACTTTATTTCAGACATTAAAGCCGAACTCAAACTGGAATTGAGTTACGAGGAGTTGGTTCAGCGCCACCGTAGTTTTGTTCAAGGCGTCTATCCGGGTGTCTTTAAATTGCTCGAACGATTACGCAGTCGCTACACTTTGGTGAGTCTGAGTAATAATAACCCCGTGCACTGGCCGATCATGATGTCCGATTATGGTTTCGAACCGTATTTTGATTACCACTTTCCGTCGCATATTACTGGTTTTATCAAGCCCGATGGCGATGCCTTCGAGAATGTAATCAGCCAACTGGAACTGGCACCGGAGCAGATCATTTTTCTGGACGATAATATTATTAATGTTGACGCCGCTCGACAAGCTGGGATGCAAGCGTTCGAGGTGAAAGGTTTTGCTGCGGCTCAAGCCTTGCTTAAGGAACGACTTCAATTCATTGCATAAATCTGTCTGCCATTGTTATGCTGTGCTTGGCGCTATAAAAAGATCAACGGAGTCACAATGAACAAACTGCTAGGTATGTTTTTATTGCTGATGGTCGCATCGTTACTGGCCATTGCCGATGACGAAGTGCCTGATACATCGTCTGTGATGAGCAATGACAGACTGGCCACATTGGTTCATCGGCTTGACGAGGAAGCGCAAGGCCGGCCGGGTTTTTGGCTGATGCAGATCGATGAATATGAGGTTTACGTGGCCACCGATGAGCGTGCAGGGCGTATGCGCGCCATGGTGCCAATATTGCCGTCGGCAGAGGTTGAGCCAAACGTCTTAGAACGACTGATGCAAGCGAATTTTGATTCAGCCCTGGATGCGCGTTACTCCTTTGCCAAGGATACTTTATGGGCGGTTTTTATCCATCCCCTACGCGACTTGTCAGATGAATTGTTTTTTTCCGGTGTCGCACAAACCGTCAACCTGGCAGCGACCTATGGTACTACCTACAGTTCCGGTGCCTTGGTGTTTAACGGTGGCGATAGCGCTGAGCAACAGCGCAGCTATTACCAGGATATTGTCGACCGTGCGAATGCCATCTAGCCAATATTAGCGATAGTGGATGCGATATCGCATGGCCCGCCCAAGCATACTGGCTACCGAATTTCGTTCATGGCTGGCCGTAGCGCTATGGATAATCATTTTACTGCTAACGATCCCGTTTGCACGCACATTTCAAGCCATTGTCCGTAATACCCTGGGCGATAATTCGTTTGGCTATTTTGTCGTCGCTGTTGTTGTTATATCCGTACTGTATCTGATCCTCAAACTGCGCTCAGCGGCGATGGCATTACCGGCGGTGAACATTGGATGGTTGCTGCTTTGTGCCGCCTTTATTATTGCCTATACGTTTCGGCTTTGGGGGAACCCGGTTGAGGCCGTCCATTTCGTTCAATACGGATTGTTAGCGGCACTGCTGTTTAACGCATTTTTATGGCGCCATAAGAACTATTTAGTTTATGTTGCGGTGGTGTTAGCGGCTGCCGCAGTGGGAGTTATTGACGAATTCCTGCAATGGCTGACGCCTGGCCGCGTTTGGGGCCTGAGTGATATTACGATCAACAGCCTGGCCGCTTTGGTCGTATGCGTGGCGATAGCAAAAGGTATCCGGCCGCAATCTATCAATCAGATTCCTAACAGGGCAAGCAAACGACTAGTGGTACGTCTGGCGCTAACGTGTCTGCTTTTATTGCTTATCAGTTTTGCCAATACGCCCGATGTAATAAAAGCATATAGCGCTAAAATTGCGCCGCTGACCTTTCTTGCTGAAAATGGGCATCTTATGTCCGAATATGGTTATCGTTATGAAGATAAGGAAATCGGTGTATTTCGTTCCCGTTTCAGTTCGGATAGTTTGCAGCTGCAAGACAAAGAGCGTGCATTCGATGCAGCGCAAAAACTAGATGCGGCACCATCACTGAGTGACTACGGGGAGTTTATTCGGCGTTACTCACCCATGACCGATCCTTTTTTACATGAGTTACGTGTACATTTGAATCGCCGCGATTACTATCTTAAAACTGGTTTGCAAGCAGCACGTTATGCCCATGCTGAGCGGCAGCGACGTCTACAAATTGCTTTTTTTGAAAACCGTATCGTAGAAAAGTATTTTTCCAACACATTGGCGCAGTCATCTTTTGGCCTGGAGCATGATATGCAAGTTTTATTAGAGGCAAGTGTTGATAAGGGGCAGCGCTATGAGAGTCCGGTCAGTGAAAACCTGATTACCTTCCTAAGCAAGCCCCAGCTGTTGCTACTATTGCTAGGCGCGATAGCGGTTTTATTGTTATTCAGCTGGCGATTGCGCACCAGGGCTGACAATGCCCTTGTTTAACCGGCGTCGCTGGTTGCTTAGCAGTGGCGCACTGGTTGCGGCCAGTTATATAGGTGGCTGTGCAGACCTTACTGTACGACGGAAACGATCCAGCCTGCGCTTGGTATTTTATACCGATGTGCATGCGATGCCGGCGCGCGGTGCGGCAGACGCCGTGTTGATCGCGGCGGAAGCCATTAATCAGTCGCGGCCTGACCTGATTATCGGTGGAGGAGATTATATTGACGGTGGTTTCAATGCTGGTAGCGTGTCCATGACACGACACTGGAATATCTATATGCGCATGCATCGTGCAATGCATGCCGATATATATCCTGCCATCGGTAATCATGACCTGGTCGGCGTGCAACCGAAAGATGGCAGCCCGCCAAATATCGAACCACGCTCTGATTATCTTCAACGTATGGGCTTATCCCGCACTTGGTATTCGTTTGATGAGGCGGGTTACCATTTTATTATGCTTGACAGTATGAGTATTGTCGGCGGCGATGTTGGCTACGAAGGTCATTTGAATACAGAGCAAATGGCATGGTTGAAAGAAGACTTATCTGGTATCGGCTTTGATACTCCAATAGTCGTTACTCTGCATATGCCATTGCTGACAAATGTGTATTCTGCGACCAAGGGCAACATGGAAGGGGTGCCTGTTAATCGTGCCATGATAGATAACGTTGAAATACTCGAACTGTTTAATCAGCATAATTTGATATTGGTATTGCAGGGTCATTTACATGTCGCCGAAGTGATACGTTGGCGCAATACGACGTTTATCACCGGTGGGGCGATCTGTGGCAGTTGGTGGCGAGGGCCACGCTTTGGTACAGAAGAGGGCTATTATGTGATTGAGCTCGATGGCGATAAGGTGAATTGGCAATATGTCGATTATGGTTGGAACGCAATTGTTTAGAGGGGCTTGTTTAATGAAGAAGTTTTTTTGCCATGGTTTCGCTGTTTTGTTCTCATTGTTGCTGTCAGTTACTTCTGTGCTGGCAGCCAGTTCAGATAAGCCTTTCCTTTGGCGAGTTAGCTCTGATACGGCGACGGTCTATTTGCTCGGTTCCTTGCATGCAGCAACCATTGATATGTATCCACTGCCAGCGCCTCTCTATAAGGCCTTTGACAGTTCCAGTTACCTGGTAGTGGAGATTGACAACCGGCGTACCAGCCCGCAGCAACAGCTGGCAATGACACAGAGATACGGTATCTATCACGATGGCACGACTATAGATCAGCATATAGCAAAAAAATCATGGAAAAAATTGCAAGCCTATCTGCAACAGCGCCATATGCCGGAGGCGCTTATCAAAACCATGAAACCGTGGTTGATCAACCTGACTATCACTATTAACGAATTTACACGGCTTGGCTATGACACAGCCTTGGGTATCGACCAGCATTTTTTGAACAAGGCCGCTGGCAAACCCGTGCTTGAGCTTGAAACTTTGGAACAGCAACTGAAGATATTAAGCGCTGCCAGTGATAAACAGCAAGAGATCGACTTGCTCGCCACCCTGGATAATCTTGAGGATTTTGCTGATGTCATGACGACGATGCGCACACTTTGGCAACAAGGTGATGCAGAGCAACTCTATGATGCCATGCAATTGGAGGCAGAAAAATACCCGAACTATAAAAAGCAATGGAAAGCCTTGCTGGATGAACGCAACACCAATATGGCCAGGAAAATAACAAGTTATCTAAAAGGCAATGCCACTTATTTTGTGATTGTTGGAGCCCTGCATGTCGGCGGTCAAAATGGCCTGCTCGATTTATTGGGCAAGAAACATTATAAAATCGAACAGGTGCTTAACCAGGAAGCCGCTGAATCAGTTCATTAAATGGATAATGGCGAGGCAAAAGGAAGCGGTTTACATCGGGTCAATGGCCTTTAAGCTTCATTGCTTGGGCACGCCCTTGAAGGGTGCACGTGGACAGCGCTGCTTCAGAGGCTTGCTCAGAGCCTGCCCCTAGAGTTACGCGTTTTTACTAAAGTAATCTCGCGTAATTTTTAATACAATAGGGCTGAGCATAGCGAGCGCAATGAGATTAGGCAATGCCATCAAGCCATTCATCACATCGGAAAATACCCAGACTATTTTCAAGCTGCCAATTGCCCCCAGCGGTATGGCAATAACCCAAAGTAATCGATAGGGCAGAATTGCTTGACTGCCGAACAGATATTCCGCACAGCGTTCACCGTAGTAGCTCCAGCCGAGTAAAGTGGTAAAGGCAAATATAACGAGGCCGACAGCAATGATGTCGCTGCCGGTGTCACCCAGAACACTGTTAAAGGCAAGATTGGATAAGGCATGGCCATTCTCGCCACTGGTCCAGGCACCGGTCAGTAGAATTACAAATGCCGTCATCGTACAAATAAGCAGTGTATCGATAAAGGTTCCTAATATACCGATAAAGCCTTGTTTGACTGGATGATTGGTTTTGGCGGCGGCATGCGCGATAGAACCACTGCCCAGTCCCGCTTCGTTAGAAAATACCCCACGGGCAACGCCGAATCGAATTGCCGCCCACACAGCCGCACCCGCAAAGCCGCCTGTTGCTGCGGTGCCGGTAAAGGCCGACTCGATAATCAGCATAAATACTGCGGGAATATCTTGTAAATGGGTGCCAATAACGATTGATGCGCAGGCAATATAGCCGACCGCCATGAAAGGAACCAATTTGGCGGCGACGGCCGCGATACGTCGTATACCGCCGATAATGACGAAGCCAACGAGTGCGGCAAGAATAATACCACTGAACCAGGCAGGCATATTGAAAGACGATTCCATGGCGTCGGCAACGGAGTTGGCTTGTACCATATTACCGATGCCCAAACCGGCGATGGCACCGAACAGGGCGTAAGCAGCTGCCAACCAGTGCCAGCGTTTATGCAAACCGTTTTTAATATAATACATCGGGCCGCCAACATGTTTACCATTTGCACCAAGCTCGCGAAAACGTACCGCAAGCAAGACTTCAGAATATTTGGTGGCCATGCCAAACAATGCGGTCACCCACATCCAGAAAATCGCACCCGGTCCGCCCAGCGCTATGGCGGTGGCAACGCCGACAATATTGCCTGTGCCCACTGTGGCGGAAAGGGTGGTCATCAGCGCCTGAAACGGGGTGACATCACCGGGTGCAGTAGATTGCGCACCGCGGATTAATAGGCCTACTCCATAAGGAAGCCGGCGCCAGGGTAAAAAGCGCAAGCTCAAAGTGAGATATATGCCAACACCAAGTAATAAGGTGAGCAATACGGGAATCACGATGCCACTGTCACCCCAAGGTATCCCTGCCCAAATATAGCCGCTTAAGGTGCCAAGAAAGCTTTCCAGCTCAGTGAGTAGTGCGTCGACGGTGTCCATGAGAGAAGGCATTCATTGTTTTTATTTTCTGCACCCTAGCATAATTGCTGGCTTTGTTGTGAAGTCGGTTTGTCACAATAAAGAAAATGCGCAAATAAAACCAAGGTGCGCCTGTTTATATGACAGTGCTTTTCCTGTAATTTCTATTATTTCAGAAACAATCATTTTGTTTGTTCGAGAACAAAGGGACATTATGCTTAGCGCTACAGGTTTCGCCCGGGTTGTACGCGACACACCGTTGGTATCGATTGATCTGGTTGTCTTACACAATAGTAAGGCATTATTGGGTAAACGCTGTAATGAACCAGCCAAAGGATATTGGTTTGTACCCGGCGGTCGTATCCGTAAAAACGAATCTATTAATAAAGCATTCTATCGTCTCACCGGCAACGAATTGGACATGCAAATACCTGTTTCCGACGCGGAATTTTTGGGTGTTTATGAGCATTTCTACGCCACCAATTTTTCTGAAAGCGGAGACTTTGGTACACACTACGTAGTGTTGGCCTATACCATTCGCTTGGCCAGCCCGCTGACTGAGCTGCCGACACAGCAGCACAGTGATTACCGTTGGTTTGAGATAGACAAGATCAAAGAAGAGGTGCGTATACATCAACACACCAAGGCCTATTTTCGTTAATACGTAAAAGCTAAGTGTTGGAAAAATGGTCGCTGTTGAGCCTGGTTATTATCCAGGTGGATAATCGCGCTTAAAAAGCAGTGTTTGGTACTGTATTGGAGACTCTGCCGGAATGCAGGGCAGACATATGTGAAGACCACTTGCATCTATATCGAGTATGGAAGTCGCTTACTCAGCCGCAGCTAAAATCGCAAGCAAAAATTTCAGGTAAAAACCTGGCCGATATCAGAGCGAGAGCAGCGGTTTATCGATTATCCGGGTGCCATTGGCAATCGATAGTATGGTCTACAATGAGGCCGGCGGCCTGCAGGTAGGCATAGATGATTGTGCTGCCGGTAAATTTAAAGCCGCGCTTTTTCAGCTGTTTTGACAGTCTGTCGCTCAGCTCGGTACTGGCCGGGACGTCGGACATCTTGCGCCAGCGATTGATAATCGGCTTATGCTCGACATGGGCCCAGATATAGTCATTGAACGAGCCGAACTCAGCTTGTACTGCCAAAAAGGCCATCGCGTTGCTTCGTACCGAGTAGACCTTTAAGCGGTTGCGAATAATCCCCGGGTCTGTAAGCAGTTTTTCAAGGTAGGCATCGCTAATATTGGCGCAGCGCTCAATGTCGAAGTGATGGAACACCTGGCGATAACGCGCGCGTTTTTGCAGCACGGTATTCCAGCTTAAGCCGGCCTGAGCACCCTCAAGGCAAATTAACTCGAAGTGGTCCACATCATTGGTAACGGCTTGCCCCCATTCGTGGTCATGATAGTCAACATAGTAGGCTGGCATATTCTCGACCCAGGCACAGCGTTTTTTAGCGGATTTTGCCGGAATGACGTCGTGATCCATACTGTTTGTCCTGTTCAAGTCATTTATAATAGCGCTTTAACCATTATTTTGAACGATTATGAATATTGTTATCGCCGCCCTTTATCATTTTACCGCGCTCGATGATTATCGCGCGCTTAAATCACCTTTGCTGCAACTGTGTGAGTCGCAAGGCATTAAGGGCAGCCTTTTGCTCGCCGCCGAGGGTATCAACGGTACTGTCTCTGGCAATCGAAATGGCATTGACGCACTGATCGAATGGTTTGCCCGCGATGCTCGGTTCGACGGCATCAGCCTTAAAGAGGCTTATGCTGACGAACAACCTTTTTATCGGATGAAGGTCAAGCTGAAAAAAGAGATTGTCACGATGGGGGTGCCTGGAGTGTCACCGGTCAGGCAGGTAGGCACCTATGTCAGCCCTGAAAAATGGAACGATATCATCAGTGATCCGGAAGTTTTACTGATCGATACGCGTAATGAATATGAAGTTGCAGTAGGCAAGTTTGCCAACGCTGTCGATCCCCACACAGAGACCTTTCGTGAGTTTCCGGATTACGTTAAGCAAAATATCGATTCAAAAAAAATCAAAAAAGTTGCTATGTACTGTACAGGTGGCATACGTTGCGAAAAGGCCAGCTCCTATATGCTGAGCGAAGGCTTCGATGAGGTATACCACTTGCAAGGCGGCATACTTAAATATCTCGAGACAGTGCCTCAGGAACAAAGCCTATGGCAGGGAGAGTGTTTTGTTTTTGACAACCGCGTGACGGTTAACCATGCGCTGGAGCCGGGTTCCTATAGTCAATGTTATGGCTGTCGCCGCCCCATTTCAGAACAAGAGATGCAGTCCCCTTATTATGTAAAAGGCGTTTCCTGTCCGCATTGTTATCGGCAGCTTAGCGAGGAACAAAAAGCACGCTTTCACGAGCGCCAGCGCCAAATAGAGTTGGCCAGGGCACGAGGCGAGACCCATATTGGTGATAAGGCCACCGCCAGTGCAATAAAGGTGCAATAAAAGACTGACTATTGCCATTAACCCGCTTTTTGTTTTCTTGTTTACGCTAACGGCGTCTTGTTTCTTATTCTTCTCTACCACTAATTCGGCGCGTTTTTTAAATCTCGTAGGCTGACTCCCGATCGACAGTCTTGTCGTATTTGCGAGGATAGGAGTGTTCTTGATAACTTTTTTGTTCGGTGTCTCTGGCCAGACCGAGTCGTGACGATGGCGCTCGTATCAAGCAAGGTAGGTTCGCCGGACACTGGGTATGCCTTTTTTGCAAGGTTGACACCAGAGCTTCGCCGACCCCAAGCTCGGTAATCACATCGTGTCGAGAATTTGACAGAAAAAATGAAAGCAGTTAATGCCGAGAAAAAACTGGTTCGCGCTCTACCTAGTAGTAAGCTGGTCAATGATTGGGTCAGCCAGGCCAAGTCAATGGTAGCGGTGATCATTTATTAGTTCAAGTCTTTAATCAGGCTATTTATTTGGTATGCAGAATAGACCGGTCTGCATTGATAGAGAGTGTTGTTTTATATTCTGGCTTCAAATAATCAACCTGTTTGGTGATCGAAATAGTTGTGTCAGTTCATCGGCTGGCACGGGAGGGCTGTATAGATAGCCCTGGATGACATCGCAGTTATGTTTGCGCAAGAAATCCAATTGTGCTGGGGTTTCTACACCTTCTGCAATCACTTCAATATTGAGACTGTTAGCCATGGTAATCATGGCCTTGACCAGCGAACGAGCATCATCATCCTTATCGAGGTCGCAAATAAAAGAGCGATCAATTTTCAGGACATCAACCGGGAAGCTTTTGAGATAGCTCAGAGACGAGTAGCCGGTTCCGAAGTCATCAAGCGAGATCTTCAACCCCATTTCATGCAGCTTGTTGAGATTATCCATCGAAACCTGATTATTTTGCATAAAAACGCTCTCGGTTATTTCTATCTCAATCATATCGGGTCTGAGCTTGTAGTTTCTTAAGGTGGTACTAACATGATCAATTAAATCAAGGTCATGGAACTGGCGACTGGAGAAGTTTACTGCCACTCGAAGTTTATCGATGCCACCTGCCTTCCATTTGGCTACCTGTTTACATGCAGCATCGAATACCCATTTCCCGGTTGGTACAATGAGTCCTGTTTCTTCCAGCATAGGAATAAACCGGGCTGGGTTCATGAAACCAAACTCGGGATGTTGCCAGCGAATAAGGGCTTCTGCACCAATAATTTCGCCATCGCTAAGACTGACCTGGGGTTGGTAGTATAAAAAGAACTCGTTATTGAGTATTGCTCGATGCAAGTTGCTTTCAAGAGTGAGTCGCTCATACGCTTGCTCGCCCATTTCAGCGGAATAATATTCGTAGCTATTACGTCCCTTTTCCTTGGCACGATACATTGCAGTATCGGCATGTTTGATCAGTGTGCTGGCATCTGGAGAATGATCCGGGACATGATCTGGGATATGAGTGATGCCAATACTGATCGTCATGAACAGCTCGTGTCCGTTAATAATAAAAGGCCGCGCTGTCGCGCTGAATATTTTCTTTACAATGATCAATAAAGTACTCTTTACGTTTATATTCTCTATCAGTACAGCAAACTCATCACCACCAAAACGAGAAAGAGTATCTTCGGAGCGCAAGCAGTCTTTGACACGGCCTGCGAGCTGTTTTAAGAGCTCGTCACCATGGTCGTGGCCAAGTGTGTCGTTCACCGCTTTAAATTGGTCTACGTCAAAAAACAACAAGGCGGCTTCGTTGTGCTTATCTCGCCGACGTAGTAATGCCTGTGAAAGACGATCCATGAACAATGCCCTGTTAGGCAGTTCGGTAAGAATGTCATGATAGGCAAGATAATGTAGCCGCTCCTGATCCTGCATACGCTCTGTGATATCTTTTCCGGTAGAGATAAAGTGGGTAACTTCACCATGGCGATTCTTTAATGGCGTAATGGTTTTCTCTTCATAATAGAGTTCACCATTCTTTTTCCGGTTTATCAGCACATCACTATAGGCGTCGCCATTGAGAATGCTTTGCCACAAGTTTTTATAGAAATCATTGTCATGGCTTTCTGACTTCATGATATTTGGGGTTTTACCTACTGCTTCCAATGAAGAGAAGCCCGTAACCTTAGTAAAGGCCTTATTGACATATTCAATAATTCCGTTGCGGTCAGTGATGAAAACGGAATCTGCGCTTGACTCTACTGCGCCTGAAAGCTTGCGCATCTTTGCTTCAGTTCGGTAGCGTTCTCCTCGTTCCATTACCAAGGCGATAATATCGCTCATTGATCCGGCGAACGCCTCTTCATCTGCCGCCCATTGTCTGGCTGAGCCAATGTGTTCATGACATAAGACACCAATTAGTTGACCTGACAAACGCAATGGTGTATCCAGCATTGATATAATACCGAGAGGTTTCAAATAGCTTTCTGTAAATTCGCTGGTACGGATATCACTCTGTGCGTCATGGGCTGCAATTACCCTCCCTTCGCTAATGGCGCTAATGTAATGAGGGAAGTCTTTGAGAGTAAGGGTATGTCCGCTGGAATGACTATCTACCCCTGATTCATAAAGATCCAGACAAACCAGCTCGGTATTTTCCTTATTGAATATCCAGATGCTGGCACGATCCACCCGTAATGCGCGAGAAGATATTTCTGTGATACGTCGCAGGGCGGGAGAAATATCTTCATCGACATCCCATTTTTGGGTGGTAAGTTCTAATAAATTGGATTGCTGGATTTTTAACCGTTCGGCTACATTTTCTCGCTGTTTAACCTCAAGTCTGAGCGAATTTCTTTCGTCTTCAAGTTCTAGAGTGCGCGATTCGATTTGATCTGCCATACGATCAAAGGCCATGCCCACGGTTGCAATCTCATCGCGTCCTGTAAAATGTGTCCGCACCTTGAAATTGCCGTCACTCATCTCGCGTGCTGCCGAGGCAAGCTTGTCGAGGCGGCGGGTTAGAAAAACCCCTGTTAACAAGCCTGCTGTGGCGACAACAGCCATGCCGATTATCGCGATTGTAATACCAAGATTTCTTATTTTGTTGTAATCGGATATAAATTTAGCGTTAGAGAATTTTATTGCAAGAACCCCGAGTATTTCAGCAGTGTTGGAGATTGTTTGCGTGCGCCATGTGTGGCTATCACTTTGTCTTAGACCGGGTAGGGCCTGGCCAATTCTATTACGGTCAGAACTAACGACAATATGACCACTATAATCAGTTAATATTATTTCTTCTATGTCGGGGTCTGACGTAATTTCGTCAAAATGGTGCTGCAACTGTGGGTATTCCTCAGTAATCAAAGAGTTATAGCTGAGATTTGAGAGTAATTCGAGCGTGACATGTTCCTTTTGCGTGATGTTTTCACGGCTGATTTCTATCGATGACGAGAGTGTGAACCAAAGTACTGTTGCCATCATGGCAAGTTCAAGAATCAGAACCATCAGTACGATGCGGTATTTGAGAGACATGATTATGTTCTATGTTTTACGAGCATCTGGCGAAGACAACACATTGCATTACCCTGACACCTTTATCGGCTTGCTTGTTGGGATATGAGAATTGGGAGAAACTGATCATTCCTGCAATGTATATACGGTTGATAATGTGTCAAAGTTGACATAGTCTGTCAACTATGATTAGTAATGTGCGAACCATAGGCGCTAGCCTTACCTCTGTGACGAGGCTGATAGCTATTTTCAGTTTGGGCATTGTTGTTCTCTTTTTGTGTCTACGAACAGTGAGCGCGGCACATCCTGGTCATGGCGACCAAAGTTTTAGGTATACGCTGGGCATCTTTCCTTTCGTGTCATTACCCCATGTCGAGGAACTGTTTATTCCTGTTGTTCTGCGGATGCGCCAATCGCTAGGCAAGGGGGTATCTCTTCGTACTAGCTCTAGTTTCGAAAAATTTATGCAAAATCTTACTGATGCAGAATATGACATAGCCTTTATTCAGCCATTTGACTTTGTACGCATCGCCACCAAGGCGGGTTATCTGCCTCTGGTTGCACTGGAAAGGCCCCCTTCAGCAAATATAGTTGTTAAGGCAAATAGCGAAATCAAAGATCTAACAGGATTGAGAGGGAAAGTGCTTGGTATGCCACCCGCCGTTGCAGCGGTCAGTTACCTAACCAAAGTGGCATTAATGAACTCGGGTATTGACCTTGATAAGGATATAGAGTTGCACTATCTAAGAACCCATGACGACTGTATAGAAGAACTGGCGGCGGGGCGGGTGGACGCATGCGCTATGGCCTTATTGCCACTGAGACTAGCTCAGTCCAGAATCAGTATTAGCTTGCGTCTTATCAAACAAACTTCATCCATTAGTTCGCCCTTGTTTGTTGCGCATATGAGAGTGCCAAAGCATGATCGAGATATAATCAAGCGCGCGTTACTTAATTTTGACCAAACACGGGCGGGGCGCGAAACCTTGCATTTTAAGCCGGTAAATGAATCTGATTACGCAGACGTCAGAGAATATTTGAGGCAACTTAGAGAGCTGGAAGATGATGATATGCTGAAGGTGCCTTAGCGATGTATGGATATCAGGCTATAGATGTAATGGTAGAGTCAGAAGATGATTGGGGTGATAAGTTAGTGCTTTGATCAATCATAGGCGGTTAGAAGGACCGATCGTTGGTGAGCAGAAAGTAGAGTAGGAGTAATTCTCTGATGAAAATGCTTGATAAGGCTTATATTCATCTAGTTAAAAAGCATACCTCTGTTATTCGATTGATAATGGCCGCGGTATTCGTTCTCGGTTTTTTTGGCGTAGGCGCGCAAGCAGCAGACGCTCAAAGTAATTTTGATCAAGAAGGTCACTACACTTTGGGTGTGGTACCGTTTGTTTCTCTCAGCCATCTTGCGGATAGTTTCGCGCCGGTTATTATTAATATGCGGCAAACATTGGGGAAACCAATATTACTTCGAAGCAGTTCTAGTTTTGGCACGTTTATGGAAAATCTGAAAAATGAGAGGTACGACATTGCCTATATGCAGTCCTTGGACTTTGTTCGGTTGGCACATAATGCCGGTTATGTACCGATAACAACCTCAGATGCAGGGGTATTCGTTGTTCTCGTGGTAGCTTCGGCAAGCGCATTTTCCCGACTCGATGATTTAAAAGGAAAAACGGTAGGCTTAGCGTCTGAAGTTTCTGCGCTGAGCTATATGACGAAGTTTACAATGAAGAGTCGTGGTATAGATCTCGATAACGAGATCGAGTTTGTTTATTTGAGTAATAACGGCGCATGCCTTTTTGAATTATTTGTTGGTGGTGTAGATGCATGCGCAATGTCAGTAACTGCATTGAATTCTTTTCAGAAAAAACCAGGACATGAAATTAAGGTGCTTGCGCATATGCACCCAGTCACACCTCCGTTGCTGGTTGTTCATTCTCGCATGAGTGAATTTGAAGGTGAACGCCTTTATAAAGGGCTCCTTAGAATGTCGATTAACAATCTGTACGACAACAGCACTACGCAAGGGTCTGATTTCAAACTGTTCAGCCCGTTAGACGGTCACGACGATGATGACCTTAAGGCGTATTGGGAACAGATTGATAGCCAAGTCCTTGATTTGCTGTGATCAGCAAGAGTGTAGGCACATATCAGTGACAGTGGTTTGTTTGGACAGGAAAATAAGTGGCTATTAAATGAGGTCTTGTACTTGATCGATACGAAGCCGGTGCCGATACACAATAAATGTTTTAAAGGGCTTATGGCAGCGAGAAGTCCTACAGGGCAGATGTGAGAGAAGGTGGGCAACCACTGGTGTCACGGTTTGCGCCGTCAAAGTTTGATCAGAAGATAACGGCCTGGCCAAGGAGGCTAATTTAATAATAAAATGTTATGATATAACTTAACATGCAGGCGATGTGCCACTTTTGACCATGGAGCCTGAGCAAAAGCATAAGCGTCACCTAATCCACAGGCGACTTAGATATTTTACTGATCCTGAAATGGGCTAACACAATGTGTTTTAAAGAGTCTTCCGCACTGCTTTCAAGCCTGTTTACGCGCTTTTTACAGGCCATGCTGGTGTTGGCCATTTTATGGCTGAGCGTGTTCTGGGCCTTGCACTAAGGAACTATTGTGACAAAAACATTACTGCATTTTAACAATATTACGCTGGGCTATGATCGCCATCCAGCGGTACACCATCTGGATATTGAGATTGGTCGTGGCGAGCTGTTGGCTATTGTCGGCCCGAATGGGGGCGGCAAGTCCACCTTGCTAAAAGGCATCGCGGGGACTATTGCGCCACTGGAGGGGGAAATCAGTCTCGCTGTGGCCCGATCACATATCGCTTATCTGCCTCAGCAAGCAGATATCGATCGCAGTTTCCCGATTAGTGTCACCGATATGGTAGCCATGGGACTGTGGCACCGTCATGGCGCCTACGGTGGGTTTAGTCATAGCTGTCATAGGGAAATAGAGCGGGCATTGGCTCGTGTCGGGCTGCAAGGGTTTGAAAAAAGGCCCATAGGTACTTTGTCTGGGGGCCAATTACAGCGTGCCTTGTTTGCGCGCTTGATTTTGCAAAATGCCGAATTAATGCTGCTCGACGAACCCTTTTCTGCCATTGATGGCCGGACAGCTAATGACTTGATTAATCTCATTATTGAGTGGAACAAAAGTGGCAAGACAATTCTTGCCGTGACACATGATATGCATCAGGTGCGTAAATATTTTCCACAGACATTGCTACTGGCGCGGGAATTAGTGGCGATGGGTGATACAGAGAAGGTATTGTCAGCGCAAAACCTGTTGCGCGCACGTGCTCTAACAGAGGCATTTGATAATCGGGCTCATGTCTGTGAGCGTGAACATCTGCCTCATCATGGTGAAGCCGCTTGATATTCGACCTGCTGATTTCCCCCTTTATTGAATTCGGTTTTATGCGGCGAGCATTAGTCGGCTGCCTGGCGCTAGCATTAGGGGCAACACCGATAGGGATATTTTTAATGCTGCGGCGTATGAGCTTGGTGGGGGATGCAATGGCACATGCTATCTTGCCCGGTGCAGCCTTCGGTTATCTTATCTCCGGCCTGTCGGTAGGTGCTATGACCGTAGGGGGTATTGCTGCCGGCCTGATTGTGGCATTGCTATCCGGCATTGTTGCGCGTGCAACAGTGTTGCGCGAAGACGCGAGTCTGGCTGCATTTTATTTGATTTCTCTGGCATTGGGAGTATTGATTGTCTCACTGAGCGGAAACAGCATTGATTTACTGCATGTATTGTTTGGTAGTGTACTCGCGCTGGATAATGCAACGCTCTATCTCATCGCCTCTATTACAAGCATTACAGTTTTGGCGATGGCGTTGATTTATCGCCTCTTAGTACTGGAGTGTGTCGATGCAGGCTATTTACGCAGTGTCAGTGGTTTAAGCCCGGTGGCCCATTACGGTTTTCTGATATTGGTCGTTATTAACCTGGTCGGTGGATTTCACGCCTTGGGAACACTGATGGCAGTGGGGGTGATGGTGTTACCTGCGGCTGCGGCGCGTTTCTGGGCGAGGAATATCGGCCGCATGCTGTGTATTGCCGTCCTGATGGCATTGTTGGCGGGTTATTTCGGTTTACTGTTGTCTTATTATGCCGGCGTGCCGTCTGGTCCGGCCATTGTCTTAATGTTGGGCGCTACCTATCTTCTGTCGATATTGTTCGGGTTTGAGGGCGTTATCACCCGGCGATTGCGCGCAATGCGTCATTTGGAAGCCTGAGCTGTTATGTTACATATGTTGCGGTATGGAGTCATTCTCGTTGCTTGTCTGCTAGCTATAAGTCCGGTCTTGGCTAAGGCAGCAACACCAGAGCGCAAGCTTCAGGTTGTCACCTCGTTTAGTATTTTGGCCGACATGACCCGCGTTATAGGCGCTGAGCATGTTGATGTGTATTCACTGGTCGGACCAGAAGAAGATGTTCACGTTTATCAGCCGCGACCGAAAGATGCGCAACGGCTGGCAGAGGCAGATCTGCTGGTATTAAACGGTCTTGGTTTTGAAGGCTGGATAGAACGTTTGATCGAGGCCTCTGGCTATCAAGGTCCCGTCGTTACGGCCAGCGACAATATCCCCTTGTTGCTCTCGAGCAATCAAAATCACAATCACGGTTCCGAGGCGGATGGGCATGATGACCCGCATGCCTGGCAAAGCATTGCCAACGCCAAGGTCTATGTGAACAATATAGCCCATGGCTTGGCGCGAGCTGATGAGACACACAACCAGTATTATTTTTCCAGGCGAGACAGTTATCAGCGAGAACTCGATACCCTTGATCAATACATCACACTGCAGCTGTCAAAAATCCCTGAGAATCGGCGAAAACTGCTTACCTTGCATCGCGCTTATAGTTATTTTGAGTCTGCCTACGACATTGAGTTTGTGGGCGCTCGGGGAATTAATGCCAGCGCTGGTGTCTCAGCGAGAGACCTTGCCAGCTTGATTAGGCTGATTAAGGCAGAGAATATCGCCGCCGCTTTTTTTGAACGTAGCAGCAATCCGAGCTTGCTGCGCCAGCTCACCCGTGAGACCGGGAGCCATATTGTTGGTAATCTTTACGCTGATTCGTTATCAAAACCTGCAGGCCCGGCATCTACTTATATCACGATGATGCGCTATAATGCCAATTCGTTGTTCAAGGCCTTGTCGCAATACTGACAATTCACGTCTGCACGGCAAATAGTCAGACTATTGACTTGTTTAATAGTTTTTACGATCAATCACTTATGTGAGAAAAGTAAGACTTTACAACCGCAACGTCGAAGTGATTCTCGCGATATAGCGCCACAGTAACCGAGTTGGCCCTATGAGCCAGCCTTTAGCACGTTAAAGGATGCCATGGACAGGTCGACAGAGCTTGCAGAGTCGTTACTTATTTGGATTAAGTCTATGAAAGCTTTTGCACTTGTTCTAATGGCAGTGTTTACCTTGGCGAGTTGTGTCTCCGTGCCGAAACAATCCGCCTGGCCGAACGATATCCCTGCCTATTCGTTTTACATCGACAAGTATCATAGCGACTTGGATAATCAGCATCAGCAACGCCTGGATGAGTATCTGAAGTGGGTGATCGGCTTTTATTACGGCACAGAACTCTATAGTAATGGCTGGCTCCGAGTCACCCAGGAAGCTATCGAAGCTATCGAGGATCCAGCCGAAAGGGCGCTTGCACGAAACAAATTGGATTGGATTGGGCAACATGTCTCAGCGGAGTGGGCCAAATCAAATGCCTTGCGCGTCATTAATAGCCGCCATGTTTCTATTTGGGCGTTGTCACTTGATGAGGCCATTGCACGTGGTGAGGCCTTATCCTATATAGACGAAGTAGTACGCGATATTGATGCCATCCTCGCGGGGCTTATCGAGCCTGATGATATCACCGATTATAGATACTTTACAGAAAGCGAAGATTTTTTCTTCTAGTGGATTGGCTTGATAATGGTATCCATACCTCCTCCCGCAAACCTCATCGCTCAATCTTTCTTGCCATTGCGCATCTTCGAGTTTTGCTAATATAGCTACAGCTCCGATAAAACCAGGGAATGTATTCTAGATCGGCGTATTGCATTGGCCAATGATGACAAAAGAAGCTCCAAGCCTCTACCACGAATTAGCCATACCACCCAAACTAGCCCTCCTGACAGAGCGAGAACGTGCCCCATTTCTCTACATATTCTCTGAATATGGCAATACCTTAAGTTCTCTATTAATGGACCGATAATTGAGTTAACGGTGTTTCCGTTGCAGCAAGATTTTGATGGGATGGACTCCTGGCTTAACGACTACCCAAGGTGGTACCGATGGATTTGGATGTAACCTTGCTTTCAAGGGTGCAGTTTGCATTTACTGTGTCCTTCCATATTATTTTCCCCACGCTCTCATTGGGTCTAGCGCTATTACTCGCCATCATTGAGGGGATATGGCTTAAAACAGGTAAAGAGGTTTTCTACTTTCTTTATCGTTTCTGGGTAAAAATATTCGCGCTGACCTTTGGCATGGGAGTTGTGTCCGGCATCGTATTGGCATTCCAATTCGGCACCAATTTCAGTCGCTTTGCTGAGTTTGCCGGCCCCGTATTAGGCCCTTTAATCAGTGTGGAAGTGTTAACGGCATTTTTTCTGGAAGCGGGCTTTCTGGGCGTTATGCTGTTTGGCTGGAGCAAGGTTGGCCCGCGACTGCATTTTACCGCAACGCTGCTAGTAATGTTAGGTACAATGAACTCCGCATTTTGGATTGTCGCTGCTAATTCGTGGATGCATACCCCGGCCGGTGTGATCGTGGAAGCAGGCAAAGTAATTGTTGTTAATTGGTGGGATGTGGTATTTAACCCGTCATTTCCTTACCGCTATTTCCATATGTTATTTGCTTCTTATCTAACTTCTGCGACAGTAATGGCGGGTATCTCAGCATGGTATTTACTAAAGCACCAGCATATCAGTGTGGCAAAAAAAGGGCTTTCTATCGGCTTGTTAGGAATGGCGATATTAGCCCCCACACAGGTGCTTGTTGGTGATATGCATGGTTTGCAAGCATTAAGGGACCAGCCTGCAAAGGTCGCTGCTATGGAAGGTATTTGGGAAACACAAAAGGGTGTGCCGATGTTGCTGTTTGCGCTACCTAATCAAGAAGAGGAGCGAAACGATTTTGAAATTGCCATTCCCAAGCTGGCTAGCATTATTCTCACCCATGATATGAATGGCGAGATTAAGGGCTTAAAGGAATTTGCGCCGGAAGACCGGCCCTACGTGCCAGTGGTGTTTTGGAGTTTTCGCATGATGGTTGCCAGTGGCGTGGTGTTGATTGCTATAGCAATGTTTGGCATGTATTGTCGTTATCGCAAAACATTATTCAGCAATCAGTTTTTCCATAAATCTTGTGTCGCGGCATTACCTCTTGGTTTTATTGCCACACTGGCAGGCTGGTTTACCGCAGAAGTGGGGCGACAGCCTTATACAGTAACAGGGTTATTACGCACCGCCGACAGTGTGTCACCGATTGATCCGTATTCGGTTGCTATTTCTTTAACATTATTTGTTGTGATCTATAGCATCTTGTTTGTCGCCTACCTTTATTATCTGACGAAATTGATTCGTAAAGGCCCCCGGTATGAACCTCCTGTTGCATATGTTGTTGAACATATAGAACCACCAACATTGCGTGATAGGGTCGACGGAGAATTTATTGATCGTGAGGAGGGTAAATACAATGGAGCTTGATTTTGCCTTGATTTCCGTTGCCGTGATTGGTTTTGGTCTGATTATGTACGTTATTTTGGATGGTTTTGACTTGGGAGTCGGAATTTTGTTTCCCTTTGCCAATAATGAGCAGGTACGCGACAGCATGATAAACAGTATCGCTCCGGTGTGGGACGGCAATGAGACCTGGTTGGTAATGGGAGGCGCCATATTGTTTGCAGCCTTTCCGCAGGCCTATGCCATTATTCTATCCGCCTTGTATGTACCCATTATGCTGATGTTGTTTTCCTTGATTTTTCGCGGTGTTGCTTTCGAGTTCAGAATGAAAGCCAACGAAAGTAAATTCTTGTGGACTGCGGTATTTTTTGCCGCCTCATTTATGACTGCTTTTAGTCAGGGTTTATTATTGGCTGGGCTGATTACAGGCATTAACGTCAGAGACGGACAGTTCGCGGGCGGTCCCTTTGACTGGGTGTCACCGTTTGCGTTGATAGTCGGCTTGGCAATGGTATGTGGTTATGCCTTACTGGGGGCGACCTGGTTAATTAGGAAAACAGAGGGTGATTTACTCAATATGTCGTTCCGCGGTTCGATGTTTTTTTTGCTGGCAATTATGGTTTTCATGGCCATTGTCAGTGTCTATACCCCACGCTTAGCTCCGGAAATAGAAGTACGCTGGTTTTCCGGAGAAAATGTATTCTACCTGTTACCGGCACCGATACTTGGTTTGATTTGTGCCTGGCGGCTTTGGCACGATCTGCGAATTCGGCGAGAGGATTCCCCATTTTTCTGGGCCATTGGTTTATTTCTAACCGGTTACCTCGGTCTTGCTGTTAGTTTCTGGCCCTATATTATTCCATTCGAAGTCACGATTTGGCAGGCTGCATCACCCGATTCTTCACAATTATTTTTGTTAATACCTATACTGTTTATCATGCCTATAACACTTGCGTACAGCTGGTATAGTTATCGAGTATTTCGTGGCAAGGTCACCGATGTTAGTGGCTACTCAGCCCATAAATAATGACGCCGCCAAAAATCACCCAGGGCAACGCCTGGTATGGTTTTTCACACTATGGTTGTGCTCGGTTATCGCCTTAACCATGTTGGTCTGGCCATTGCGCTGGCTATTTTCCATGCTTTTGAATTATTAGATCGCAACTTCTACTCTATTTTAGAACGGGTATTTCCGCCATCGATAATCGGAGTTAATGGTAGAGGTCAGGCCGCCATATCTAACCAAGTGCTAAGCTAGCACAAACTCCCCCGGAAGGAAGGCCAGTCATAGGCAGAGAATTTGGCAGTATACTAAAACCATGAAGAAGTCGAAGTTCAGCGACACGCAGATTGTGTCTTCTTAGAAAGAAGCGGAAGCAGGCATGCGGGGGAAAGAAGTGGATGCGGAAAGTGTATTTTTGGCTCCAGAATATCCGGCGGGTATTTTCCCGGATGATGGGTCCCATAGCGCAATGGCAGTGATACCATAAAAAATAAGTTTTTCAGGATCGACCATATTAAATGATTGATAATAAGCTGTTTTCTCAAGCATGTGAGAACAATAAGCAGCCCATTGCCGAACTATTGCAGACTGTGTTCAGTGAGCCTGGCTTGATTGTAGAGATTGGTAGCGGCAGTGGACAACATGCTGTGTATATGGCGTCTGTACTGCCACATGTCATTTGGCAGCCGACCGATATGGCTGAAGCCTTGCATAGCGTCGAGGCGTACCGGCGCGAATCCGGTCTGAGCAATATTAAACCCGCATTGGCGATGAATGTGTTAGACGCGACTTGGCCAATCACCGAGGTGGATGGCGTGTTTTCAGCGAATACCGCACATATAATGTCTTGGCCAGCCGTTGAGGCGATGTTTAGAGGTGTTGCCGGGCTGTTAGCGCAAGACAAACCATTTTTGCTATATGGGCCGTTTAATTATAGCGGTGAGTTTACATCAGAAGGGAATATTCGGCTGGACGCCTGGGCACGGTCGGTTTATCCGGGCGCCGGCATTCGTGATTTCGGTGAGGTTTGCGATTTCGCCGAACAATGCGGGTTTACGTTGCTACAAGACCACACGATGCCGGCGAACAACCGCTTACTGCAGTTTTCTAAGCAATAGCTTGAATTATCACAGGGTGAAAAAAGCTGAATACCGCAAGCCGTAGGATCTAGTTTTCTTCAGGCTCAAACCATTTGTCTTTGAAATAAACCATGGCGATAAGAACGCACAATAGTATGCTGACGCCGATACTGATCCAAAGTACCATCTGAGTAATGAGATCTTCAGTTAAAAAGTCCATTGCTTAGCCCCTGTTGCTACATAATAAGCGGATTTCAAGAAGCGCATAGTCTACCATCTTGGCATAGAAGCACAATCCCCAGTATATGACCGAGATACTTCCCTCATGCTAAATTTATAACATGTTGAAATAAAGAGAAATTGTTGGAATAGTTGTGAGCTGTTCGAGCTGCTGCTTGCGTGCAGGGGATAACGCAGCCCGTTACCATCAGGACATAAACTGGCTCCAATAAGAACAGGCAACTCAGCTGATTTGTTACAGCGCCGCCACGCTGATCGCGGTGGATATTTTCATGGATATGTGCGACATGGCGGCAATGATGTCTAGGATTCAAGCTCGGATGGGGTATAGGCCTTAATGCTTAAGGCATGAATCTCGTTTTGCATGGCATCACCGAGCGCGTTGTAGATCAAGCGATGACGTTGAATGAGTGATTGGTCGGCAAAGGCGGCGGCGACAATATGCACGGTGAAGTGACCGCCGCCATTGGCCGCGCCCGCGTGGCCAATGTGTTGATGGCTGTCGTCAGTTATGTCTAGCGAGACTGGCGACAAGCTTGTCGTGAGCCGTTCACGAATCATGTCTACACGATTTGTCATGGTAATACATACTTAAAAGGTTTGACGGTGACATTGGCGTAGACACCTGCGGCACAGTAGGGGTCGCTATCGGCCCAGCTTTTGGCCTCATCAAGCGAATTAAACTCGGCAATAATGACACTGCCACTGAAGCCAGCCGGGCCGGGGTCGACATTGTCGATGTTGGGGCAGGGACCGGCGACTAGCAGGCGGCCGCAGTTTTTCAAGATTTGCAGGCGCTCCAGATGAGCGGGGCGGGAGGCCAGGCGTTGGTCGAGACTGTTCTCGATGTCCTCAGCAACGATCACATAATACATTATTGATCCTCGTCGTTATTTTTGCCATTGTCTTCACCTTTATCTTCAACGGGTACGGCATGTCGAGAGATATAGATGGTTTGTAAAATAATAAATAACAGCGTTAAACCGAGCATACCGAACAGCTTGAAGTTGACCCAGGTATCGGTATCAAAGTTATAGGCGACATAAAGATTGACCAGGCCAAGAAAGATAAAGAAGCCTGCCCACATTAGGTTCAGTTTGGTCCACATACCGCTTGGCAAGGTGAAGTTATTGCCCATCATGCGCTGAATAATTGGTTTTTTACCGATGAATTGGCTACCAATAAAGACGAGTGCAAAGACCCAATTAACAACAGAAGGCTTCCACTTTATAAATTGTTCGTCTTGTAGAATTAATGTGGTGCCACCGAGGAGGACGATGGCAGCCAGGGTGATAAGGTGCATTTTTTCAACACGGCCGTGCCGAAACCAGAGGTAGGCCACTTGCAATACCGAGGCAACAATAGCGACGGCGGTCGCAACATAGATGTCGTATACCTTGGCAGCGATAAAAAACAGTATAATAGGAAAATAATCTAGTAGCAGTTTCATGGTGATACAGCCCACACATGCGGAAAAGCCCGCCATTATATAGGCAATCAACGGTCTGTGATTGCCAGCTGCGGTAATAGGAAGCCATGAAATACGATTTTCACTCTCATTCGACCTTTTCTGACGGCACGTTGACGCCGACACAGCTATTACAGCGTGCGGCAGATCAGGGTGTCGATGTGCTGGCCTTGACCGATCACGACAACATCGATGGTTTGGCTGAGGCGCGCGTGGTGGCCAACGATAATGGTGTGCTACTCATTAATGGTGTCGAAATCTCGGTGCACTGGGGCAAACATTTACTCCACATTGTCGGTCTCGGGATTGATCCTGATAATACTGACTTGATCGAATGTTTAACACAAGCGCAGTCAGCGCGATCGGATCGCGCACAGCGTATGGCCAAAGACCTTGAGCGCCACGGTATCGAAGGTGCCTATGAAGGCGCCAGGGAATATTGCCTGCAAGGCAATATGAGCCGCACACACTTTGCGCGTTTTTTGCTCGATAAAGGTTATGCTAAAGACATGAAGCAGGTGTTTAAACGCTATCTGGTTAACGGCAAACCTGGTTATGTCAGTTGTGAATGGGCGACGCTGGAAAATGCTGTTGCGCGGATCAAGGCTGCGGGCGGTGTTGCCGTCGTTGCGCATCCGGCACGTTATAAACTCACTATGAGTAAAATGAAATCTATGTTGGCAGATTTTGTCGACTGTGGCGGTGAGGGTATCGAAGTGATCGGCAGTGGCCACAATGACAATGATATCCGTATCACCTCCGCATTGGCGACAGAATACGGCCTGCTATCGTCCGTTGGCTCGGATTTTCACGACCCGCAAAATGGTCGCCGCGAACTAGGTCGCGTTGCGCCATTGCCTGAGCAATGCACGCCGATTTGGCGGCACGATGCGCTTGAGCGAATTCATAGCCGTTAAGTCAAGGTGCAAGGTTAACATGTCAGCTCAATTTATTCGTATTCATCCAGAAAACCCGCAGCCACGGTTGATAGCGCAAGTGGCAACTGTGCTGCGCAAAGGGGGTGTCGTAGCTTATCCCACCGATTCCAGTTACGCCTTGGGATGTCATATCGGTGATAAAGCTGCGATGGATGCGATTCGTCGTTTACGCGGCCTTGAAGATCAACACAATTTCACCCTAGTGTGTCGTGACCTATCCGAGATTGCCAGCTATGCAAAAGTGACAAATGCAGCATATCGGCTAATCAAGTCGCTGACACCAAGCCCATATACCTTTATTTTGCGTGCGACCCGTGAAGTGCCGCGTCGCTTACAACATCCGCGACGACGTACCATTGGCATTCGCGTACCGGATAACACCATATGCAAGGATTTGCTCGGCGCCATGGGTGAGCCCTTGATGAGTGTGAGCCTCATGTTGCCGGGCGCAGAACTGCCATTGGCTGATGCTGAAGAGATTCGTGAGCAGATGGGACAAGGCATCGACCTAATTGTTGATGGTGGCGCCTGCGGCTATGAGCCAACAACAGTCATAGAATGGCTCGAAGACGAGCCTGTTTTAGTGCGTCAAGGCAAGGGCGATGTCAGCACCCTTAATCTTGTGTCTTGATATTCATGTACCGCCAACCATAACAGAGTGTTGGCACGCCTGATCCCGATTGGTACCATCAGCGAACTATTCTTTATAGGAGTAAACAAGTTTGAATTCGATCGCGCAGCAAAACCCCAGAGTCGTATCCGGTATGCGACCCACAGGCCGTCTCCATCTCGGTCATTATCACGGGGTATTAAAAAACTGGCTCGAGCTGCAAAATGAATATGAATGTTTTTTCTTTGTAGCGGATTGGCATGCGCTGACCACCGATTATGATGATCCGAGCAAGATCGATAGCGCCGTGTGGGATATGGTGATCGATTGGTTGGCGGTGGGAATCAATCCCAGCTCGGCCGTGCTGTTTATCCAGTCACAGGTGCAAGAACACGCTGAGCTGCATTTACTACTTTCCATGATGACGCCTCTGGGTTGGCTGGAACGTGTGCCAAGCTATAAAGATCAACAGCTCAAACTGCGTGAGAAGGATCTCGATACCTATGGTTTTCTTGGCTATCCCTTGCTGCAAAGTGCAGACATTCTGGCTTACAAGGCCGGGCAGGTGCCGGTGGGGGAAGATCAGGTTTCGCATATCGAACTGACCCGTGAAGTCGCTCGCCGCTTTAATTTTCTCTATGGTCGAGATGCCGATTTCAGCGACAAAGCCGCTGCTGCGGCAGCCAAAATGGGAAAGAAAAATAACAGATTATACAATGAGTTAAAGCGTAAATATCAAGAAGAAGGTGATGAAGAGGCGCTGGCTAAAGGGCATGCGCTAATAGAAGAACAGCAGAATATCACGCTCAGCGACCGGGAACGCTTACTCGGTTTTCTGGAAGGGGGCGGCAAGATTATTCTGCCAGAGCCGCAGGCCTTGCTGACTGGGACCTCCAAGATGCCGGGACTGGATGGGCAAAAAATGTCCAAATCCTACGGTAACACCATCGGCCTGCGTGAGGCGCCGGATTCCGTCGCCAAGAAACTCAAAACCATGCCGACAGACCCAGCGCGTGTGCGTCTCACCGATGCCGGCAACCCTGAAAAATGTCCAGTATGGGATTTACACCAGGTTTACTCAGATGAAAAGACTAAATCCTGGGTGATGGAAGGTTGTCGTAGTGCCGGCATTGGCTGTCTCGACTGCAAGAAGCCGATTATCGATGCCGTGGTGGCCGAGCAAGAAACCATTATCGCGCGCGCGAAAGAGTTTGAAGATGACCCACGTCTGGTGCGTAATATCATTAACGAAGGCTGTGATCAGGCACGTGATGTCGCCCGCGAAACGCTGGATGATGTGCGCAAGGCGATGGGTTTATCGTATCGCTAAACCGAGGCGATAGCGTCTATAATGCAGCATGTCCGATACTGAAGTCAGTTACTCTCCAGCGCAGGAGCCTTTGCCACTAGCGATGGTGGCCGGTGAGCCGATGACCCAGATCCCACAAGATCTGTATATTCCGCCCGATGCACTAGAGGTGTTTCTTGATGCCTTTGAAGGTCCGCTTGACCTGTTGCTCTACCTGATCAAGCGCCAGAACCTCGATATTCTCCATATCCCTTTGGCCGAAATCACACGCCAATATATGGATTACATCGGACTCATGAAAGAAATGCGTCTGGATCTGGCCGCTGAATATTTGGTGATGGCTGCGATGCTGGCCGAAATTAAATCACGCTTGCTGTTGCCGCGACCGGTCGAGGTTGATGAGGAAGACGATCCGCGTGCCGAACTGGTCAGGCGCTTACAAGAGTATGAGCGCTTTAAAGAGGCCGCTATCAGCATTGACGCCATTCCTCGTATAGGACGTGATGTCTATGATGTTGCTGCACGGCCGCCGCCTGTTACCGAAAAGCTGTTACCGAAGATTACGCTGCAAGACCTGATTCATGCCGCCAATGATGTCATGAAGCGCGCCGAGCAATACGCGCATCATCATGTTGTGATGGAGGCATTGTCGGTACGTGAGCGTATGACTTCGATACTGAGCGCGGTTAAAGCACGTTCTTTTATCAGTTTCGCTGAATTATTTATTGTTGAAGAAGGTAGGCAGGGGGTAATTGTCAGTTTCCTTGCTATATTAGAGCTACTCAAAGGAGGCTTAATCGATATCGTGCAAACCGAACCTTATGCCCCCATTCACGTGAAAGTGAAAGAGATAAAGGAAACAGAAGTTGACACCTGAAAAACTCAAATCAATCATTGAGGCGGCGCTGCTAGCCTCTGAACGCCCCTTGTCAGCAGATCGCATACTCGGCTTGTTTCAGGCTGACGCAGGTCATGGCTGTACACAAGTGCCAACCAGGCAAGATATCAAAGAAGCGTTAGCGACCTTGCAGGCGGAATGCGAAAATCGCGGTCTCGAGCTCATCGAAGTCAGCAGTGGTTATCGTTATCAGGTACGGCAAAGCTATGGCGAATGGATTAACCGTATGTTTGAGGAACGCGCGCCACGTTACTCACGCGCCCTGCTCGAAACGCTGGCGCTCATTTGTTACAAACAACCTATCACGCGAGCTGAAATTGAGGATGTGCGTGGCGTAGCAGTGAGCACCAATATTATTCGTACTTTGCTTGATCGCGAATGGATCAAGCTTGTCGGTCACCGCGACGTTCCAGGCAAGCCTGCCTTATACGGTACGACACGCAAATTGCTGGACGACCTCAGTCTGAAAAAACTCGATGAATTACCACCATTGGCGGAGATTCGTGACATTGAGAAAATGCCGGGAGAACTTGACCTGATTGCGCCGAATGAGAATGGCACAGAGGCTGGCGACGAGTCTGAAGCGGACGCCGATGTATCAATGAGTGAATCCGGTGGATCGGTTGCAGCGTTAGCTGTTGCAACGGCCAGCGACGGTGCGGAATCAGTGCAGGATAGCAGTAAAGACAGTAGCAACAATAATGACAATGCTAGCGAAAGCCGGGCGGGCATCAGCGCGGGGACAGACGAAGAACCTGTTCTTAGCGATAATGAGAATGAGCGCTCATTAGCCCGCGCTGCCACGTCATAGATCATGGCGGATCGTATACAAAAAATGCTGGCTCAGACTGGCATCGGCTCACGCCGCGAAATTGAAGGTTGGATCAAGGAAGGCCGGATACGCGTTAATAACCGTACCGCAAAGCTGGGTGACACCATTACAACAGAAGATAAAATCACGGTTGATTCACGCCTTATTCGCTTTAAAAGAACCGGCCCTGCGGCGCCACGCGTACTGATCTACAACAAACCCGAAGGGCGTATTTGCAGTCGCAAGGATCCGGAGAATCGTCCCACCGTATACCAGGCTATGCCCAAGGTGTCAGGTGCCCGCTGGATAGCCGTCGGCAGGCTCGACATCAATAGTTCAGGCCTTATGCTATTTACTACGGATGGTGAATTGGCTAACCGCTTAATGCATCCGTCAAGCGAAGTGCATCGTGTTTATTCTGTACGGGTATTAGGCGATGTCAGTGATGACGATCTCGCTCAGCTCAAACAAGGTATTGAGCTTGATGACGGTATGGCTAGTTTCGATCATATTAGCGACGCTGGTGGAGAAGGCGCCAACCATTGGTATCACGTTACCCTGAGGGAAGGGCGGCAACGTGAAGTGCGGCGACTGTGGCAACATCTGGGTTTTAGAGTCAGCCGACTTATCCGTATTCAATACGGCATGATTATCTTGCCGCGACAACTGCGCGCCAATAAAACTCAAGAACTGACGCCCTATGAAGTAAAAAAACTTTATGTATCCGTTCATCTGGACCCACCGCGACATTCTATGAGTGATAAAAATAAAGGTGTGCATCGACCTTCAAAGAAAGGCAAAGATCGTTCTCGCACCTCTCGCCAAGTTGATACTGTAGATCTCGCTCCCAAGCAGAGCAAAAACTCGCTTTATAAAGGAAAGTCGCGTTCCAGAGTTGCCGATCAAGGGCGCGGCTCGCGCTAATATGCTGCCACTGTGTTAACAGCTACACCAGGCCTTTAAAAAACGATGCGAGTTCGAGCGCTCATACTATTACTATTATCTATGGGCATGACTTCAGCGTAATCAATCATGCTACATCAAAGACATATTGCAGAATGAAACGCGCGCAAGCCATCCTCAAATCCATTTTTGGCTATGAGCAGTTTCGTTATTCCCAGCGGGACATAATCCAGCAGTTGCTGGATGGTAATGACGCCCTGGTTTTAATGCCCACCGGTGGCGGCAAGTCCTTGTGCTACCAAATACCGGCACTGGTACGCCCTGGCACCGCCATTGTTATTTCACCATTGATTGCGTTGATGCAGGATCAAGTGGATGCCTTACAGCAGTTGGGTATTCATGCCGCATTTCTAAATTCCAGTCTGGATTTCAAGGCAGCGCAGATTATAGAACAACAGTTAGTGGACAATGAGCTCGATCTTGTATATGTAGCGCCGGAAAGATTACTCAGCAATCATATGCTGTCCTTACTTGATCGTTGCCAAGTGTCTTTATTTGCCATTGACGAAGCCCATTGTGTGTCGCAATGGGGGCATGATTTCCGCCCTGAATACCAGCGACTGAATATTTTGCACCAGCGCTATGCCATGGTCCCGCGTATTGCATTGACGGCAACCGCCGATCGCCGTACTCGCGAAGAAATCATTACTCAACTCAAGCTAGATAAAGCAAAGGTCTTCATCAATAGTTTTGACCGGCCCAATATCACCTATGCCATATCTGAGGGCAATAACCCGAAACAACGTCTATGGAAATTTCTTCAAGCAAAGCATAGCGGCGATGCCGGGATTGTTTATTGCCTGTCGCGTAAAAAAGTCGAAGCGATTGCGGCCTGGTTATCCGATCAGGGCAGGGTGGCCTTGCCTTATCATGCGGGTTTATCCAACGAGGTAAAAAGACAAAACCAGCAACGTTTTTTACGTGAAGACGGTGTGATTGTAGTGGCGACCATTGCCTTTGGCATGGGTATTGATAAACCCGATGTCCGTTTTGTCGCGCACCTGAATCTACCTAAGAGTATCGAGGCCTATTATCAGGAAACCGGGCGCGCTGGTCGTGATGGTGCCCCTGCTAATGCATGGATGGCCTATGGATTACAAGATGTGATCACACTCCGGCAGTTTATGCAGGATTCCAACGCCAACGAAACCCAGAAACGGGTTGAGCACCATAAGCTTGAATCCATGCTCGGGCTATGCGAGTTAAGCAGTTGCCGACGTCATGCCTTGCTGGCCTATTTCGATGAGACATCGTCAAAACGTTGTGATGGTTGTGATAATTGCCGGCATCCGCCAGAACAATGGGATGGTACTGAATCCGCGCAAAAAGCGCTGTCATCGATTTACCGCACAGAGCAACGTTTTGGCGTCAATTACGTCATTGATGTCATGCTTGGAAAAAGTGACGAAAGAATCCAACGCAATGGCCATGACCAGCTAAATGTATTTGGTATCGGCAAGGAATTTTCTAGTGCAGAGTGGCGCAGTGTGTTTAGACAACTTATGGCTTTGGGCTATGTTGACGTCAATATGGCGCGTCATGGTGCCTTATGCCTGACAGAACAATGTAGGCCAGTACTGCGTGGTGAACAGCGATTGCAGCTGAGGAAACAGACCGCCGCAGAAAAAACAGTCAAGGGAGCAAAGCAAAAGACCTCAATACGGCCTCAAGATACTGCGTTATGGCAAGCCTTGCGCTCATTACGCACCTTGCTAGCGGAAAAACTTGGCGTGCCGCCTTATGTGATCTTTCATGACGCGACCTTGCAGGACATGATCAAGCAACGCCCCACAAGCCTAAATGCCATGCTCGCAATTTCCGGTGTCGGTGAACAAAAATGCCAGCGCTATGGCCGCCAGTTTCTCGACGAAATCGCGAAGCACCCTTTGCCCGCCTTGCTTGACAATAATCTTAATGCCACGGTGAATGAAACACTGATACTGTATCAACAAGGTGTCTCCATTGATCAGATCGCCCACCAGCGCAATCTAAGGGCTAGCACTGTTTACACGCACCTGGCTGATGCCATTGAACTCGGTTTGCTCGATGTGCGAGATGTCATCGATATTGAAGACGAAGAATACCGCAACATTGTTTATTCTATTGAAGCGCTGGAAGAAGAGAGCAAAGGTCGGCTCAAACCCGTCTATGAATTGTTGAATGAAGAGTATGAATATGGAGTACTCAAGTGTGTACAGGCGTCCATATAAATATGCTGGTTCAGCTTGGAGTGGATCATAGCGCTGACATCAAGGTGATTTTCCTTGCGCTTGTTTTCAATATACCAAATCTTATTTGATCGCTATGGCCAGCAGCACTGGTGGCCTGGCGACAACGCATTCGAGATCATGGTCGGTGCGGTGCTGACGCAAAATACCGCATGGGCCAACGTCGAGCGCGCAATCGACGGCTTAAGGCGGAAACAGTTGTTGAACGCAGAAGGCATGGCTGCCTGCTCGCCTGAGCAACTGGCGCAGGTGATTCGGCCTAGCGGTTATTTCAATATTAAGGCGAAGCGGCTGCAGAGCTTGTGCCACTGGCTGATCGGGCAGGGCGGTGTCGCGGCACTGGCGCGGTACGATGATGCCAGTCTGCGTCAATTGCTGTTATCTGTACATGGTATCGGGCCAGAAACCGCGGATGATATTTTACTTTACGCCTGCCAGCGACCGGTGTTTGTTATCGATGCCTATACCCGGCGGCTGTTTTCCCGGCTGGCGCTATTTCAGGGCGATGAAGCCTACGATGACATGCGTTTGGCGGTGCAAGAGGCGCTTAGTAAAAATACCGTAAGTAGCGCAGAGCGCGTGCCTCTCTTTAACGAATATCATGCGCTGATCGTGCGTCACGCCAAAATAGCTTGCCGCAAAAAATCACCGCGCTGCGATCAATGTTGTTTGAGGGTGCTGTGTCCATCAGCAAGCGTTTTGTCTTCAAATGTGGTTTAATTGCTGCCCATGGCATTACCATTAGAACTCTACGTTGGGCTACGCTATACCCGGGCCAAGCGACGTAATCACTTTATTTCCTTTATTTCACTGATCTCGATTCTGGGTATCGCCTTGGGCGTAACAGTATTGGTGACGGTGTTATCAGTGATGAACGGATTTCAAAAAGAGATTCGCGACCGAATTCTCGGCGCCACTGCTCATGCAACTGTCAGTGGTATTGATGGACGTTTATCAGATTGGCAGTCGCTGGTAGATCAGTCATTGCAATTCGAGCATGTCGAGGGCGCTGCACCGTATGTGCGTGGCGAGGGTATGATCAGCGCGAAAGGCAAGGTTAATGGCACCTTGGTACGCGGGATTTTTCCACAGCTTGAGGCAGCGGTATCGGATATTGGCGAGCATATGGAAGCGGGCAGTTTCGACGACCTTGTTGCTGGCGAATTTAATATTATTCTTGGTGCCGATCTCGCGCACGCGGTAAACGCCGGAGTGGGTGACAAAGTCACCCTGATCACGCCGCAAGCGACTGTCAGTCCGGTGGGTATTTTGCCGCGTTTAAAACGCTTTACCGTCAGCGGTATCTTCCGTATTGGCATGTACCAATACGATAGCGCCCTGGCTTTGGTGCATATGGAAGATGCGGCAAAACTGTTTCGTCTCCCCGGTCAGGTCAGCGGTGTTCGTTTAAAGCTGGATGATATGTTCGCAGCGCCTACTGTCACCAAGCATTTATTGAATGACTTGCCGGATGTCTATTACGTTACAGACTGGACGCAGACCAATGTAAATTATTTTAAGGCAGTGGAAACAGAAAAGAGTGTAATGCGCATTATTCTGTTTTTGATCGTCTCTGTGGCAGCATTTAATATCGTCTCGGCCTTGGTCATGCTGGTGACCGATAAAGAGGGTGATATCGCCATACTACGAACACTTGGGGCGAGCCCGGGCAATATTATGGGTATCTTTATTGTTCAGGGTACGATTATCGGTGTTTTTGGCATTATCCTTGGCGCAATAGGTGGCATTGCATTGGCTACCAATGTTGATGTGATCGTGCCCGCGATCGAAGGGTTTTTAGGTAGACAGTTTTTCCCCGCTGATGTCTATTACATCAGTGAAATTCCCTCGGACATGCACTGGGCTGATGTCGTTACGATTACCGTGGTTTCGTTCGTGTTGACGATATTGGCAACCATATATCCTGCCTGGCGCGCTTCACGCCTGCAACCCGCAAGCGCTTTACAATATGAATAGCGCGTCTACCCACTCTGCGACTGATGTTCTGCGTTGTGTGCATTTAGCCAAAACACATAACGAAGGCTCACTTAATGTTGAAGTGTTAAAAGATATTGATTTTAGTATTGCGCGTGGTGAACAAGTCGCCATTCTAGGTACTTCAGGAGAAGGCAAGAGTACCCTGCTGCATCTTTTAGGTGGACTTGATAAACCGACTCGCGGTGAGGTATGGATTGACGGCCAAAACATTGTAACTCTTAATGAGACACAACGTGGTCTACTACGTAATCGCGCCTTGGGATTTATTTATCAGTTACACCATTTATTGCCCGAATTTACCGCAGTGGAAAACGTGGTGATGCCGCTGCGTATTCGCGGCACAGCGCTGGATGTGGCAACGGCACAAGCTGAAGATATTCTAAAACGTGTTGGGCTGGGTCACCGCCTAGGTCATAAACCCGCCGAGTTGTCCGGTGGTGAGCGCCAGCGTACCGCGATTGCGCGGGCACTGGTTACCCAACCGCAGTGTATTCTAGCGGATGAGCCAACCGGCAATCTTGACCATAAAAACGCCGATCAGGTCTATCAGATGATGCTCGATCTGAATCAAGAGTTTAATACCAGCTTGCTGATCGTGACGCATGACCTGAGTCTGGCCGAAAAAACAGACAAGATTTACGTCTTGGCGGAAGGCAAGCTGACTCTGCACGCTTAGCTGGTCTCGCTAAGCCGCCCGCAGTGAACGGTCCAATTATGCTGATGTGGATTGACCATGAAGGGCGAAATTATGATTGATCACGTTGCCGGATTAACTGGCAAGGCAGGGTGGTTTGGTTTGTAATAATACTTTCTTTTATCTGTTTGGGTTGTTGTTTGATCCAATGTTCGATGCGCAGGGCGTCACCACGTTGGCCAATTTTTTGCTCAAATACGAGTTGAAAGGGAGAACGTCCCTTTAGATATTTGGCACCTTTACCAGTGCAGTGCTGCGCAAAACGCCGTTCTATATCGGTCGTGATACCGGTATACAGCGTATTGTCTGCGGTACGAATGATATAGACAAACCAGCTTTGCTGACTCATCAGCGCCCATTATTCTTGTTTTTTTTGAGACGCCGCTGCGTTCTGCGGCTTGCCCAGTTTTGCGTGACATGCCAGCGCCATAGTATGCGCACGGCCAGACTACCAAAGATAGCTGATGCCACCGCTAATATTAAACAGCCCAGCAAGAAGGGTTGCCATACCGCGCTGAGGCTGTTTTGCAGCCATGTCCAAGACATTTCAAAATGAAACTCGCCACCTTTTTCGCCAAGCAAGCGACTGCCCAAAAAATAAGCGGCATAAAAAAATGGGCCGATGGTAATAGGATTGGTAATCCAGCACAGCGTTACCGAAATGACAATATTAACCCGGGAGGCAATGGCAATAGCTGCGGCAGCCAACATCTGAAACGGTATTGGCATAAAAGCCATGAATAAGCCAACGGCAACTCCACCCGATACCGAGCGACGGTTTAAATGCCATAAGTTAGGGTCGTGTAATAGCTTGCCAAACATACGAACGTAGCGATGGTCACGCACGGTATGGCTATCCGGTAGCCATTGTTTTATCAATCGTTTTGGCATTCCTTAGCTTCCAACGTATGATGTGAATTGCTGCATTGTATATCTACGGAAGGACCATGCGATTAGGGACAATCGCTTTTCTGGCGGGCGTGATGATTGGCCTGCAATTCACTCACTTGCCACCGCTTGTGTGGTCGATACTGCTGTTTCCACTCCTGCTTGTGTTGTTGCGCTTCCCTCATTTGCGCATGCTTACTTTACTGCTGTGCGGTGTCTTCTGGGTATCACTACGTGCGTCATTCATATTAGACGGCAGCTTGGCCACCGAGCTTGAGGGCAAGGACGCAATTATAGAGGGATCGATCATCTCTATACCAGCAAGAAGGGAGGATTCCAGCAGATTTATTTTCACTGTGGAGACGATGCACGTCGACGGCGTGAAGATCGATGGGCCTAAGCGCCTACGGTTGTCATGGTATGGCAAGGCATCAAAAGCCGTGTCATCAGGTCAGCGGTGGCGTTTGACCGCAAGGCTGAAACGCCCCTACGGCAGTATGAACCCCGGTGGTTTTGATTATGAGCGTTGGTTGTTTCAACACCGCATCAATGCGACCGGATATGTACGCAATGACCCGGAAAATACACGGCTCGCAGAGATGGGTTACCGTCAGTCCTTTCATCGCCTGCGCCAGCATGTGCTAGACCGTATCGGTGATTTGATGGGCGAATCAAATCAGCTCGGGATTATCCAAGCTTTGGCACTGGGTGAGCGGAGTCAAATATCGCCAGCACAATGGCAGCGTCTAACGGACACCGGGACGAGCCACCTGGTCGCAATATCCGGCTTGCACATTGGTTTGGTCGCGGCTTGGGTATTTTTTATTGTGCGCTGGTTATGGCCGCGCAGCCTGGCGCGATTTTTCAGTGTACCGGCGCTGACCATGGCTGCCATACTGGCATGGTCAGCGGCATTTTTTTACGCTGCAATGGCCGGGTTTTCGATACCGACACAACGTGCCTTGGTGATGGTATCGGTAGTGATGCTCGGTATTATCTGGCAACGGCCGCTAGCGCTTAGCTATGTCTGGACCTTATCACTGTTATCCGTACTCATTTACGATCCGTTTGCGCCCTTGTCCGCCGGGTTCTGGCTTTCCTACGCCGCGGTGGCAGTGATTGTCTTCGCGCTCGGAGGCAGGCTTTCAACTAACAGCCTGTGGTGGCGTTTTGGCCGCGTGCATATAGTCGTTGCCCTGGGTTTGGCACCGTTATTGATATTATTGTTTCAGAAAGTACCGTGGTTATCGCCACTTGCTAACTTTATCGCCGTGCCTTTGGTGAGCCTTGTCACGGTGCCTTTGACCTTATTAGCGCTACCCTTTGTTGATCTGCTGCCGCGTTTGTCAGAGTGGTTATTGCTCGGCGCGCATTACAGTTTACTGCTGTTGGATAAGGTTCTCACCGCCATTTACGCCTATTCAACATTGCCTGTAGCCTTGCCTGTCCTGAGTGGCTTTAGCTTGATCAGCCTGGTTGCCGGCACACTGTGGTTATTGATGCCACGCGGCTGGCCGGCACGATGGCTGGGGCTTGTCGGGTTTTTGCCGGTGTTTGTTTTCAGTCACGAGCGGCCGAATAGCAATACTTTCTGGTTGACAGTATTAGATGTTGGGCAAGGGACAGCGGTTGTTGTTGTCACCAAAAACCATACGCTTGTCTATGATACTGGTGCGCGTTTCAGCGACCGATTTGATATGGGTGCCGCTGTTGTTCTGCCATATTTGCACCAGCAAGGAACGACGGCGGTAGACACCTTGGTAGTCAGCCATGCTGACAACGACCATATCGGTGGGGCGCCATCGATACAGGAGGGTATCGTCGTAAAGCAGGTATTGAGTTCCGCAACGGAACGTTTTGACGCTGGCGTTGCCAGTGAATGTGAAGCCGGCTATTCATGGCAGTGGGACGGTGTTCATTTTGAATTACTGCATCCTGCTACTGAGTACGTCGCTAACAGCAAGCGCAGAATAAAAAATAATCGTTCTTGCGTGCTGCGAATCAGCAACGGTGTTGAAACGGTGTTATTGCCAGGTGATATAGAAAAACACGCGGAACGATATTTATTGCAACACTTCGGCGCTAAGCTCAAAGCGAATATTATTATCGCGCCACATCATGGCAGTCGCACATCGTCAAGCAAACGCTTCGTTAAACGTATTGACGCTGAGTATGTGATATATACTGTGGGTTACCGTAACCGCTATGGTTTCCCCAAGTTACAGGTAATGCAGCGATATCAAGACACGGGTACACAAGCATATCGCACTGATGAATCAGGCGCCTTGCGCTTCGTGCTCGATGGAGATGGAGAGATTGCGCCGCCGTCACAATATCGGCTCAGTCAGCAGCGATTTTGGAACACGGTGAGATAGGCCATTTCGGTCTGATTAATAGTTCGGTATGATTGCCGATGTTAAATACGATTATTCAAACTATAACAATAGGGGTAGAACGTTGCTTGAACTAGTCAGTGCCGGTGGGTGGTTGATGTATCCCATCCTCTTGTGCTCGGTCATCGCAATGGCAATAGTCATCGAGCGGTTTTGGGCATTGCGGCGGCGAGCGGTCTGCCCAGCCAGTTTAGTCACTGATATTTGGCAGTGGGCACAATATGGTCAACTTGATGCCTCGCGCCTGTCCGGGCTACGCAATGGCTCGCCGCTTGGCCGTGTTTTGGCCGCTGCCATCATTAATCTGCGTCACAGCCGCGAAATCATGAAAGAGGCAGTGGAAGAACATGGCCGACAAGTGGTGCATGAGCTAGAGCGTTATCTCAACACCTTGGGTACGATCGCTTCGATTACACCGTTATTGGGGTTGTTGGGAACCGTTATAGGTATGATCAAGGTGTTTGCCGCCATTACCGATCAGGGCGTGGGTAATCCTACGGTGCTGGCAGGGGGGATTTCCGAGGCCTTGATTACCACCGCCGCAGGGATTTCAGTCGCCATTCCAAGCTTGATGTTTTATCGTCATTTTCAACGTCGCGTCAGTGAGCTGGCCAATTTGATGGAGCAGGAAGCCCTGAAACTGGTTGAGGTCTTGCACGGTGAACGCGAGAAAGACCCGAGTTAGGCATGAATCTTCGACCACAAGGCGCAAATGAGATCGATGTTAATCTGACCCCCTTAATTGATGTTGTCTTTCTGTTGCTCATATTTTTTATGGTATCGACGACCTTTAACCGTGAGTCGGAAATACAAATCGATTTGCCCGAGTCATCAGAACGCGCCATAGAAAGTGCGTCTGAGGCCATTGAAATTACAATTGATGTGGACGGACAATACTTCGTCAACAAGCAACGCTTGGTCAATGTGCAAGCAGCCACATTGAAACGCGCGTTAAAAGACGCGATAGCAAATCGTAGCGATCCGCCGGTCACCTTAGTGGTCGACGCCAATACCCCTTATCAAGCCGTCGTCACCGCTATGGACGTTGCCGCGCAACTGGGTATTGGCCGGCTCTCAAGCGTGACCCAACACAGCCTTAAAGACGGTAACTAATGGCAATACCCATCGACGGCACGGCGGTAACGACTTACCGCCGCTTACTGGGCTATATTAAACCCTATAAAACCAATTTTTTTATTGCAGTCATAGGCATGACTGGCTATGCCGCTACGGATGCCGCCTTTGCCGCTTTGGTTAAACCTTTGCTCAACGAGAATTTTGTCAATCGTGATCCCGACTGGATGGTATGGACGCCACTGCTTCTTTTGCTGGTTTTTATTATCCGATCACTAGGCGGATTCTTCTCGGCCTATTACATGGGCAGTGTTGGTCGTCATGTTATCAAAGATATTCGCAGTCAAATGTTTGCTCAGTTAACACATTTGCCGACAAAATATTTTGATCACTCATCCTCAGGCCATATTCTGTCAAAATTCACCTTTGACACCGAGCAAGTAGCGACAGCGACGACGCAAGCCGTGACATTGCTGATTCGCGATTCACTGACCGTGCTTGGTTTGCTTGGCTGGATGTTCTATCTTAACTGGAAACTAAGTCTTCTTTTTATAGCTGCCACCCCTGTCATTGGCTTGATGGTGGGCTATGTCAGCAGGCGTTTTCGGAAAATTAGTCGCCGTATTCAATCGTCGATGGGTGATACCGCACACGTTGCTGAAGAAGCGATAGAAGGGCAGCGCATCATCAAGACTTTTTCAGGCCAACAACATGAAGAAGATAACTTTGAGAGAGCTAACGAGGCCAATCGCAAACAAAACATGAAAATGCTGATGACAACCGCGGCCAGTGTGCCACTGATACAAATGATCCCGGTACTGTTTCTGGTTGGCATTGTTTATTTGGCAACCAATGAATCACTGGTTGGCCGTGTTGATGTTGGTAGCTTCGGCTCTCTTTTTGCTGCGATGTTAATGCTGTTGTCGCCCATTAAGCGACTGGCTAATATTAACGCGCCATTGCAACGCGGCATCACTGCAGCGCACAGTGTGTTTAATTTGATTGACCACGCCAGAGAAGCCGATCGGGGTAGTTATTCTATTGACCGTGCAAATGGTGCGATTGCTTATCAGGCTTTATCGTTTCATTACGATAAAGCCAACGATGTGGTGCTCAAGAATATTACGTTTAAGGCGGCTCCTGGTGAGACAGTAGCGCTGGTGGGTCGCTCAGGCAGTGGCAAAACCACGCTGATGAATTTGTTGTTACGATTCTATCCAGCCACTAGCGGCGCGATCACACTCGATGACATAAATATTAAGGACTACAGTCTGAAAAGCCTGCGCCAGCAGATCTCCTATGTGGGTCAGGAAGTCATTCTGTTTAACGACAGCATTTACAATAATATCGCCTACGGCGGTCTGCGTGAGCGCAGCGAAGAAGAAGTCATGGCTGCCGCCAGCGCTGCGCATGTGACCGAGTTTGTTGAACACTTGCCGAGCCAGTTTGATACCCAGGTAGGTGATAAAGGGGTATTGCTATCCGGCGGTCAGAGACAGCGTATCGCCATTGCTAGGGCTTTGCTGAAAGATGCACCCATCTTGGTTTTGGACGAAGCGACCTCTGCACTAGATTCCGAATCAGAGCGTATGATCCAGGACTCCCTGAAACACCTTATGCAAGGTCGAACCACCTTGGTGATTGCGCACCGGCTCTCGACCATTGAAAATGCCGATCGCATTATCGTACTTGACAAGGGATGCCTGGTTGAACAAGGCAAGCACGAAGAGTTGCTGGCGCTCAACGGGCATTATGCGCATCTTCATCGCTTGCAGTTTGATGGCCGCGACAAGAGCAGCTAAAGTTCGCCAGTGCTTATGCCACGTCTCGATTACTACTGGTACCGCAAAAATGCAGTCGCGAATTTGTTGCGCCCACTCTCATGGTGTTTTCGTGGCTTGGTTAACGTCCGCCGGGCCCTATATCGATTTGCTCTGCTAAGGCGTGTTCGCTTGCCTGTCCCCGTTATCGTTGTAGGCAATATCAGCGTTGGCGGTACCGGCAAAACGCCAATGGTGATCGCCCTGGTTGCCTTGCTGATCAAACAGGGTTACCGGCCCGGTATTATCACGCGCGGTTACGGTGGTGAGCAAACTAGCCAACCGATAATGGTCGCGACTGACAGTGACCCCTACCGCGTCAGCGACGAAGCCGTACTCCTGGCACAGCGCACACAATGTCTTGTCGCCGCTTGCCCGGACAGGATTGCGAGCAGCCAATTACTACTCAGTAAAGGCTGCGACATTATTGTTTCCGACGATGGTTTGCAGCATTATCGGCTAGAGCGAGACATAGAAATAGCGGTGATCGACGCGGCACGCGGTTTAGGTAATGGTTATTGTCTGCCTGCTGGCCCCTTGCGCGAGCCTAAGAAGCGTTTAGACAGCGTTGATTTTGTCGTGTTTAATGCAGACAGTCAGACTAATGGTGCTCATTATACAATGACGCTGCGTTCACACGCACCAAGATGTTTATTTAGTGATGAAGAGCGATCAATAGAAAGTTTTAGTCATACCGCAGTTCACGCCATTGCCGCAATAGGTAACCCCCAGCGCTTTTATCATTCTCTGAAACGGTTGGGCTTGAGCGTGATTGAGCATAGCTTTCCTGATCATTACAGATATACTGAACAAGACATCTGCTTCGACGACGGCTACCCTGTGTTTATGACAGAAAAAGATGCGGTAAAATGCCGTAAAATCGCCCAAGGTGATCGCTACTGGGTTATTTCAATCGATGCTGTCCTCGATGAGAGGTTAAGCTCTTCGTTGCTTAGCGCACTACCAAAAAACATAAAACCCAGCACCCTATAGTCCTAATAAAGGTGAATATGTTTAATATTATTATCCCGGCACGTTACGCCTCACAACGTTTGCCCGGCAAGCCGCTGCGCGATATCCTCGGCAAGCCGATGATTCAACACGTCTATGAGCGAGCCTGCCAGAGCGGGGCGAAAGAAGTGGTAATCGCCACAGATGATCAACGCGTGCTCGATACGGCAGAATCATTTGGCGCTTTAGCATGTATGACCTCTGATCAGCATCGCAGCGGCACCGATCGTATTGCGGAAGTGATTGGGTTACGTCGTTACACTGACGATGAAATCATCGTTAACATGCAAGGTGATGAGCCTATTATGCCACCACAGCTTCTCAGTATGGCGGCAGAGCACTGTTATCGCAGCGACGCCGATATCGTCACCCCAGCACAACAAATCACACATAGCGAAGATGTATTCAATCCAAATATTGTCAAAGTGGTGGTTGATGACGCCGGCTATGCGCTTTATTTTAGTCGCGCACCCATTCCCTGGGATCGGCATCGTTTTTCTGGCGACAAGGCATCAGTGGCGACGGTAGAACATGGCTACCGACGGCATATTGGTCTTTATGCTTATCGAGCGAGCTTTATCAAGCAGTTCGTGACCTGGTCACCGGGAAAGTTAGAAGCGCTTGAGCTATTGGAACAACTGCGGGTACTGGAGCATGGAAAGAAAATCTTTGTTTTTGACGCACCCTGCGACCCCGGCTTTGGTGTAGATACTGAAGCAGATCTGGCCAAGGTTATTGGCATACTAAGTCAGTAAGCGTATCAGTCTTATTCGTCAAGAAAATGGATATTAAGATAAGCCAGCGAATACCCGTTACCATGTGAATTGAGAACAGGAACGGTTTCGGTGTTAGGCACACGGCGATGTGCCTCACCATGTTGATCGGCCTGAATGACGGTGTCACGTGCCTCAAGTACGAGAGCAGGGGCTTGGTCTAACACCTCAACGATGACATATTCGGTGCCCTTATAAACCACATGGCGACCGATAAGATCACGGATTTTGTCAATATCGATTGCCAATGTATTTGTCGTCATGCGTGCTAGTATAAAAACATGAGGGCAATGAATCAAAACAATTCGGAGACATATTGATGGTTCGGGTACTATTTGTTTGTATGGGCAATATATGCCGCTCGCCTACCGCTCAAGGGATGTTCGAGTCTCTACTCGAAAAAGAAGGCCTTGTTGACGAAATCGATGTTGATTCGGCGGGCACACATGGCTATCACGTGGGTAAAGCCCCAGATCACCGTGCGACGAGTGCGGCGTTACGGCGTGGTGTCGACTTAAGCCAGCAGCATGCGCGTAAGGTGCGACCAAACGACTTTGAGCGGTTTGATTATGTGCTGGTGATGGATAGTGATAATTACAGCTTATTGGAGGCCATCTGCCCGACGGAACACCAAAAAAAGCTTGAACTGTTTCTTGACTATGCTGGGTATCTAGACGTTCGCGAAGTGCCGGATCCTTATTACGGTGGCGACAACGGTTTTGAGCAAGTGCTCGATTTGGTCGAAGCCGCTTCGGTAGGTTTACTTAAACATATTAAACAAACCCACTTATAGTCTGAAGCTAGCTTTCGCCGTTTGTCTTTTCTGACAGTGCAGTCTCGCTTTTTGCGGGTTTAGGTGCCGAAGCCGACTTCGGTGTTTGTTCTTTAGCTTGAGCAACAGGCTGGGCAGGAGCCACACCAGCGCTTGCCGGTTGGTCAGATGCCGGTTTCGACCTTGCAGTTGCCGAAGCGGCTGTGCGTGCAGGGTTGTCAGATTGTACCTTAGCTGTGTCGGCATTATTAGCAGACTCGGTGCTGATGCTGCCAGTCGTCGTTGTATCACGTCTGCGCCTGCGGCCGCCACGACGGCCACGTGTGCTACGCCGCTGCGGCTTATTATCGCCATTATCTTCCGCCGATGAAGAGGCTTCGCTCTGGGGGCTGGCGCTAGTGCCTTGTTGACGCTTTATCTCGTTGGAGGCTTCTTTATTTGGTTTGTTACCCTTGGTATCAATCTCTTTGCTATCCGCGTCCGTTGTTTTGCGGGACGTTCGTTGGCCACGGTTTGCCTGACCACCACGACGACCTCGCGTACTGCGTTTCTTAGCGGGGCTGGGACGGCGTGATGAAGTGCTACGATCCTCTTCTACCGGCGTTTTTTCTTCGGTACGTACTTTTTTAGCCGTCGTCGCACGAGTAGTGCTATCAGTCTTGCTCGTTGTAATGCTAGGTGTTGGAGCACCAAAGACACCACCAAGAAAACGCTTAATAAAACCACCGCCATTACTGCTGGCTGTAGTAGAGCTAGTGCTGGGCGCAGGTGTTGTAGGATGGATACCCTTTACCGCAGGCTCTTCGTGACTGATTGGCTTGCTCCAAGTTTCTGGGGCTGCAGCCTCAGGCGTATCAACCATATCGAAACTGGCCACATCCGAAGTCTTTTCAGAGTCGCCATCCTGACGCACACGTTCAATCTCGTAATGAGGGGTTTCTAATACAGGGTTAGGCACGATCAGCACATCGATATTTGCTTGTTGCTCAATGGTGATAATCGCGCTGCGTTTTTCGTTGAGCAAGAAGGTGGCGACATCAACAGGAAGCTTTACGATGACGCGAGCAGTGTTTTCTTTCGCTGAATGTTCTTCAACCATACGTAATACTGCAAGGCCTAAGGAACGGACATTGCGAATGGAGCCTTGGCCTGAGCAGCGTGGACAAATAATCTGGCTTGATTCGCCAAGCGAAGGACGCAGCCGTTGGCGTGACATTTCAAGCAAACCAAAACGCGATATTCGCCCAACCTGAACACGGGCGCGATCTATTTTTAGCGCCGCCTTGATACGATTCTCGACTTCACGCTGGTTGCGCGCCGGTGTCATATCAATGAAATCGATAACGATCAACCCGCCAAGGTCGCGCAAACGTAGCTGACGCGCTATCTCGTCTGCCGCCTCAAGGTTGGTATTGAGGGCGGTTTCTTCGATATCGCTGCCTTTTGTCGCTTTGGCGGAGTTGATATCGATCGATAAAAGCGCTTCGGTGTGATCTATCACTAGTACACCGCCCGACGGCAGGCCTACTGCGCGCTGATAGGCAGTTTCAATCTGTGTTTCTATCTGAAAACGTGTAAATAGCGGTACGCTTTCCTGATAGTGTTTGATTTTAGGCAGGTGCTGCGGCATCACCATTTGCACGAAGTCATGCGCCTGAGAATAGACTTTGCTATCGTCTATTAGTATTTCCCCGATATCGCGCGACATGCTGTCGCGCAGCGCCCGAATAATAATATTGCTCTCTTGATAAACCAGGAAAGGTGCCGGCTTTTCGGCGATGGCTGTTTCAATGGCCTGCCATAGTTGCACCAGATAGTCGAGATCCCATTTGAGGTCTTCGACATCTTTACCGGTACCGGCCGTACGGACAATAATACCCATATTGTCTGGGACATCGAGTTGGTCGAGTGTTTCGCGTAACTGGTCGCGTTCAGCCTGGCTGGCACGGCGCGAGATGCCGCCGCCACGAGGGTTGTTTGGCATCAACACCAGATAGCGGCCAGCAAGACTTATCATGGTGGTCAGAGCCGCGCCTTTGTTGCCACGTTCTTCTTTGTCGATCTGGACAATCACTTCCTGACCTTCTTTCAACACGTCCTTTATTGACGGCGATTTCGGTGTTTGTCCACCATCGGTGGTCTTATAGTAACTGGGTGATATCTCCCGAAAGGGCAGGAAACCATGCCGTTGCGAGCCGTAATCAACAAAGGCGGCCTCCAGGCTAGGCTCGATCCGTGTAATCTTGCCCTTATAAATATTGGATTTTTGTCGCTGGCGGTGGGGGGCGTCGATATCCAGATCACACAAGTGCTGGCCATCAACAACGGCTACACGCAACTCTTCAGCTTGAGTTGCGTTGATTAACATTCTTTTCATTGTATTGTCTCAGCGGCACAACGCGCAGTGGTTTACTACTGCAAACATTGCGTTAACACCGATGGGAGGTGATCTCTTCCATTCACCTGCTCACTTTGGTGTAGACTTCCTGTCTTCGCGTTGTGCCTAAATTTTTATGTCTCGCTCTGTAACGGGTTAAGCGAATAAAACCCTTGATGTTTGTTGGGTCGTCTTGGCGAAGCAGCGGCGCTTTTCTTGCCAACCGATTGTTATAGACTGGCAGTTTTAAGGGGCCAGGTGCGGTTAGTTGCTGCCTTTGACGAACTTTTTATTCTGCCAACCGGCCAAACAAACATTCATTAAAATCTGATGAGAGGGCATATCGCCCCGGAACTACTTACTCAGCGCGTAATATAACAACCTTTATCAGTTGCATCAACGTCATTAGTTACTGTTATTATTGAAAAAATGTCAAATTTAGAAGAAAAACGCACCAAGCTGGTGCGCTGGGTAACGGTTGAGGATGAATATGCGGGGCAGCGCATTGATAATTTTTTGCTCGCTCAGCTTAAAGGCGTCCCGCGTAGCCGCATCTATAGCATGATGCGCAAGGGTGAGGTGCGGGTAAATAAAGGTCGTGTCAAGGCAAGTTATCGTATATTGACGGGCGACTGCATTCGGATTCCACCAGTTCGAGTTGCCGAGCGAACCGAACCAAACGTACCCATGCGCCTGATTAACGAGTTGGAGGCATCCGTTCTCTATGAGGATGAGCGGCTGCTTATTCTCAACAAACCCAGTGGTATTGCCGTACACGGTGGCAGTGGCCTGAGTTGGGGTGTCATCGAGGCACTGCGCGCCAGCGCCACAAAACGACATTATCTTGAACTGGTGCATCGTCTTGATCGTGATACCTCGGGCTGCTTAATGTTGGCGAAGCGGCGTAGCGCTTTACGCGCCTTGCATGAACAACTACGTGGCACATGCATTAAAAAACGTTATTTGGCCCTGGTGAAGGGGGACTGGCCTGTCGCAGATAAACGTATTACTTATCCCTTACGCAAGAATATGCTGAAATCCGGCGAACGCTTAGTCCGCGTCGCTGACGACGGTAAAGCAGCGATCACTCTGTTTGAGCCTCGCCAACGCTTTGTTAAAGCGACTTTGATGCAGGTCGATGTGATAACTGGGCGCACACATCAAATTCGTGTTCACGCCGCACACCATGGTTTTCCTCTGGCGGGTGATAATAAATATGGTGACGCTGAATTTGATGCAGAGCTTAAACAGATGGGTTTGAAAAGATTATTTTTGCATGCTTTTGAACTGCACTTGTTGCACCCGTTTACCAATGAAAAAATTCATATTCGCGCACCGTTGCCTGCACCACTTAAATTATTATTAAAACGACTTGAAAATTAAAATGAATGCCGAGTACCGCCTTATTGTCTTTGACTGGGACGGCACGCTTATGGACTCGATTGCTCGTATTGTTACATCAATGCAACGCGCCTTTGTTGATACTGGTTTGCGTTCGCCAGCGAGTAAGGACGTAGAAGAAATCATCGGCCTCAGTCTCGGCAAGGCCATTAAGTTGTTGGCACCCAATGATGACGAATCGATACTGGAAAATATCAGCGATCGTTATCGCCATCATTTTGTTGATGCCAGTGAAATACCCATGCCCATGTTTCCCTACGCGATGCCGATGCTGGAATCACTTAAAGCGCAGGGGTATTTGCTCGGTGTGGCAACAGGTAAAGCACGGCGCGGTCTCGATCGCGTTTTTGGCGATATCGATTGTCATCATTTGTTCGATGCAACGCGCTGTGCTGACGAAACTGAATCAAAACCGCATCCAAAGATGTTGAACGAGCTGATGCAAGAACTTAATGTTCCTGCTGAGCAAACCTTAATGGTCGGCGATACCGAATTTGATATGGTGATGGCGAGCAACGCCGGGGTTGACGCCGTTGGCGTCAGCTATGGCGTACATACACGCGAACGACTTTTAGAGAACCAAGCCGTAGAGTGTGTTGACTCGATAGAGCAGCTTCATAACTGGTTTGATAAGCTTTCAACCCAAGCTTTTGCTAACACTAACTCAAGGTGTAAATTATGACAGACAACCGTGACAGCTGGATTGGCTCTGCTGAGCCGACAACGCAGCCCAGCCCTGGCAATACACAACCCGGATGGGAGCGTGACGTGCTTGAAAAAGTGGCACTGGCGGGTATTCAAGAGCAGCGCCGCGGTCGACGTTGGAGCATCTTTTTTAAGATATTGATGTTTGCTTATTTGTTTATATTGCTGTGGATGGTGCTAGGCAAGAATAATGGTGGTGTCGATACCGACCTTATTTCGACGGGCAAACACGCAGCGTTGATCGAAATCAACGGTGTTATCAGTGCTGGCACCGAGGCAAACGCCGACACTGTTGTAACGGGTTTGCGCAAAGCATTTAAAAACAAGCAGACTGCCGGTGTGATTTTGCGCATTAACAGCCCTGGTGGCAGCCCGGTGCAGGCTGGCTATATTGCCGACGAAATCAATCGCTTGCGTGCTCTTCATCCTGATATTCCGGTTTATGCAGTGCTGTCGGATATCTGTGCTTCGGGTGGTTATTATATCGCTGCTAATGCCGACGAAATCTACGCTGATAAAGCAACACTGGTGGGTTCAATTGGCGTCATTATGAACGGCTTTGGCTTTGTCCAAGCCATGGAAGATCTCGGTGTGGAACGGCGCTTGCTCACAGCGGGTGAGAACAAGGGCTTCCTTGATCCATTTTCGCCTTTGAAGCAAGACGAAGTCGAGCATGTACGCACCTTGCTTGCTACCATGCATAAGCAATTTGTCAGCGTCGTCAAGCAAGGCCGTGGCGATCGCTTGAAAGATGATCCAAAATTATTTAGCGGTTTACTCTGGACCGGTGAGCAGAGTATTGAACTGGGCTTGGTCGATGGTCTTGGCAGTAGCAGCTATGTTGCCCGCGAGATATTAGACGTCGACAAAGTCATCGATTTTACCCAGCAAGATCCGTATCTTGAGAAACTATTTGGTCGCTTAGGCACCAGTATTGGTAATACTCTGGTTTCAGCCTTTGCGCCAAAATTGCAATAGAAGCTAGATAAGTCGGACGCCTTCTTGTTCGAGAAACTGGCTTAGCCGAATGAGCGGCAGGCCAATTAGCGCAGTGGGGTCTTGCGACTGAACGCTTTCCAGCAAAATACTACCAAGCCCCTCAGATTTGAAGGCGCCAGCGCAGTCATAGGGCTGTTCTGCGCTTAGATAGGCCTCAATGGTTACATCAGACAAGGGTCTGAAGCGCACAGTGACTGATTCTACAGACTGCTGGCTGTGACCAGTAACGGCGTTCAGAAGGCATATCGAGGTGTGGAACAAGACTATTTTGCCCGACAATTGGCGTAACTGGTGAACCGCTGCAGTGTGTTTGCCCGGCTTGCCGAGCAATGTGCCATTGGCCTCAAGCACTTGGTCTGAGCCGATAATCAGGGCATCTTGGCGTGTTTCAGCCACTGTTTTGGCCTTAAGCAAAGCCAATCTGGCGGCTAAATCTATGGCTAATTCGCCTTCCAGCGCGCTTTCGTCGCAATTGGGCGCGACCCAGTCAAAAGGCTGACGCAGCCGTGACAGCAATTGACGTCGATATGGCGATGATGAGGCGAGTACCAAAGGAATATTGTTCATGGAAGAACCGTCTTGAGGATATCCGTGATAAAATGACATTTTGACACGAAACGCATTGTTTTATAAGATAAAACATTTATGCCAGCAGCCTTTGAAGTCGATGTGGATCCGTATCTGCAAGCGCGACGCGCGCGGCACATGCGGGGTAGCATTGCATTAGTAAAACTGAAACGACTTGTCGCGGCCTTGAACCCTGAGGGCGCGTCGTACCAAAATGACACTGATGTTGATATCGATGTTCAGTTTAGTCGTGGCGCGGGCGGACGTGTTCAGTTTCAATTAGTGGCTAGAGCAACACTGCTTGCTCAGTGTCAACGCTGTTTGGGCGAAGTATCTTATACGCTCGATGTTCAACGCCAGATGATGGTAGTTAGTGATGAAGCAGATGTGGTGACAATACCCGCCGAGTTTGAGCCGGTGTTGATGCAAGACGAGAAACTCTCGTTACTACCGGTCATAGAAGATGAATTATTGCTATCGTTACCAATAGTGGTTAAACATAGCCATTGCACAACAGCGATGACCAAGCAAGCCAGTAACGAGGCGGAGTTTGAAGAACGTGTAAACCCGTTTTCTGTCCTGGGACAGATGAAGGGCAAAGACTGATTTGTTTGTTTTTAGATAGAGTTTTTTAGGAGAGAAAACAATGGCCGTACAAAAGAGTAAAGTGACCCCTTCAAGACGTGGTATGCGTCGTTCGCACGATTCATTAACCACTGCGGCGGTGTCCATTGAGCCAACGACGGGTGAAACACACCGTCGTCACCACATCAGCGCAAGTGGCTACTATCGCGGTAAAAAAGTTATTGACGTTGCGGGCGAATAGCAAGCGCTCAAACGACTCTTTCAGTAGAATAGCGATAGCTGAGTGAGCACAATCGCACTTGACGCCATGGGCGGTGACCATGGCGTTGCCACTACTGTGACAGCAGCTTGTCAGCTGCTCAAAGAAACCTCCAAGGTAAAAATCATTCTCGTTGGCCAGCAAGATGTCATCGTTGATGCTCTGCGCCAGCAGCAAATGAGCGTTGGCGGACGGCTGTCAGTTCAACACGCGTCTCAAATTGTAGGAATGGCTGAATCACCGGCACTTGCCTTACGCGGGAAAAAAGATTCCTCCATGCGTATTGCTATCAACCTGGTCAAAGAAGGCGTTGCCGATGCCTGCGTCAGTGCCGGAAATACAGGCGCATTGATGGCTACAGCACGTTATGTCTTGAAAACCCTACCTGGTATAGACAGGCCAGCGATTTGCACAACCCTGCCTACCATGGATACCCATACTCACATGCTGGACCTGGGCGCCAACGTGGATACCAGCGCCGAGCACCTCTTTCAGTTCGCAGTCATGGGCTCTGTATTGGTCGCCGCAGTGGATGAGATTGCTTCACCAACCGTTGGTTTGCTAAACATTGGTGAAGAAGCCATAAAAGGCAATGAGCAAGTGAAGCAGGCTGCGAAATTACTGCAAAGCAGTCATTTGAATTATTATGGTTTTGTCGAAGGTGACGATATCTACCAAGGCAAAGTTAATGTAGTGGTATGTGATGGTTTCGCCGGCAACGTTGCGTTAAAAAGTAGCGAAGGGGTGGCAAAAATGATTAGCCACTTTCTTAAAAAATCCTTTAACAAAAATATTTTGACACGTATCGCTGCCTTGTTTGCCAGCAGTGTTCTTAAACAGTTTCGTGACCGTATGGATCCACGCCGATATAATGGCGCCAGCCTATTGGGCTTGCGAGGTATCGTTATTAAAAGTCATGGTAGTGCTGACGCCTTTGCCTTTAAGCATGCGATACGAGAAGCGATGATTGAAGTAGAAAAAAATGTGTCTGAAAAGTTGGCTACAGAGTTGGAAAGTATTTTAATTGAGCGGCGCACTGGATGATTTACTCACGCATTACGGGCACGGGTAGTTTTTTGCCGGAAAAAGTCTATACCAATGCCGATCTGGAACGTATGGTGGATACGACTGATGAATGGATTACCGAGCGTACCGGCATTAGAAAACGTCATATTGCCGGTGAAGGTGAAACCACATGTGACCTGGCAGAGAAGGCCTCACGTGCTGCCATCGAAGCAGCGGGATTGAAAGCAGATGACATTGATTTTATCGTTTTCGCTACCACCACCCCTGACCAGGTATTTCCAAGTACGGCTTGCCTGTTGCAGAAACGTCTAGGTATTCATGGCCCCGCTGCGTTTGATATACAAGCGGTGTGCTCTGGCTTTGTTTACGCGATTTCGATCGCCGACAAATTTGTTAAAACCGGTGCGGCGAAAAATGCATTGGTGGTCGGTGCCGAGACCTTATCGCGCATCGTCGATTGGACTGACAAAACAACCTGCGTATTATTCGGTGATGGAGCCGGCGCCGTGGTGCTCAGCGCCAGTGATCAGCCCGGAATTATATCCACTCATTTACATGCTGATGGTCAGTATGAGCCTTTACTCACTGTGCCCAAGGGCATATCGACTGATTACGAAGCAGTCAGGCAAAGCGAAGCCTATATCCAAATGCAGGGACGTGAAGTGTTCAAAGTGGCTGTCAATACACTGGGGCGTATGGTCGATGAAACCTTGGAAGCCGCCGGTATGACACAAGCAGATATCGATTGGTTGGTTCCACACCAAGCCAATATCCGTATCATCAATGCCATAGGTAAAAAATTAAGCCTGCCTAGCGAACGCGTTGTGGTCACGGTGCAAGATCACGGCAACACCTCTGCCGCCTCGGTACCGCTGGCCCTTGATACTGCCGTGCGTGATGGCCGCATCCAACGCGGACATACCCTTTTCCTTGAAGCCTTTGGTGGTGGCTTCACCTGGGGTTCAACCTTGCTCACTTACTAATTTAGAAGAATCGTCTAGCTATGCCATATTCATTTGTTTTCCCTGGTCAGGGCTCCCAGTCCGTTGCTATGTTGGCTGAGCTTAACGAGCAAGAAGCGCTGGTTGCTACCACGTTTGACGAGGCATCGTCATTATTGGGTTATGATCTGTGGCAGCTTGTTAAAAACGGCCCGGCAGAGGAACTCAACCGCACTGAAGTGACGCAGCCAGCAATATTGGTGGCCTCTGTGGCCTGTTACCGAGTATGGATGGATAAAGGTTTTGCCGCGCCGCGAGCCATGAGTGGACACAGCTTGGGAGAATATTCGGCACTGGTCTGCGCTAATGCCTTGTCGTTTAAGGACGCTGTGACACTGGTGCGTGATAGAGGACGCTTTATGCAAGAAGCCGTCGCCACGTGTGAAGGTGCTATGGCAGCCATTCTGGGTCTGGACGACGATATCGTTAACGATGTGTGTCATACCGCTGCCGAAGGCGAAATATTGTCTGCCGCAAACTTTAATTCACCGGGGCAGGTCGTTGTTGCCGGTACCGTCAACGCGGTGAACCGAGCCACTGACATGGCCAAAGCGCGCGGCGCCAAGCGCGCCATCGTATTGCCAGTGAGCGTGCCTTCGCATTGCCTGCTTATGCAGCCGGCCGCCGCGCAGCTAGCCGAAGCACTAAAAAAGATTGAGATCACTGCGCCAAGTATCCCGGTTATACATAATGTTGATGCGCAAGCGCATTCCGAGCCTGGTGCCATTCGTCAGGCTCTGACCGAACAGTTGTACGCTCCGGTGCGCTGGGTCGATTGTGTAAACCGGATTAAAACCTATGCCGCAGATGAAATTATTGAATGTGGCCCGGGCAAGGTACTGACGGGCCTGATCAAACGCATAGATCGTTCATTAGCCACGCGCAACCTTAATGCGACGACGGATTTCGTGGCTACGGCTTAAACAATTAGAGATAGAGACACTGCAATGAATATGGAAAATGAAGTAGCGCTGGTAACGGGCGCCAGTCGTGGTCTGGGCAAGTCGATATTGCAGACCCTGGCAGATCAAGGTGCCACCGTGATTGGTACGGCAACCTCGGATGCGGGCGCGCAAAAAATCAGCGATACGCTTGCCAAAGCGGGTAAAACCGGTACCGGTGTGCGCCTTGATGTCTGCGACCAGGCTTCTGTCGAGCAAATGATGGCAACGATTACAGCAAAATTTTCCGCGCCGAGTATATTGGTAAATAACGCTGGTATTACACGCGACAATTTGTTTTTGCGTATGAAAGAAGACGAATGGTTCGATGTCATAGACACCAACCTCAACTCTTTATACCGCTTGTGCAAGGCCTGTATCCGGCCAATGACCAAGGCTCGTAAAGGACGCATTATTAATATTGCCTCAGTTGTTGGCTTAACCGGCAATGCCGGTCAGACCAATTACGCCGCCGCCAAGGCCGGCATGGGTGGTTTTACCCGCTCGCTGGCGCGCGAAGTGGGCTCGCGCAATATCACAGTGAATTGTGTGGCGCCAGGCTTTATCGAAACCGATATGACCGAAGTACTGAGTGATGAGCAAAAACAAGGTCTAAGACAGCAGATCGCGGCAGGACGTTTGGGGCAGCCGCAAGACATCGCCGCTGCGGTCTGTTTTTTGGCATCGGATGGCGCCAGCTACATTACGGGTGAAACACTGAATGTCAATGGTGGTATGCATATGGCTTAAGGACTCGGGCTTATCTATAAATAACCATAGATATATTTTGTAACATATTGATATTCATATATTGTATTGCGCATAACGAAAAGTAATTGTGATCTGTGGTTGCAACTTTTCTGGGTGACGATACAATAGGCGCGCGGCTAGATCCGCATACTCTAGGAGGATTCCAAGGCAATGAGCGTTGAAGAACAGGTCAAGAAGATTGTTGTTGAGCAACTTGGTGTAAAAGAAGAAGAAGTGAATGCTTCCTCTTCGTTCGTCGATGACCTCGGTGCAGACTCTCTTGACACCGTAGAGTTGGTAATGGCTCTTGAAGAAGAGTTTGAATGCGAGATTCCCGACGAGGAAGCGGAGAAAATCACTACCGTTCAGCAAGCTATTGACTACATCAATAGTCAATCTGCCTAAGTGGGATAATACATAGCGTAGTCGCAACTTGGTTTCAGGTAGTGGCTATGCTTATTTATTTCAGCGCACAGAACACACCAAACCATATAATTATCGATGGCTGATACAGATAGACGACGCGTTGTAGTTACCGGCATGGGCATGATTAGCCCAGTTGGGCTTAATGTTGCCGACAGCTGGAAGAACGTTCTGGCGGGTCAGAGCGGCATCGATACCATTACGTCTTTCGATACCTCGAATTTTGCGGCCAGAATCGGCGGTTCCATCAAAAATTTTGATGTCACCGAATACATATCGAGCAAAGATGCCAGAAAAATGGATTTATTTATTCATTACGGCATGGCGGCAGGTATTCAGGCTATTGAAGATTCGGGTTTGGAAGTGACCGAGGCTAATGCACCGCGTATCGGAGTCGCTATCGGCTCCGGTATTGGTGGCTTACCTGGGATCGAAAGCGGTTATGATGGCTTCTTGAAGGGCGGGCCGCGTAAAATTTCGCCATTTTTTGTCCCCAGTACGATCATTAATATGATCTCAGGCCATTTGTCCATCAAGTACGGCTTTAAAGGCCCCAATATTGCTGTTGTCAGTGCCTGCACGACAGGGACACACAATATTGGTGAAGCCGCTCGTTTCATTCGCTATGGCGATGCCGATGTTATGGTTGCCGGTGGTGCTGAAATGGCGACATCACCCTGTGGTCTGGGAGGTTTTGCCTCGGCGCGCGCCTTATCTACCCGTAACGATGATCCGTCAGGTGCCAGTCGCCCCTGGGATAAAGATCGTGATGGCTTTGTTTTAGGTGATGGTGCCGGTGTCATGGTGCTTGAGTCATACGAACACGCAAAAGCACGCGGCGCTAATATCTACGCTGAAGTGATAGGCTACGGGCTCAACGCTGATGCCTATCATATGACGCAACCCTCACCAGGTGGCGAAGGCGCAAGCAGGTGCATGGATTTGGCGATTGCCGACGCCGCTATCAACGCTGAAGAGGTCGACTATATCAACGCCCATGGCACATCAACGCCAGCCGGCGACAAGGCTGAAACCCAAGCAATCAAACGCAGCTTTGGAGATCATGCTAAATCGCTTGCCATCAGCTCCACCAAGTCTATGACGGGGCACTTGCTCGGTGCCACAGGCGGTGTCGAAGCCATTTTCTCGGTGCTGTCTATCCGTGACCAGATTGCTCCACCAACGATTAATCTCGAAACACCCGACCCGGATTGCGATCTCGATTATGTGCCGCATACTGCGCGTGAGATGAAAATAGATATTGCGCTGTCTAACTCTTTTGGTTTTGGCGGCACCAACGCGACACTCATCATGAGTCGTGTATCATAAACCGCAGTCTGACCAAAAATTAGTAAGCCTACGACCAACACTCCTTTTATTCGTCGTCTGGATCGTTATGACGACCTGCTAGCGCTTCACCAGCATCAACCAGAGAAGTATCCGTTTTTGCTCGAAAGTGTAGCTCACGGTACGGCTCAATCACAATTCGATATACTGTTCTGCGCACCTGAAGACTGGCTCGTACTTGAGCGCACCGGTTTGATGACGCTCAATAACGATCCATTGGCCAGTGATGATTTTCTTGTTGTATTGGATCAACAATGGCAAAAAAACCGCTCCACGATAAAGCCAGAGGTGACACTGCCTTTCCATGGTGGCTGGTTTGTCTACTTAGGCTATGAACTGGCAGCCCATATTGAACCCAGCATACAAAGCTATCATGATCCGGTTCTACCGGTGGCATTCGCCACACGCATCACGACGGCGTTGATTCGCGACCACGCACAGTCATGTTTGTACCTAGTATCAAATGATAAAAGCAAGTTAGATGAGTTGACTGACGATTTAGAGGCCGATAACTCTGTCAACGATTCGCTACTCTCCTTCCGCCACATAGAGGAAGAAGACGCGCAACGTTTTATAAGCGGCGTCGAACGTATTAAGCGCTATATTTATGAAGGCGACATTTTTCAGGTGAATTTATCGCGTGGCTGGGAGGCACAAGCGTGTGAACCGTTTACGTCTGCCTCTTTATATCAACGATTACGTAAGTCTAATCCCGCACCATTTTCGGCTTTAGTTCGCTACAGCAATAAAACCATTATCAGTTCATCGCCCGAGCGCTTGGTGCACACTGAAGGCATGTGTGTACAAACGCGACCGATTGCCGGTACGCGCCCGCGAGCGCAAAATAATCACGAGGATCAACAGCTTGCTACAGAGCTGATGGATAATGTGAAAGAGCGTGCCGAACATATTATGCTGATTGATTTAGAGCGCAATGATCTTGGCCGCGTCTGCCAACCCGGAAGCATTGAAGTTGATGCGCTCATGGTTCGTGAAAGCTATGCCCATGTTCACCACATTGTCTCGAATATTCGTGGTCAATTACGTGATGGTACGATGCCTGGTGAAGTAATTCGTGCCGTATTTCCTGGCGGTACGATTACAGGTTGTCCCAAGGTGCGCTGCATGGAGATCATTCACGAGTTAGAGGGTGAAGCGAGGGGGGCATATACTGGCTCTGTTGGCTATATTAATGATAATGGTGATATGGATCTGAATATTCTCATCCGCAGCCTCGTCAGTGATGGTAAGACGGTAAAATTTCGCGCTGGTGGCGGTATTGTCGCGGATTCTGTCGCAGAGCGCGAAGTCGATGAAACACGCAGCAAAGCCAAGGGGTTATTGCTCGCATTGCAATCCTGATAGGCCTATGACAGCACAGTCTCTCGTTAATGGTAAAGCCAGTGGCCAGATCAGTATCCTTGATCGCGGCTTGCTCTATGGCGATGGTGTATTTGAAACGATCGCCGTGCGCGAGCGCCGCATTTTCTTATGGCATGAACATATGCAGCGACTGCATTCCGCATGCGAAGTATTGCGCTTTAAATTTCCCGGTGTAACACTGCTACAAAACGAAGTGGCAAAATTGTTGGGCACTGTGAAGCAGAATGTTACGCTCAGAATTACGCTCACACGCGGTGTTGGCAAGCGTGGCTATCGGCCAGTGCAGAATGCTGAACCAAACCGTATAATCAGTGTTCACGAGTGGCTGCATTCCCCTCAAAACTATAGTAAAAATGGTATCCACCTTCGCTGTTGTGATATGCGGCTGGCAAATAGTGTACTGGCGGGACTAAAACATCTGAATCGCCTGGAACAAGTGCTGGCACAAGCTGAATGGCAGGCCGAAGACGGTATTCAGGAAGGTTTAATGCTTGATCATAATAATCATGTGATCGAAGGGACCATGACAAATGTTTTCATGGTAAAAGACGAGGTACTGATGACGCCAGATCTAAGCTATGCCGGTGTCGATGGCATCATGCGCCGATGTATCATGAATGTGGCACGAAGTCATGCTATCAAAACTCAAGTATCGAAACTGTCTTTGGATGACATTAGACATGCCGACGAGGTATTCGTCACCAACAGTGTGATCGGTATTTGGCCTGTACAGCAATTCGAGGAGTTTACTTGGCCCGTGCCGGGTGAGATGACAACAAGAATAATGCAGCTTATAGAGAATAAACAAACCCGCAGTGGAATAGTAATCTGATGCCAAAGACCTTATATCGTATATCGAGCGTATTGCTGCTGATAGGCGGTTTGGTGTTGGTGGGTTTTGCACTGGATGTACGCCATTTCCTGGCTACGCCATTGGAGTTTGGTAGCGGCGTTCGTTACATCATTAAGCCTAATGATAGCGTGCACAGTATTGCCAATTCACTCAAAGTGCGGGGTATTTTGACCAAGCCCTATTACCTTATTGGCTTGGCAAAATGGAAACAGGTGGCCGGCAAGATCAAAGTCGGCGAATATCAAATACCCGCCATGATCACTCCCGAAGAGTTGTTGGACTTGCTGGTTTCCGGCGATGTTATCCAGCATTCTTTGACTTTGATCGAGGGATGGACTTTTGATGAAGTCATGCGAGCGGTCAACGACAATCAAAATCTGACCCATACGCTCAATGACTATTCTGTTGCAGAGATTATGGATAGATTGGGTTTGGCTGGACAACATCCTGAGGGCCGCTTCTATCCTGATACCTATCATTTCACACATGGCACAACCGATCTGGAATTCCTGAAGCGCAGCTATCGGCAAATGCAATCGATTTTGGCGCAAGAGTGGGCTCAGCGCGCCAAGGATACCCCCCTAAAAACAGCATATGAGGCCTTAATTTTGGCCTCGATTATCGAACGAGAAACCAATGTCGATGCTGAGAGGGCGCAAGTGTCGGGGGTTTTCATACGCCGTTTGCAACGTGGTATGCGCCTGCAAACCGATCCCACGGTTATCTATGGCTTGGGCAAGAAATTTGATGGCAATATTCGGCGTAAGGATCTGCGTCACGACACACCCTACAATACCTACGTTCATAAGGGGTTGCCACCTACACCTATTGCCATGCCAAGTGTGAAATCAATCCATGCGGCATTACACCCAGATAGTGGAAAATCCATTTATTTCGTTGCCAAGGGCGATGGTACGCACCAGTTTTCTGAAACACTGCAACAACATAATGCTGCGGTAAGAAAATATCAGTTAGGTGGAAAGCGTTAAAAATGAGCCATACGACTGGAAAATTCATTACCGTTGAAGGCATCGAAGGAGTAGGTAAGAGCACTAATATTGCGACTATTCGTCGCGTTCTCGATGAGAATAATATCGAATACGTCGTGACACGTGAACCCGGCGGTACCGATCTGGGTGAAGACATTCGCAGTTTATTGCTTGATCATAAACATCAGGCCATGAGTGATGATTGTGAGCTGTTGCTGATGTTTGCCTCTCGTGCGCAACATTTGGCACAAGTTATTATGCCAGCGCTGCAATGCGGAAAGTGGGTTATTTGTGACCGTTTTACCGACGCCACCTATGCCTATCAAGGCGGTGGTCGCGGTATCGATGACAAACGGATTGCCTTGCTCGAAGAATGGGTGCACGGTAACCAGCAGCCCGATTTAACTTTCTTACTGGATACCGATGTGGCGACCGGCATGGCGCGCGTACACAAAAGAGGCGCGGCTGATCGCTTTGAGTCTGAAGCCACTGTATTTTTTGAACGTGTACGAGCAACGTACCTGGCCCGAGCAAAAGCGAACGCCACCCGGACCGTGGTGATTGATGCAGGCCAGGCACTGGTCGACGTTGAGCTTAGTATTCGACAACGGCTCACTGTATTTTTAGAGCACTGCCAACAGTGAGTACGCGTTTACCTTGGCATGACCCACTTTGGTCTCAGATTTCTAGTAGTCTTGAACAAAAACGCCTCGCTCATGCCTATTTACTGCAAGGCCCAGCCGGTGTCGGCAAGGCAAATTTTGCCAGCAACCTTGCTCAGCTACTGCTTTGTGAACAACCATCGCTGGAGGCCTGCGGGCAATGTAAGAGTTGTCACTTATTTGAGGTGGGTACGCATCCCGACTATCGACAGCTAGTCAGTGAAGCCGGCAAGTCGATCGGTATCGATATGATGCGCGATACCTCTGCATTCTTTTCACTAACGCGCCAATACGGTCGTTACCAGATCGCAGTCATATTCCATGCCGAGCGAATGACAATGGCAGCGGCCAACGCCTTGTTAAAGACGCTGGAGGAGCCACCTGCCAGCGCCTTGTTGCTCCTAATCAGTGAACAGGCCTCATTGCTGCCAGTGACAGTTCGCAGCCGCTGTCAACTCTTACGCTTCACCGTACCCGCGGCAGATGTCGCTTTATCCTGGTTAAAAAGCCAGGGATTGGAGTCAGACCAAGCGCAGCATAATCTTGGCTTGACTCGTGGCGCACCGCTACGTGCATTAGCGCTGAATAAAGAAAACGATTTTGAAAGTCGGCGCAATACTATCCTTGAAGGTGCACGCGCCTTATATTCTGGTCGCAAAGACCCGCTCGATCTTGCCGAATCTTTACTAAAGTTGGGCGCGAAACATGCGCTATATATACTGTGGCAGTGGAAAGCGGAAATGGTAAGGAGTCTCGCTACTGACCAACACTGCGCAGATACCGCATTAGCTCAGCAGATAGGGCAGCGCCGCTTGCTCAAACGAATGGCTGGCCTTAGTACCGCTATCAGGCAACTAGACTCGCAGCTTAATGAGCAATTGATACTCGAAGATATCTTTATATCTTGGGTGTAATTATCACCGTAACGTTTTGATTTAAATTATGAATGCTGCAAAGAAACAACGTATTTTATCGCTCTCGATCAAGGACAAAAGCGCCTTGTATGCGGCATATATGCCATTCGTCACTCATGGAGGGCTATTTGTACCAACGGATGTCGATTACCAGCTCGGTGATGAAGTATTTTTGTTGCTGACCTTAATGACCGATAGCGACAAGATTCCTGTTGTAGGCAAGGTCTGTTGGATAACACCGAGTGGTTCACAGGGCGGCCGTACCACCGGGATTGGTATTCAGTTTAACGCCGAAGAGGGCATTGATGTACGTAATAAAATAGAGAACCACCTCGCCGGGGCGCTCGATTCCGACCGCGTTACCCATACGATGTAGAGCAACGTTCAATTCCTTTGCACGCGAAGCGCTTGACTCGATCTTACTCTTGGCAGCGTAAACCGCTATAATAACGCCGATGTTTATTGATTCACATTGTCACTTGGATCTGATTGATCCTGACCAAAATGGTCGGAACCTACCTGAGCTACTTAATAGCGCGCGCGAAAATCAAGTCGATACGATGTTGTGTGTATCGATCAGCCTGGAAAATTTTCCGGCAATGCTATCGCTGATTGAGCCTTATCCCCAAGTCTACGGCTCGGTGGGGGTTCATCCGACACATGAATGTGAACAGGAACCTGAAATTGAACAACTTGTAGCGCTGGCTGACAACCCCAAGGTTATCGCCATCGGTGAGACCGGGCTGGATTACTTTCGCTGTGAAGGAGACATGGAATGGCAGCAAGAACGGTTTCGACGCCATATCACTGCTTCCAAGGTGACAGGTAAACCCCTTATTATCCATACACGTGATGCCAAGGCTGACACAATCAAGCTGTTGCGCGAGGAAAACGCGCAAGACACCTGTGGTGTCATGCATTGCTTTGTTGAAGACTGGGAAACCGCTGAAGCCGCGATGGATCTAGGCTTTTATATCTCTTTCTCGGGTATTGTCACGTTCAAGAACGCCAAAGAGTTGCAACAAATCGCAAAAAAAGTGCCACTGGATCGCTTGCTTATCGAGACCGATTCACCTTATTTGGCACCAGTGCCCAAGCGCGGAAAAACCAATCAACCGGCCTATGTTAAATATGTTGCCGACACCATTGCCCAATTACGTAATACCAGTATTGAGGAAATAGCACGCATTAGCAGCGATAATTTTTTTACGCTGTTTAATAGCGCTAAGCGGGCGAATCAGACTCACGCAGCTTGAGTGATGCGGCGCACCGCATCGAGTGCGTAGTCGAGATGCTGTTTGCTGTTGTAGCAATGCGGTGAAAAGCGCACACCGCCACCGCGGTGTGCACAGATAATAGCTTCCTTGCGCAGTGCTGAGTAAAAAGCATCACTTGCTATATTCGGATAAGAAAATGTAACAATAGCACCATGCCGTCCCTCATCAGTACAACTCAATAAATTAATTCCACTGATATCACTGAGTCCGGCAATGAGATAACGTGTATTAGCCATTGCGCGGCGCGCAACTTCGTCGATTCCAACTTCCAGTAATACACTGATACTGGCATTGAGGGCATGAATACCCAGCATGTTGGGACTACCACACTCGAATCGGCGTGCACTGTCAGCAACTTGCCAATCATCCTTGTCATAGTTACCTAGCGCTTTGACCATATGCCAACCATATTGTTTAAGTGCCAGCTCTTTTCTGCGTTTCTCAGCACAATAAAACAGGGCTATTCCTTCCGGTCCTAACAACCATTTGTGACCATCGGCGACCACAAAGTCAGCCGGGGTTTGAGACAAGTCAAAGGGCAGAACACCGAGACTTTGAATTGCATCGACGCAAAATAAGATGCTGTTATCACGACAATGCTGGCTGAGCCGTTGTAAATCGACACGCAAGCCTGTCGCATATTGGACAGAACTCACGGTTATCAATCTGGTGCGTTCTGTACAATAGTCAATTAATAATGTCTCGACATCATCATCACAACGCGTATCAATAATTTTCACAACAACGCCTTGTGATCGCAATGATTGCCAGACAATGCGATTGGAAGGGAACTCCTGATCCAATAATAGAATTTCATCGCCTACTCGCCAATCAATTCCATAAGCAATAACCGAAAGCCCTTCAGAGGTGTTTTTTAATAAAGCGATATCATCGATTGATGGTGCGTTGATGAGTTGCGCCAGGCCAGTACGCAAACCGCGTTCAACTTTTAGCCACCTGTCATAGTGACTGGCACCGAACTCCAGATTTTCCTTGGCAAAGCGAGTGAGCTCATCGATTGTACGTTGCGGCCACGGCCCCATTGCTGCGTGATTGAGATAGCATAACGCATCTGATTGCGGAAATTGTGTGGCGAGGTCTTGCATACGATTTATTCAGGATAAAACGATTCCAATGAGACTTTATATAGCTGTCCTGCTTCATTTGAAATATAGAGCTGCTTGCCATAAAAACTAACACCTTCGGTAACACCGATGTCTCGTGTGCGTAGATAGGTGATTTTTCCGGTAAACCAGTTTTGTCCCAAGGCATTACGCGTAAACAACCAGATCGAACGTTTTGCCAATACCACCAAGTGCAGACCTGATTGATCTACCTCAGCTCCTGTAATCAGGGCCTTACCAAAGTTGATATGTGCGACCAATCGCGCGACGTTACCGAACTCCTCACTTTCTTGACTTTCTTGTAAACGATACCATTTTGATATGCTGTCACCCCAACCTTTGGTAAGCAAATTCAGCGTATGATCAGAATAAAACATCGCCTCGACATCAAATTCGTTACGTGACATAAAGAACCCTGATTGATCTTCATAGCTATAAGGGATTTTTTCCAGCAATGGCACACTTGATGCTGGGTTAAGGTCGACAGGTTCATTTATTTTATAAATAACCGTCGTCCGTGCAAAGTTAAAATTATGGCCGCTATCAGCGATATATAAGGTGCCTTTGCGATCACTTGTCATTGCCTCCCAATCGAAGTTTTCTGCACCTTCGATAGAGATACCAACTGATGTCGATGAGCCGAGCAGCGAACCATCAAGCGTCACCGGAAAAATGGCAGGGCGGTTACCGCTGTCATTCAACGTCCATAATACGCCGTCATGGATCGCCGACGTCGCCAAAGCAGAAGACTCATTGACATAGCGATTATCCATGGTGCCGACAAGCTTTGCGCTAACACGAGTGGCTTCAAGCTGGCTTAGATCAATAGTTTCGACATTGCTGGCCGCATCAGCGTGGCTGCAACGAAAAAAAAGAATCACTAAAAGAAGGAGTAATAGGGCACTGAAATGATGGCAACGAGGCTGCCGTGATGGCGACAGACAGAGGCAATAAAACAGATGCGCGGCCTCGGGTGCCGATTTAACCATACTAGTTAAGCAGAGGCCGCGCATCATAGAATGTCTACAACTAGTTAATGCTGATTAACTCAATATCAAAAATAAGTGTAGCGCCGGCTTTTATTGTAGGCGGTGCACCACGGTCGCCATAGGCCAGGTTTGACGGAATAAAAAGCTTGATTTTACCGCCCGGCTTAACCAGTTGTACACCCTCGGTCCAGCCTGAGATCACACCATTTAATGGAAAGGTAGCGGGCTGGCCACGCTTATGTGAGCTGTCAAACTCAGTGCCATCAAGCAGAGTGCCACGGTAATGAACCGTGACCGAGTCGGTGGCTTTTGGATTATCGCCTTCGCCCGGTTCTATGATTTGGTATTGTAAACCGCTAGCGGTTTCAACTACGCCATCGTTTTCTTTGTTTTTAGCCAAAAACTCTACGCCTTCAGCTTTGTTTTCATCAGCGGCCAATTTAGCTTTCTCCTGTTGTTGGTTACGGAAATTATCCAGCGCTGCGCGCACTTCTGCTTCGCTAAGTCGGGGCTCAGTGCCTGCTTGAACGTCTGCAATCGCTACTGCAATAACATCCGGATTTACCGTGATATTTTGTTGCTTCCATTGCTGCGCTGTGATCAAGCCGATGGCGTAACTTAGTGTGTCTTTTTCAGTCTTTAAGCCTATATCTGCCGCTTGTAGAACCAGTGCTGGCGCAAGACAAAGCGACAATGTTAACGCGGATAGAACGCGGTTCATAGGTAAGTCCTCGATGTAAAACGCACAGCCTAGCATAATTCTCGTGAACCTAATGTAAACATGCGCAAAGCGCGAAAAAAAAGTGGCGAACGCAAGTAAATCGTTCCGGATTAAGTAGACATCTTCAGGCGTTTCAATGCCATTGAAACGAAAGTGAGAGGGGAGCAAGTATAGCGAGGAATTCAAGATTGCGACCGTTGTTCAGGTTGCGGACTTTCGGTATCAGAGGTCGCCAGTCGGTTTAGGGTTGCGATCAAGAGCTTATACGGCTGGATCAATAGATACGAGGATAAGCAAGCACAGTACACCCGGATCAACGCCCAACAACGATAGTATTTGACTGACCTTTTCCCCAAGTTAGTAGCACGTCTTAAATGAGAAGTTCATTTTATGCCGCTCGGTTTGCACTGGCTTCATCTGAAGTAGTTTCGACTTAATCTGACACCTGACTTGAAAAAGTGAGGGTTACCGGTTCTGATGGAAGTGCGAACTTTCAACTAGAACCAATAAGAGGTAACCCTCATGCTCACTCAATAGTAACGAGAGAAT